>DATLNB010000025.1:0-75504 GCA_035536995.1 Chthoniobacterales bacterium | reverse complement strand
AGATCGGAAGTGTTCACCTTGATGTTTTCCAGGCCAACCATCCGGTAGAGGAAGGGCTGGAGCACTTCGATGTCTTTCACGCGATACAGTTCAAGGGTCTCGGTCACTTTGCTGAAAATGCCGTGGCTCAGTTTCAGGCGTTCGGTGGTCAGCTCGAAGACCTCGTTCTTGGTTTCCAGGAATCGGCGCAGTCCGATGAAGATGGGGACGATCAGCCAGCAAAAGAGAAAGCAGAGAACGAAACAGCCCAGGTTCTTTAGCTGCGAAGCGGACCCGCGCCAGATCGTTTCTTCAGGCATAGTCGAAGGTTTATCAGATTCAGGAAGCTGCACAAGTTCTTGGAAGGGCGGACCGGCCGGTTCGAAAGCCTCTCGCCTTACCGAAGCAAGCCGATGATCACACAGGCCTTTGTCCTTGGTGCCGGGCTGGGAACGCGGCTTCGCCCTCTCACCGAAGATCTTCCCAAGCCGTTGATCCCGATTTTCCAAAAGCCGCTGCTCACGTTCGCGCTCGATCATCTGATCGCCGTTGGGGTGCGGTCCTTCGTGATCAACACTCACCATCGGCCGGAGCCCTTCCGGGAATTATTTGCGAACGGTGATTATCGCGGCTGCTCCGTTAAATTGGTCCACGAGCCGGAGATCCTCGGGACGGGCGGCGGGATCAAGAACGTCGAGTCACTCCTCCGCGACGGACCCTTCATAAGCTACAGCGGCGATATCCTGACGGACATCGATCTCGGCGGGTTGCTCGAGCAACATTCCCGCGCGGGAAATGACGTGACCCTGGCGGTCCGCGACACTGGCTTCGGCAAAGATGTCGCGCTCGAAGGGAATCGCGTGGTGGATATCACCAGCCGATACGGTCATCCCGGACGCTACGACTTTGCCGGCATCGCGGTTTGGACCCCGAAAATCCTCGAGCGGATCCCTCCCGGCAAGCATGTCTCTTATATTCCCATATTGGCGGATTGGATCGGCCAGGGTGGCAGGATTGGGGCCGTCATCTTGAACGAGCGGGAATGGTTCAATATCGGGTCGCGAAAAGAGTATCTCGCGGTCCATGAATGTCTCGAGCGCGAAGAATGGCGGCCTGCCTACGTCGAGTCGGCGGGGTGGCCGGTTCGCATCGCGCCGGACGCGGAGATCGACCCATCGGCGCAGCTCTCGGGCTTCTATTCCATCGGGGCCGGATGCAAGGTCGGCCCCGGAGCTGCCATCGAAAACACAATTATCTGGCCGGGCGCACAAATCGCTTCCCGAGCCCGCCTCCGGAATTGTATTGTCCGCTCCCATCACCAGGCGGACGGGGTATTCAGTGACACAGACATCTAGCAAAAAAACCGATCTCCTTCTTCGCCAGACGCGCATTCATTTCCCGCGTCTCGAGGAAGCCAAGGTCAGGATCACCCCCATCGAGAAGGGCGGGTCGGACCGCAAATTCTATCGGGTCCGCTGTTCCGCCGAGCAGACGATTATCCTCGTTAAATACAATCTCGAGCGGGAAGAAAATCGGCACTACGTCGCGATCGCCGAATTCCTGGCCCAGCACGATATTCGGGCGCCGAAGATTTATTTTCACGATCCAGCGGAAGGTCTGATCTGGATTGAAGATCTCGGGAAAACGGATCTCTGGAGTTACCAGGAAGAAACCTGGATGGTCCGGCGGGCCTTCTATGAGTCGGCCCTCGGCGAGATCGTCAAACTCCATTGCCTGCCGGCCGACGCCATAAGATCAATCGAGGCCAGCTTGCCCGCCGAGTTCGACGCGGCGCTTTATCGTTGGGAGCAAAGTTACTTTTTCGAGAACTGTCTCGGACGTTTCTTTGGAATGGAGGCTTCGGCCCTGGCTGACCTTGCCTCGCTGCCGGAGCTCAATCAGATCGCGGACGAACTGGCGCGCCGGCCACGCGCCCTTGTCCATCGTGATTTTCAATCCCAGAACATCATTATTCGGAACGGCCAGGCGCACCTCATCGATTTCCAGGGGATGCGGCGGGGGCTGGCCGAATACGACCTGGCGTCGTTACTCTTTGATCCCTACGTGAGCTTTTCTCGCCCTGAATGCGAAGAGTTGCTTACGGATTACGAAGAGCAGCGGGCGGCCGCAGGCCACACAGTGGCGGACGATTTTCGCGTCATCTTCCGTCTATGCGGGATCCAGCGTTTGATGCAGGCGCTGGGCGCTTACGGATACCTCGGTCTTGTGAAAGGCAACAAGGCCTTCCTGGACCACATCCCAGCCGCGCTCGCTTCATTACGCGCGCTGGTCGGAGAAATTCCGAATCTTGGGAAGCTGCACGACGCTTTGGAACGCGTCTCCTGAGCGCCGGGCGGCGAGACGCCGCCAGCCCGATGAACCCAGGCACCCCTCGAAACAGCGAACCATTCCTCCGGGCCATTGCGTGGGGCGCGGTCCTGGCGACTACCCTGCCCGAGATCCTCTGGCAGGAAACCGGGCATGCTGCTTCACTGTGGTTAATCACGGCGGAATCGCTGGTTATCGCGGTTAGCGCTCTGGCCTTCCCTCGTCTCCGTCCCCTCACTCGTTTTCTTCTGGCCCTCGCACTATTGAATGTCGCCTGGGGCGTAATCGCGCCGATGATGGCGGGAACCAAGCCGGTCCAGACGTGGTCCGACAGCGCGAGATGGGGCACGCGGCTTTTCATCGTCCGCACCTTCACGCTTTCCGGTGTCGTCCTGGGTGCGCTTACCTTGATTGGTAGCGGGATTACGCGGCGCGACCTTTTTCTACGCAACGGCGACCTGGACGCTCCGGCCCAGCCAATTCGGTTCCTGGGCATGCGTAAACCGGTCCCATGGACGTGGTTCGGCCCGGCGCTCATCGTCGTCTTTGCGGCCGTCATGTCGCCGTTTCTTTATTTGACCGTCCACCCGAACTTCGGCGCCGGTAGCCGCATCATCCAATTCCTCCCCTGGATCGTAGCGGTCGCCGCCCTCAATGCCGCCAGCGAAGAATTTCAGTTCCGCTGCCTTCTCCTGGCCCACCTTCGGAAAGTTTTTTCGCCGGGTGAAAACGTCCTGTTAACCGCCGCGTTCTTTGGCCTGGGCCATTTTTACGGGCAACCCTCGGGCACAATCGGAGTCCTGATGACGGGTTTCGCCGGCTGGATTTGGGCCAGGAGCATGATCGAGACGCGGGGCTGGTTCTGGGCCCTCGCGATTCACATGGTCCAGGACATCGTGGTCATCAGTTTCCTCGTCGTCGGTGCGGGTATGTAACGGCGAAAGGTCGGGCGCGGTTGAATGCCGGGCCGCAGGTTGCGTCCAACCTTTCGCCATGAAAAAATTCCTTTTAACCGCAACGATAGCGATCGCGGGACTCGCAACCCTGGTGCCGGCTTCGCAAGCTTCTGAGGATCGCCGCCGATTCGATTATCGTAACGACCGGCGCGACCGCCAGGAACGCTGGACGGATTTTCGCCAGCTGCGCGCGGAAGTTTACCAGCTTGATCTCCTTTTTTCGCGGGTGGAGTCCCAGATGCATTTCGGCGGATTTCGCCAGACTCGCTGGGAGTATTCGCGGCTCGTGCGGGACCGCCAGCATTTGAACTTCGAGCTGCAGCAACGCCCGCTTAATCGCCTCCGAATTCATTCGCTCATCGACCGGATGCGCGATCAGCTCCGCGAGCTGGAAGTGCGGCTCCGGGCTCGCCCGCATCGCTCGTTCTACCGGTAAACTGAAGCCGGCCAGCAGGAGCGGTCCTCCTTAAGGTCCGCTGACTCGGCTCGGATAAACGGGTTGGTTACCGGACAAAAGGATTGGTCCGTCGCTCGTCGCCGATCGTGGTGGTCGGCCCGTGGCCGGGCAAAACCGTGATCTCGTCACCGAGCGGGTAAAGCTTCTCGCGGATCCCGCGAAAGAGCAGTTCACCGTCGCCGCCGGGCAAATCCCATCGGCCGACTCCCCCTGCGAACAAGACATCCCCGCCGACAAGCAAGTTGTCCTCGCCGGAGAGAAAACAAAGGCTGCCCGGGCAATGGCCGGGCACCTCAAGAACCTCCATCGCAAGACCGAGGAAGTCCCGGCTCGGTGTTGCGTCGATGGTGAAATCGGGTTCGGTCGGCTCGATCTCAAGCTGGAACCCGAAGCTTCGGAAAAACTCGGGATCGGAAATCATTGGAATTGTATCGGCGTGACACCCGATCTGGCACCCGAACCGTCGTTTCACCTTCGCCACATCCGGGACATGATCGAAGTGGCCATGCGTTAGCAGGAGCAACCGGGGAGATATTCCTCTGGAGACGAGCCATTCGCAGGCGCCATCCGGGGCATCGAACAGGATTGGTCCCTCCGGGGCGTGGATGACATAGCAGTTTGTCTCGAAAACTCCTCCGCAAAAGGTCTCGTATCGCATCGCGCCGATACTGTAGCCGGGGTTGTTGACGCCGACCAGACGTCCGGCGCCCCGGCGCTTTGCGATTCTCTGTTCCGGGCCAGACACCGGGAGACAGGGGAATGAAAACTGCATGCAAACGCCGCGCGCCCGGCCGTTCTTTGAATGTTCCGCTTAGCCGAGTGTCTCATTATCAACAAAACCAACCTCTACCTCGGCTTTCTTGCGTTCATTCCTTAATCTGCGACCTTCCAAAACCTCTTTTTCCGAAATGAAGCCACTCCGCCGTTCACTTTTCATTCTTCCCGTGGCGGTTTTGGCCGTCACCCTCGCGTCCGGGCCGGTAGTTTCCGCGAAATCCGATGCCGGTAACGTTACGACCTCGGTCGGTCGGCTCCTCGAAGAAGGGCATTACACGCACCAGTCGCTGAATGACGACGTCTCGAAAAAGTTTCTCAAGACCTATCTCGAGCTGCTCGACTTCAGTCACCTCTTTTTCACCCAGCAGGACGTCGATATGTTGACGTCGAAATACGCGACGGCCCTCGACGACGATGTTTTGCTCGGGAACCTCAAACCCGCGCACGAAATCTACGAGCTTTACCTGAAGCGGGTCGACGAACGAGTCGCGAAGATCAAGGAGCTGCTCAATAATCCGCCGGATTATAAAAACGACGGGACGATCGAGGTAAGCCGGCAGAAGGCGCCGTGGCCGAAGGACGGGGCCGAAGCCGATGAAGTCTGGCGCGGCCGGATAGCCAGCGAACTTCTCCAGGAACACCTCAGCGAGCATCCAATTGAGCCCGGCCCGAAATTGATCGCGCGTCGTTACGAGCGCCTCGCCCGGACGGTCCACGAGCAGGATCGCGAAGAACAGGTCAAACTTTTCCTCGATGCGCTGGCCCAGTCGTATGACCCGCACTCAGAATACCTGAGCAAGGCCGACCTGAAGAATTTCAGCATCAACATGGGCCTCTCCCTCGTTGGAATCGGCGCGATGCTTCGGACAGAAGACGGTTATGCCAAGATCGAGAGCCTGGTTGCGGGCGGTCCCGCCCAAACCGACGGCCGGCTCAAAGTCGGCGATCGCATCTCGGCAGTGGCCCAGGGTAACACCGAGTTCGTCGATGTCCGCGATATGCGCCTCGACAAGGTGGTCGAGCAGATCCGCGGGAAAAAAGGCACGCATGTGCGGCTCCTGGTTATCCCGGCTGATTCTCCCGATCCCTCCAAGCGAAAGACGGTCGAGCTGGTCCGCGACGAAATTAAATTGAAAGACCAGGAAGCGCGGGCCGACGTCATCATCAAGAAGAACGACAACGGCGACCCGGTGAAGCTGGGCTGGATCACGTTGCCCTCTTTTTATGCGGACATGGACAAGCACCAGAAGAGCACGACCAAGGACGTGCTCATGCTGCTGAAACGGCTGAAGAAAGAAAACATCTCCGGGCTGGTCGTGGATCTGCGGCGGAACGGCGGCGGCTCGCTCGAAGAAGCCATCGCGTTGACCGGCCTCTTTTTGAAATCCGGTCCGATCGTCCAGACGAAAAGCTCTAACGGAAACATCGTTGTCTCGAGCGACCCCGACCCGGGCATCGCCTACAACGGCCCGATGATCGTGCTGACCAGCCGGCAGAGCGCTTCGGCCAGCGAGATTTTCGCGGCAGCGCTTCAGGATTATGGACGCGCGGTCGTAGTCGGCGACAAGAACACCTTCGGGAAAGGAACGGTCCAGACGATCCTCGAGATCGGGCGGTTCACCTCCCTGCTCGGCAGCCGTTCCCAGGAGGATGGCGCACTGAAATTGACCATCCAGAAATTCTATCGGGTAGCTGGCGGTTCGACCCAGCTCCATGGAGTGGCGTCTGACATCGTTCTGCCGACCTTGAGCGATCTCCCGGAGTTCGGGGAGGGCGCTCTGAAAAACTGCCTGCCCTACGACGAGGTCCCGAAAGCCCGATTCACAAAATGGGCGGAAGGCCGCGGCCTTTTCATCGACGAGCTCAAGCGCCGCTCTGACGTGCGGGTCCAGACCAATCCCGAGTTCAAGTACGTCATGGAAGACATGGAGCGTCTCCGCAAACGCCTCGATGAGAACCGGATCTCGCTGAATGAAGACACCCGGAAAACCGAGCTGGAACAGGATAAACTCCGAAAGGAAACCCGCGCAGCGGAACGTCTCGCCCGGAATGACGAACAGATGCAAATGATCCGGCTCACCCTCGACAACGTGGATAAGCCGAACATCCAGCCGATCCTTTTCCCGGGTAAACTCGCGGCGAACAAAAAGAACGCGAACAAAGTCGCGCCGGAAGCGGCCACTGATTCCGATTCGGAGACTGCCGGGATCCTCGATGACGGGACGAAAGAGCCTGCCATCGATCCTGAGCGAGACGAGACCCTCAATATCCTGAAGGACCTCGTTGATCTGAACCGGGCGCCGACCACCGCCAGCACGACCTCTACGCCGGCCGCGAACTAGTCCGCCGGTCGGGGCCTCCGGCGCCGCGACCATCGGACCTGTCATGTTGATTCCCCTGGGCGGGAGAAACAGCCCTGACTATTTCAGCCGGGCTGACGCCAGAAATATTTAGAGATCCTTCGCTACGCTCAGGATCACAATTCCAGGAATCCGGAGCGCGTCCCGCTGACTCTGGA
Organism: Chthoniobacterales bacterium; assembly: GCA_035536995.1. Classification (GTDB taxonomy): domain Bacteria; phylum Verrucomicrobiota; class Verrucomicrobiia; order Chthoniobacterales; family UBA10450; genus AV80. The sequence goes on along the minus strand of DATLNB010000025.1, from coordinate 68,489 downwards.
TTCAGCGTGGTCCAAAAAAGCTCTCGGTTTGGGGATTAAACCTTGGACGAGCCGGCCTTTGATAAAGGGGCCGCGCGGGCTGCGGGCCGTAACGGAAATATTTCCGGGTTCCTGCCGTTCTTCCGAAAACGTGGACGGGTGTTCCCACTTCAACGGCATTGAAAAATACAATCGCGTTTTGCTCCGGCAGGCGGACGCAGCCGTGCGACGCCGGATAACCGGGCAAATACCCGGCATGCATCCCGACTGCTCCATCGAACCGCATGAAATAGCGCATCGGGGCCGGCAGAAATTTCCCGCCGCGCGGGACTGTCATGTCGGCATCGGCGTCGGCCACGACCGTGCGGCCATTCCGATCGACGATCTTTCCGTAGAGCGATGAGAAATGGTTCCGCTCTTTCTCGATGATCTTAAACGACCCGGAGTCGGTGAGATGTCCGGAGCGCCCGGTCGAGATTGGGGTGGCCAGGACAACCCGCCGCCCGTTAATGAGGTAAGCGGTCTGCTGTTCCAAGTCGATTTCGACCCGGTAAGGCGATTGAGCGTCGGCGGGTGACACGGCGATCACCATCGTGGCCAGGCAGAGGAGCCAAACCCAGCGCCGTAGCGCCAGCACTTTGTTGCCGTAACCAGGTCTGGCTGAAATCGGCGCGTTGGTCCGGCGACGGAGCGCCGTCGCTACAGCTCTTGCATTCATGGGCCGAGTTTGGACGGCAGGACCGGGCGGAAATTCGAAGAATGCGTGTCTGGTTACAATTGAGGCTCAACCCGGCAGCCGGGCTTTGAGCCATTTCACCTGGCCGTTGTGGTTCGATTCGTGTTCGCAGACGTGAAACCAGGCGCAGTAATGATTCATTGGCGCCGACCCCGAATTGGGGATGACCTGCATGAGCCAGGCGTCGTCCCGTTTGCGAAGCTCCGCCAGGGTGTGCTCCCGCACTTCCTTCAGAATGTCCAGGTAATGCCCGAGCTTGTTTCCCTTGATCTCTTTACGGGCTGCGTCGCCGAGGTCTGCAGCTGCATCCCAGCGCCTTTTCGTGGCCTCGTCCCAATCGCCCCATTTTTTTCCCTCGAAAGTGTGGAGCTGATAATATCGTTCGATCGCGGCCAGGTGATGGAGCAGCGCTCCGATCGTATTCGCTTTCTCGTCGTGGAGATAATCGAGTTGCGCAACGCTGAGTCCCTGGACCGGGTTCAAGATCGCCCGCCGCATCCAATTGAGCATCGAAATTAAGGTCCCGATCTGGGGAGAAAACGGCGGACGCGGCCCGATGATGTTCGGGCCCCGTTCCGCTTCATCCGCAGCCGCGTGGGCAGGCGCGGGGGCCAGCGTAAGCAGGGAAGCGGTTCCAGTTAATCCACAGGCCAGCTTACCGGAAGTTTCAAGAAATCGTCTCCGGTCCATGGGGTTCAGCGTTCCTCTGGTTAGACCGCGATCGGCGCCTTGATCGCGGGGTGAGGATCGTATTCGCTCAGGGTAAAATCTTCGAACCGAAAATCGGAGATGGTTTTTACGGCGGGGTTTAGCCGCATCCGTGGGAGCGGCCGAAGATCGCGGCTCAGCTGTTCCCGCCCTTGCTCGAGATGGTTTTGGTAAAGATGGAGATCGCCGAAAGTGTGAATGAATTCGCCGGGCCGCAGATCGCAGACCTGCGCCACCATCATGGTGAGCAATGAGTAGGACGCGATGTTGAACGGCACGCCGAGAAAAAGATCGGCGCTGCGCTGGTAAAGCTGACAGCTCAGCTCCCCGTCGCGAACGTAAAACTGGAAAAGGACATGGCAGGGGGGCAGCGCCATGCGATCGAGCTCGCCGACGTTCCAGGCGCTCACAATCAAACGCCGCGAGGTGGGATCGCGCTTTATCTGCGTGACGACATTATCGATCTGGTTAGTGACCGAGCCATCGGGGCCGCGCCATCCCGTCCACTGCGCGCCGTAGATCGGGCCGAGATCGCCGTTTTCGTCCGCCCATTCGTCCCAGATCGTTACGCCCTTTTCATTGAGCGAGCGAACGTTTGTATCCCCTTGGAGGAACCAGAGGAGCTCGTGGACGATCGACTTCAGGTGAAGCTTCTTCGTCGTCAGGAGCGGAAATTTCTCGCGCAAATCGAAACGCGCCTGTGCACCAAAAACCGACAGGGTGCCGGTCCCGGTCCGATCCATCCGCGGTTTGCCCTGCTCGAGGACGAGGTGGAGCAGATCGTGATATTCGCGCATCCAGGTTCAGATAAACCGGAAAACCGAGCCGGATTCAAATTTGATTTTCGATCGAGGCTTTCCGGGCATCGGGAAGCCCCCTCCATACGATTCCATTGGGATGATCGTGATCATGAATCGTGGGGCCGGGGGGACGGACGATCCGGAAGAACGGATTGTGGAGCTGCTCAAGGCGCACGGTAGAGAGGCGCAGGTTCTTCATCCGGACGATAACGAAGACATCTCGGCGGTTGCGCGAGAAGCCGCGCGGGGCGACGCCCGGATCATCGTCGCCGCGGGAGGAGACGGAACAATCAGCGCGGTTGCAGCCGCGCTCGTCGACACGGAGAAGGCGCTCGGCGTCGTGCCGGTCGGCACGTTGAATCATTTCGCCAAGGACCTGGGGATTCCCCTCGATCTCGAAGGCGCCATTCAAACAGTCCTCGAAGGCGAAGTCGCCGCCGTCGATGTCGGCGAAGTGAATGGCCGCACCTTCATCAACAATTCCAGCCTCGGCCTTTATCCCCAGATCGTTTCCCGCCGCGAAAACCAACAGGAGCAGCTGGCCCGGGGCAAGTGGACCGCGTTTTTCTGGGCAACGATCCAGGCATTGCGCCGCCTTCCGTTCCTGGACCTGGAGATCGCGTTCGAAGGCCGGCAGATTTCCCGTCAGACCGCCTTCCTCTTCGTCGGGAACAATGAATACCAGATCGCGGGTTTTAACCTCGGTTCGCGCGCTTCCGTCAACGGCGGCAAACTCGGTTTGTATCTTACTCAAGGGACCGGCCGTCTTGGCCTTTTCCGGCTGGCCTTCCATGCCCTGTTCGGGCGCGTCAATCAGGCGAAAGATTTCGATGTTTTCTGCGTGACCGAAGCTCGCATCGAAACGAAAAAACGACGACTCCTTGTCGCGCTCGACGGCGAAGTGGAACGAATGGAAACGCCATTGCATTACCGAACCCGGCCGGGCGCGCTGCGCGTTCTGGTTCCACGAAAAAGTAACGGCTGATGCGGACCGTCATCCACCTTTCCGATCTTCATTTCGGCCGGATCGACTCCGCCATTCTCGAGCCGCTCGTGAAGTTTATCGGAGAAGCGCGGCCGGATCTCGTTGCCGTGTCAGGTGACCTGACCCAACGCGCCCGGACCGCCGAATTCCTCGCGGCAAAGGATTTCCTGGCGGCAATTCCCTTTCCGCAAATCGTGGTTCCGGGCAATCACGACGTGCCGCTGCACAATCTCTTTGCCCGTTTTATTCGAAAGCTCGATCGCTTTACCCGCTACATAACCGCCGATCTTCAACCGGCCTTCATCGACTCGGAGATTGCTGTCGTCGGCGTTAACACGGCGCGCTCGTTCACCTGGAAGGATGGCCGGATCAATGCCAGCCAGTTGGAACAACTCCGCGCGACCCTGAAAGATGTCCCGGAGGAAAGGACGAAGATCGTCGTCACGCACCACCCGTTCGACCTGCCGGAAGGCGCGGCCGGCAATGTCGTGGGACGTTCGCGCCTGGCGATGGCGACACTGGCCGAATGCGGGGTGGACCTTCTTTTGGCGGGTCATTTCCACATTGCGCACACTGGCCAGACGGCGAAGCGCTATAAAATGCCGGGTTACTCGGCCATCATCGTTTCCTCTGGAACAAGCACATCCACCCGCGGCCGGGGCCAGCCTAATTCTTTCAACGTCATTCGGATCGATCGGCCGAACGTTGAAATTGAGCGGCGCACCTGGGAACCGGCGTCGGGAACGTTCGACCTGTTGTCGATTGAGCGTTTTCACACTGCCGGCGGTGGATGGGTCCGGGACGAACACGAATGAGCGCGCCGGCGCCGCGTCGTTTCCATCGTCCCCGCCGCTTTCTAGCAGCACGGCTCTCGCCTGAGGGTTATCTCGGGCTCCATCTCACCATCGGGCTAGTGGTCGTGGCGGGCGCTGGCTGGTGGTTCGGGAACATCGCCGAGCACGTCACCCGCGACCCGGCGACGCGCCTGCTCGATCAGAGCATAACGGCCTGGTTCCAGGCGCAGGCCAAGCCGCTTTTCACCACGATCATGCTGGCTATCACTTTCTTCGGTTCAGTGATTTTTCTGAGTTGCGCTTCCGCCGTGCTTGCCGCGGTCCTGGTCATCCGAAGTAACTTTTATCGGCTCCTCGCAGTGGCTCTGGCGACCGGCGGCGGCGCAGTACTCAACCTGTTGTTGAAACAGTTCTTCCACCGGGACCGCCCGGCGCTCGAGAACCCGATCGTGATGCTGGCGAGCTACGGTTTTCCCAGTGGCCACACCATGGGGGCGACCCTGTTCTACGGCGTCCTCGCCCTTGCCATTACCTATTCAGTTCGGAGCTGGGGTCTCCGGATTTTAATTGGGTCTGCTGCCTTCGTCGTCGTGGCCCTGGTCGGCATCAGCCGCATTTACCTTGGCGCTCATTATTTCACCGACGTGACTGGCGCAATCGCGATCGGTCTCGCCTGGCTGGCGTTTTCCTGGACGGGAATGGAAACGTTGCGCCGCCGCCGCAAATACCGTCAGGAAGCAAGGAGCTGATTGCTGTAGCGCGGATCGCCCGTGACGTCGGCGCCAAGCCAGTCCGGGGGCTGAAAAGTTTTGGCGGATTCTTCGTCGTCGAATTCAACTTCGGCCACAACCAGGCCCTCGTGCGTGCCGTGATAAAGGTCGATCTCGACGACCCGGTCGCGGAATGGGATTTCGTAGCGTGTCTTCACGAGCCGCTTTCCAGCCGTCGCCGGCCAGAGTGCGTCGAATTGATCCGCGCTCAATTCGATTTCTCGTTCTTCGCGCACGTTTCCGCTGCCTCGTTTGAAGGTGAGCGAAAATTTGTCATCCGCTTTTCGCAAACGCACCTGGAGTCCATCATCGAGGCTGACCAGATAGCCCTGCGACAGGTCGGTTGACGGATAACTCGTTAGGTCAGCCGGAAGCTCGCGGACAAGGAACTTGCGCTCGATTTCAAGCGGCGGCTTTTCCTTCCTGCTCATGATCCTGATCGTGCTCCTGATCCTGTGAGACAGGCAACGCAAACTGAAGGGATTATGATCAGGATCACGAGCAGGAGCAGGAACGTCACCCTTGCGGCAATGCTGTCTCGCACTCCTCCAGCTCCGCCTCCTTTGCTTTCCGGAAAATCAGCCAGACGCCGACGAGGACCAGCGCGCCGCCGCAGAGCGACCAAAGGGTAAAGGTTTCCCCGCCGAGCAACCAGCCGAAGCCGACAGCTCCGGGAGGCGTGATGAACGAGATGGTTTGCAGGTTCGTCACCGACATTCGCGGCAGCAGCCAATAAAGAAGGAGAAACGCGATGGCCGAGCCCGGTATGGCCAGATAAAGCAGGCAAAAGACGGCGCGGCCGGTCCATTGGAAGTGGATCGGGTTGCCATCGATGATCAGGCCGCCCACAACGAGCGGGATGAGGCCGAAAATCATTTGCCACGCGGCGATCATGGCCGGCGCCATTTTAATTTCGCGGGCCTTGAGCAAAACGTTCGAGTAAGCCGCCCCGGCCGCTCCGAGGACAATCGCGACGCCGCCCCAGAAAGCGAGGACGCCGCCGAAATCGAGCAGGCGCGAGCAGATCACCGCTACACCGCCCGTGGCAACGATCGCTCCGAGGATGCGCGAGCCGCGGAGCGGTTCCCCCGGGATAATGTAATGCGCGAAGACCATGCCGAAGATCGGAATGGTTGCCTGAAGGACAGCGGAAAGACCTGATGAAACGTAAAGCTCGGCCCAGAACAGCAGGACGTAATTAACGCAAAACATCAGGACGCCGGTGGCGGCGAGGAATTTGAAATCGCCTTGGTTCCGCGGCAGCAAGGGGACCCTGCCAATTGAAATCGCGAGCAAAACGGCGACCGCAATGACGAAGCGAATGGCAACGAACGAAACGGGAGGGAGATCGCGGAGGCCGAGCTTAATCGCGAGCCAGGTCGAGCTCCAGATGATGCAGAGCGCGACGAACGCGGCGATGGCAGCCAGTTGAACGCGCTTTTCCGGCATCGCGTAGCAGCGCATCAGGCGCTAAACCTTGCAACTGCTTTTGCGGTGCCGCGATGCAGACCAGCTCAGTCGCCCGCCAGGATCAGGATCGCTTCGGCCAGCGTCTCAACCGTGTGAACCTGAATTTCGGGCCCGTAATGAAAATGCGTCAGGATATTAAGTCCAATGTCCTTGTGCGCATCCGGCACGACCCGGACTACGGCGCTCACTTTCTTCGCAGCGAATATGTCCATGATTTCGCCCACGAACGGCGCGGTTGCCACGGCCATTGATTCGAGCCAACGGAAATCGACGAGGCCAACAAAACCGGGCTCGACTTCAACGGTCAGTTCCCGGACGCGCTGGGCCGCGGCACGGGCCTCTTCCGCCGTGACCCGCCCCGCTGCGCTGATGACGACGAAGCGTTTCCTTTTATCGATTTCGACGACGAACATCAGGTGAGGGACGCCATGTCGATCACGAACCGGTATTTCACGTCGCTCTTTATCATCCGCTCGTAGGCTTCGTTGATCTGGTTCATTGCGATCTTTTCAATTTCGCAGACGATTCCGCGCTCCGCGCAAAAATCGAGCATCTCCTGCGTTTCCGCGATCCCGCCGATGAGCGAGCCCGCCAGCCTGCGCCGGCGGAGGATGAGGCTGAACGCGTCCACTTCAAGCGGATCCGGAGACGCTCCGAAGAGAACAAGCGACCCCTCGCGTTTCAAGAGCGAAAGATAGCCGTTCAAATCGTGAGGCGCCGAGACGGTATCGAGGATGAAATCGAAGCTTTTTGCGTGCTTCTCCATTTCGCCTTCGTCCTTGGAAAGAATGACTTCGTGGGCGCCCAGCTTCTTCGCATCGGCCGCCTTGCCGGGCGACGTGGTGAAGAGCGCGACATGGGCGCCGAACGCGTTGGCGAATTTCACTCCCATGTGGCCAAGACCACCGAGGCCAACAATCCCGACCTTTTGCCCTTCGCCTACCTTCCAGTGGCGCAGCGGTGAGTAGGTCGTAATCCCGGCGCAGAGCAAGGGCGCGGTCGCCGCGAGATCGAGGTTGTCGGATATTCCAAAAACGAAATCCTGATCGACGACGATGCTCTTCGAGTATCCACCGTAGGTGATCCCGCCCGTGTGCGGATCCTTGCTGTTATAGGTGAAGACGGCACCGTTATCGCAGAACTGCTCCAGGTTATCGCGGCAATTTTGGCAGGTCCGGCAGGAATCGACCATGCAGCCGACGGCGGCGTGATCGCCCTCCCGAAATTTTCTAACGTCGCGCCCGACCTTGACGACCTGTCCGACAATCTCATGCCCGGGCAGACACGGATAAGTCGTGCCGCCCCATTCCCCGCGGGCGGTATGAATATCGGAATGACAAACGCCGCAAAAGAGGATGTCGATCTGGACGTCGGTTGGGCCGGGATCGCGGCGGTCGAAAGTGAAAGGCGCGAGGGGCGCGTTCGCTGCCTGGGCCGCGTAGCCTTTGGTTGGATACATAGTATTGATGGCTTTCGATGTAGAGGCGCTTGTGTCAAGCGCCTGGGGAAATAAGGGTGCAGCTAAATCGAGGCAGGCGCTTGGCACAAGCGCCTGGGGAAAGGAAGGGTGCAGCAAAATCGAGGCAGGCGCTTGGCACAAGCGCCTCTACATTAGGAGGTGCGCCTCTCGATTCTCGACCTGTCTCCCATTGTCGAAGGCGGAGATGCGGCCCAGGCGTTTCGAAACAGTGTTGATATAGCCCGACACGCGGAACAGTGGGGCTACCACCGGTTCTGGCTTGCGGAGCATCACAATCTCCCCGGGATCGCGAGTGCGGCGACCTCGGTTGTGATCGGGCACGTCGCCGGGCAGACCAAAACAATTCGGGTCGGTGCCGGGGGGATCATGCTGCCGAATCACGCCCCGCTCGTGATCGCCGAGCAATTTGGAACGCTTGAATCGCTTTACCCGGGCCGGATTGATCTCGGGCTGGGCCGCGCGCCCGGCAGCGATCAACGGACCGCACGAGCCCTGCGCCGCAGCCTCGGAAGCAGTGGCGACACGTTCCCGCAGGACGTGATCGAGCTACAATCCTATTTTGCCGGAACCAACATCGGTGTCCGCGCGGTCCCTGGCACCGGGTTGAATGTGCCCCTTTATCTTTTGGGTTCGAGCGACTTCAGCGCCCGGCTCGCCGCCGAGCTGGGACTCCCTTTCGCCTTCGCTTCTCATTTTGCGCCTGAATACCTGGAGGCCGCGCTTCACCTATATCGCCGCGATTTCCGGCCTTCACCGGCCCTGGCTGAGCCGTACGTGATCGTCGGCGCCAGCGTGTTTGCAGCCCAGACTGAAGCGGAGGCCGGACGGCTGTTCACCTCGGCCCAACTCCAATTTCTCAGTTTGGTTCGTGGCCGGCCAGGGAAACTGCCGCCTCCCGTTGAAAACATCGACGACCTGGTCAGCCCGGCCGAACGCGCTGCAATCGGCGAGCGGACACGCTACGCTGCAGTTGGTTCGCCTGAGACGGTCCGGGGCCGATTTGAAGAGATGATTCGGTTAACCCGGGCGGACGAAATCATCCTGACCGCCCAGATCTACGATCACGCGGCGCGATTACGCTCGTTTGAGATTGCGGCCGAAGTGTTCGGAAAGCTTTAAGCAGGTTACAAACGCTCGCCGCCCTTGGTGGTCACGATCGCTTTGTCGCCTTCCAGCCGGATGCTTTTGACGTGACGCCAGAATTCCTCACCGCGGTTGTTCCGGCGAATCTCGTCCTGAAATCCGTTGTTCAGTCCTTCGGTGAAAGAAGAGTTGAAGTTGGACAGGAAAACGTTGGGAAATTCGTAGCCGTTGGCTTCGATCGACTTGATATCGATATCGAAATCGCCGTCCGAATAACTCATGGCAAAGCGAACTGTGCCGTTGAACCAGCGGCCTTTCACGCCGGGCCACGGCATCTTGTCGAGCGGCGCGCTGAGCGTGAAGGTCATGATCGAATCGGAAATATCGATCCGGCTTCGGTCGCGGAGAAAATCAAAGTCTGGATCGCGGGCCAGCAAGACGCAGAGTTCGGGACCGGTGAACGCCACGGTCGTCTCCTGTTTGCGGGCGATCGCTTCGTTCAGCCGATCGAGCGAAGTTTGCGCGCTCTGGATTTGCTCCGGAGAGGGCGCTTCGATTCGGACATCGGACGGTCCGGTTGCTGTCAGTTTGGTGAACGTTCTTTTATAAACAAACCAGCCGCCGCCGATAAGGAGGACGCCGAGCAAGAACCCGGCGATCAACAGGCCAAGGCAACCTTTGGCGAAGCATCCCATCCCGGAACGTGGCGGAGGATAATACACAGGCGCGGCGGGCTGGATCGGTGGAACGGGAGAGGACGGTGGCGGTGGCGGCGGTGGCTGGCCGTTCATTAGAGCTGAGACTTAGTTCGGTGCGGCGCTGCGTTCAAGCTCGGAGAGAATTTCGAACGAACCTTCGATTCCGCCTATTGACAAGGACGCGCGAGGCAGAGCAGTATGCCGCGTTCCAGGGTGAAGGCCGGCGATTGCTCCACGCCGCCGAATCTGTGATGTTGCCGCGTCGCCGCGGCACGCAGATCGCCGTGGAATTGCATCTCATTCCTATGAAAAGAATTGCCGTTCTCATCGCCGGCTCGCTTTGCGCGGCCGGACTTCATGCACAGGACCCGAAGCCGATCACGGTGAAGGAAACTGTGGACACGTTGGTCGCGAAAAACACCGAAGCAAAGGGCGGCGCGCAGGCGCTCGCCGCGGTCCAATCGCTCAAGCTCGAGGGAAAAATGGTGGTGAACAGCGGCCGGCTGGAGCTGGGCTATCTGTGCATCAAGAAACGCCCGGGAGCAGTCCGGGAAGAGACCAGTCTCCAGGGGATGACCCGGATCGATGCCTACGACGGCACAGAGGGTTGGAAGATCACTCCGTTCGGCGGCCGGAAAGATCCGGAAAAAGTTTCAGCCGATGACGCGAAGGCCTTGGTGGAAGATTCCGAGATCGACGGGCCGCTCATCAATTGGAAAGAGAAAGGCAGCACCGTCGAATACCTCGGGACCGAAGATGTCGACGGCACCCCGGCTCATAAACTCCGGGTTGTCCGCAAGAACGGCGACACCAATTACGTGTATCTGGATCCGGATCATTTTCTCGAGATCCGCATCATTACCCAGCGGATGGAAAACGGAGCGCAGGTCGAGAATGAGACGGACCTCGGTGACTACGAAAAAATCAACGGCGTCTATTTTCCCTTCTCGATCGAAGGCGGACCGAAAGGCGTAACCGATAAACAAAAAATCATTTTCGAAAAAGCAGAGGCCAATGCGCCGATTGACGATTCGATCTTCAAATTCCCAGCGACGGTTTCCAAATAATTCTCATGCGATTCATTAATCACACTCTCGCCGTCGTCACCGGTCTCGCGGGCATTGCCCTGGCCGGGGCTCAAACCCAAACGCCGGCTCCGAGCGCCGGACAGGCGCCCTTCAATTCGTCCACCATTTCCGGTCTTGGCGCGCGCAACATCGGTTCCGCCGCGATGAGCGGCCGCGTTTCCGCGATCGCCGCGACCCGTGAACCCACCGGCAAGATCACCATCTTCGTCGCGGCGGCGAGCGGCGGCATCTGGAAATCCGAAGACAGCGGCACCCGGTACAAACCGGTTTTCGACGAGCAGCCAGTCCAATCGATTGGCGACGTCACGCTCGATCCGAAAAATTCCAAGAACGTCTGGGTCGGCACCGGCGAAAGCTGGACCCGGAACAGCGTTTCGATCGGCAATGGCATGTACAAGTCGGTCGACGGCGGTGAGACTTGGAACCACGCCGGCCTCCCAAATTCCGAGCGCATCGCAAAGGTCCTGGTGAGCCCAGTGAATGGCGACACCGTCTTTGCCGCGGTGCCCGGCGCGCTTTGGAGCGATTCGACCGATCGCGGCCTCTACAAGACAACCGACGGCGGTAAGAACTGGGACCTGATCCTGAAGGGCGGGAACGCTTCAACCGGCGCGTCTGGTCTTGCCATGGACCCGAACGATCCGAACGTGATGTTCGCCTGCATGTGGGATTTCCGTCGGCAAGGGTGGACCTTCCGCTCGGGCGGTGACGGCCCGGACAAGCCCTCGGCCAGCGGATTGTTCCGGACGGCCGATGGTGGGGCGACGTGGACCGAGGTCACCCCGGAAGCGAACAAAGGTTTCCCGAAGAAGCCGTACGGCCGGCTCGCCGTTGCGATAGCCCCTTCAAATCCGAAGCGGGTTTATTGCTTCGTCGAATCGACGGACAGCGCCCTTTACGTTTCCGACGATGGCGGGGCGACCTGGGATAAGCGGGACAAGAGCAGCTGGATGGTGTGGCGTCCGTTCTATTTCGCGCATCTCATTGTGGACCCGAAGAATCCGGACCGCGTTTTCAAGACGGACGGCCCGTTGATCCTGAGTGAAGACGCCGGGAAAAGCTTCGCGACCGTCGGTGGATTTCAGGGAGCGCACGGCGACCTGCATGCCGTTTGGATTGATCCGACCAACACCCAGACGGTGATCTCGGGCGACGATGGCGGCGTTTATTATTCCTACAACGGCGGCTCCAAATGGTGGAAGGCGGAAAACCTGCCGATCTCGCAGTTCTATCACGTAAGTCTGGACGACAACGATCCGTTCCGGGTTTACGGCGGATTGCAAGACAACAGCTCCTGGGTGGGATACTCCCAATACCCGGGCGGAATCGCGAACGCACAGTGGGAAAATCTATTCGGGGGCGACGGCTTCTGGATGTTCGCCGATCCGAGCAACCCGGACTACGTCTATGCGGAATATCAGGGCGGCAATATCGGCCGGGTAAACCGCCATACCCATGAGCGGCGGGACATTCAGCCGAAAGCGAACTACAAGGAAAAGCTGCGTTGGAACTGGAACACGCCGATCGCGCTTTCGCCTAACGAAAAGGGCACCATCTATGTCGGCTCGCAGTTCCTCTTCCGTTCGCGTAACCAGGGCCAGACCTGGGACCGGATTTCGCCGGACCTGAGCACGAACGATCCGGAGAAGCAGAAGCAGGAACAGTCGGGTGGCGTGACCGTGGACAATTCCGCGGCGGAAATGCACACGACAATTTATTCGATCAGCGAATCACCGAAGGACAAGAACGTGATCTGGGTCGGGACCGATGACGGCAACGTCCAGGTAACCAAAGACGGGGCGAAGACGTGGACGAACGTCGTAGGGAGCGTGCCGAACCTGCCCAAGAATTCGTGGGTGAGCTGGGTCCAGGCGTCGAACTTCGATGCCGGCACGGCCTACGCCGCGTTTGATCGCCACACGTATGGCGACATGGCGCCGTATGTTTATCGCACGACCGATTTCGGCAAAACGTGGACTCCGCTAATCACGGCGCAAGATCCGAAAGGTGTGCGCGGTTACGCCCATGTCGTGAAGGAAGATCTGCTTAAGAAAGACCTGCTCTTTGTCGGGACGGAATTCGGGCTTTTTGTTTCGATTGATGGCGGCACGCAATGGGCGCAGTTCAAGGGGAGCCGCTTCCCGGCGGTGGCAGTGCGCGATCTGGCGATTCATCCGCGTGATAACGACCTGGTCCTGGCGACTCACGGCCGCGGCATCTGGATAATTGACGATATCACTCCGTGGCGAGCGCTGACCTCTGATTTGCTGAACCAGGAGGCCGCCTTTGTCTCGGCTCGCCCGGTGCAGCAACGGATCGAAGCGCAAGGCGGCTGGGCCAGCGGCTCGGCGACGTTCGTTGGCGACAACCCGCCGGACGCGGCAGTGATTACTTATTATCAGAAGTCGCGGCATCTTTTCGGAAAACTGAAGATCGAGGTGCTCGATTCGACGGGGCGCGTGGTTGACAGTTTGCCGGCGAGCAAGCGGCCCGGGTTGAATCGCGTTATCTGGAGCATGCGCGAAAAGCCGCCGCGGGTACCGCCCGCGGTCCAGCTGGCCGGCGCCGGTCTCCAGGGGCCGCGGCTCTTGCCGGGCGCCTACACGGTGCGAATGACGAAAGCTGGCAAGGTTTCGGAAACGAAGCTGACGGTCGGTCTTGATCGGCGCGCTAAATTTACCGAAGCGGACCGGAAGGCGCAGTTCGATGCCGCGATGAAGGTCCATGCCCTCTTCGGTGATGAAAGCGCGCTGATGGACCGAATTCTTTTCCTGCGCGGAGCGATCGGGAAAGCCAAAGGGGCGTTGCCGGAAGGCGATGAGTCGCGCAAAGCCCTGACCGATTTCGATGGCAAACTCGATGCGGTCCGGAAACAGATTGTCGCGACGACAGAAGGGGGCGCGATCACCGGCGAAGAGCGGTTGCGGGAGCATACCGATCAGCTTTACGGCGCGATCCTGGCCTATGAAGGCAAACCCGGTGATTACCAGATGGCGCGAATCGACGCGCTCCGGAAAGAGCTTGGTGACGTCGTGCGTGATTTCGAAAACCTCGTGACCAAAGATCTTCCCGCGCTGAATGAAGCCTTGAAGGCGAAAGGCAAGGAGGCGATCCCCGCGCCTCCGGCCAAAGTCGCGGTGAACGAAGAAGTTCACGGCGGAGTTACCAAGGCGTTGCCGGCCAGATTGCTCCGATAATATCGCACCTGCGAGAGGCTACAGGGAGGTGCCTCTTCTGTAGCCGCTTCGCTGTGCGAAGCGTGAGAGTGGGCGTGATCGCGGCGGCGCCGAACAGGCGTCGCCCACAGGGCGACGGCTACAGAAGAACCGTGTCGATCAACCGCCGGGTGGCGGCGGGACGATTACGATCTTTTTGGAGGGCAACGAAAACATCCAGTTGCCGTCCGCCGTCACTCCAATGAAGCGAGCCCGGCTTTTGCCGCGGGGAAGCTGAGGCAACCGTTCCTCGGCCGGCCCTACCTCTGCAACGGCCTCGGCAGGTTCGGCGCGCACAATAACTTCTTCGTCCGGCTCGTTGGCCGGTTTCCTGACCCGTTCTTTTCTCGTTTTCGCTGTCGTGGCGCTTCTACGTTCGGTCACCGGCGGTAGAGTGCTTACTTCGTCTGGGCCTTCAGCGGGGGCCGCGGGTTCGGCCCGGCGAACTTCGGGCGCCACTGGTCGAGCAGTCGGAATAGCGGTCGCGACATCCGTCTCACGCGTCTCCCTGGAAACAGATTCTTCCGGTTCCGTCCGGACCGGCTCGTCCGCGCGTGGGGCGCTGGTCACAGCCGGCTGAACCTGGCGTCTGTTGTTGGCAACGACCTTTGGCTTCTCCTCAGCGACAACGGAGGGTTGCGGTTTTTTCTGGACCGGCCGGGTTTCCGTGGCCGCGATCTTCGGCGGTTCGTTGACCGTCGTTTCCGGGGCTGGCTGCACCTGCCGATTTTCGTTGGCCGCGACCTTCGGCGCGTGCTCATCAACACTCTTCAAGGTAACCGGGGGCGTCGTTTCCTGCGATTGAGGGAGAGGAGGTTGATTGGCAACAACCGCCGGCTGGGGTGCGGGCTTGACCGGTTCCGTTGCCGCATTGTTAGCGGGCGGCGGAACCGTGTTCGCTTGCGCTGTCGCAGTTTCGGTGTCGGCCGGGAGCGGTTTGATCGTCGGAGCGGGATCGCTCAGGTTAGGATTGGTGGTTGCAACCACAGGCGGCGCGGATTGCGTTTGCACCGGAGTACTCACTGCCACCGTCGCGGGCACAGATTGCGTCTGGACGGGTTCATTTGCCGGGACGGTCGGCGGGACCGATTGCGTTTGGGCCGGTTCGTTTACAACCACGGTGGGCGGAGCCGTTTCCGTGGCGTCCGGAACGCCGATTTGAACACCAATCGGTTCTTCCGCGTTGCGAACACGGGTCGAATGCAGGTAACGCGGCACAAGGACCGCGCCCAGAGTTGCGAGCGCGAGAAGGACCGCGGCAAGCGCGAGCGCCTTGGCCGGGAAGCGGCGCCGTCCGGATACCGCGACTCTATTGGACGGGGACTTGAACGGTATCCCGAACCGACGCGCCATTGATTCGCGGCGATCGACCTGGGCGATGCACTCCTCGATTTGGCGATAGAAGGCAAGCGGGTCCTGGGGCCGGGCGTTCGGATCGATGGCAAGCATCTGCGCCAGGAGACGTTGCACCCGTTTCGGCATTCCGTTGACCCTGTCCACCGTGAGCCCGATCGTCGTTGTCTGCAGGGCTATCGGGCCTTTGGGCACGATAAGCGGCGCTGCCCCCGTGAGGAGGAACCACATCGTGGCACCCAGCGAATAAATCTCCGAACGAAAATCCACCTTGCCATCGCGGAGCTGTTCCGGGCTCGCGTAATGGCTTGATTTGTCGAACGACGCCACCGCTAAATCTGCGCTGGCAAAGCTGGGCGCGACCCCAACAAAATGAAGAACCTTGATCAAGGGCCAGTCGCCTTCCGGGGTCTGCCCCGGGACGAGAACAAGGTTCGAGGGATTGATGGCGTGATGGGAGATCTTGTGGAAGGCCGACGCGCCCATCGCGGCCACAACCTGGTGGGCGATGCGCAGAACCGCGCCCGTGGGCATCGGCCCGTGCTGATTTACCCATTCTTCGGCGCTCGTGCCATCGAAGTGTTCGGTCACGTAGATCAGCTGATCGTCCTCGACCCCGAAATCGTAGAGGGCCGGGATATTGACGTGGTTGATCTTCTTCGCTGCGAGGGCCTCCGCTTCGAGCTCCTCGCGCACAACCGGCTTGAAGCCGCTCCCGGGGATTACCTCAATGCTGACGTCGCGCCCGTTTTCCATGTCCACCCCGCGATAAATCGTGGCGATCGCATGTTGTTCGGTTACCAGGACGGCTGTGCCTCCACCCGCGTCCGGCGCGGCAAGCGCGATCTCGTCAGCGGCCACGCGATATTTCCCGAGAAAAATTTTATGTTCCATACCCAAAGTCCCCCTTTTACTGCCCCATATTGGATTCGAAGCGCGGGCCGGCGGCGAGTGTCGGCGGTCGGTAAATTTCGACGCGCCGGAGAACAAAAAATTCACCTGCCGGGCCGGTTCCGCCCGGAGAAGTGACGGGCGGCGACCACTGATCGCTTGTCCCAGAGGGTGTTCTCCGCAAACTTATTGTGATGATTGCCGCCGTTTCCTTGAGCTCGATAATCCTGTGGGCCATCTGCCTCCTCCTGGCCGTGGGTGTGGCCTGGAGCCGGTACGAAAAGAAAAAGACCCGGGACAAATTCCTTCGGGAGTTGATCGCGATGGACCCGGCCCGGCGGGAAAAGGTGCTGAGCCGGTTGAGGCCGGAGATTCAGATGGATCTGCGGCGCGAGCTGATGGAACGCTACCGGATCAGCTCCATCTAGAGGGGACGCTGATTAAGCAACCCTGCTGTCGAGTCGGGCGGGGAGCCGCGCAGGACCGCGATCGAATTGCGTCTCGCTAAGTCCGCCCCCGCCTGATACCTACGGCGGATGAACATTACCAAGATCCTGATGGCAACTGTCCTCGGCGCCATTGCCATGTTTGCCTGGACCTCGATTGCCCACATCGCGCTTCCCCTCGGCGAAGCAGGGGTCCAGAACACGATGAATGACGAGGCCCTTCTGGGCGCCCTCGACAGCACCGTGAAGAGCAAGCCCGGGATGTATTTCTATCCGTCGATGGGCGTCGGGCCCGATGCGAGCCATGCCGAACAAACCGCAGCCATGGAAAAGTTCCCCGAAAAACTGGCGAAGTACCCCACCGGCTTTTTCATCTATCACCCCGCCGGATCGCGTCCGATGCAGATGGGAAAATACCTGACGGTGGAATTCATTACCGAGCTTTGCGAAGCGTTCCTGGCGGTCTGGTTGCTCGCCCAAACCCGGATTGCGTCGTTCGGCGGCAGAGTCGGATTCGTGACCGCAGCGGGAGTTCTGGCAGCGATCGCCACCAACGTCTCGTACTGGAATTGGTGGGGATTCCCAGCCACCTATACCGCGTCCTACATGTTGATCCAGGTCGTCGGTTTCTTCTTGGTTGGTGTCGTCGCTGCGATTATGTTCCGACGAGTATCGGCGTAGTGCGGCCCCGCGACGTCGCCGCCAAACCATAACTAATCTGGTTATCACGCCGCCGGCCTCACGGCGGCTTGGTCGCCGCTTTTACAATCGTTCTATGCGCCTGATTTCCGTCTTTCGTCTGCTCGTCGTGCTCGGCCTTCTCCTCGTGATCGATCCCCGCGCTCACGCCCAGGCATTGCCCAACACGACCCGCCTTCTCCGCTTTCCAGCGACCAACGGCTCGCAAATCGTTTTCTGTTACGCCGGCGAGCTTTACACAGTCGCGAAAGAAGGCGGCATCGCGCGGCGTCTGACGGACGGGCCGGGTTACAGCTCGTTCCCGCGATTTTCGGCTGACGGCAAACAGCTCGCCTTCACCTCCCAGTATGATGGCAACACCGAGGTTTACGTGATGCCGGGCGAGGGTGGCCTGCCGAAGCGGATAACGACGACTACCACGGTGGGACGCGACGACGTCTCCGACCGGATGGGCCCGAACAACATCGTAATGACCTGGGAAAACACCAGGCCACTCGTCGTCTTCCGTTCCCGGATGCGCACGTTCAATTCGTTTATCGGCGAGCTTTACACCGCAGGCCTGGATGGGGATTTGCCGCAGCAATTGCCGGTGCCGCGCGGCGGGTTTGTTTCCTTTTCGCCGGACGATTCGAAGATGGCTTACAACCGTATTTTCCGTGAGTTCCGCACCTGGAAACATTACCGGGGCGGCATGGCTGACGATGTTTGGATTTTCGATTTCAAGTCCGGCCAGACGACCAACGTCACGAACGACCCTGCGCAAGACGTTTGTCCCATGTGGGGCGCGGATAATCGCATCTATTTCATCTCCGACCGGGACGGGCGGATGAACCTGTTCTCGACTGATCTGACCGGGAAAGACACGAAGCAGCTCACCACCTTCAGGGATTACGACATCAAGTTTCCCTCGATCGGCAAGGACGCGATCGTCTTCGAGCAGGCGGGTTATATTTGGCGTTACGACCTGGCCAGCGGCCAGAGCGCGGTGGTGCCGATCGATATCAAGGAAGATTTCGCTTCCGGACGTTCGGCCCTGGTGGATGCTTCCAAGCATGTTCAATCAGTCAGCTCCGCGCCGGATGGCCAGCGCGTAGTAGCAGTCGCCCGAGGTGATCTCTTCTCGGTCCCGGGCAAGGATGGAACAGCGCGGAACCTGAGTCGCACCTCAAACGCGCATGAGCGCGACGCCGTCTGGTCGCCTGACGGGAAATGGATCGCCTATAACTCAGACGCGACCGGTGAGAACGAGCTCTATATTCGTTCGCAGGATGGCAAAGGTGAACCTACCCAACTGACAAGCAACGCCGATACCTACTTTTACGCTGTAATCTGGTCGCCAGACAGCAAGAAGCTTATGTGGGCCGATCGAAAGCAGCGGCTTCGTTATCTTGATATCGGGAGCAAGGCCGTCACCCTGGTAGCCGAGAGCAAGGAGGCGGAGATCCGCGGCTACGACTGGTCGCCGGACAGCAACTGGGTGGCTTACACCATCCAGGAAGAGAACGGCGGCGATCGCGCTTATTTGTATTCGCTGGCCGACAAGAAATCGACGCCTGTGACCGACGAGTGGTATTCGGCCGATAACGCGACCTTCAGCGATGACGGGAAGTATTTGATGATGACGTCGAGCCGGGACTTCAAGCCGATGTTCGACCAGACCGATTTCGGTAACATTTATCGCGACCTCGAGCGCGTTTACCTTGTGACCTTGTCCAAGGATACTGAGAACCCGCTTGGCCCACGGAGCGACGAGGTAGGCAAGAAGAAGGAGAAGGATAAGCCGGACGACAAGGATAAGGATAAAGAGAAGGACGCGGACAAGGACAAGCCTAAGGCCGACAACAAGAAGGTTGACGAAGCAAAGAAGGACGACAAGGCGGCAAAAGACAAGGAGCCGCCGCCGGCCCGCAAGCCTGTTACAGTCAAGGTAGACCTGGATGGCATCCGTGACCGCCTCGTAGCGCTCGATATCCCGTCGGCTAACTACGTGAACCTTCGCTTGGTCAACGACCGCATCTTCTACATGCGGCGCACCGTGGCGGACGATCGGGCCGAAGACGACGACGATAACGATAACCGCCGCTGGCATCTTTGTTCCTATAGCCTGGAAGACCGCAAAGAAACCGCCCTCGGCGATGTTAGTAACTACGAGATCACCTTCGACGGAAAAAAGATGCTCGTGAAGGTCGGCAAGGAATACGCCATGATCGACCTGCCGAAAGACAAGATCGAGCTCAAGGACGAGAAAGCAGGGAAGGATTTCCGGCTCAAGCTAACTGGGCTCGACATGAAGCTCGATCGCCACGCGGAGTGGACTCAGATCTACAACGAGTCCTGGAGGCAGATGCGCGACTTTTTCTACGCGCCCAACATGAATGGGATCGATTGGAAAACCATGCGCGATAAGTATGGCGCCCTCGTTCCGTTCGTTAATCACCGCAACGACCTGACGTTTTTGTTGGGTGAACTGATCGGCGAGCTCAACAACGGTCACGCCTATGTTTCCGGCGGCGAACGTCCTGACACACCGCGAATCAAGCTAGGCCTGCTGGGCGCGGAGCTATCACGCGATCCGGCAAGCAAGGCTTATAAGATCGAGCGCATTCTCCCGGGCGAAAACTGGAACAAGCGCAATCGCTCGCCCCTGACCGCGATCGGCGTCAACCTGAAGGCCGGCGACTACATCCTTGCGGTCGACGGCACGCCCGTCTCGAGCCTGGCCAACATTTACGACGCGCTCATTGGCACCGCCGATAAGCAGGTCGTTCTCCGGGTCAACGCAAAGCCGAGCGACGACGGTGCGCGGGACGTAACGGTCGTTCCAATCAGCGACGAGTCGCCGCTCTACTACCGCGCCTGGGTCCAGAAGAACGTCGAGGACGTAAGCAAGAAGACCAACGGCCAGGTCGGCTACATTCATATTCCGGACATGGGCCAGGGCGGATTGAACGAATTCACGAAGCAATACTTCCCGCAGATCCGCAAGAAGGCGTTGATCGTTGACGTTCGCGGAAACGGAGGCGGTTTCGTTTCTCCGCTCGTCATTGATCGGTTGCGCCGAGCGCTGGTCATGGTGGAAATGTCGCGTAACGGCACGCCGCAAACGAATCCGCCCCAGACCTTCCTGGGCCCGATGGTTGCGCTTTGTAACGAGTTCTCCGCCTCTGACGGGGACATCTTTCCGTTTCGCTTTAAATCGCTAGGCCTGGGCAAACTGATCGGTAAACGCACCTGGGGCGGAGTGGTGGGCATTCGCAATTCTTTGCCGCTGACCGATGGCGGGCAGCTCTCCCGGCCCGAGTTCGCACCCTATTCGAAAGACGGCAAGGAATGGGTCATAGAAGGCCACGGGGTTGAGCCGGATATCGTGGTTGATAACGATCCCGCAAAGGAGTTCCGCGGCGAAGACGAGCAGCTCGACCGCGCCATCGCGGAAATCCTGAACGACCTTAAGACGAAGAGCTACGATCTGCCGCCGATCCCGCCCTATCCGGACCGGAACCCAAAGCCGTCGAAGTAAGACAGTTCCTGCTGTAGCCGTCGCCCTGTGGGCGACGCGGTGGGTTGCGGAGAAAAGTTTTCGCGTCGCACAGGGACGCGGCGGGTTGCGGCGAAAACTTTTTCGCGTCGCACAGCGACGCGGCTACAGAAGAGGGAGATCCTTGCCCATCGGGACTGCGCCGTCGATCAGCTCCCAGCCGTTGCGCAGCCAGAACTCGCGTCCTATCGGGTTATCGCCTGCCACCAGGATGATAGCGCGCTTCAATCCAGTCTTCGCCAGGCCGCGGATGCAATCGCCGATCAACAACTTCGCAGCCCCTTTGCCCCGATGGTTTTTCGCAACCGCGAGATGATAAATCCACCCGCGTCGCCCATCGTGCCCGCATAGGACTGCGCCAATGATTTCCCCGTTATCTTCCGCCACGCGGCTTAAGCCGGGATTGCGCGCCAGATACTCCGCGATCTCTTCCCTCGAATCGCCCTCGCAGATCTCAATCCCTTCTTCTCCGCTCCAGACCGCAAAGGCCCCGTCGTAATCCTCAATGACGAATTCGCGAGTCGTGATCATCGCAACTTCCGACTTCTGACTTCCCACCTCAGGCCTCCGGCTCGGGCCGGCGCTCGCCCGCCAGGCCAAGCCTCTCGGCGTCTCCCTCTAATGCTGTGATCACGCCCCCTATTACTTCTTCCAACGGCATGCCGAGTTCCGCGGCCCCGCGGGCGATGTCATCCCGGTTCACAGCCCGCGCGAATGCCTTGTCCTTCATCTTCTTTTTAACCGAAGCCACATCGACCTCATGCACGCTTTTCGATGGCCGCACCCGGGCCACGGCCATGACGAAGCCGCTCAATTCATCCACGGCATAAAGCGTCTTTTCCAACGGCGTCTCGCGCGAAACATTCGCGTAATCCGCGTGGGAAAGAATCGCGCGGCACACCTCTTCGCTCCAAGCATGCTCGCGCAGCCAGGCGACACCGACAAAGGGATGGCCATCCGCCGGGCTTTGCTCCTGGTTCGGATGGCGCTCGTAATCCATGTCGTGTAAGAGCCCGACCGCCTCCCAAAGGTCGGCGTCAGCGTTTGTCGTCCGCGCGAAATGTTTCATCGAATCCGCCACGGCATAACAATGCCTCCGCAAACTCTCCGACTGCACCCATTCGTGCAGAATCGCCAATGCTCGTTCCGCCAACATCCGTTTTGTTAGATTCCCCAGGTTTGAATGAACTGCTTCACGTTCGGCAATAAGTCTGTCGCCGCATGAATAAACATCACGGCAAAAAGGTTCTTCGTTTGCGCCCAAACGATGCCGAAGAAAATCCCGCCGAGCGACAACACAACGATCGCATATGCGATCGAATCAGCGACCGACGGGTTGGGACCGATCGCCTCCTCGAGCCCTGCATTGCGCAAAATAAATCCCGGCGCGTGGGCGAGCCCGAAGAGAAGCGCCATTAACGCGACGCCCGACACTTCGGATTTGAACCATGCCGCGCAGCGTGTCTGGACGACCGCGCGAAAGAAGAATTCTTCCACCAGCCCGGCTTCAACGAACAGCCAGGCAAAGCAGAGCGGCAGCGCAATCGCCAGCTGGCCGGCGCCGAATTCGCCGCGGCGGACCGGAGCGGCCCCGCCGCCGAGAAAGTATTGGAAAATCAGGATCGCCGCGCTCAGGGCCAGAACAACCAGGAGATGATTGCCGCCGAGCGCGCGCAATCCCTGCCACTGGAGACCGAAGTCGCGCCAGCGATAGCCGAAGATGAATCGGTAGAGAACCAAGGGGAGCACGACGAAGACGAGCAGCTTGCGAATGAGAACCACGAAGAACTTGATACGAGGAGAAGCGATCCAGCTCGCCGGCACGAGGGCATTCGACCACGCTGTGCCCCAGATCAGATACAGCGCCACGACGACGAGACAGAGCGCGAGCACCGCCATTTCGAGGCCGCTGCGCCGGACATCCAACGACAATGGCCGCGCCCGAAGCGTGGTCAGCCAGGCGACGACGGGAAACCCGAAACCAAAGATGATCAGCTCCGCAATCGCGTCTTCGCGGCTGAAAGTGTTATTCCGCCAAAGCAGCGCGAGGCTCACGACGTAGGCCGCGATCCCTAATAGCGCCCAGCCATTTCCAAAAAGTTGGCGCAGCGTCTTCATTGGCCGTGGCGGCGCCGATCCCACCACTTGCGGACCGGCACGAGGATCGCCATCGAAAAGTATATCCACCCGCTCCACGAGATGTATCTGCTCGGTGCGGCCAGGGCCAGGACCAGCGCAGCCATGCCGACGGTAAGCGGGATGCCCCAGCCAAAAATCTCGCTCCGGGTCAGTCGCTCTTCCCTCGCGTTCAGGCGCAAGGGAACGCGCAATTGCCATGCACGCCAGTGAAGCAGCAAAATCTCGAGGGCGATGGCAATGAACCCAGCCGCATAAATTGAAAAGATCGCGCGTGCCTGCAGGGTGGTGCGAACGCCGAGGGGTTGGCCGAGGAGACCGTTGCTCAACAGGTGAAACATCGAGCCGAAGATCGCTTTGAGCGGGTAGATATAGATCAGGATCGTGGCCAGCAGGGCCCAGCTGATGAAACTGGAGACGCCATCTTCGAGGCCATAGCGCCGGCTCCATAGCCAGTGACCCCGCCAGAAAATTCCCAGCACCACCACGCTGGCGAGAAATGCGGGGACGTGCTTGAACGCCGCCAGCAGTCCGCTGATTTCGTCGGGGACGCGCTCCGCCGCGATGACCATCATTGTTACGGAGAAGGCGAACGCAGCGTCGATGAATGTCTCCAACCGCGTCATCTCGATCCCGCGAAGGCGAAACCCATCGAGCCGCGGAAGGGCATCGAGATCTGCCGGAAGGGCCGAAGCGATCTCCTCATCTCTGCTCGCCGTGCTCAATTCAGGGGGACTTTGCCGAAAATGGACCGCCACCGGAAGCGGCAAGTTTGTAACGGGGCGCGAGTGCTCGCCGGTTACTTATTGTGACGACAGGCGAGCCCTGTCTAACGGGTGCTCAAGAGCATCTGCTTGAACGCGCCCGGCGCGTTGGCTTGAACCTCCACCTTCACCCGCTGTCCGGGCGCGTGATAGGTGTGGCAGGTGATGCAATCGGACGCGACCTTCTGCGCGGAGCGGTGGCAAACGAGACAGTTCGCTTTTGCCGGCATCAACGCGTCGGACGTTTCCCGGCTCTGGCCTGCGCGATGGCAATCGTCGCACTTCACGCTTGTATGCTTGGCGTGATTGAAATGCGCCTGCGGCATCCAGCGGTCGATCAGGATCGGTTTCGTCACAACCGGCGCGCCGCCCGCCGCGGTTTTCAGCTCGTGGCAAAAAGCGCACCCGGCAAAATTTGCGCGCACGGCTGCCGTCATGTTGCGCTGCGGCTTGTAAGGATCGGTCGTGAAAAAGACCGCGCGCTCGAGTTCTTCGCCGGACCGAAATTGTTCCTGTAATTGGCGGACCTGCTGGGTGACGAAGTTCTGAATATCGCTGTCGCGCGTGATGCGGCGTTTCAGCCGCGCGTAATCGCCGTACTGGGCCGGCAACGTCCTGAGAAAATTGCGGACCAGGCCGACGTCGCCGTGCGGGATACGAAGGTCGGGATTCCTGGCATCGAACTGGAGCGCGTGGCAGGCCTGGCAGTTCGCATCGAAATTGACCCGCTGATAAAACCGGCCGCTGGGCTCGGGCTTATGGCAATAATTGCAATCAAGCTTTCGACCGTTCACCGGTGGAATGTCGTTAGCGAAATGGCGCTGATGATTGAAGCGCAACACATCAGGATCGCGCGCCTTCTGCCGGATCAGTTGAAATTCGGGATGGTCGCGCTCAAACGACGAGAAGACCTGAGTGTAACCGCGGGACGGCCTCGGCATTTCAAGGACAACCTGTTGAGGCGGATGCGGCCGTAGATGAAAAACAGCGGGTGGTAACGTTGCCCCTTTTTTCGCCGACGCCTCCATGATCCCGCGATCGTTATGACACGCGGCGCATTGGGAATCGGCCACCGGTTTCATCGCCCCCGGACCAAGGTGTTCCTGATGGCAAACCGAGCAGGAACGGTTATCGACCACGTTCGGCTCGTGGAGATCGTATTTTTTGACGGTCCCGAGGGGCGGATGCTGCTCGTGGCAATCCTGGCATTTCCGATCGATCGCGCTGAAATCGATCCCGTGCTGGAAACGGTCTTTAATCACGCTGCTGAACTTGGCCAGCGTCAGGTCGTTCCCGAAAGCAGCGGTGCGATCGTGGCACTGGGCGCAGTCCTGTTCGAACTTCGCGTGGTGACTCGAGATCCTGCCTGAGCTAAAAAATTCTTCGCTGACCTTTTCCTGAAGGATCAGCTTTTGATAAACAGGGATCCCGATCACGCCCCCCACGATCGCGATGAAGCTGGCGCAGAAACGCGCGACCCGCCACGGGTGCTTCCGTTTGTAATAACCGAGGTTGCCCTTGTAACGCTCGGCGATCTGCTTCTGCGTTCTGCTCGGGGCCGCCATCGCTTAGGGTGTTGGCAGTTCCACGATTACGAAGGAAGGGAACGCGCTCATCAATAGTAGAAGAGGGTTACGAAGGCGTGCCAGATCGTGAGCAGTAAAAGGAGGAACGAGAACGGGACATGGACGAAGAGCCAGCCGTGGAGCCAGTGATGCAGGCGCACCTGGAGGTCGAGCATTCGGCGCTCGTCGCACCAGGCCTCGATCTCGTCCACGCGGCTCCGGTATCCTTCCGCGACCCGTAATTTCGCAAAGCGGAACGTGTCCTCGGCGAACCGCCGATTGTTCAGGCGCATCCGATCGCCTCCGCCCGCTTCGAGGTACGGCAGAACCTGGCGGTCGATGAATTCGACCAGCGCTTCTTCGGACGCCGGATCGGCCGGGGCCGCAGGTTTTGCGACTGGTTTTGGAGCGGCCGGTTTTGCAGCGGCGGGCGTCGCCGGTTTTGGAGGAACAGGCGCAGTTGCCGGTTTCGGCGACCCCGGAACTGAACTGGCTGAGGCTGACGTAACCGCGGGCGCGGGAGCGACGGTGTTCGTTTTTTCCGCGGGCGGCGATGGAGCAGCCGGCGCCACGGCTGGGGTTGGGGCGGCTTGGTCGCCAGCCGGGACATCGGCGCGGGCAACGGGGGCGCCCGGTGGATCGCTTTGGACGCGCGCCGTCGGCGTGCCGATTGTTTCCGGTTTCGGCGGCGCCGGTGGGACCGCGGCATTCGGCATGGATGGAGGTGGTGGCGTTGCAGGTTTTTCCGGGTTGGCCGGCGCGACGACTGATGCCGCGATTGGCTCGGAACCAGTCGCTGATTTCGCGCGCGCGACTGGCGTACTCAGTTCTCCTTTTGTTGACGCCATGACGGGAGCTTCGGACGTCGCGCTTTTCGTCGGGCTTGGCGCCGGGGCGCCGGCATCGGGTTTCTTCGCAGCCGCAGGCGGCGCGGGTTTGAATGAGTCCCGCATTTTTTCCGCGGCCGCGACAAGCTGGGAACGGATGTGCGGGATTTGTTCGAAGACCGTCTCAGCGGGAAGCCGTTCTTTCATGAGCCGCGGCATGAGATGCTGCAAAAACAGGCCGTAGACGCCGCTCACCATCACGACCGCGTAAAGCGCCATGAGCAGTGTGGTCATCGGTCCCCCGAACCGGAATCCGCTGTGAAGAAGGATCAGCGGAATGGTCAGAAAGGTGAGCCAGATATGAGCTCGGAGCCAACGTTGGACCGTGCCGATTCGCCAAAGCGGAATCTTTTTTCGGAGACTAAGCAGCGCGGCGAAAACGAAAATCGCCAATGAGATCGCGCCAAACCAAAGCCCGAGCGGAGTGCCCCCAACCGTATGATGCTCGGTTGGGGTTTGGATGAGGGCCGGCGGCAAACGAAGCCAGGACGGCAACCGCTCCGGATAAAAATTACCGAGGTAAAGAGTGCTCGCCGCGACCGTGGCCAGGACAACGAAAACAAACCAGGGAAGATGTTTCCAGTTGTTGAGCCGCATGCGTGGATCTCAGATTGCAGATTGCAGAATGCAGATTGCATCCACCGCAGCAGGGCCAATCTGCAATCTGCAATCTACAATCTGCAATGAGTCAGTGCGTGTGCCTCGTCTCATAACGGCGCGAGGGCGACCATTGGTCTTTGAGCAGGCGGTTTTGGGCTTCGAGAGCGTCGCCGAAGAAGCGCTGCGGATCGACGCGCTTCGCGGCGTCATGCGGGCAGGCGTAAACGCAGCTTGGGACGGACAATTGGGTGCAGAGATCGCACGTGTTCGCCTTGTAAGTCGTCGTCTTTTTCTTCTCGACCTTCACGGCCGGCGGAATGTTTGGGTTCTCCGATTTGATCTCCGTCTTCACTTCCTTCGTCACCTCGAGCGGATGCATGTTGATGTTGCCGTAGGGACAAAGTTCCGCGCATTTTCCGCAGCCGATGCACCAGTCTTCGATGATGATCTCGAGGTTTTCCTTCCGGCGAATCGAACCGACCGGGCACTGCGTCATGCAAAGCGGATCGCGGCAGGAACGGCAGGCCGTTGCGACAAGGAAATGGTCGTAACGCAAACCGTCGCGGAGAAGGCGCGAGATCCCATCGTGCGCTTTCGCGCAAGCCTGGACGCAGGCATCACAGCGGGTGCAGTTGTCGAGATCGATCAGGAGAAGATTCTGCGCCTCGAATAGCCCCTGGTTCAGGTAATCATCGAGATCGAGGCCGGCCGGCGCGACCCGGCTCCGGGTTGCGACCATTCGTGCCTCCGCCACCGGTTCGAGCTGGGCCCGGACCCCGGGAAACTTGTCGAGCATCAGGTTGAACTCGACGCCGGGAACTTTCACGACGTCCACTGCGTCGAGCGCGGTGCAGGTCGCGATCCGTTTGATCGAGCGAAGCAACCCGATCTCACCGAAGTATTCGCCCCGGCTGAGATACGTGCGGACCATTTCCCCCCCGGGCATCGATTGCGAGATGCGGACCATGCCGGAGCGAATCAGGTAAAACGCATCCGCGTCCTCGCCTTCCTTGCAGATGACCTCGTTCTGATTGTAGGAAACGAGCTCGACCTTCTCTTTCAGGTAATGAAGGAATTCTTCGCCGACGCTGGCGAAGAGCGGCACGCTCCGGAGATGGGTCTCGAGCGAACGCTGGCGATATTTTTCATCGAGCTGGGCCTTGAACGACGTGCCCTTGAAGGTAGGCGCCTTTACTTTCGAGGTGGCCTTGGACGCTTCCGAGACCTGGCGGGTGCCAACCAGCATATCGAGAATCACGCGGAGCAGCTCCACCATCACACACGGCTCGCGCGCGATGACGGTTGCGGAGCGAGGCTGAAAAGTTCGGCAGGTCATTTCGCCAAAAAGCTCGCCCGGGCCGAGCTCAGCAATTGGCTTGTGCATCGGCAAATCGACGTTTGCATCGATCCCGATGAATTTGCGTTCGTGCACTTCAGCCCGGCGGTCCTGCTTGTCGTCGAGCAGGAAACTTTTCATCCGCGCCATGCTCCGCCCAAAAAAGCCGGCGGCCGGCCGGGTCCGGAGATGGGCGAGCGGGTTCTGGATCGAGATTTCGACTGTGCCCGACACGATGAAGTAGGCGGTCGAACCGAATGCCCCCTCGACGCAAACCGTCTGGCCTTTGCGGTAACGGTGGAGAACGGCCGCGCCTTTCGCGTAACGATCGAGCTGGGCCGCCGGAACTTCTTTCAGCGCGGGCAGATACTCGAGAAGCTTCTCAACGCTCAGCGGCTCACCCGAAGTTAGCTTTCCAGCCGTCTCGTCCATCGCGCCCGGGAATGATATGCGGGAGCGGAGTGCAGGTGGAAGCGTAATTCCGTTTCGGCGCCGCCAATCGACCCGGCGATAAAATCCAAATTCCGAGCACTAAGCTCCAGGGAAGCACCAAACATCAAACGCTTGGCGAGGTTCGTCTTGAGACCTCTCGTTTGGAGCTTGGAACTTGATGGTTCTCAGGAGCCTGGTGCTTTGAATTTGGAGCTTCCGGCTACAGCCGGCTCGCGCCTCCCGCAAAGTGCAGCAGTTCCAGAATCTCTCCGCGCAGTTGCAAAAAATCGGCGCTGCTCCGATCGCGCGGACGGTCCAGCTTCACGGGGATGGTCCGTTCGATACGGCCGGGGCGTTGGGTCATGATGACAATCCGATCGCTCATGTAGATCGCTTCATCGATGTCATGAGTCACGAGCAACATTGTTGTGCCGCGCGCCTGCCAAATTCGGAGAACCTCATCCTGCATCCGCATCCGGGTGAATGCGTCGAGCGCGCCGAGTGGCTCATCCAGCAGAAGTACCTTGGGATGATTAATCAGAGCGCGGGCAAGAGCGGCGCGTTGCGCCATTCCGCCGGAAAGATGATGCGGATAGGCATCCGCGAAACTCTCGAGCCCGACAAGCCGCATGAACTCGTCCACCTCGTGTCGTCGTTCCTGCAGGACGTGCCGGGCGACGAGGCCCGCTTCAATGTTCCGGCGAACCGTCAGCCACGGAAACAAATTCGGGTCCTGGAAAACGAGGCCGCGTTCCGCGTTCGGCTCACTGATCTTTTCCGCGCCGACCAGCAATTCACCGGAATCCGGCGAATCCAGGCCGGCAACGAGACGGAGCAGGGTGGACTTGCCGCACCCGCTTGGTCCAACCAGCGAAACCAACTCGCCCGGCTCGATCAAAAGAGAAATCCCGTCCAGCGCGGGCCGGCGCGTTCCCGAATCGTCCGGCGCGGGAAAACTTTTCCTGACGTCGTTGATTCGGAGCGAGGACGCTTCGGCAGGACCGGCGGTTACCATTTAATGACGCCCTTCTGCCAAACCAGGACCCGATCGCGCACCTTGAAGAGCACCGTCATGATGGTTGAGAAAAAGGCCGCCATGATAACCAGCGCCGCAAAAACTTTTCCGTATTCAGCCCAGCCCTGGGCCCAGCTCACATACCATCCCAGCCCTGACTTAACCCCGACAGTCTCGGCCACGACCAGGGTCAGAAACGACGCGCCGAGCCCCATGAACAAACCGATAAAGATGCTGGGCAATGCGGCCGGGATCGCGACTCGGAAAATCAGGTAGCCTCGCCCGGCGCCCAGGGTGCGGGCTACGTCGAGATACGATGCGCGGGTGTTCGAAATCCCGGACGCGGTCAGCATCGTCACCGGGAACCAGACCGCGAGCGCGATCAGGCTGGCCGCGGAAATTATTGCCGATGGCGAAACGACCATGGCCAGGGGAATCCAGGCCGTCGCCGGTATCGGTCCTACTATTTTGAGGATCGGCATTCCCCAGTAGCGGACTGGTTGCGACCAGCCGATGCAGATTCCGCTGATCAGGCCGGCGGTGACGCCGAGCGCATATCCGCTGAGGAGGAGAATCAACGAATGCCAGGTGCTGTCGAAGAGAAGAGCGCGATCGTTGATCAGGCTCTGGAACACGCCGGCCGGACCTGGGAAATAAGGCATCGGCAGCCAGCGGAAACCAGAGGTGATCAACTCCCAGCTAGCAAGGAAGAGCAGAGCTGCGGCGAAGATTGGCCCCATCTCGCGCATCCAATGGCGGAGAGCGGGCAGCTTTGTTTGCACGGCGGCGAGGATCATTGCCACGCCAAGAAAGCTCCAAAGAAAGACGAAGTAAGATTGCGTCTCAGCAGGCGGCTCCGATTTGGACGCAAACCAATGGACCGCGAGACAGATCAAAGTTGCCACCGGGACGGGCAGCCAGGTTCGCCATCTTCGGACCGGCTGTCTGGGCGCAACATCCGCCAGCGTCGCGTCGCTTCGGCCCTGGTTTATTTCTGGGACGCGACGACCGGCTTCTTGCAACATGAGTCTTCCGTCTCGGAGAGAATCAGCTCCGCATACAGGCGGATATCCTGGTCGGGCGGCACCTGCCCGCCTGCAACCTTTTCCACTTCCAACGTTTCCAGCCAGGTGTCTGACACACCATCGAGATGGACGAAGGCTTTCGCGGCTAACGCCGGAACATCGGTGCTCGGGTTCAGCATCCCGGCGACTTTCATTTCCGCAGCGGCCGACTTTACCGCCTTATCGGCGCCGGAGACGCTCGGCACGTAACGCAGATGCGAGATCGCGACGGTGTTCAACTCCGGGTTGGAGGCGAGATATTTCTTCTCAACGGAGAGGCGCGCAGCCGCAGCCGGATTTGCTTCGACCCACTTCGCGCCTTTGAGAAGCGCCCGGGTCGCGGCCGCTGTTTCCTTCGGATGACCGGAAAGATATTTGCCATTCACGATCACGGCGCAGCAATATTCGTCCTTATACGGCATGTCCGCGGCCTGGTCCGCGATGTTCCTGACTTTTCCATCCGCCAGGAGCAGGCTTCCGATGGGTTCGGAGTCCGCCACGGCATCCACTTCGCCTTTGTCCAAGGCAAGGCCAAGTTCACCGGCCGGGAACACGCGCCAGCTCACGTCTTTACTCGCGTCGAGCCCATTGGCTCCGAGGACGCGATTCGCGAAAATAAATGGCGGGGTCCCCATTCCCGGAACGCCGATCCGTTTTCCGCGGAGGTCCTGAACGGTCCGGATGTCGCCTTTGCTCGAAGCCTGGACCCGGAGACAGCCTTTGTGGATTCCTGCCGTGAACCGGACATCGAGCCCTTGTTCAATCGGCTTAAGAAAATACATCACCAGGTGATGGGTAATGTCGTAGCCCCCGAGAGCGAGCACGTCCTTGTAGTTCGCCCATTCGCATTTCACCAGGTCAACTTCGAGGCCTTCCTCCTTGAAAAAACCCTTCTCAACCGCGGTGAAGATCGGTGCCTCGCAGGTCAGCCCAATGTAGCCGACCCGGATTTTGTTGGACGCCCCGCCAGTGTCCGCATTTTTACGGCAACCGGACAGAACGAGCGCGGTGGCGACGGCGAGCAAGATACATCGTGAGAAGCGCATACGGGCCTTTAGAGGTAGACGAAATAGCGCAATAAGCAACGGCCGGGTCGGATCAGAAAAGTCGTCGCTGCGATCTTCTGTAGCCGCTTCGCTGTGCGAAGCGTTGGGGGAAGCCCGCGCTTCACCTTAGGCGTTGAGCCGCCCACAGGGCGGCTGCTACAGAAGAACACGCGCGGCCTGCCCAATGACCGAGACTGGGGGCCCCGTCGTTCCCTTACCATCTTCTGTAGCCGCTTCGCTGTGCGAAGCGTTGGGGGGAAACGCGCGCTTCACCTTAGCCGTTGAGCCGCCCACAGGGCGGCTGCTACAGAAGAACACGTGCGGCCTGCGCAATGCGAAGCGTGGCTTTACCGTCCAAGCGCCGCTGGCTTATGTTTTGGTTACCCCCTGAATGCACGTGTTTCCCAGAGTCCCACCGCGGCTTTCGCCGATCTTCTCGAATAACCCCGTTTATTTTGTAACAGGCTGCACTTATCGGCGAAAACCAATGTTAGCTACGCCACAAGTTCACAACGCCTTTACCCAATTCTCGCTGCGAGCATACTCCGCCCACAACATAGCGGTCGGTCGCTACGTTATCATGCCGGATCATATGCATCTCTTCGTCTGTGGCCCGGACAATTTTGAATTGGGAAGATGGATGGGATCGCTGAAGCGCCATTTGGAAAAGCACGTGGAATCGGCGAGACACCGCAACCCTGCGTCGCCCGGAGGGCGACGGCTACAGAAGAATACCCTTTGGCAGCGCGGGTTCTTTGATCACGTTCTACGGAGCGATGAAAGCTACGCACAAAAGTGGAATTATGTCCGCGAGAACCCGGCGCGCGCCGGATTCGTCGCAAACGCTGACGACTGGCCTTACGCGGGTGAAATAGTCCGGATCGACCGGGTTTGAGCTTCTTCTGTAGCCGCTTCGCTATGCGAAGCGTTGGGGGAAGCCGGCGCTTCACCCTGCGCGTAACTCACTTCGTGGGCCCGAGCGGCTTCGCGTTCCAGATGCTCAGGAGATGCGGTGACCCCTGACTGCGCACACCGTTATCGGTCAGGATCTCTTCGGTTGCCGCCACCATTTCTGCCCGCGGAAATACCATTGTTTCCCCGCCGGTTTTCCTATCGAAGGCAAAAACAACGAACTCGTCCTTGAGATCCCGCAACACCTGCACGAGGTGCGCAAGGTTCTTGATCGCAGTTCCATTCACCGTTTTCACAACGCTGATCGCAGGATTCGAGTATCCGTGAGCCACCTTGTGCGGGAAAAATGGGGACGAAACGAAAACCAGGCGTTCGTCCGGAAAAGCGGGGCGTTCCCCGGCGCGGGTCAGGATCGGGTTACCGTCATAGCAACGATCAAGGATCCAGTCGGCGGCGTTCTTCCCTTCGGTAAAGTCGACCAGGAGCGTCCCCGTGCTCTCTGAAAAGGCAATCGGCCCATATACGAAGTAAGAAGGCAACGTCCCCCTCAGGCTAGGGTTTAACAGGGGGAAGCTCGATGACACCGGCACCTCAATTTGCATCTCCTTCCCGGCGCGAACGATCGTCAATGGCACTTTGCCCTGGCGCGCAATTTTTTGGACGAAATACGAGAAGCGCACGAGCAGGTTCTCTCCGAGTTTGCTCATACCCTGGTTGTCCACCGGGATGTCGCCAATCCGTGTGATCAAATCCCATTCTTTCAGGGGGTAGTCGGGAGCGTCGCTGGCTGGGCGGTGAACCAGCGTGCCCTGCGCGGCTTCAGGCAGCTTCAGGTAGGGACGGAGGGCCGGGTTGTCCAGGGTCTGAAGCTCATCAAACAGGGCCGGCTTTCCATCGTAGCGGCCATCCGCAATGTCCTGGAGGAACAGCTCGATTTCTTCCGAAGGGATGATGTATCCGATATTTTCGGCCGTGTTTAAACGACTAAAGATGATTCCGACCAACTTGTTGTCGACCACGGCCGGCCCGCCGCTATTTCCCGCGTTCACTGCCGCGTCGATCTGAATTCTAAGTCCCGCAACCGGATAGTTGTACCCGCCAAACTCGATGCGCGAAACAATCCCGCGCGTGATCGCCAGGCTTGTCCCTCCTTCCGGATAGCCGTAGACGGTGACTACATCTTTTATGTCGGGAAGGTCGCGCGCCCGAGGCAGAGGTGGATGCGACGCAAAAAATTTCTCATCATCCAACTTGAGGACTGCCAGATCAATTCCGGGCGCGACAGCTTCGACGGTCGCAGAAAACCTGTCGCCGGATTGACTTGCCTGCACCTGAATCTGCCCGGCGTAACGGATGACGTGCGCATTGGTCAGGATACGCTTTCCTTCAATCACCACCCCGCTCCCCGAGCTCTCGCTCGGAGCCTGCCTCATCCAAGGCTTATAAAGATCCGGATAGCGCGCCGTGGAGAAAATCTTGACCACGGAAATCTCGACTGCTTTCGACGGAGTCTCCGCCGGCTGAGTAGGCGGAGTTGGCGTTTCGGAAGTCTCCGGTGGGGCCGTGGGAGAAGGGGCAGGAGCAGCATCTGGCGCTGCGCTAATCGAGAGGACAATCCCCAAAAACAAAAGAATTCCGATTTCTGGAGGGCGAAACTTAGGAGAAACACGCATCTGCCGATAAAATCGCGATCCCAACAAAAAGGCGAGTAACTTCGCCTTTTTCGGGCCGCCGATAGTTCCGCCTCTGCCTTCCCGCAGTTACAACAACTGATACGGATCGACATCTACTGCGGCATGGACGTCTTCGGGCAACGGCAGCTTGTCGAGCGTCTCGCGGACCAACCGGCTCAGGCGGACGATGGCGGATCCGCGCATCAGGATGTGGAAACGAAAGTGGCCCTGCAGCTTTTCGAGCGGTGCGGGCGACGGCGCATTCAGGATGAATTCGGGCGGCAATGCTTCCTTGAGCCGGCGCGCGATGGTCTCGGCCGAAAGCTGGGCCCGGCCTTCGTGCGGGGAACGAACCGTGATCAGGATGACGTGGTTCAGTGGCGGGAAATCGCACCGTTCCCGGAACTCCAGCTCCTGTTGGAAATATCCCGCGAAATCGTGGTGCCGCGCGAATTGAATCGACGGGCTGAACGGCGTGTAGGTTTGCACGAACACTTCCCCGGGGGTCTCGCCGCGCCCGGCCCGGCCCGCCACCTGGGTGAGGAGCTGAAATGTCCGTTCGCCCGCCCGGAAGTCCGGCATATGAAGCGCCAGATCGGCGTTGATGATCCCGACCAGCGTCACATTCGGGAAATGAAGGCCTTTCGCGATCATCTGCGTCCCGACAAGGATATCGATCTTGCCACTGCGGAACGCGTGCAGAGTTTCCCGATACGAATCTTTCCGCGTCATCGAATCCGCATCCATCCGGCGCACGGCCGCGTCGGGGAAAAGATGAACGACGTTGGCCTCCACTTTCTCCGTTCCGAACCCGGCGTAAATGAGCGCGTCGTGGGAACAGGCCGGGCATTTCTTAGGCACCGCCGCAGTGTGCCCGCATAGATGGCAGCTGAGCCGCGCCATGCTCCGATGGAAGGTAAGGGCGACGCTGCAATTCGGGCAGTCCCGCGCCTCGCCGCAATTGCTGCACAACAGCGAGGTCGAGAATCCGCGCCGATTCAGGAAGAGGATCGTCTGCTCGCGTTTCTCCAGCCGATCGGTGATGGCAGCGCGCAGTTTCTCGGAAAGAATCGCAGCGACTTTTTCTTTCCGCCGCTCCAGCCGCAGATCGACGATGCGGATCAGCGGCATCTCACAATTATCGACCCGCTGAGTGAGGTTGAGCAGCCGGTATTTTTCCTGGACCGCGTTGTGATAGCTCTCGAGTGAGGGCGTCGCGGTCCCGAGCAAGACCACGCAGCCTTCGAGTTTCGCCCGGACGACAGCGACGTCGCGAGCATGATATCGCGGCGCTTCCTCCTGCTTGTAGGACGTCTCGTGTTCTTCATCGACCACGATCAGGCCGAGGTTCTCGAGCGGCGCAAAAACTGCGCTCCGCGCGCCGACCACGATCCTGGCCCGGCCGCCATGGATTTTGTGCCATTCATCGTGGCGCTCACCTTCGGAAAGATGGCTGTGCAACACGGCCACCGTGTCTTGTGCGTCGGCGAAGCGGCTCTTGAAGCGTTCAACCGTTTGAGGGGTCAGGGAAATCTCCGGGACAAGGACGATCGCGGTCTTGCCTCGGCCGAGAGTGGAATGGATCGCCTGGAGGTAGATCTCGGTTTTGCCGCTGCCCGTCACGCCGTGCAGCAGGATCGGTTTGGCCGGGTTCGGGGCCTGCAAGGCTTCTTCGATCGCACTGAGCGCCGCCTGTTGTTCGGAGTTCAGGTCGAGGCTCGCCGAAGCGATGAATTGCTCGGCGCCGTGCGGATCGCGGGCCACGGCTTCCTCGCGCAGCAAAACCCAACCGCGCTTTTCCAGTGCCCGAAGCGTTTGGTTATCGAGCGAAGTGCTGCGCAGTATATCCGCCGCCGGAGCGGGCCGCCCGAGCTTAAGGATCGCTTCCATCAGCTCTGCCTGGCGCGGCGCGCGGCGCCGCAATTTCTCGAGCTCTTCCGGCACGATCTCTTTTGCGGCTGAAACGAACAACTGCCGCTTCCAACCCACCTCCGCGCGGCGAATGACCTGCGGCAACAGGCTCCGCATCACCGTCTCGATCGGACAACAATAATAAGCGCTCATCCATCGCCCGAGCTCGATCAGCTTCGGGTTCAAGGCCGGTTTATCGCCCACCACTGCTTCGATCGGACGAATGCCGCTCGCTTTGGTCTCCGCGAGCAGCGCGACCACGGTCGCAAGCGCCGATCTTTCTCGGAACGGCACCCGGACCCGCGAACCGATGCCGACCTTCTCCGCGAGCATCTCCGGGACGAGGTAATCGAGCTCGCGGTGGATGGCGCGATCGATGACCACGCGGGCGTAGGAGGGTTCGTTCATCTGGCTTCCGGCGAAATCGTAATCGTGCTGTTGCTCCGGCTGGTGTTCGATTACTTATCCACGAAACTTTTTCGAACACGAACACGACGTCATGGCGCGGTTTCTTTTAAAGGTAGTGATTTGCGCGTTCCTCGCGGGAGCGGCTGGCCTCGCGTATCTGTCGATGAGATCGGGCGATACGGTTTACACCCTCTATGAATGGATCAGCCCGGCCCGGTTCCAGCAACATGACGCCCTGATCCGCGCTGTCGCGGCCGAGCATCAAGTGGATCCAATGCTGGTGAAGGCTGTTATTTGGCGCGAAAGCCGGTTCGACTCCCACAAGTTCGGCAACGCTGGCGAGCGCGGCCTCATGCAGGTCAGTGAAATAGCCGCCGGCGAATGGGCGCGTGAAGCGAAGAAGGAGAACTTCAGGGTGGAAGAATTGTTCGATCCGAAGACGAACGTTGAGGCAGGCACGTGGTATTTGCGGCGGGCCATCGGGCATTGGCAAAATCAGGCCGACCCGGTGCCGTTTGCCCTTGCCGAGTACAACGCCGGTGCCAGCCGCGCCCTGCGCTGGGCCGGAGGCGACGACACCAGGCCCGTCACAACGAAGACTTTTCTCGCGACCATCGATTTCCCCGGGACCCGGAAATACGTGGATTCGATCATGGCGCGGTACGAGTTCTACAAGCGCCGCGGCCGGATGTAATTCTACTGTAGCCGTCGCTCTGTGGACGGCGCAAGATTACGCATGGCCGCCATTCCCGCGTCGCCGGAACGCTTCGCACAGCGAAGCGGCTACAGAAATCGACGGCGCGTGTTTTCGCGCTAACAATC
Source organism: Chthoniobacterales bacterium (assembly GCA_035536995.1). GTDB lineage: Bacteria > Verrucomicrobiota > Verrucomicrobiia > Chthoniobacterales > UBA10450 > AV80. Next base: position 31,185 of record DATLNB010000025.1, on the reverse strand, counting down.
CTGCGATGGACAAGGCCACGATCGCCGGCGTGCTCGAGAAGATCGGGACCCTCCTCGAGCTGAAAGGCGAGAACCCCTTCAAGATTCGCGCTTACGTGAATGCTGCGCGGTCGCTCGAGACCTGGGGCGGCAACATTGCTGATCTCGCGAACGAGGAGACCCTCGAGAAAATCCCCGGGATCGGAAAAGCGATCGCGGCCAAGATCAAGGAGCTGGTAGACACCGGATCTCTCAAGTTCTTCGACGAGCTGCGCGCAGAATTTCCGGCGGACATCCTGGAAATGTTCAGCCTCCCGGGACTCGGCGCGAAAAAGATAAAGGCGCTCCTCGAGAAATTGCGGGTCAGCTCTATCGCGCAATTGCACGAGGCCTGCGTGGCGGGACGGATCGCGGAATTGCCCGGTTTCGGGAAGGCGACCCAGGAGAAGCTTTGCAAGGCGATAGATGAACGGCAGAAGTACGCCGGCAAATTCCAGCTTGGCCAGATCGCGGCGGAGGCCGAAACGCTGCTGAACGATCTCCGCGGTCATCCCGACGCGCACCACGTTTGCATCGCAGGCAGTTACCGGCGCCGGAAAGAGATCGTTCGCGACCTCGACTTCATCGTAGCCACGTCAGCGCCGGCTGAAGTTTCCGCGCTTTTCGTCGAGCACCCGCTCGTTGAAAGCATCATCGCGCAGGGCTCGACCAAATCGAGCGTGCGGCTGCGCTCCGGGATCCAGTGCGATCTGCGGGTCGTAACCGCGGCCGAATATCCGTTCGCGCTAAATTATTTTACCGGAAGCAAGGAGCACAACGTCGTGGTCCGGAGCCGCGCCCTGAAACGGGGCTGGACTTTAAATGAGTATCGGCTCGGGGAAGTGGAACCCAGCGAAGGGGGGAGCACGGGCGTCTCGCCTGTGCGGCCAACGGGCGTCCCGCCTGTTGAGGCGGCCGGGAATATGAACAAGGCGGCAGGCGAGACGCCCGCCAGCCGCACAGGCGAGACGCCCGTGCTCCGGCAAAAGGTCCCTGTCATCCGTGAGGAGGCGGACCTCTATCGCGCTCTCGACCTCGATTACATTCCGCCGGAACTGAGGGAGAACTGCGGCGAATTCGAGGCCGCCGCCGCTGGAAAACTGCCGCGCCTCGTTGAAGCCGAAAACCTCCGCGGCACTTTTCATTGCCACACGACCGCAAGCGACGGTCGAAATTCTCTCGAAGAAATGGCGGCCGCAGCTCAGGAGCTCGGGCTGCAATATCTGGGCATCGCGGACCACAGCCGGAGCTCGATCCAGGCGCGCGGCCTGGATGAAGCGCGCCTCCGGGTCCAGCTCGCGTCCATTCGGAAACTGAACAGTGAGTTCGAAAACTTCCGGCTCTTTGCCGGGGTCGAGTGCGACATCCTCCGGGACGGTTCGCTCGATTTCCCCGACGAATTGCTGGCTGAGCTCGATTACGTGGTCGCTTCAGTCCATTCCGCCTTCACCCTGCCCGAGGCCGAGATGACGAAAAGGATGATCCGCGCGATGGAGAATCCGCATGTGACCATGCTGGCCCATCCCACCGGCCGGCTGCTCCTGAGGCGCGATCCGTATGCCGTCGATATCCCGGCGATCATTGACGCTGCCGCGGAAACCGGGACATGGATCGAGATCAACGCCGCGCCGAAACGCCTAGACCTCGACTGGCGTTGGTGGCCGTTGGCGAAGGAAAAAGGCGTGAAATGCGTGATCAATCCGGACGCTCACGCCGTCGAGCGTCTCCAGGAATTATGGTTCGGCGTGGGCGTCGCCCGGAAAGGATGGCTGACGCGCGACGACGTGATGAATTGTCTGCCGCTCGGGAAGATCGAGGGGGCGCTCAGGGAGAAACGCGGGAGAAGAATGGAGTAATGGAGTAATGGAGTGTTGGAGTAATGGAGTGTTGGAGTGATGGAGTGATGGAGTGATGGAGTGATGGAACAGCCCATTACTCCCACACTCCATTACTCCATTACTCCAATCCCCTCCCTTTGCGGCATGAACATCGTCAGACATTTGCAGGCGCCGCCGGCTTTCAGGAACTCGGTCATCGGCAGCGGGTGACAGGTGTAGCCGCGCTCGCGCAATTTCGCCATCAGGGTCGGCGCGCCTTCGGGCATGACAATCTGGCGGTCGAGGACGACGGCGTTGCACGAAAAGTGCGCCGCTTCCTCCTCCGGGACATCGATCAAATCGGTCAGGTGTTCGCGGATGGCCCGCTGGCCGTATTCATCAAATGCGTTCGGGAACCAGAACGCGCCGCCATCGGGCAACGGACAAAAGCAGGTGTCGATGTGATAGAAACGCGGATCGACCAGCTCCACGGAAATAACCAGGCACCCGAGCAGATCGGCGACGGCGCGGTGTGAATTGATGTCGGACCGGAATTTGTAACCGCAGAATAAAATGTCGCCGCCAAAGAGCGCGTCGCCTTCTCCCTCGAAATACTGGTCTTTCGGTAGCCAGACCACTTCGTAACCGTGTTCCTCCATCCAGCTTGCGAAATGCGGCGCTTCGCCGGCGCGCTCTTCGTGCCGGAAATTACTGGGAATAAAACGGCGACCCACGGTCAGCCCCGCATTCGCGGTGAAGACCATGTCCGGCAACTTCGGCTGGGGCGGGACAAGCTCGATCTTGCACTCCAGGCTCGAGAGCTTTTCGAACAGCCCTTTCCATTGGGCCTGGACCAGGGGCGTGTCCGCGCCGCGGGCCCGGCTCATCCACGGATTAATTTCATACTCGATGCCGTAATGATCCGGCGGACAGAGAAGGAGCTGGCGCATAACGATCGGGCCTAGCGCCCGAGAATGTTAGTCAGCTCGCGGAGGAACGGCTCGAGGTCCGAGACCAGGCCGAGCGATTGGAACGAGCTCCGTTCCGTTAACCGGCTGACCGCCGCCGGGTTCACATCGACGCAGAGGGTTTTGACCGTGGCCGGCAACAGGTTCGCCGCCGCCATCGAATGGAGCATGGTGCCCATCATTAACGCCGTCGTCACGCCGGTGATCTTTTCCCGCATCGCATTCTGGGCCTCGAGCGTATCGGTGATCACTTCGGGCAACGGCCCATCGTCTCGGATCGACCCGGCAAGGACGAACTCCACGCCGTGCCTGACGCACGCTGCCATGATCCCGCTCTTTAATGCCCCGGACTCGACGGCCCGGGGAATTCCGCCCGCTTCCCGGATCGCGTTGATCGCGCGCATCTGATTCTCGTGGCCGCGCTCGGCGGTCGAGCCATGCTTCAGGTCGATCCCGATTGAAGTCCCGAAGAGCGCGTTCTCGATGTCGTGCAGGGCAATCGCGTTCCCGCCGAAGAACAGGTTCACGTATCCCCACCCGATCAATTTCTCGAGGTGGGCCACCGCCCCCGCATGGACCACGGCCGGTCCGGCGACGACGAGGATCTTGCCGCCGTCCTGCTTGGCGCGCTGCAACTCCGCCGCCATCTCGCGGATGATCCCGCTCTTCGGGGTCTCCAGGGAAATGTTGGTGGACATGAATTCGAAGACGTCGGTATGCGACGTCGAGCGCTGGAGCGGGGCGACCCGAATTCCCTGGTGCCCGACGACAATCTCCATCCCGCGCCGGACCTCGTGAAATTTCCGGGCGGTAGCAGTGCGTGCGGTCCGATCAACCACGACCGCGCAATCCATCAGTGCAGGCCGGACTTCGATCTCAGCGCCTTCAACCGTAACGAACGTCTGCTGGTTCGTTGTGACGTAGAAGTCCTTCGGGAAAACGCCGTCGGCGGGGGCCGGCGCGCGCTCAACGTCCCGTTTTTCCACCACCTCAGCTCCGTGCTGGCGCAGTCGCAGGACGATATCGTCGAGGGTTTCGTGCTTGGGCGCGGAAACCTCGATCCGGGCAAAACTCTGATCCACCCGGTTTTGGCCGATCTTGATCTCGCCGATCTTAAAATCCCCGCCCTGGGTGAGGATCTGGTCCAGCACCTTCGGCAAAATCAATGAGTCGATAATGTGGCCGCGCAGAACGACAGTTTCGGAAAACATCGGGCCGAACCTAGACCAGCCTCTCCCATCCGCCAAGCCGCCCGAATCTGTGAAGGGCCCGATCGGGAAAAACGAATCTGGAACCCCGGAAAAGGAAACCGGATCGGCGAGTCTGGTTTTTTCCTGCGTTCCTGCCTTGCTGATCCTTCTTCCTTCCTGGTTCCTGGCTTCCAGATTCATCGGGATCCCTCCCTTGCGACCGACCGCGCCGAGGGCGAACCTCTCCGATGCCAGAGAACGAAAAACCCAGCCCGGGCGGCCCCTCGCCGTCCCGGAAGGCGCAGGTCGCGCTCGGTAACAAGCTCAACCGGAAGGCAAAGGAACCGCCGACGTTTCCGGGAAAGAAACTGCCGAATAACCCGCCGCCAACGCGACGTAGCACGGGTCAATGACGGTTCCGTCACAGCTGCCGGCGGTGGTCGAGAAGATCTCGCAAATGCTCGCGGTGAAACCGGAGTACTTCGTGAGTCACCCCTCCGAGCTGCGCGTCGTCCAAGGGTTATCGCATGGCGAGCTGCGCGATCTCGCCCGGCAACACGGCTGGCGGGTCGTCCGCCGCCTCGGTGGACGGCAGATCGAGTTTTACAACGACGCCAGCGTGAACTTTAAGCCCTTGTAGGCGGGCCCGTCGCTTCTTTGTAGCCGCTTCGCTGTGCGAAGCGCAGGATGAAAGCGTGCGCCTGCTCCCACGCTTCGCGCAGCGAAGCGGCTACAGAAGCGGCTGCGGAAATCAGCCCGCTGCGTCGGAAAAGAACCCGGTTAGCGGACTTGTCGCCGACGCGCTGGTTCGTGTCTGGGCCAAACCTACGTCGCGGGCTTCGCGCCCCGCTTCGACCGCCTTGCGAAAGGCGTGCGCCATTCGGCTCGGATCAGGCGCAATCGCGATCGCCGTGTTCACCAGGACTGCATCCGCGCCCATCTCCATCGCTTCTGCCGCCTGGCTCGGCGCGCCCAAACCGGCGTCCACCACCACTGGCACCGTCGCCTGTTCGATGATGATCTCGATCTGGGCTCGGGTTTCGATCCCGCGGTTGCTCCCGATGGGCGAACCGAGCGGCATAACCGTGGCAGTTCCGACATCCTGTAAACGCTTCGCCAGGACCGGGTCGGCGTTAATGTAAGGCAGAACAACGAAGCCTTCCTTCACCAGTGTCTCAGCGGCGGACAAGGTCTCAACCCCGTCCGGCAACAGATAACGGGCGTCCGGGTGAATCTCCAGCTTGATCCAATTCGGCAGCCCCGCCGCGACCGCCAGCCGCGCGATCCGGACAGCTTCGGCGGCGTTTCGGGCCCCGCTCGTATTCGGCAAAAGAAGGAACCGCTTCGGGTCGATGAAATCGAGTATGTTGGCGAACGCGTCGTGTTGCCCTGACAGATCCGCCCGCCGAAGCGCGACCGTCACAATCTCCGTGCCGCTCGCGACAAGGGCATCGCGCATCAGCTCGTTCGAGCCGAATTTGCCCGTGCCAAGAAGAAGCCGCGAGGTGAATTCGCGGTCGGCGATTTTTAGCTTTGAGGGCTTATCGGACATCGGGGCAACTTAACACAACATCGGAAGCGATAAACGCGGGGGCGGCGCGGAGCCGAAGCTCCAAATTCCACGGTCCACGCTCCAGAGAAACACCAGGCACCAAACAGCAAACGGCGACGCGGCTCTTTGGAGCTTCTCTGGTGCTTGGAGCCTTGGTGCTTGGAGCTTTTCGCTTGTACGAAGATCGGATAGGGCGAAACTGCCTCCGTGATTTCATTCGACCTCCGCCACGAAGACTGCATCGCCGGAATGGCCAAACTTCCGGTTGCCACCGTCGATCTCGTAGTCACCTCGCCCCCTTATAATCTGGGTATCGCCTACAGTCGCTACTCCGACACACTGGAACGGAATGATTACCTCGCGTGGTGCCATTCCTGGGCGAAAGAAGTGCGCCGCGTTCTGAAGCCCGGCGGCTCACTTTTCCTCAATCTTGGCGCAGCTCCATCGAATCCATTGTTGCCCCACGAGCTCGTGCTGCGTTTGCAGGACCTGTTCGCGCTTCAGAACACGATTCATTGGATCAAGGCGATTTCGATCGAGGACGAAAAGGGCGCCGTTCAGTCGCGCGGCCATTTCAAGCCGATCAGCTCTCCGCGTTACCTGAGCGATTGCCACGAGTACGTTTTTCATCTCACCCCGGAAGGCAAGACGCCGCTCGATCGGCTGGCAGTAGGTGTTCCGTACGCGGACAAGAGCAACATCGCCCGCTGGAGCCACGCGGAAGGAGCAGATCGCCGCTGCCGCGGGAATACGTGGTTTGTGCCCTATCAAACGATTCAGAAACGGTCGAAAGAGCGGCCGCATCCGGCGACCTTCCCGGTGCAGCTGGCAGAATGGTGCATCAAGCTGCATGGGATCGAGCGCGCGGAGAGGATGCTCGACCCTTTCCTCGGGATCGGAAATTCGGCGGTCGCCGCGAAGCGTTGCGGGGTAAACAACTTTATCGGGTTCGAGATCGACGAGGAATATTTGGCGGAAGCGAAACGGCGTGTTCTGTAGCGCTTCGCCTGTAGCCGCTTCGCCTGTAGCCGCTTCGCTGTGCGAAGCGTGAGGGGAAGGCGTGCTGCATCCCACGCTTCGCACAGCGAAGCGGCTACAACGCAGCTACAGAAGCGTTCCTGTTTCGTTGCCTGCCGGCAACGGCGGCGGCACGCTCGCGGGCGGCGCCTGATATCTCTCCAACGGCTTCACCAGGTTTCCCGGCAACGGACGGACACGGTCGAAGATTCGCTCCGCGATCGGTTTGGCGACGAGATATCCGGCCGCGAACATTTCCATCCGGGCATCAAGATTGTCGATGTAATTAAGCGCCATCGCTTCCGGCGTTTTTGGGCTGACCGGGGAACCGAACTGCGGTTCGCCATGGTGCGCGCCGATAAGGTGGAGCAGATGCATCCGCACATCTTCCGAAGCCGGAGTGCACGAACTCCACGCGCGAAGGTTTTCTTCCGTCTGCAACTTTCGCCAGATCGAATTCACCAGCTCGAGCCCGATGGAGATGTGGCCCATGAGCTCGCCTCGCTCGTCATATCCCATGGTGAATCCCGTTTCGGGCAGATGGTTTTCCCAAAGCTTCCCGGCATCGTGAAAAAGAACGCCGGCAATGAGGAGGTCGAGATTCAGTTGCGGATAGAGGGGTGCGATTTGCATCGCGAGCCGCATCATCTGGGCCACGTGTTCCACTAGTCCGCCGCGCCGCGCATGATGATACGAGCGCGCGCCGGCCGTGCGGCGAAATCGCTCACCGTGTTCGGCGATAAAGGCTTCGCCCAGCGCGCGCAGCCTCGGATCGGTGATGCTGCGTGCGCGTTCGTTGATGTATTCCCAATCGGCCGCCTGTTTCGCGCGGAGCTCCGGCGGGCCTTGCAGTAGCTCCGAGCGTTCCTGCCCGTTCAGGTGCCGCACCTTCCAGTTCCGAGCATCGAGCCCAAATTGCTGGTGCTGGACGAACTCGCCGGTGAGCTCGACGAAATCGGCCGCCGCCAAACTGCCGCAGGCGCGGAACTCCGGGTGATCGCTCCAAACCCGCAGCGTCATCCGGTCGCAGGCATCAGCCAGGTGCAGCTCGCAGTAAGGCTTTTGCTCACGAGTCACCTTCGCGGCGCTCGCCTCTACCTGGACGTGGACGCGCGCTTCGACGGCGGCGCCATTTTGCGCGTGCCGCCGAATCTCTGAGAGAGTCAATAACTGCATTTTCTGTGGCGACGGCCAACGTTGCGACCGCCGATTCCGGTGAGGGATTTCATTGTGTCCGCAGATTACGCAGATTTGCACAGATTCCTGCAAGGCTCCGACCTGCCTAATCTGCGGAAATCTGCGTAATCTGTGGATGGTTTCTGTTTCGACTACTTCGCCGCTTCGATCGCGCCGCAGGCGAGCCGTGCCCCGGAATTACCAGATGGATCGGTTTTCAGGTCGTCTTCCTTTTCGTGGACAACAACGGATTTCCCGATGATCGAATTCGCGCCGCTCAGGCTCATCTTCCCTTTCCAATCGAGATGTGCCTTACCCGACGCGTCGGCCACGAGGTTTCCAAGATCGCCGTCATGACGTTCGCCGGTCACACCGCCATGCTTGTGCTGAGCGGGATTGAAATGAGCGCCGGCCGACGCCGCGTCGGGCGCGGAGCAATCGCCTTTTTCGTGAATATGGAAACCGTGCTTGCCCGGAGTGAGTCCCTCGATGTCGGCTACGACCTGAACATCATCCCCCGATTTGGTGAATGTGACTGTGCCCGTCACTTTACTGCCCGATTTCGACTCCAGTTTGCAGGTCGCCTTCGTTACGTCCTGCGCCTGCGCCGCGAAGGCGAGAACGCAAAGAATCCCCAGCGAAATGATCATCGTTTTCATGACCGGAACGTACGGCGCGCCAGGCGAAAAACAATTAATGAAGCGATAGCTGTACTTCTGTAGCCGTCGCCCTGTGGGCGACGCATCGGGCGTGCAGGAAGCGATGCCCGCTCCCACGCTTCGCGCAGCGAAGCGGCTACAGAAGAAACCCAGCACGGAGCACGGCCGTCCCGGCTGTGCGGCAAACAGGCGTCTCGCCTGTTTCTTCTCTACCTCGGCGCAGGAGAGACGCCTGCGCGCGCGCACAGCCGTGCTCCTAATCGATGAGCCGTTGCTCGATGCCCGAATACGCATCGATCCGCCGATCGCGCAGGAATGGCCAATGGGTTCGATGTTCGTCCACCCGGTTCCACTCGATCTCGGCGGAGACGATCTCTTCCTTCTCGATGCTCCCCTTGGCAATGATCTCGCCGCTCGGTGCAACGATGAAGCTCTGGCCCCAGAACTGGATCCCGTCGCCGCCCGCCGGAGCTTCATGCCCCACGCGATTGATCGCGGCGACGTAACAGCCGTTCGCGATCGCGTGACTGCGCTGCATCGTTTCCCAGGCCGAATGTTGGGCTGCGCCGTATTTCTCTTTCTCGCGCGGGTGCCAGCCGATCGCTGTCGGGTAAAATAAAATCTGCGCGCCGCGGAGAGCCGTGAGCCGGGCCGATTCGGGATACCATTGGTCCCAGCAAACGCAGACCCCGATTTTTCCATGCGCGGTCGGCCAGGCCTGGAAGCCAAGGTCACCCGGCGCGAAGTAAAACTTTTCGTAATAGGACGGGTCGTCCGGGATATGCATCTTGCGATACTTGCCAAGATATTCCCCGTCTGCGTCGATGATCGCCGCGGTGTTGTGATAAAGGCCGGCGGCCCGTTTCTCGAAGAGCGACGCAACAATGACGACGCCCAGCTCGCGGGCCAGACCCTCCAGCGCCCTTGTGGTTGGCCCCGGGATTTCCTCCGCGAGGGCAAAGTTCGCGTGGTCTTCGCTCTGGCAGAAGTATTGGGAGCGGAACAGCTCCGGCAGGCAGACGATCTTCGCGCCGTCCCTGGCGGCGTCCCGGATGCGGGCGATCGCCTTGGCCAGGTTTGCGGCGGGATCGGTCCCGCATTGCATCTGGATAAGGGCGATTTTTGTTTTTTCGGACGCTGTCATTGGTCACATAGGACCCATACGACCGATGCTCGCGAGCAGTTGGTCGCTTATTTCACCGAATCCGCCGGGACGATCTTGATGCTCTCGACGTTCATCCGCTTTTCCGGACGATCTCCGGGGAGCGTCTTGGTTGTCGCAATTTTCTCGAGCACGTCGTCGCCTTTGATCAGTTTGCCGAAAGCGGTGTATTGCCCGTCCAGAAACTTCGGGGCCCCGTGGCAGATGAAGAACTGGCTCCCGGCGGAATTAGGATCCTGCGAACGCGCCATCGAAAGCACGCCGCGCTCGTGCGACTTCTTGTTGAATTCGGCGTCGATCTTGTACCCCGGATCGCCGGTTCCCCAGCGCGCCTGTTTGCTCTCATCCTTGGTCAACGGATCGCCGCCCTGGATCATGAAGCCCTTGATGATGCGATGGAACGCCGTCCCGTCATAGAACCCGGATTTTGCGAGCTTCTTGAAATTCTCCACGGTTTTCGGGGCCACGTCCGTCCAGAACTCCGCGACCATTTCGCCTTCGCTGGTTCTGATTACTGCCACTTCATTTTGTGAGGAGCTGGATGAGTCAGTCATGGTGAAGAAAAAGTTTCGCGGCTACTTTACCGAATCGGCGGGAACGATCTTGACGCTCTCCAAAGCGACTCGAGTGACCGGTTTGCTGTTTTCGCCGGCGTTATTCCGGGTCACAGGCACGTTAGCCAACTTATCGAGGACGGCATCGCCTTTGATAATTTTACCGAACGTCGTGTATTTGCCGTCGAGCGAAGTCGCTGGACCAAAACAGAGGAAGAATTGACTGCCCGCTGAGTCGGGATCGGCCGATCGCGCCATCGAAAGGACACCGCGGTCGTGCTTTTTTTGATTAAATTCGGCTTTGATTTTATACCCCGGATCGCCGGAACCCCACACGCTTTCCTTGGAAGCATCCTTTGTCAGCGGATCGCCTCCCTGGGCCATGAATCCCTTGATGATGCGGTGGAACGCCGTCCCGTCGTAAAAGCCGGACTTCGCCAGTTTTTTGAAATTCTCCACGGTGTTGGGCGCCACGTCGGACCAGAACTCGGCGACCATTTCTCCTTCACTGGTTTTGAACACGGCAACTTCCTTCGGCGCGTTCGCCGTCGGTTCGCTCGCCGCAGCGGTATCTTTCTTTTCTTCTTTTTTCTCCTCGCTCCGGACCGGCGTGGCGACAAAGGCCAACCCGAGCGCGCAGCAAAGCAACATTCGTTTCATGGTCGTGACCCTACCGTTCAACCCCGAACCTTCAACCGATCCTTCGTCATTCGTCATTCGTCATTCGTCGTTCGGCCGCCTGCGGCCGTGATATTCCTGCAGCGTCTTCACCTGCACCTGACCGCGCTGCAGTGACCGAATCCCGTTGGCGCTTGCCTGCGCCGCCCGGATCGTCGTCATAATCGGTATCTTCTGCGCGAGTGAAGTATTGCGAATCCGGACCTCGTCTTCGCGCGGGATCTTGCCGCTTGGCGAATTGATGATGAAATCGATGTCGCGGTTCGTGACCAGGTCGAGCACGTGCGGCCGGCCTTCCCGAATCTTATGGACCTTTGTTACTGGCACACCCGCAGCGTGGAGCGCCGACCATGTGCCGCTCGTTGAGATGATCTCGAACCCGAGATCGACGAATTCCCGGGCCACCGGGATCACGCCTGCTTTGTCGCTATCCTTGACGCTGATAAATACCCTGCCCGATTTCGGTAGCGGCGGTGGCGCAGCCATTTGCGACTTCGCATAAGCGAGGCCGAGATCGGCATCGATCCCCATCACTTCCCCGGTCGATTTCATCTCCGGGCCCAGCGCGATATCGACGCCTTGGTAACGCAGGAATGGGAAGACCGCTTCTTTCACCGCAAAATGTTTCGGGACAATCTCTTCGGTAAACCCGAGCTCGGTCAGCGTTTTCCCCGTCATCACCTTCGCCGCCAGCTTGGCCAGCGGAACACCGATCGCCTTGCTCACGAAAGGCACCGTTCGCGAGGCGCGCGGGTTCACCTCGAGGACATAAACCTCGTCGCCTTTGACGGCGAACTGGACGTTCATCAGCCCGCGGACCTTGAGCTCGCGCGCCATCGCTTTCGTCGCGGAACGAATCTGCTCGAGCACATTCTCCGGCAGCGAAAACGTCGGGATCACACAGGCGCTGTCGCCGCTGTGAATACCGGCCTGCTCGATGTGCTCCATGATCGCCCCGATCACGCTGATCTCCCCGTCCGCGATGCAATCGACGTCCACTTCCATCGCGTCCTCCAGGAAACGATCGACCAACACCGGGCGCTCGGGGCTGACCTCGATCGCGCTCTGCATGTATCGCCGGAGATCGTCGCCGTGGTAAACCAGCTCCATCGCCCGGCCGCCCAGAACGAACGACGGCCGGACCAGCACCGGGTAACCGATCCGCTCCGCGATCGCGATCGCTTCATCGGCGCTGACCGCGGAGCCGCTTGGTGTCTGTCGCAGCCCAAGCTTGTCGAGCATGGCGGCAAAGAGCTTGCGGTCCTCTGCCATTTCGATGCTTTCCGGCTGCGTGCCGATGATAGGAACGCCGGCGGCTTTCAATCCTTCCGCGAGATTGAGCGGCGTCTGTCCTCCGAACTGAACGATGACGCCCTCGGGCCGTTCCTGTTCGTAAATATTGAGAACGTCTTCGTGGGTCAGCGGCTCGAAATAGAGTTTGTCGCTCGTGTCGTAGTCGGTCGAAACCGTTTCCGGGTTCGAGTTCACCATGATGGTTTCGAATCCGATCTCGCGGAGAGCGAAAGCCGCGTGAACGCAGCAATAATCGAATTCGATCCCCTGCCCGATCCGGTTCGGCCCGCCGCCCAGGATCATTATTTTTGGCCGGTCGGTTCGGCGCATTTCGTTCTCGGTCCCGTAGGTGGAATAGTAGTAGGGCGTATACGCCTCGAACTCCGCCGCGCAGGTATCGACCAGCCGGTAGGTCGGCGTAACGCCCGCCGCTTTGCGCTCGGCGCGAACTTCCGATTCCGGAACGCCCCGCGTTGTCGCGAGCTGGCGGTCCGAGAATCCAAGTTTCTTCAGCCGGCGCAGCTGCCGGAGGTCAGGCTTCCAGCCTGACTCGGCCGACAGGCTTCCAGCCTGTTGTTGCTCCCCTTCTTCGTCTGTCTGCAAAACTGCGCGCAGCTCCAAAACAAACTCGTCCGGCGAAAGCCCGGCCTTTACCGGATTCCGCGCTATATACTCGCGGCAAGCAGCCAAGTGCGCGGTGTCCCTGACAATCGTATCGAAGTTTTCCGCCATCCAAACCGGCCCGTCGTGATTCACTTGCCGGTTAATTGCGTTCGCAGAAAACGACTTCCAAGAATGCAGAATAGAGGAAAGCGAATTCCCGCTTAGCGGTTTGAACAATATGTGCACGTGGTTAGGCATCACCACGAAGGCGTCGAGGACGTAGCGCTCGCGGTCGAAATGTTTCAAGGTTGACGCCACAGTCCCGGCAACAGCGGGCTGCCGGAGCAAACAAGAGCCGTGGCCCTGATCCAGCCACGTTTCGCGGCTTTCTTCGTTCAAGCGCATGTACTCGCGCTCTGTCCGCCAATCCCACGGACGAGGATGGCGGTTCAGCCATTGGTCACGCTCCTCGCGCCAGTGCGCGAGGACGTCCTGTGCGACTGAGTCGATTAAGCGAAAAGTAACGAAGTACGTCGCGCCGGGTTGTTCCCAATGGGGCAGGTGCCGTTGGGTTTGATGGATGTCGGTTTGGCTGTCGAACGGTTGAAACAAGTTCGATGGACAGGCTGGAAGCCTGTCAGCCGAGTCAGGCTGGAAGCCTAACCTCCGTTGTTCCTCCACGATGTGCCGGACGTTATGCAGGAACCACCGATCGATTTTCGTCAGCTCAAACACTTCCTCAATCGACATTCCGTCCTGGAACGCCTGGGCGAGATGGAAAACGCGCTCGGCGTTCGGGATGGCGAGCTTGAGACGCAGGGTGTCGGCATCGACGCGTTTGTCGTTGCCGTCGCCGCATAAGCCGAAGCGCTTGATCTCCAAAGAGCGCAGCGCCTTCTGCAGTGCTTCCTTGAAGGTCCGCCCGATCGCCATCGCTTCCCCCACGCTCTTCATTTGCGTTGTCAGCGTCGGATCGGCCTGCGGAAACTTTTCGAAGGTAAAGCGCGGAATCTTGACGACGCAGTAATCGATCGTCGGCTCGAAGCTGGCCGGCGTTTCCCGCGTGATGTCGTTCCGGATTTCGTCGAGCGTGTAACCCACCGCGAGCTTTGCCGCGATCTTCGCAATCGGGAACCCGGTCGCTTTCGAGGCCAGCGCGCTCGAGCGCGAGACTCGGGGATTCATCTCAATCACCACCATCCGCCCGTTCTCCGGATTGACCGCGAACTGGATATTCGATCCCCCGGTCTCCACCCCGATCTCGCGGATCACGTCGAACGACGCGTCTCGCATCATCTGGTATTCCTTGTCCGTCAGCGTCTGCGCCGGCGCGACCGTGATCGAGTCGCCGGTGTGCACACCCATCGCATCGAAATTCTCGATCGCACAAACGACGACGCAGTTGTCCGCGCAGTCACGCATCACTTCCATCTCAAATTCTTTCCAACCGACGAGCGATTCCTCGATCAACACCTCGGTTACCGGCGAGAGGGCCAGCCCGCGGCCCACGATTTCCTCGAGCTCATCCCGGTTATACGCAATCCCGCCGCCTGAGCCGCCAAGAGTGAAAGCCGGCCGGATAATGAGCGGGAATTTATCGATCGTGCCGGCGATCCGGATGGCATCCGCGACGGAGTGCGCGATCCCGGATCGCGGAACATCGAGCCCGATCCGCAGCATGGCTTCCTTGAAGAGCTGGCGATCTTCCCCTTTTGCGATGGCCTGGGCATTGGCGCCGATGAGCTTCACCTGGTGCCGGACGAGTGCGCCGTTGCGATTCAGTTCCATGGCAACGTTGAGCGCGGTTTGCCCGCCCATTGTCGGGAGGATCGCGTCGGGCTTTTCCCGGGCAAGGATGGCTTCAACGACCTCCGGCGTGATCGGCTCGATATAGGTCCGATCGGCGAACTCCGGATCGGTCATGATCGTGGCCGGGTTCGAGTTCACGAGGACAACCTCGAAGCCTTCTTCGCGCAACGCCTTACACGCCTGGACGCCGGAATAATCGAACTCGCAGCCCTGCCCGATTACGATCGGGCCCGAGCCGATGAGGAGGATTTTGTGCAGCTCGTTATTGCGCGGCATTGCGCGCGGAGTCTAGATGAAATCGGGCGAACTTCACGCGCGAAGTGGCTCGGAGGTTAGGCTTCCAGCCTGACTCGGCCGATGGCCTTCCAGGCCGTCGGATTCCGGTTAACTGCTGGAGCAAGCTGGCGAGGCTGTCCTATTCGGATCGACATGCTGGAAGCATGTCGGCCAGGTCAGGCTGGAAGCCTAACCTCCGAGCCTCCTACGCCACCTCGGCCATCCGCTGGCGGTCCAGGTAAACTTTGCAGATGCCTTTGATCCGGGAAAGCACGTAGTAAATCGTCTGGCTCCGGACCCGGACCAATTCGCTCCCGACGATCCGGGTTACGAAATCACTGGGCAGCTCGAGAATTTCCCGTGGCGTTCGGCCATCGAGGCCTTTGCAGAGGATTGCCGTCATGGCGCGGGTGAGTGTCTGGACTTCCGGCCCAAGCGTCATCCGGAAATGCGCTTTTCCTTCGCCATCCACGAGGAGATACACCCCGACGGTATCCGCACATTCTTCGTCTTTTCGGATGTCCTCGAGAGTAAACGTCTCCCCTGCCCGCGGCTCCTGTTTCTTCGCGTTGTCCGCGTAGGAGACGAGTGTTTCTCGCCGCTCACCTTCCGGGAGCGATTCGAACAGATTAATGATCGCTTCGAGTTTGGGCGGATACATAAGAAAATCCCAAATCCCAAGTTCCAAATCCCAGGTAATCGGTCAAATCATTAACCGCGGAAAAGCTGACGACGGGTCGCAACCGCCGCTCCTTGGTTGTTGGGATTTGGTGCTTCTTTGGAGCTTGGTGCCTGGGATTTGGAGCTTCCGCGCGCAGCGCGGCTAGCCGCGTTCGATCGGCGCTCCCACTTTGTTCCCCCACTCCGTCCAAGAGCCATCGTAATTCCGGACGTTCTCCAGACCGAGCAAGTATGTTAGGACAAACCAGGTGTGGCTGGATCGCTCCCCGATTCGGCAATAGACAACCGTCTCCGTGCCCGGTTTCAACCCGCAGCCTTCGAGATAAATTTTCGCCAGCTCGTTTGCCGGCTTGAACGTGCTGTCTTCGTTCGTGGCGGTTTTCCATGGAACACTCTTTGCGCCGGGAATGTGACCGCCGCGCAGCACGCCCTCCTGCGGATATTCCGGCATGTGCGTTACGTCCCCCTTGAATTCACCGGGTGATCGCACATCGATCAACGGTTTGCCCGCCTTGCTTTGCGCGAGCGCTTCATCCGCGAAAGCGCGGATTTCCTTGTCGAGCCGCTTTTCCGGTACGGGGTAACGAGTCGCGGGATACTGCGGCACCTCACGGGTGATGGGTCGCCCGTCCGCTTTCCATTTATCGCGGCCGCCATTGAGGATCTTCACCTTCTCGTGGCCGAACAAACGGAAGGCCCACAGAGCGTAGCAGGCCCACCAGTTTGCCTTGTCGCCATAAAAAATGCAGGTCGTCTCCGGCGTGATCCCGTTCCGGCTGCAAAGCTCCGCGAATTTTTCCGGCGCAATGTAATCGCGGATAACCGCGTCCTGAAGGTCTGTTCGCCAGTCAATATGGACCGCCCCAGGAATGTGCCCGGTGTCGTAAAGCAGGATATCTTCGTTCGACTCGACGATGCGCACCCCGTCGTCGGTCAAATGTTTCTCCAGCCATGCGGCGTCCACCAGGGCGTCCGGACGGGCGTAATCAGTTGGGGTTGTGCTCATGTCTTGGCGAATCTGAGCCTCTCCACGTGTTGTGGCAAACCCCTTCGGCGCCCGCCGTTCTGGTGGCGTGGCCGGAATTCTTGAGTCGAATTTGACGACCCTCTATACTCCCGCCCGAAATGCGTGTCCTCCTCATTGAAGACAAGAAAAAGACCGCGGCGTTTCTGGCCAAAGGTTTGCGCGAAGACGACCTGACCGTGGACGTGGCGCATGACGGCGAAGCCGGGCTCGAGCAGGCGCGTACCGGCAAGTACGATATTCTCATCGTGGACGTCATGTTGCCGAAGAAAGACGGCTGGACCGTCGTCTCCGACCTTCGCAAGGCTGGGATGCGCACGCCTATTCTTTTCCTGACCGCGCGCGACAGTGTTCGCGATCGGGTGAAGGGCCTCCAGCTGGGAGGTGACGATTATCTGGTAAAGCCTTTCGCGTTTTCCGAGTTCATGGCGCGTGTTCTTTCGCTCTTGCGGCGCGCTCCCGCCCAGGATCAGGAGAGCCTGCGGATTCGCGATCTCGAAATCGACACGCGGCGTCACAAAGCGACCCGCGGGGGCAATCCGCTGAACCTGACTGGCAAGGAGTTTCTTCTCCTCGCCCATCTCGTTCGGTCCGCCGGCCAGGTGGTTTCCCGGAGCGAAATCGCGGCGCACGTGTGGGACATTAATTTTGCCACCAACACGAACGTCGTGGATGTGATGGTGCGGCGGTTACGCGCGAAAGTGGACGATCCTTTCGAACCGAAGCTTATTCACACGGTTCGCGGCGCCGGATATGTCCTCAAAGCCGGTTGAGCCGCGGTCGATCGCGTCGCAGTTGGTGGTTCTTTTCACCCTCGCTGCAGCTGTCCTGTTTTGCTGCGGCCTTGGCGCCCTCTATTGGATTGTCATTCGCCACGCCTTTGAGGAAGACAACGAAGTCCTGGCCGACAAGGTCGCGGCGATTCGTGCCGATCTCGGAGCTCCCGGCGGCCTCCAGCTTGTAACCGAGCAGCTCAAGAATGCCCAGGCGGGCGACCGGGTAGCTTACTGGATCAGGGTGCTCGATTCGGCTGGCCATGTTGTCGCTGAGACACCCGGGATGGATGCGCTCCTGCCGCCCGCGCTCTTTTCCAAAAATGAATCGCAGGAAGGCGGTCTCCCAACTCCCGAGGATTTTCGGACCAGGAGCCGGCTCTTTTCTCTCGTCGCCATCCAACACCACGTTGGGGGCCAGAACTACATCATCCAGGTCGCGCAGGACCGCTCGGCTGACGACAATTTCATGAGACAATTCGCCGCCCTCCTCGGCGCGGTTCTCGTTTTGGGAATCGCCGCCTCCGCGCTGATCGCGGTCCGCGTCACGAAGCGGGGATTGCGTCCACTCGGCGAGATGACCAGCGCGGTGCAGCGCGTCGGGCCGACCCAGCTCCACCAGCGGGTGAGTCCCGCAGGCTGGCCCCGCGAAATCAAACCGCTGGCGGTCGCTTTCGACGACATGCTGGCCCGGCTCGAGGATTCCTTTGGACGGCTCTCCCAATTCTCCGCCGACCTTGCCCATGAACTGCGAACGCCCATCGGAAATATTCGCGGTGAAGCGGAAGTCGCCCTGACGCGTTCCCGAACTCCCGAGGAATATCGCGAGGTCCTCGAGTCGATGGTCGCGGAGTGCGCGCACCTCAGCAACATCGTGGATAATTTGCTCTTCCTCGCCCGCACCGAGGCGGCCGAAGGGCATTTGCAACGAACGCCTTTCGAGGGGCGTTCGGCGATTGAAAAGATCGTCGCTTTTCACGAACCGATCGCCGAGGAACAGAAGATCTCCCTGCGATGCGTAGGGGAAGCCCGGTTTGTCGCCGACGAAATGCTTTTCGGGCGGGCCGTGAATAATCTTCTCGAAAACGCGCTTCGCTACACGCCGCCGGGCGGGAACATCGAGATTGCAGTTTCCGATCGTGACGCCACCTCGGAAGTTTGCGTGCAGGATACCGGAACCGGCATGGCGGCCGAGCATTTGCCTCGCGTGTTCGACCGGTTTTACCGCGCGGATAGTTCGCGCAGCTCCGAAGGCGTCGGACTGGGGCTCGCGCTCGTCAAATCAATCGTCGAGCTGCACGGAGGGAGAGCGAAAATTGAGAGCGAAGCGGGCAGGGGAACCCGGGTGACGCTGGCCTTCCCGAAGCTGTAGTGGCGGTCCATTCCGAATCTCTGCATCCGGCGGTCATAGACCGCCGCTACTGGTTGCCGAATGGGGATTTGCGGGCTGTGACGCATGGGCCCTAGACTTGGAGTGTTGGGGCCCGAACAGAACAGAGAGGAAACAATGGATCGACGAACATTTGTCAGGTTGAGTGTGGCGGGTGCCGCTGGTTTATCGGCACAAGGAGCGGCGTCTCTTTTCGGAGCGGAATCGTCAAAAACAATGAGCGATACATTCAAGATCGGCGGCGACCTGACCGTGAACCGGCTCGGGTTTGGGGCGATGCGAATCACAGGCGAGGGGATTTGGGGCTGGCCGAAAGATCGGGACGCCGCGATCAAGGTCCTCAAGCGGACGGTCGCACTCGGAGTGAATCTTATCGACACGGCCGATGCCTACGGCCCCGAGACCAGCGAGTTGCTGATCGCGGAGGCCCTTCATCCGTATCCGAAAGGCCTCGTCATTGCGACGAAAGGCGGGAACACGCGGCCGGGCCCCAATCAATGGGTGCCGGACGGACGCCCGGAATATCTGAAGCAGTGTGTAGATAACAGCCTCAAGCGGCTGAAGCTGGACCGGATCGACCTCTGGCAGCTGCATCGGATCGATTCCAAGGTGCCGATGGAGGATTCGTTAGGCGCAATCAAGGAAGCGCGGGACGCGGGCAAGATTCGGCACGTAGGTCTTTCCGAGGTTTCGCCGGAGGAAATCGCGCGAGCGCGAAAGATTCTCCCGATTGTGACGGTGCAGAACCGCTACAACTTCGACGACCGCAAGTGGGAGAACACGCTCGGCTATTGCGAGAAAGAAGGGATTGGATTCATGCCCTGGGCGCCGGTCGGCGGCGTGCGCGGTCTCAAGGCGGAGGCGCTGGAGAAGATCGCTAAAGCGAAAAACGCGACGATCTATCAGGTGGCGATTGCATGGTTATTGCAGCGTTCCGCGGTCATGCTGCCGATTCCCGGCACCTCCTCCGTGGCGCATCTGGAAGAGAACGTCGCCGCGGCGAAGGTGAATCTTTCGCCGGAAGAAATGAAGTCGTTAGGCGGCTGAGGGTAGGTCGGCGCGCTGTGCCGACCGGTTGCTCGCCGCCTACATTTTTCGCTCGTTCACCGCCACGATCTGGAGATCGTCGGCAGGCGTCTTTTCCAGGATAAGCGTCTTCCAAACTCTTCCGGCCGCGCGTTTCGGGCCGTTCCGGAGCTCGTAACGGAGAGGAAACGAAACATTGAGCCGCTCGCCCGCTGGTTTCACTTCGAGCTCACCGGCGAGCCAGAACCCACGCTCCGGCCATTGCCGGTTGTAACGTTCCAGGTCGCGCCGCACTTTTTCCTTGGTGACCCCACGTTCCCCGAAATAATCGACCCGATTCGCGAAGAACTCCGTCTCGGCGCCGCCCTGGGATTCGACCCCCGCAAGAACGAAGGCCGCGATGTAACCCTTTAACCGGTCCGTATCGTATCTTGCTGGCGGACGCTTCGTTACGGCGGGTGGGGAGGGCGGTGGCCCAGCCGCCGGTGGGTTTGCCGCGATCGTTTTGGCCGGATTCGATCGCGCGTCCTCAGCCATCTGCCTGGTGATCGTGGCCTGGTCGCTCTTCCTTAAACGACGCCAGACATCTTCGCCAAATCGCGGCATCGGCGTCGGCGGCGCGGTGGCGCTGACGCCCAGCGCATAACGCGTTGGCCCGTCCAGTTTCCCCGTTATCTGAAGACCGTTCCGGATCTGGTAGCGAGTCACGCCGGCCGCCGTCTCGCTGTCGAACCGCCCGTTGATCTCGCCGAAATAAAAACCACCGGCCTTTAATCGGCTTTGCACTTCACGGACGCCGTCGTCCGCGCGCGCTGGACAAACCGCGACGAAGGCAAGGACGAGGAAACAAAAAACAAATCGCTTCATCACTCCGGAATCGGATGCCGCGGCTTTGGTAGCCGCGTCGTCCTTTATGCGCCCCGTTATCTTCCGCCGGCAGGAAGGGGACGCCACGCGAACGCCGCTGTATTTAGAAGGTCAGCTCCGGCAACCGGAACACTTCCACTACGCTGACCCCTGTCCCATTGTTCTTACCGGAGATGATGGCGGTGTAGGCGCCGGGCGGGAAAAGGCCCACAAACGCCGCTTCAAGATCGTTGCTCGGCGCTACGCCTGTCCCGCTGATCTCGGCCTGCTGGCTCGATTTCCAATTGTCATTGGTCGCGATTTGGACGCCGTTGCCGTCGAACACGGTCAGCACCGGATCAGCCAGGGGGCCGTTCACCCCCAGGGCGCTCAGGCTCGGTCCTAAACCGCGAATGATCGCGCGTGTGGAAGCACCCCCCTGGATAATGAACCCGGCGATCATCACATCCTGGCCGGTGCCAACGCGGCTCCGGGTGGAAATGTTCGAAAGCTGCGTCGGCGCGAGCACCGATATATCTACCGGCGTCGGTCCGCCCGCTTGGGGCGCCGGCCCGATCTGCCCGACGTTCGCAACGCTGCCTGTGGTCAGGTCAACCCGGACGAGCAAAGTCGTGTCGCCCGAACCGAACATCAGATACGCCATGCCGGTTGCGCCTGAAATATCCAGGCCGGTCCGGGAATTGATCTGAAGAACTGTCGCGGGGTTTGTTCGCAGCGTGCCGATGGTGTCGATCACGCCCGTCTGATAATCGATCCGCACCAGCGAATTCTGAAGTGAATCGATTCCATAGAACACGTGGGCCTGTCCGCCAGGGAAACTATTCGTCGTGGCTAGGGCGACGATGGATGGATTGGCGCTGGCGTGCTCATCCGCCGGATCACCGTCGGCCGTGCTGTTGTCGTAAACGAGAGTTCGAGTCCCGTCGCCCCCCGTTACGCCGGGAGCGATGAAGAACGGGATCATGCGGTCGTCGTCGGTCGCGACAACCATGTCCACGTTGGGGTGGATTCCCGGCGGATAAGAGTCGAACGCGACGGCATTAATGCTCGTCCGGTCGATCTCGAAGTTAGAACCGACCGCGGCGCCTGTATTCGGATTCACGAAATAAAAGCGGAGAGTGAGGTTCTGCCGCGTCACGACCACGAGCGAGCCGTCTGGACGAAAATCCAGGGCGGCCACCGCTTCGGCGGCCGGAATGCCGCTCAGAGCTACGGTCTTTGTGAAAGTGCCCGGCAAACCGCTGTCGAAATGTCGAAGCGTATTGTCGGACATGAGGGCGACAATCGTTTCCGCCAATGCGGGGGCGGTCGCGCTGAGCAACAAAGCGAGGATGGACGCACCGAGTCTGTTTCCGGCCATGACGTCGTATCACAGCGGGCCAGGGCCGCCCGGTCAAGATTTGGCGGTACGGGGTTTGATAACCGTTGGTCGGCGCGTTTCTGCGAAATGCCGTGAGCGTCTGCACGGACCCCTCCAACCGAGGAATCCGACCGCTCCACAGAGTGAGCAGAGACGCTCGTTATAGGTCCCGGAGCTTGTAAACTTCCACCAACCCCACACCGGTCTGGCCGTTATAGCCGCTCACGATTGCCGTGTATTGGCCCGGCTGGAACTCGCTCAGGTAGGCCGGCTCGTAATCGCTGCCCGGCGCCAGGCCAGTCTGAAAAATGTCGTCCTGCTGGTGCGACTTCCAGCTGCTGTTGAAACCAATCGGTACTCCGTTGCCGTCGAAAATCGTCAGCTCCGGATCGGCTAACGCATTGTTAATCCCGAACGCCGTCAGACTCGGGCCGAGAGCGCGAATGAGCACGCGATTCGTCGAGCCGCCCTGGACGGTGAACCCCGCGATCATCGCTTCCTCGCCTGTTCCAACCCGGCTCCGGGTGGACAGGTTCGCTACTTCGCTTTCCGGCAAGGTCGCAATGTCGACCACCAGGATGCCCGCCGGTTGTGCCGCCGGCCCGATTGTCCCTTGCAGGATTGTGAGGCCGCTCTCCAGATCCACCGTGTACAACGAAGTCGGCGCTCCCAGGCCGAACGCGAGATAAGCGGTCCCGGTCACCGCGGAGATGTCGAAGCCGGTCCGGGTATCGACATCCACGTTCGCGCCCCCGCTCGTTCGCAGCGCGCCCACCGTGTCGATGAACCCGGTAGACCGGTTAATTTTCACCAGCGAATTCTGGGTCGCATCGATCCCGTAGAGGACGTTGCTTTTCGCTCCAACGAACCCGTTGGTCGAGCCGAGCGCGACGATGTTCGGGTTTGCGCCAATGTGTTCGTCGGTCGGATCGCCATCGGAGCTGTTGTTATCGTAAACGACTGGCAAATCCGCCTGGGTGCCGCCGCCGCCGGTCGGGCCATAGGAAAAGCGATACATGACGTCGGCCTCTGTCAGCGCTGTAAAGTAGGTCCCATAGATACTCGGAGTCATGATATCGAATGCGACCGCGTTCGCGCTCGGCGTCGAGAAAAAGTAAAGCGCCTGTGCTGCGCCCGTGGTCGTGTTCACGCTATACCCGCGGAGCGTCCCGCCTTCGCGCGTGATCACTGCCAGCGTCGCATCGACCCGAAAATCGAGCGCCTGGACCGATTCGGTGCCCGGGATTCCGGTGATATCGATAGTCTTCAACCAGGCGTTGGGCGACGTGGAATTAAAATAGCGGAGCTTCTTGTCCGTCATCAGGGCGACCAGCGTCTCCGCCCGCGCGGAAACCAGCGACGAGATGACGGCTACCGCGATGAGAGCGCCACAGCGCGAAGTCTTTCTTAGGCACATGACCGGGATAACAGCGGGACAGCCGCAATCCGTCAAGCCTTCCGGCCTTGCAGACCCCGTAAACGGTTTCTGCAAAAAGGCCGGTGGCGCCTGCCACAGGCGCCCTACAGCTTACAGGTCCGGCAGCTTGTAAATCTCCACCAGCCCCACGCCGGTCGCGCCGTTTTTATCCGAGACGATCGCGGTGTAAAGACCCGGCGGGACGGTACCGGTCACCGCTGCTTCCAGATCGTTGCTGGGGGCCAGGCCTGTCTGGGTAATCTCGCTTTGCTGGTTCGACTTCCAGTTGTCGTTCGTGGCAATCTGGACGCCGTTGCCGTCGAACACCGTCAACACGGGATCCGGCAGGAAATTGTTCACCCCCAGCGGGCCGAGACTCGGGCCCAGGCCGCGGACGATCAGGCGGTTGGAGGCGCCGCCCTGGATGATAAACCCTGCGATCATCTGGTCTTCACCGGTGCCAACCCGGCCGCGCGTCGAGATGTTCGCGACGTGCGAAGCAGGTAACGCGGAAATGTCGGCAACGAGCACCCCAGAAGGCTGCCCGGCCGGGCCGATCGTTCCGACAATTGTCGTCCGGCCCGTGGTCAGGTTGACCGTGGCGAGCGTCGTGGCCGTGCTCAGGCCGTATGACAAATAGGCAGTGCCGGTAACTCCCGAGATGTCGAAGCCGGTCCGGGCGCCAACGTCGATCCCGCCGCCCTGGGTGAACAGTCCGGCAACTGTATCCATCACGCCGGTGTCCCAGTCCACGATCACGAGCGAATCCTGGCCGGCATCGATTCCGTAAAGCACGGCGGAGCGGGCGCTGGGAAAACCGTTGGTGGAACCAAGCGCGACGATGTTTGGGTTCGCCCCGCTATGAACATCCGCCGGGTCCCCATCATTTGCGACGTTGTCGTAGGCGAGGGACTTGAGCTCGGTGCCGCCGCTGCTCCCCTGGAAATAATAGAAGCGGCGCATGATATCGTCGTCCGTGCTGAGCACGAGGTCGGCCTGGTGGACGTTCGAGGCGAATGAATCGAACGCGACGGCGTTCAGGTTCGAGGGAGAAACGCCCGCTTGCGAGGTCGCGGCCACGCCGGTGACCGGATCGACATTATAATAAAAGAGGCTGTCGTTTTCGCGGGCGATGATGACAAGAGTGCCGTCCGGTCGGTAGTCAAAGGCCTGGACGAATCGACTCCCTGGGATGCCCGTTATATTGATGGTCTTGAGCCAGGCACCGGGCGACTCCGAATCAAAGTAGCGCAGCGTTTTATCGGTCATCAACGCCACCAGCGTCTCCGCCCGCGCGGAAAGAATGCAGGAAACAATCAGCGCGACAACGACGGTCGACACCCGGCAAATCACGTTCACACGCATGCCGAAGGATGACAGCGAAACCATGCCCCTCAGTCAAGCGTCGCGCTCGCTCTGACCTCCGGCCTCCCGCCTTCGCCAAGGCTATGGCGCGTAACCCGACCTCCGACTTCTTCCTTCCTACTTCCTAAATTCTACTTTCTACTTTCCTACCCATGCCCCTGGCTAAAAAACTCGCGATCGTCGCCGCCCTCTGTGCGGTCGTCGTGATTGGTTTCTTCATCTGGTTCTTCACCGCTTTCTACATGTCGATGGAGCGCGGGGAAGAAAACCGGCGCAAGCTCCAGGCTGAACAACGTTCCGGCCGCGCATACTTTAACGAACAACCGGCACTCCTCGCCGTTGCCCAGGGCGTCGCCAACAACAATCCCGACGCGATCCGGGCCGCCGCCCAGGCCGTCCCCGACTTGAACGCGCCGGGCCACGAGGGAATGACCCTGCTTTGCTTCGCCATCCGGGAATCGTGGCAACGCCCTGAGCTCTTCGATGCGGTGAACGCGCTGCTCGCCATCGGCGCCGACCCGAACCACACCAACGGCCAGCAGGACTCTTTCGCCATGGCCGCCGCTGTCCATGCTTCCGAGCCGGTCCTGCGCGCCATGCTCGACGCGCGCGGCAACCCGAACGCGACCGACCCCTTCGGCCGGCCCATCATCCTCATGAACTGGTATCTCGGTTATTTTCCCGGCCAGGCCCGGGCCCGGATGGATCTGCTCCTGGAACGCGGCGCCGATATCAACGCGGCAATGCCGGCACGCGATGAGGAAGAGGCAGGCGATACGCTCCTGATCCGCCGGACGAAAATGGGCCTGAAGGATCCCCGCGCCTACGCGGACGCCCTTTCTCTCCTCGAGCGCGGCGCCGACCCGAACCGCGCCTCAGCCAACGGCACCACCTTCGGCAAAGTCCTGGCGGCGCACCGCGCCCAATTCAGCGGCCCGCTCAAATCCGCGCCGCCCGAGTTCACCGCGCTTTGGACCTGGGCCGAAGGCCACAGCATTCAATTGTAGGGCAACCGCCCGGTTCCCGCGGGCCAACGCGCCGCCGCCGGCCTCTCCTCATGCTCATGATCATGATCGTGCTCATGATCGCATCCCCTCGTTCCCAAGCTCTAGCTTGGGAACGCACTTGTCCCCGAAGCTCCAGCTTCGCCAGCGAGCACTAAAAGCCGCGCTTTCGCGAACGTCTAATCACGGGGAGAGAGCGCCGTCCCTACAGCCTACAAATCCGGCAACTTATAGATCTCCACTAACCCCACGCCGATCGCACCGTTCTTGTCCGTCACAATCGCGGTATACGCCCCCGCCGGCGCCACCCCGACGACCGCGGCCTCGAGATCGTTGCCCGGCGCCAGACCCGTATTAAAGATCTCGCTCTGCTGGCTCGACTTCCAATTGTCGTTCGTCGCGATCTGGACGCCGTTGCTGTCGAACACCGTCAACACCGGATCGGGCAGGAAATTGTTCACCCCGAGCGGTCCAAGGCTCGGCCCAATCGCGCGAACCAGCAGGCGCGACGGCTGGCCCCCCACGGTAATGAACCCGGCGATCATCGACTCCTCGTTCGTTCCCACCCGGCTCCGGGTCGCGATGTTGGCCAGGCTGGTGGGCGGCAGGACCGCGATGTCCGTCACGACCACGCCGGCGGGCACATTGGCCGGCCCGATGTTGCCGACCGAGGTCGCAAACCCATTGTCCAGGTCCACCCTATACAACGTTGTTGTCGCGCCCCCTCCAGTTGCCAGATAAGCTGTGCCGGTTACTCCGGAGATATCGAACCCGCACCGGATATTGACGTCGACGCCGAAGCCGCCCTCCGTCCGCAGCAGCGCGACGGTGTCGATCGAGCCCGTGTCCCAGGTAATCTTAACGAGAGTATTCTGGTTCCCATCGATCCCGTAAAGCACCGCCGCGGTCGCGCCCGGCGAAGCGTTGGTGGACCCGAGCGCGACGATATTCGGGTTGAAACCGGCCCACGGGTCGGCGGCGTCGCCGTCGTTGGTCACGCTATCGTAAGCGACCGTGACCGGGCCGCTGCCACTGTTAAAACCAAACCGGGCCATGGAATCAGCTTCGGTCAGGAGGACAATGTTGGAAGGCCGGACCTGCGACCCGAACGCGTCGAAGGCGACACTGTTGGTGCTGGTCATGGTAAAGGTTGTGCCGGTCCAGGTGGCCGCTCCTGTATTTTTATTGACGGTATAGATGCGGAGCTGCAATCCCTCGCGCGTCATGAGGGCGAGCACGCCATCCGTCAGGTAATCGAACGCCTGGACGCTTTCCGCCGCCGGGATACCGGTCAGCGGGATCGTCCTGCTCCACGCACCCGGCGCGGCCGAATCGAAATAATTCAAAGACTTATCGCTAAGCAAAGCGACCAGGGTCTCAGCCCGCGCCGAGGTAACGAAGGAAACAATCAGAAGCACCGCGAGAAGGGCGCCGGCCCGGGAAATCTTTTTCATGCGCATGACGTGGGGATCACACCCAAAAGCCACAACCGCGTCAAGCGTCACAGGCGGGACGCGCCGCCCGCCCTCTTTCGGTCGCGTCAATCCTTTGGAGGGACGGCCGACGGCGACGTTGCTTGCTCGTTGGTCAATGCTTGGAAAGGTGGAGGCGATACCGGACCCGACCTAGCGTGAGAATAAAAGCCGCTCCATCGCGGCGCAAAGTGCCTCTGCCCAGCTCGGCGTCGCCCGAGTCGTATTTGAATGTCAGGCGATCATTGCGGACCGTTCCAGTGCCGGTCCACTGCCAATGCGTGTTCGAGGTGTGGTCCATGCCCTCTTCGCGATTGGTGTCGTTCATGGAGGCGGCCAGGGAATAGACCCCGTCGCGTTTGGTGACGTCGAGTTGGAGAACAAGGGATTGGCCTGTTGGGGACTTACGAATGGACGCTCCCTCATAGGTGCCAACGAGATCCGTCTGAGCGGGCGGCGCTCCGCCGGCCGAAGCGAGAGCCAGCAGGGAAGAGTAAAGAATTAGAAGCTTGGTTCTCATGGCAAACGCGCGAAGTCGCCTAACGACAAGGGAGCGGACTGGCAATGGAGCCGTGACATTTGATCTTAAGACCGCAGGTTGAACGAGTCGGATGCGTGAATCAATAAGATGAGCGACGACTGGCGGGGTGGCGCGTCGCTTTTGTTTTCTACTTTCTAATTTCGCCTTTAGACTTTCTTCCGGACTGCCAGCCAGCCGGCTCGCGAAAGCTTTCGGAGTTGGCTCCATTGCATGGCTAGATGCGACCTTTCCAACCGCGGAGGAGCATGGCAACGCCGACAGGGAAGCAGAGTATGGCCGCAGCCGAGGCCACCGCGAGCCACTCATAGGCCCAATGGCTCCAGGCGAACCCGTCTAGCGCTAGACCGTGCGTGTACTGGCTAGAAGCATGGAGCAGAAATATGACGACGAAGCCACTCGATCCGATAACAAGCAACAACGAGGGCGCTCCGTCTCGGACGCGATGAAAGGCGCCGGCTCCCGCAAGAATGGCAACCCACAGCAACACGTGAAACTCTGGACTCAGGAACAGATCGCCGTGGCCAAACCATAATGCGAGAAGGCATAGCGCAATGATGCTGAACACAGACGGGAAGCCCCAGGCTGCAAGTGCGGCGCCAGCAACAAAAGACGCCGCTCGGACCCACGCATCCAACCCAAATGTCGGCAGGAGACGCTCCAGAAGCAGGGCGTCAAACAGGACGATGGCCAGAGCAACGGCGCCGCGTAACCTGAGGCGCTGCGACGACGCTTCGGTGGGCGATGTCATACGCGCTTTAGCATCGAACGAGACACAAGATCAGCTGCCGCGAGCGCGCTGCATTGATGTCTGCGCAGGCAAGTTGTGTTAGCGGGGTTGCGGAGGAGTGGGATGAGCTGAGGCGTGGTCAACGACGTAAACCCACGTGCCAGCCTCTTTTCTGGCGATTACCGAAAAACGACCTGACAGCGTAACAGGATTGCCTCCGCTCTTTGGAGATAGAGTAAGGGTGAAATCCCCCCAACCCACCGAAAGGTCGCCCGCGTCTTCATAGTGAGTGTTAGCAAACGTCGCGGCAGTCACCGTGTTCGCCGCCAGCAGGGCTGCGTAAGATTGGCGGATCGCCCCGCGGCCCTTTGCCTCCGGGGTGTCGGGAAGCCACATCACTGCGTTCTCGGAGTACACCGCCATGATGCGATCAAGATCGTTCGCGGTGATCGCCTTTCGCCAAGCCTCATCCACCGCCTGGGCGCCAGCTGGCGCTGCCGCTGCGGTAGCGAAAGAGATGAAGGAACAGAGCAGCGCCAGAATCAACGTGCGATACAAACGTGTCATTGTCATTGTGCGATCCTTTGTTGAGTTATGGTTATGTAAATAGCTTGATCGGCCTAACGAGACCAAGATCAGGTGCCGCGAGCCTGATGCGGTGTCGACGCAGGGAAAAGCGTGGATGGCAAACACCGAGAGGGTGGACGACAGGCTTGCTCGCGGTTCGCCGGATCACCTGGTTAGGCCTTTGTGCGCTCACAGCCACATCAGATAGGTAGCTCCGCAACCGCCGAGGATCAACCCGCCGATGGTTTCGGAGAAAACGTGCCGCGACAGCACCAAACGCGACCAGATCAAAGCCGGCACACACAGAAGAATCAGCAATCCGGCGTGCAGTTGAACGGTGCCCAGGAGCAGGCCGCAAAACGAGGCAAACGCAACATGCAAAGAGAGTTTGGTCCAGCGGTTCAGAACAAACGCCACCAGCATCATTGCGCCCACCACAAAGCATCCGCGTACGAAAGCCGCGGAATGCTCCACGAAGTAAAAGTATGCCCCCGCTCCAATCAGCACCAAACCGATGGTGAGATAGAGCACAGGACGATCTGCCTTGTCCGACGCATCGACCGTTCGCCAGCGTCCCGACGCTCGCGAACGCCAGATGAGCAGGCCGAGCGGGAGCAGAACAATCAGCGTAAAGACAAATGTCGGTCGAAGGACGTCCTGCGGGCTGGTGCGTAGATGCAGCGACAACACGAGGAGCGACAGCGACACAAACGGGTGTCCGACGATGGAGATGAACCGCGCCGCCGAAATTCTCATGCTGCTGCTCTAACGAGACGCAAGATCAGCTGCCGCGAGCCCGATGTGCATGAATGGCAGCATAGGCGCACGAGGGCAGACACGGGAAGCGTGAACGTCAGGTTTGCCCGCGGTCAGCTGCATCGCCTGGTTAGGTGAGGTTCGTGGCTTCACGCTGTGGGACGTAACGAGGATCTCCGGGAGGAATGTGGAGCCACGACCCGTCGTCGTCTCGCTCAAACTGGTGAGTGCAGTCGTCGCATGTCG
Source organism: Chthoniobacterales bacterium (assembly GCA_035536995.1). GTDB lineage: Bacteria > Verrucomicrobiota > Verrucomicrobiia > Chthoniobacterales > UBA10450 > AV80. The sequence continues at coordinate 1,197 of DATLNB010000025.1, read as the reverse complement.
CGAAGTGGAAACGGCGGCTGTCCTCGACGAGGCGAGTCGCGTCCAGGGTGTGCTGGTGACAGTTGGGGCACGCGTAGCGGCGCCGAAACGCGGCGCGAGAAAGCAGTCTAAACGGCAGAACGACGGCGACGGCGAACAGCAAACGGCTGATCAGGGCGGCGGCGGCAAATGGAACGAGCATCATCTGAAAGGCGTAGCGGGTCCGCCGGAATCCCTCTCCATCCAAGTGGTCGCCCGTAGACACCTAACGAGAATAAGCTGAGCCACCGCTGGCGGCGGCGAGCGCCGCATGCAGGGAAAACTGTTTCACAAAATCAAATGTGGACTTCACAGCGGCCAGCGGTTGGCTCCAGCGATAGGTTAGGCCGTTGGCGTGTCACTTGCCTGTGGCTTTCTGCTGTAGCTCCGCCAACTGACGCTGAAAATCAGGCGGCACTTGGGCGACCCGGTGCTCCGTACGGTCCGCGCTATCGCCGGCCTCCCGATAAGTGAACTCGGAGGCGGTAAGTCGGATAATCCGAGAGGTGGTCGACTTCCCGATCGGTAAACCAATGCTTGAGCGCGTTACTGATGCCACTACCTGATCCCCCTCGAGGCGCCAGTGCGTCTCGACGTAGATCCACTTCGTCATACCGAGCGTCTTGCCTCGTCCAATCTGCACGCACGTCCCGTCCGGCCGATACGTGGTGTACCCGGTGAAGCTGCTTAGCGAGCCGGGCAGCTGCAACTCCCAAGTGCCGAGAAGCCTCGCCCGGTCAAAAGGAGGGTCGGCCGCGAATCCGGTGACGGCGAACAGGCAGAAGAACCGCGGAACGAGAAAGCGTGAGATCATATTTGATGTGCGGTATGGAAACGGCCTAACGAGAAAATTGATGTGCGGTATGGAAACGGCCTAACGAGAAAAGATGAGCGATCTTATCGCACAGGGAAAAGTGTGTAGTTCATGACGTTCTGCAGGATCGAGAGGAGCGTCGCGAACCCAGACAGGGGGATGAACACCCAGGCGACTGCGGGGACAAAAGCTGACCGGGAAGCGGCGGCGGAGTTTCCATAACGTCTAACGAGAACAAGATGAGCGACGGCTGGCGGGAGGGCGCGTCGCTGCGGGTTGAGGGTGGAATTTCATCGAAGGTGAGGAACCAAAGCTGCCAGCCGTTCGCTCCATCGCATGGTTAGGCCTTAGGAGCATTTCGAAGC
>DATLNB010000024.1:0-6834 GCA_035536995.1 Chthoniobacterales bacterium | reverse complement strand
CGCCCATGCCTTGAAAGATTCGCTCAAGGCGAAGGGGCTGCTGGAGGCGTGGAACACGGCGGTGCTTTATCACCTTCTCCACGGCGTGGCATTGGTCGCGCTCGCCCTTCATGGTGCGGGTCATCGGGTTGTGTTTTTTCTGTTAACGGCCGGCATCGTTCTGTTCAGCGGAAGCCTTTACACGATGGCGCTCACCAATGTCAGGTGGCTCGGGGCGATCACGCCGCTCGGGGGCCTGTGCTTTTTGGCGGGCTGGGCGTGGCTGGTGATCTCGCCGAAGCTGTAATCATTCATGCTCATGCTCCTGATCATGATCATGATCTTTTAAGCTAGGCCCACTCAACAAGATCATGAGCAGGATCATGATCATGAGCACGAAAACGGAGCGCGCCCTGGCACTTGTCGCCATCGGTGCCGCGCTGCTATTCTCCATCCACTGATGTTGGAGCTCTTCCAGACCCAGCGGGCAATCCTGACCGTCGTGATCTTTATCGCGACCTACTTCGTTTCGCTGACGATCGGACGGCTTCTCAAACGCCGCGCCGGGGTCGGGCTTGGGGTTCTCTTTCAGCTCTTCTGCCTCACCCTCGCGTTCTACGCCGCAATGTGGTTCTACGGGGTGAAGGCGGACTGGCGAAATCACGTCGGCGCCGCCCTTTTCCTCCTAAGCACCGCCTTGTTCGTCGCTCTACTCGACCGGTATCTGTGGGATCTTTACTGGGAGAAAAAACGGCGCGCGACCATCCCGACCTTTCTTCGGCAGGTCGTTGCTCTCTTCATTTACCTGATCGCGCTGCTGCTCGTGCTGAGCGTCGGCTACCATGCGCAGGCCGAGCTGCGCGGACTGCTCGCCGGATCGGGCATCGCTGCCATCGTCCTCGGGTTTGCTACCCAGGACTTGTTCGGCGGCATTATCGCCGGGATCGCCCTCCAGATCAGCAAACCCTACAAGGTCGGCGATTGGCTCAACATCGAGCAGAAATTCGCCGAGGTAATGGAGATCAACTGGCGATCCACCCGCCTCCGGACGAACGACGGCATCTACCTCGACATTCCCAATTACCAGATCGCGCGGAACACGATCATCAATCTCCATTATCCGACAGAGATCCACGCCATGCGGCTGCGGGTCGGGGCGGATTACGATGTCCCGCCGAACCGGGTCAAGGATGCGCTCCATCGCGCCGCGATTACCGCCGAGGGTGTCCTGCCCGATCCGCCTGTGAAAGTTTTCGTGATGGATTTCGCGGACTCGGCCGTGATCTACGAGATCAAATTCTCGATGGGGAACCATCGGGGTTATAACGAAGTTTGCGACGCGATCCGGACCAACATCTGGTACGAATTCAAACGCCAACAGATCGCCATCCCCTTCCCTATCCGCACCCTCCATCTCCAGCGCGGATCGAAACGCGCCGGCGACGCCCAGGCCGAAGCCCGTGTAATCCTGCGCAACGAGGCGCTCTTCGAGTGCATGAACGACGACCAGCTCGAAACCGTGCTGAAGCAGTCGCAAATCCACCGCTACGGCCGCGGCGAACGCCTCATCCAGGAAGGCGACGAAGGCGACTCGATGTTCGTGATGCTGCGAGGCACCGCCGCCGTGTCCATCGCCCGGAACGGAACCAGCGTCCGGGTTGGCGCGATGCGCCAGGGCGATTGCTTCGGCGAATTCTCCCTCCTCACCGGCGAGCCGCGCTCAGCCACGGTGCGGGCAGAGAACGACTGCGAAGTGCTGGAGATTAGCAAGCCGGTCATGGCGGACCTGCTCCGCGAATCGCCCGATTGCCTGAATGCGCTGAGCGAGCTGCTGGCAAAACGGAAGCTCGAGGGTGAAGGAATCGTGCGGGACGCGATGGTGCCGCGGGCCCACGAGGTCAAGGAGACGGAATACCGTTCCACCTTCCTTCGCCGGCTGCGGACCGTGTTCGAGCTCTGATGTAGAGGCGCTTGTGTCAAGCGCCTGTCTCACTGGGTGGGCGCTTGGCACAAGCGCCTCTAGATTTTCTAGGTTCCCAAGCTGGAGCTTGGGAACGAGGCAGCAATCAGCCGAAGCCGCCGTGCACAAGTGCCTCTACATCTTCATTTGCCAGAGAGGCAAAGCTAACTAAAGTCCCCCCCTTTCAACCAAGCCGTCATGACTTTTCTCGCCCTTAGCCTGCTCAAATCCGGCCTCCCCATTTCGATGGTCTGCGCCGTGGTCGGATTGATCGCTGCCTTTCTCCTCATCCGGATGGTGACCAAGCTCTCCCCGGGAAATGAGCGGATGCGCGAGATAGCCGGAGCTATCCAGGAAGGTGCGAAGGCTTACCTGAACCGCCAGGTCGTCACGATTAGCATCATCGCGGGGATCATCTTCGTCCTTCTCTTCATCTTTAAGGACGCTCCTACGGCCGTTGGCTTTTTGCTAGGCGCGTTCTGTTCGCTCGTCGCTGGCTATGTCGGAATGCGGATCGCCGTCCTGGCGAACTCCCGCGTCACCCAGGCTGCCATGAGTTCACGCGCGGCGGCACTGCGGGTGGCCTTCAACGGCGGCGCAGTTACCGGTCTCCTGGTAGTCGGTCTCGCCCTGCTTTCGGTCGGAGTCTTCTATTATGCTGCGCGCGCCTGGGCGCCGGGGCGCGAAGTAGCGAGCTTGGTTGGGGTCGCGCTTGGCGCCAGCTTGATCAGCGTATTCGCCCGTTTAGGCGGCGGCATTTACACCAAGGCCGCGGACGTCGGGGCCGATCTCGTGGGTAAAATCGAAAGCAACCTCGATGAAGACGACCCGCGCAACCCGGCAACGATCGCGGACAACGTCGGTGACAACGTCGGCGATTGCGCAGGCATGGCCGCGGATGTCTTCGAGACTTATGCCGTCAGCTTGATTGGCGCGATTCTGATTGGCGCGCTTACCCTCGGCGGCGCCGCTCCCGACTTGGCCCACGCGGCCGTGGTTTATCCTTTTGTTCTCGGCGGCATTTCGGTGCTCGGCGCCCTCATCGGCATTGCCTTCGTCAACCTCACCGGCATGAAACCCACTGCCACCCTGATGGGATCGGTCGTCAGCAGCGGGATCATCTCCGCCGTTCTCTTCTGGCCGGCCACGCAGGCCCTCTTCCCAAAAGGCTTCACCATCAGTGGCGTCGCGCATACCGCAACCGAGCTCTACTACGCTTCCCTCATCGGCTTGCTCATGACCGCGGTCGTGGTCGTGATTACGAACTACTACACCTCGATGCATTACGGGCCCGTGCGCAAGATCGCGCGCGCTTCAGAGACCGGACACGCCACGAACATCATCGCGGGCCTCGCCATCGGGCAGCACGCAACCGCTCTTCCGGTCGGCTTCATTGGAATCGCCATCCTGCTGAGCAATCATTTCGCTGGTCTTTACGGCATCGCGATTGCCGTCATGAGCATGCTCTCTATGGCTGGCATCGTCATTTCACTGGATGCGTTTGGCCCGATCACGGACAACGCTGGCGGCATCGCCGTGATGAGCAATCTGCCCAAGGAAGTGCGTGGCGTGACCGATGAGCTCGACGCGGTTGGCAACACGATGAAGGCGGTGACGAAAGGTTACGCGATTGCGTCCGCCGGCCTGGCAGCGCTGGTTCTCTTTGGTTCCTACGTCGAGGAACTAAAGGCGCATTTTGCAGCGGGGAATCGAACCTACGATTTCGTTTTCACGCTGACCGATCCCAAGGTCATCATCGGTTTGTTCATTGGCGGTCTCCTGCCGTTTATCTTCACCGCATTCAGCATGGACGCGGTTGGCAAAGCGGCCGGCGCGGTGGTCCGTGAAGTGCGCCGCCAATTGTCCGCGAAGCCCGGCATCCTCCGCGGGGAAGACAAACCTGATTACGGAACTTGCGTCGATATCGTGACGAAAGCGGCCCTGCGCGAGATGATCGTTCCGGCGCTTCTCCCGGTGCTTTGCGTTGTGCTCGTCGCGGTCATTCCACAGCTCGGTCCAGTTGTTCTCGGCGGCGTGCTCGTCGGCACGATCGTGACAGGATTGTTCGTCGCGATTGCAATGACTTCGAGCGGCGGCGCCTGGGACAACGCGAAAAAGTTTATCGAAGAAGGAAACTTCGGCGGTAAAGGCTCGGCCGCGCATGCGGCGGCCGTCACCGGCGACACCGTCGGCGATCCCTACAAGGACACCGCCGGCCCCGCGATCAATCCGATGATCAAGGTCGTGAACATCGTCGCGATCCTGATCATCCCGATCTTCTTTTAGGCGGAACGCTGTAGCGGCGGTCTGTGACCGCCGAATTGTTTACCGACGAGTGACCCGGCGGTCATAGACCGCGCTACAGGCCTACTTCTTATCGCTTTCGATCTTCGTCATCTGCGACGCAACGGCTATCCATTTGCCGTCTTTCTTCTCGTAGACGTCCATCCCGCGATACTCGCCCGAAAATTCCCGGCCGTGGCTCGTTCCGCTGATCTTCAGTGTCGCGGTTACACAAGCCGCATTTTCGCCAAGCATTCGGCATTTGAAATCGCTCATCCTGGCTGTTTTCAGGACGAAAGTCTTTTCGGTGACCGATCTGATGTCCTCGGCCTTGGTCGCGACGCTGCCATCTGGCTCAGTGATCTCATAATCTTCGGACAGGGTGCTCTTGAGAAAGCTCGCGTCGCTCTTCATGTAGGCGTCCAGCCATTGCTGCGAAATCGCCTTCAACTCTGCGTCTGCGCCGGCACCGAACCCGGCCGTCGCCAGTCCCAAAACCAATAACAAAGTTAGCAGGTATGTTCTCATGGGGCCGGATTCTGGTTTGACAGGGTTGCAGGGTCAATTCACAAGTGACTACACCGACAGCGCTTCAGCTTCGGTCCCAAATCATGGACGAACCTCGCGATTATCAACTCGTCTCGGCCGACCAGACTGCCTTGAAAAAGGAAATCGCGAAGCCCGACGCCGGGGTAAGCCCTTTCAAGGTGGTGGTCGATCCGGAGATGCGGCAGAAACTTCGCCGCGCCTTGATCGAGCTCATCGATTACCACGACGAAGCGCTGGCCGAGCATTTCGCTGAGGGCAAGCTCGCCTTGGATTCTTACAAGGAATACATCGAGCTCTTCGCCCGCAGCCTCAAGGAAACGATGGAGAGCCGGGAAGGCGTCGCCTATTTGCTTCGGGCGGTGGGTTTCGACGTTCCGCCGGAGGAAATCAATCTTCATCCGGACCTGCGTTGGAAACGGGGCAAACCGGGCGCGTTCGGTTCGAGCTTGCTGTAAGGGCGGCGTTCCGGAACGGCGCGCTAGCTACACCTCCGCGTCGGGCGACGTGCAGCGGCGATTCGGAAATCGCCGCTCCTTGGGGCGCTGGAAGTCCAACGCCAGCCTCTTGCTCAACCCGCACCGAAAACTCTTGGTTTTTCCAAGTCGGCTGACACAATCCCGCGCTAATAACTCATGCCGACCGTGTTGCTCATTGAGGACGACGTGGAGAGCCGGAAACGCCTCGCGCGCCTGTTCACCCGTCACGGCTGGGAAGTAATCGAAGCGCTTGAAGGCAAGGCCGGGATCGAGCTGGCTTTCGCCAAACGCCCCGACGCCATTGTCTGCGACCTGCTTCTACCAAAAATGAGCGGGCTCCAGGTGGCCCGCGCAATTCGCGAAAAACTCGATCTCGCCCGGATCATTATCATGGCCGGCCGGCGTTATAACATCGAGCGCGACGCCGTTATTCAGGCAGGCGGCGACGATTATTTACTCAAGCCTCTCAAGTGGGAAAAACTCATCGCCGCCCTGAAACGCCCGCGCCGCCGACCCGGCAAGCTGACCAGGCCCGAATCGCGCAGCCTCAAGTTCCAGCCTCCATCGACCCGCATTAAGTTCTGGGGTGTCCGCGGCTCAATTCCGGTGCCAGGCCCGACCACGATCGGCTACGGCGGCAACACCACCTGCGTGGAAGTGCGGACGAACGGCGAAATCATCGTCCTCGACGCAGGGTCTGGCATTCGTGGACTAGGCATCGCGCTGAACAAGGAATTTGGGACCGCTCCGATCAACCTTACTCTGCTCCTGACCCACACCCACTGGGACCACATCCAGGGCCTTCCCTTTTTTCTTCCCGCCTACCAGGCGAAAAACAACATCAAGGTGTTTGGCTATCAGGGAGCGCGGGCCGGGCTCGCTACCATCCTGGCCGCGCAGATGGAACTCCCGTTCTTCCCGGTCAGTTGGAAAAATCTCCCCGGCACGATCACGGTCCGCGAATTGAAGAAGATGGAATTCACCGTCGGCGGCGTCCGGGTGCGCTCACGGTTTCTAAACCATCCCGGGGTCTGCGCTGGTTACCGGCTTTTCACCAAGGAAGGCTCCATCGCGTTTCTTCCGGACAACGAGCCGTTTGAGGCGCTCAAGCTGAAGATCGCCGAGCGCGACGGTGTCCACGCAGAGCGGGCCCGGGCCGAAGCGGTGGTCAAACGCTCACAGCTCGTCGAATTCCTCAAAGACACCGATGTCCTGATACTCGATTCGCAATACACCGACGAGAAATACCAGGAGCACATCGGATGGGGCCATGGCGCCCTGAGCCGTGTTGTCTCGCTGGCCCTCGAGGCACGGGCAAAGAAGCTTTTTCTGTTTCACCACGATCCCGCCCATGATGACCGCCAGATCGACGAGATGCTCGAGCGCGCGCGTCTTCTCGTCATCGAAAGCGGCCGGAAACTCGAAGTGGAAGCTGCTCGCGAAGGCGCGGAAATCTGGTTGAGCGGAGCCGTCCCTGCCCGATAGTGGTCGGCGCCCCGCAGCCCCGGGGCGGGCAAACGGAGCCTCGTAGTGTAATGGTAGCACCAGAGATTCTGGATCTCTTTGTCTAGGTTCGAATCCTAGCGA
>DATLNB010000023.1:0-167003 GCA_035536995.1 Chthoniobacterales bacterium | reverse complement strand
GCGCCGGAGCTAACGCGTTAAACGTGCCGCCTGGGGAGTACGGTCGCAAGATTAAAACTCAAAGAAATTGACGGGGGCCCGCACAAGCGGTGGAGTATGTGGCTTAATTCGATGCAACGCGAAGAACCTTACCAGGCCTTGACATGCATTTCTAAGTTGGTGAAAGCCAGCGAGTCCCGAAAGGGACAACTTGCACAGGTGCTGCATGGCTGTCGTCAGCTCGTGTCGTGAGATGTTGGGTTAAGTCCCGCAACGAGCGCAACCCCTGTGAACTGTTGCCACCGGTCGCAAGACCGAGCACTCTGTTCAGACTGCCCTGTGAAACGGGGAGGAAGGTGGGGACGACGTCAAGTCAGTATGGCCCTTACGGCCTGGGCTGCACACGTACTACAATGCCCAGTACAGAACGATCCGAGACCGCGAGGTGGAGGAAATCTAGTAAAACTGGGCCCAGTTCGGATTGGAGTCTGCAACTCGACTCCATGAAGCCGGAATCGCTAGTAATGGCGCATCAGCTACGGCGCCGTGAATACGTTCCCGGGCCTTGTACACACCGCCCGTCACATCATGGAAGTCACTTGTAGCCGAAGTGCGCGCGCTAACCCAGCAATGGGAGGCAGCGCCCTACGCTATGAGCGGTAACTGGGATGAAGTCGTAACAAGGTAGCCGTAGGGGAACCTGCGGCTGGATCACCTCCTTTCTAAGGAGAAAGCGCTGAACCCGTGAATCGAGATTCGTGAATCGAGATTCGGAAGAAATTCCGATGAACGATGTAACGCTTTAACGAATTACGGTGCTTCATGCACTAGGTCGACGGCTAACCCGTGAGTTCTTCGGAATTCACGACATGCCGTTAAGCCCTCGGAATCGAAAGAACCCGAGGCTCAGAGAATATGAGACGGATAACGCACAATTCAGGAGTCGCTGACTCGCAATTTAAAAAAGCCGGACGGCTAATACTGTCCGGCCTTTTTTTTGGTGTAGTGGCGCCTGTCCGCAGGCGCAGGGGCGTTGCCGGGGGTCTGCGGGTGAGGACACCCGCCTCTACACCGAGCCGTGGTTCTGCGGGTGAGGACACCGGCCTCTACACCGAGGCCATTGCAATCGGCATTCTGCAATCTACAATCTGCAATCCAACGCGGGGGCATAGCTCAGTTGGTAGAGCGCCAGCTTTGCAAGCTGGATGTCAGGGGTTCGAATCCCCTTGCCTCCAGTCTACGCTCGCAGCAGCAGCGAGAGCGTAGACTGTCGAGCCGAAGCCTTGGCGCAGGCGGACCGGCTTGACGGGCACCGGCGGTTGTTGCGAGCTTCGACTCGGCGTGCCCCCCGATGACCAGGTTTACATACGTCTACATCCTGCATAGGGAAGCAAACGCTGACCGGTTCTACGTCGGTTGCACGGATGATCTGCGAGCGCGCTTGCGGCGCCATAACTCCGGACAGGTGCCGCATACTTCGAAGTGGAAACCTTGGCGAATCAAGATCTATATCGCCTTTTCAACGCGCGCCCGCGCCAGAGCGTTTGAACATTATTTGAAGTCGGCCTCCGGCCGAGCATTCACTAAGAAGCGCCTGTGAACGTGCAGCGACACAGAAACGGATTGCGGATCAGCTTTTCGGATTGCGGATTTCGGATTGCGGGGAGTTGAAAGAGCCCCGGCGTTTCCGGCGCAATCATTCATCAACCGCGCTTTGACGCTTTACCTCTTTCCGAAATCCGGTATCCGGTATCCGCAATAGCTGATCCGCAATCGCGATCGTCAGGGCTTCGGTTTCGTCAGGTTGGCCCGATTCAAGTCGAGCTCGGGAACAGGAATGACCTTTACCTCGGGCCAATCTTTCTTCAGCGGCTCGAGGAACGTTTCGGCCTTTCCAATGATGATCAGGCTCTGCTGAGCTTCGAAATATTTCGTGGCAAACGCGGTCAGGTCGTCGCTGGTTACGGCGTTCACCGCCGGGATGAACTTGTTGATCGTATCCAGCGGCAGATCGTAGGTGATCATGGCCGACATTTTCCCGACGTAACCGCCGTTGGTCTCCAGGCTGCGGGCGTAATCGCCGGTCAGCTTGGCCTGGCGCGCCTTCAGCTCGACGCCCTGGACGGGCTCCGTCTTCATTCGCTTAAGCTCGGCCTGGATGAGTGAAGCAACTTCTGCGGCGGATTCGTTCTTGGTCTGCGCCATGGCCGAGAACGGGCCTATTTCCCGGCGCGCATCGAGGGAGCTCCGGGCGCCGTAACTCAACCCGCGCTTGATCCGGATTTCGCGATTCAACCGCGAAACAAAGCCGTGACCCAAAGCCGCGTTGGCCAGAATCCCAACGTAATAATCCGGCGAGTTCCTTTTGATACCCGGCCGGGCCACAAGGACCGCGGCCTGTCCTGCTTCGGGCATGTCGACAACGACGCTCGAGGGTTTCCAATCGCTGGCTGCTGCAACCGGATCGCGCGGGGGCATCGTCCCTTTCCAGTCGCCGAAAAATTGCTCGGCCCACTTCTTCCCCTGCTCCAGGGTCAGGTTGCCCGAGAGCACAAGAGCCGCGTTCTCCGGCACGTAATACGTCTGGTAAAGCTTCACGATGTCCTCGCGCTTGATTGCCTGGACGGTTTCCATTGTGCCGGTGTGCGAGTGGCCGTAGGGCGCGTCCCCGAAAAGGGCGCGGTTCATGACGAACTGGGCGAGCGCCCCGGGCTGCCGCATCGCTACGCGCAAGCCATCGAGCATCTGGTTCTTTAACCGATCGAGCTCCTCCTCCTTGAATGTCGGATGAAGCACAACATCCGACAAAATCTTCAAGGCCGGCTCCGCCTTGTCCGACATGACGACCAGGGTTGCGCGAGCCGCGTCCCAGTACGCGCCGGAATCGATGCTGCCGCCGAGCGATTCGATCGTGCTCGCGATCTGGGGCGCGGTCATCGTTTCAGTGCCCTTGGTCAGGAGCGAGCCGGTCAGGGTCGCCGTGCCCGGAAGATCCTTTGGATCGGCTTCCGCGCCATTCCGAATCACAACCTCAACCGCCAGCAACGGCAATCCCGGGCGTTCCACTACGACAACCCGGAGCCCGTTAGCCAGCCGGGTTTCCTTCGGCTGAGTGAATTCGACCTGGCTCGGCGCCGAGGGCGCGGGCGGCGTGTCGACTCCGCCAATCCCGAAGGCGGATCCGCTGAAGGCCAACGGTAAAAGCAGGATGGAAAAAAATCGGTTCATCACGGTTTCTCCTCCTGTTTGTCCGGCGGAGGGCCCGGTGGGACTGCCGCCGGCGGCGGTCCATCCTTTGGTGCCTGAGGCAGATATTCGATAACGACCTTCTTTTTGCCGGCGATGTAACGAGCCATTGCCTCCTTTATCTGGGCGACCGTCACCGCCTGGAGTTTGCCAAGATCGGTGTTCACCCGATTCGCATCGCCGTAAGTGACGGCTGCCTGCCCGAGGGCGCTGGCCTTGCCGTTGAACGTCTCGCGCTCCTGGAGTTTGCCGGTCAGGAAACGGCTCTTTGCCTTATCGAGCTCGGCCTGCGTCACGCCGTTTTTGAGGACCTGCTCGATCTCATTGTTCAAGGATTTCTCCGCGTCCGCGATCGTTTTTCCAGTCGCGAGAATAAGACGAAAGACGATCAGCCCAAGGTCTTCGCGAAGGTCGGCGTCGCACGAAACGCTTTGCACGACCTGCTGCTGGTAAACCATCGATTCGTAAAGGCGCGAGGATTCGCCGCCTGCCAGGATTTCACCGAGGAGGAAGAGCGCGGGCGAATCGTTATGGCGGACGGACGGCCCGAGGTAAGTGACGGCCACCGCGGGCAAAGGGGCGCGCTCGCTATGGGTGACTTCTCGCTTGTCAGCTTTGCGGGGCGGTTCCTTCACCGTCACCCGCGGGATTTTAGTCGTGGGTTTCGGGATCGCGCCAAAATACTTCGTGATCCAACCGTCGAGCTCTTCCTGTTTGAAATCCCCCACTACGATGAGGGTCGCATTGTCCGGGCGATAGAAGGTGGAATGGAACGCCTTGATCTCAGGTAATTTCGAGGCCTCGAGCTCCTCGATGTTACCGATCCCCGGCCGCTTGTAGGGATGAACCGAGAACGATTTCTTTTCGATGCTCTGATAGAACTCGCCGTACGGATTGGTCTTGGTCCGCTGTCGAAACTCCTCTTTCACGACGTCGCGTTCCGAGGCGAAATTGGTGTCGTTCAGGGCCAGGCCCGACATCCGCTCCGCCTCCGCCCAGATGATGGGATGCAGATAATTTGACGGGACGGTTTCGTGATAAACGGTCACGTCGTCCGCGGTGTAGGCGTTATTTTGGCCGCCAATGTTTTCGGTCAGGTTGTCGAACGCGTCAGGCGTGAGGCGAGTGTTTCCCTTAAACATCATGTGTTCAAACATGTGGGCGAATCCGCTCCGGCCCGGTGGGTCGTCTTTTGAGCCGACATGGTACCAGACCTGGACCGCGACGATCGGCGTGGCGTGATCCTCGACCGTATAAACCTGGAGGCCGTTTGGAAGCGTGGTGTGCTTGAACACCATGGGGGGCACCGTTACGCCCGTGCTCTTGGGAGAGTCTTCCGCCTGCAGGAACGCGGAAGAAATCAGGCCGAAAATGGCGACAGCAGCGACGGAAACTTTCACGAAAGTCCGATACCGTAGCGGAGTTCTGCGTCCGCGCGAGGTGAAATGCGGGAGACATTTCAGATTGCGAATTGCAGATTTCAGATTTAGAGAAACCGCGTTTCTCGGCATGCCGAGGCGGGCCTGTAGCTCAGTTGGTTAGAGCATGCGCTTGATAAGCGCAGGGTCGCTGGTTCGAGCCCAGCCAGGCCCACTCATTTCGGATTGCCCGCCGCGGCGGGTAAACTCCTTCCGGATTTCGGAAAGCCGACCCAAGCGCAAATCGTCAATCCGATTATTGCGCCCAGGCAGTCGATCATGACGTCCCAGGGCGAGCCGGTTCGGGAGGCGACAAAGGATTGATGAAATTCGTCGAGCGAGGCGCAGATGGCGGCGATCACGAAAGCGAAAGCGGCGGCGAGGAAGAAGCCGTCCCGACCCTGACGCAGACCGCGATAAAGGAGGGCCGCGAGGATCGCATACTCGGTCAGGTGCGCACATTTGCGGACGAAGAGCTGAATTGAAACAATCGTCGCGTCGGTAATGTCGGGCGCGAACCAGCGGAGAAACGGGCCAATGAAGCGCGAGGTGTGTTCGGCCGACATCAGGTCGGTTGAGCCGATGAAGATGAAGACCAGCCAGGCGACGACCGGCAGCCAGAGTTTGAGAAACCCGCGCACCGAAAACGAAACCACAAGGCGGGCGCTTGTGCTAATCGCGCCCCGCGAGAATTGTAGGGCGTTTCTGTGAAACGCCCGCCCTGGAGGCTCCAACACAGACGCGCAACAATGGCCGTAGCAAATCTCTCTCAACCGCTCGTTTTCGAGCCGATCTTTATGGAACGCGTCTGGGGTGGACGCCACCTCGAGTCGCTCTACGGCAAACGCTTGCCCTCAGCCGCGTTGATTGGGGAATCCTGGGAGATCGTAGATCGCGTCGAAGCGCAAAGCGTTGTTCACGACGGGCCCTTTCGGGGGACAACCCTGCAGCAGCTTTGGAAGAATTATCGGCGAGAGATCTTCGGCGACGTTCCCGACAATCCGCGCCGGACTGGGTCTGCACGGTTCCCGATCCTCGTGAAATTGCTCGACGCGCAGGAGAATCTTTCTCTCCAGGTCCATCCACCGGCTGCGGTCGCGGAAAAGCTCGGGGGGGAATCAAAAACTGAGATGTGGTACGTCACCCACGCTGCTCCCAAGGCGCGCATTTATGCCGGCTTCAAGGCCGAGGTCACGGCAGAGAAATTCAAGGACGCCCTCGATCACGGAAAGCCCGAGCAATACCTGCACACCGTCGAGGTTAACTCCGGCGACGCGATTTTTCTGCCGAGCGGCCGGATCCACGCGCTCGGGGCCGGCCTTGTCATCGTGGAAATTCAGGAGAACAGCGACACCACTTACCGGATTTACGATTGGGACCGTTCGAGGGAAGGAAAGGCCGCGCGGCAGATGCATATTCCGCAGGCGATGCAGTGCGTCGATTTCTCCGATCGCGAGCCTCCGTTGCTGGAACCGGAAGGAGAGACACTCGTGCGCCACGATCTCTTTGAAGTGGAGCGATGGGAGCTGACCGAACCGCGCCAGGCTGCAGCAGAGGGCGAGTTCGCGATTGTTTGTTGCATTTCCGGATCGTTCGGGTGCGCGGGACTCGAACGCCGCGCCGGCGAGTTCTGTTTGATTCCGGCATCGTTAGCCGATCGGCAGTTAATTCCGCGGACCCCACACACAACGATCCTGCGGATTACGATGCCCAAGGCGGGCTGATGCGAATTGCAGGGGGCGGTCAGGCCCGCAACCAAACGCGATGCGGAGCGCGGTTATTTACCGGCAGAAGTTGCGTCTCAGGTTCGCGTTCTTTAGCGGTCCCCTTGGGCGAGAACACGACGCCGAGAGCGCAGACGGAGAAAACGAGAAGCAAAAACGCAGCTTTGATCGATCGCCTCATGCGGGAAGTAAACCTTAACAGAGCAGTCAAGGTACCCGCTGGCTTGCTCCGGCCTATGGCCCGGGCTCGGCCGTTAGCCGCCGAAGGTATTGGAACGAATAAAGCCCGGTCTGATGCCCATCCGCCCAACGCGGCTGGAGGGCGTAACCGCCGACGATTTGCCAGCCCGTGAGCTCGAAACTGGAAGCAGTGTAATTGACGTCCGGCCGCGAGATATTCCCGAGCACATCCGGTTCGCCGCCGCACAACGCGCATGGACACGCGCGGCGAAACCTTTCCAGCGAAAGATACGATTCGACGCCGTCGCTCCATTTGATGGCGAGCTCGGTCCCAATGAGCTGAACGTTTCTCAGTTCGAGCGGCATGACCCAATCTACGCGAAGGAGTGCGGCACGCTCGCCGAGACTTATCCGTTGCTTAGGAGCGCCGGCGCGGCGGGTCAGAGCTCGTCCGGAGGTTTTCGCAGGCGCATCGGGGTGCGCTTGCCGAAGATCGCCGTTCCGACGCGGACCAGAGTCGCGCCTTCTTCGATCGCCACGGTAAAGTCGCCGGTCATTCCCATCGAGAGATGGGGCAGACCAACAGAGAACGCAGCCGCCAGCTCATCGCGTAATTCGCGAACCGCGACGAAGTGTTTTCGCGACGCTTCCGGCTCGGGAGCCAATGGCGGGATCGTCATCAGCCCTTCGAGGGTGAGCCCGGGAAGCTCGAGCAACTGCTCCATCTCTGCCCGCAACGAATCAGGGCGAAACCCGATCTTGCTCCCCTCGCCTGCCACGTTCACTTCGAGGAGAACACGCGGCCGCAATCCTTCTTCCTCCGCGATCCGGCTCATGTCGCGCGCCAGGGCGACTGAATCCACGCTGTGGAAAAGCTCAAAGAGCGGTAGCGCGTGCCGGATCTTGTTCCGCTGAAGACGCCCGACGAAATGCCAGCGGGCGGCTGACGGCAGCAACGGAATTTTGGCCCGTGCCTCCTGCACTCTGCTTTCACCGAAGACTTCCTGGCCCGCGTCGAAGGCGGCGCGGACCTTTTCGGGTTCATGCGTTTTCGAAATCGCGATGAGCTCGATCTCGTCTGAGGAACGGCCGCTTCTCTTGGCCGCCTCGGCAATTTGGGTCCGGACGGCCAGCAGGTTCTCCGCGACATTTTCCATGCGAAATTGTAGCACACGACTTTTCGCTCGCCTGCGACCGCGCACTTCGGCAGAACAGGAGCCATGAAACGCTTTTCAATCTCTGCCGTTCTCTTCCTCGCGTTGGCTTGCGGCAACCTCTTAGCCCAGGGCAAGATCGACCTTCAAACCAGCGACACCATCCTCGGCATCCTCCAGAAGAACCTCGGCCAGACCGTCGAGCTCCGGATGCGCTCGGGCGAGAAAATTGCCGGCAAAGTTGAAAAGGTCGGCGACAAAGTGGTCCACGTCTCCCAGCTCACCGGGGCCGAGTTTTTCGACGCAGCGGTAGACGCGGCTGAGGTGGCCGCCGTTCTGATCCGGACGAGGAAGTAGCTCAGCGGGCCGCGGATCGCGTCAGCCGGGCAGCCTGCTCAACCAGCTTCATAGCAGCTTTCAGGTTAAGGTCTGCCAGCTTCTTGAATCGGATGCAGCTGCGTCCGACGGCCACTTTGCCGAGCTTGTCCTTGTTCTGCTCGGGCAGGTAGCCGGTTTCATCCGAGACGCAGAGATACAGGCTGATGTTGTTCTTCTGGCTGGCCAGCCCGACGACTGCAGCATCCCCTTCCCGACCGCTGGCGCATTTGCGGTCGAGGGTGCCGTACCCGAGCATCCCGGACTGGATCGAGGGCTTAAGCGATGGCGCGGCCTGGCGAATTGCCTTGTGGAGAGCGGTCATGTCCGCACGCCTTTCCTCAGGCAGCGCGGCCAGATACTGGGCCGGAGTTCGGACGGTGCTGGCTGCTTTCATTTTTCTGCTCTTAAGGCTGTGGTGAATCGAACGAGCTCATCCGCGAGGCTGTGGATGCGTTCTTCCACTTCGGTGTCCTTCAAGTCGTCGCCCTCGAAAGCGCGGCCCGTTGCGTAAACGAATCGCGGGATGATGACGCAGCGAAAATCGAGCATCAGGCTGCTCGCGAACGACATTACCGACATGTAGCTGCTCATCCCGCCGGCCGCGCAGAGAAACCCAACGACCTTGTCTTCCCATGAGCTTCCGGTCAGTTCGACCAGGTTCTTGGCGGCGGCGCTGACATCGTAGTTGTAGACCGGAGTTGCGACCAAAATGCCCTCAGCCGCTTTGATCACCTTGCTCGCCTTTTGAGCTGAGGGTTGGGCGTAGCAAGTGTCGGCGTCGCACAACGGCAACCCGAGCTCGCTGATGTCGAGCCACTCACATTTCACTCCGGCTTTTTCCAGGCGCCGAAAGGCAATCCGGCCCATTCGCCGGCTGTTGCTATCCGGGTTACCGCTGGTGCTAACGACGAGATACTTGGCCATAGATCGGGATCGTCACGCGGAATTGTGTCGAATCTGAGGGCGCCCCGCAACGCTTTCCGGGACCTAATCGCTGCCCTTCCATCAACCCTCGTTCCCAAGCTCCAGCTTGGGAATGACGTTGTCTCCGAAGCTCCAGCTTCGCGTGGGTTGCGTCGCCTGTCCCTACCCTGGGAAGCCTGAGCTTCCGGGACAAGTGCGTTCCCAAGCTGGAGCTTGGGAACGAGAGCAGGAATTGTGTCGAATCTGCGGGCGCCCCGCAACGCTTTCCGGCTTTTTGCCGCGCCACTCCCTGAAGTAGTTTCCTTGCGTGATGAATTCTACCAAGCGTTTCGTGCTGGCGACGATTTCTCTTTGCTCCATGTTTGCCGCGCCCATGCGCGCTGAACCGACGCCCGCCGAACGCGTAAACGAAATCCAGAAAGCGCTTCAGGCAGCGAAGATCGACGGCTGGCTCTTTTATGATTTTCGCGGGAGCGACCCGCTGGCTCTCCGCATTCTCACACTCGGCGAGAAGGCCTCAGGCTCGCGCCGCTGGTTTTATTTCATCCCCGCCCAGGGAGAGCCAACCAGGATCGTGCATTCGATCGAGCGGGGAAAACTCGATGCTCTGCCGGGTCAACGCCTTGTTTATCGTGGCTGGGAGGAACAGCACGCTCATCTGCGCGAAACGCTTTCAGGAAAGTCCGGGCAACTGCGGGTGGCGATGCAATATTCGCCGAAGAACGACATCCCCTACATTTCGCGAGTCGATGCAGGGACGATCGAGCTCATCCGCTCTTTCGGGGTCGAGATCGTGACCAGCGCCGAGTTGGTCCAGCAATTCGAAGCGGTCTTGAGCCCCGAGCAAAAGCGATCGCATGTGGAGGGCTCGGACAAGTTGCACCGCGTCTTAATGGACGCGTTCGGCGAAATCGCCCGGAGAATTCGCGGCGACACGCCGACGAGTGAGTACGACATTCAGCAATTCATTGCCCGGCGTCTCGATGAGGAAGGCATGACTCCGGAAAACGGAATCGTTGCGGTCAACGCCAACGCCGCAAATCCGCATTACTTCCCAACAAAAGAAAGCGCGGCGCCGATTAAACGCGGCGATTTCGTCCTCCTCGATATCGTGAGCAAGCTCCGTCAGCCGGACGCCATCTGCACCGATCAAACCTGGACCGGCTTTGTCGGCGAGACAGTGCCGGAAGATCACATTCGAATTTTCAACATTGTCCGGGAAGCACGCGATGCGGCGAGCGAGTTCGTCCGGAAAAATGTGCGGGAAGGAAAAAAGATCCGGGGCGCGGACGTGGACGACGTCTCCCGCGGGGTGATCAAGCGGGCTGGGTTCGGCGAACAATTCACGCATCGCACCGGGCATTCAATCGGGGAGGAATGCCACGGCAACGGTGTCAACATCGACAACTTCGAGACGCGGGATTCGCGTTTCATCACGGCGGGAGTTTGTTTCTCCATCGAGCCCGGGATCTATCTGGAAGGTAAATTCGGCGTGCGCTCCGAGATTGACGTTTACGTCGGCGAAAAGGAGATCGAAGTCACAGGGCAACCGATCCAGACGGAGATCATTCCGATCCTGAAATTGCCGTGATGCGGCGTCCGTATGCGTCTCGAGCAGATTGACCATATCGCGCTTCGCTGCGTCTCGCCGGAAGCGACGAAACAGTGGTATATCGACACGCTGGGGTTCGAGCATGTGTTTCCCGGTCAATGGTCGGGCGTTCCGATCTTTATCCGTCTGGGGTCCACCTGCATCGCGTTGTTCCCGCGAAAGAATGACGGAGAGAAGGCAACGGGCGGTGCCTTTTCACATTTCGCGTTGCGGGCCGCGACCCGCGCCGATTTTGAATCTGCCCAGGACGATCTTCGCGCCCGCGGGATCGACTTCGAATTTGAGGACCACGAAGTTTCGCACTCGATCTACTTTCGTGATCCCGACGGAGTTCAGCTCGAAATTACGACGTACGACGTGCCGGCGGACCGCCACTAACCATCGCGGATAAGATTGTTTGGCTCGCCGCGCTCGGCGCGATAGCGTGCGCTGTCTATGAAAATGCGTCTCGTGGCGGTCGGGTTGGTTTGGTCTTTCACTGGGGCGTTCGCTCAGCCCGAAGCGAAGCCGCAATACGGCGCGTGGGGTTTCGATTCGGAAGGCGCGGACCTCAAGGCCAGGCCGGGCGATGATTTCTTTCGTTACGCGAATGGGGCCTGGCTAGACCGGGTTCAGATTCCGGGAGACAAACCGGCTTACAGCCTGCGGCTGGCGATGACGGACCTGACCGAGCAGCGTCTTCACGATCTTCTCGAGGAAGCCGCGAAGAAAGCTGAGCCAAAGCCCGCTACGGTCGAAGGCAAGGTCGGGGCGTTCTACAAATCGTTCATGGACGAGGCGGCGGTGGAGAAAGCCGGTCCGGCTCCTCTGAAAAGCAAACTTGTTGAAATCCAATCAGCCAGGACCCGGGAAGCGCTCGCCGCAGTAATGGGCCGGCAGAACTCCGATTTTCATGGTGGAATCTTCGGCATCTACGTCGACGTCGATATCAAAGAGCCGAAGCGCTACACGGTTTACCTCGGCCAGGCGGGGCTGGGATTGCCCGACCGGGATTATTATCTGAAGCCGGATTTTGCGGCGAAAAAAGAAAAATACCAGGCCTACGCCGCGCAGCTCCTCCGCTTGCTCGATTGGCCGGAGGCGGAGAAGCGCGCAACCGAGGTCGTAGAATTCGAGACAAAGATCGCGGACGCCAGCTGGACCAAAACCCAGCAGCGGGATCCAGTCGCGACCTACAACGCCATGTCGCTGGCCGAGCTGGAAAAGTTGGCGCCGAATTTTGCCTGGCGGCCATTCCTCGCCCAAGCCGGTCTGGATAAAGCGGAACGCGTGGTTGTTGCTGAGAAGTCTGCCTTTCCAAAGATTGCCGAGATCTTCGAGAAGACGCCGATCGAGACCTTGCAGGCCTGGCAGGCTTTCAACATTGCCGACCATGCCGCACCCTATCTGTCGAAAGGGTTCGTGGATGCGCTTTTCGAGATGCGGAACAAGACGCTCTCGGGTCAGGCGGAGCAGCGCGTTCGTTGGAAACGCGGCGTCCACGCGGTGGGCGGCGGAGATTACGGAACGGGTGATCGATACGATCGCTTCGGGAATCTTGGTTGGGCAGTGGGCGAGCTTTACAGCGCCAAATATTTTCCGCCGGCGGCCAAAGCCAAGATCGAGGAACTGGTCGCGAACCTGAAGGTCGCGATGCACGAGCGGATCAAGGCGCTTGATTGGATGGGCGAGGAGACCAAGGCGCGAGCGCTCAAGAAGCTGGACACCTATAACATCAAGGTCGGTTATCCGGACAAGACGCGCGATCATTCTAAAGTCCAAATCCGGGCCGATGATCTCGTGGGCAACGTCGTCCGAACGGCGGCCGCGGATTGGGCGTTTTATGTGAATCGGCTCGCGGGTCCGGTGGATATGACCGACTGGGGAATGACGCCGCAGACGAACGACGCTTACAATGGCGCCCTGCGCGACATTGTTTTCCCAGCCGGAATTCTGCAGCCCCCGATGTTCGATGCCAACGCCGATCCTGCGATAAACTATGGCGCAATTGGAGGCGTGATCGGGCATGAGCTGACCCATGGGTTTGACGATCAGGGCCGCAAGTTCGACGCCGAGGGGAAGCTCAATGACTGGTGGACGGCGGAAGATGCGAAAACCTTTGAGGCCCGGGCCAAAGTTCTCGGCGAGCAGTATGAAAAATTCGAGCCTCTGCCGGGCGCGAAAGTAAATGGCGAGCTGACGATGGGCGAAAACATCGCCGATCTTGGCGGAGTAGTGATTGCGCTCGATGCTTACCGCGCTTCGCTGAAAGGAAAACCGGCGCCGGTGATCGATGGACTGAGCGGCGAGCAGCGTGTCTTTCTCGGATGGGCGCAGGCGTGGCGCGGAAAACTTCGGGACGACGCGATTCGCCGCCAGGTGGTGAGCGACCCGCATTCGCCGCGGCAATACCGTGTAAATGGCGTCGTCCGGAACATCGACGCGTGGTATGAGGCTTTTAAAGTGAAGCCGGACGAGAAGCTGTTCATCGAGACGGGCAGCCGGGTGCGGATTTGGTAAGCTAAGATTTTCCGCGCCGGCGTGTCTGACTGATCGAAAGGATCAGTCATGACACACTCTCGATTGTATCAGCCCAAGGGAAAACCCCGAACCGTTGTCGCCTTCGCTGCCGCTCTTCTCATTCATTTTGCGGCTATAGGGATTGCCAGCGTGCATCGTAGCCATCCGCCTGCTCCTCCGGGCCCGTCCGATAAGTTCACCGATATCACGTTCGAACCGGCGTCCGCCCCTGACGAGCTTCCGCCGGAGGCAATCGAACCCGTGGCACCGCCCTCGCCCAACGAATATCTGTTTCAGGACGAAACTCAGACGCCCCCACTTGTTCGGAAGGCCGCGCTGCGACCCGCGAGTCCGCTGGTCAGACCGCGAGCCAGCCTCCCGCCCGGAAAGCTTAACTGGTCTTCGGCGAAAGTCCTCGCCCTCAATGCACCACGACCTGAATACCCTTATGAAGCGCGCCGGCAAAAAATCACGGGCAAAGGGGTGGTGGAGATGCAGGTGGACGAAGGAACCGGGAACGTTACTGGCGTCGTCATGCGCGAAAGCACCGGGAACCCCTTCCTCGACAATGCGGCGCTGTCCGCCTTTCGGCGGTGGCGTTTCAAACCGGGCACGGTTTCGTCGGTCACATGCCCGATAACGTTCACCCTCACGGGCGCGTCGTATTGACGATTAACTCCGGACCGCTTCGAGCTGGCCGCGCGCTTCGCGCAGCTCGGAGGTCCGCTCGCGAACCGCGTCGGCGTAGGCGGCGACCTGCATATCGAGCTGCAAATGGACACGCCGAGTCTCGAGGAGATTCGCCATCCGAAGGAGCACTTCGAGCTGATCGAAGGGCTTCAGAAGGAAGTCGGTCGCGCCCGCTCGCAACGCGCGGAGCTTCGTGGCTTCGTTGGCATCAGCCGTCAGGACGATGATCGGCAGGAATATTTCCGTATCGACTCCGCGAATCGCTTCGAGAACCGCGAATCCATCGAGGTGCGGCATCATCAGATCGAGCAGGACGATGTCGGGCTCGAAGGCTTCAAAGGTCTGCAGGGCCACGCGGGAATCGGTCACCGATTTGACGCGCGTATAACCTCCGTCCGCCAGCATGGCTTCGAGGAGGGCGACATTCGCCGGCTCGTCATCGATGGCCAGGACCTTCATTTTGCCCAGGAGAGCGGCATTCGGCAGCCAATGATGATCGAACTGGGAGAGGGTTGTATCCATGACGAAGCGTTTCAGGCGACTGCAGCTTCGAGCCGGGAAGTGCGCGCTCGCATGGTTTCATCGATGACCCGGAAGAATTCGCGCAGGTCGATCGGCTTTGTCAGGTAATTACGAGCGCCGCCGGCCAGGAGACGCTGAATCTGGCCTGCGGTCGCGTCGGCACTAATCACGACTACGGGAATGTTGCGGGTCCGTTCGTCCCCGCGCAATCGCGCGAGCACCTCGTGGCCGCGAAGATCCGGCAGGTGAAGATCGAGCAGAATCAAATCCGGTGAATGCTTCCGGGCCAGATCAATCCCGAGCCCGCCCTGCATCGCGGTAAGCAATTCTATGTCGGGCTGATCCGTGAGCATCTGCTCGACGAGGGTCAGGTTTGAGAGATTGTCTTCAATGTAGAGGATCTTGCCGGATCCGGCGGTGGAATCTGCACCGCGAATCCCGGAGCGGTTTCGAGGCAGAGATCGCAACGGTGACTCGGTCGCAGGCAATTCAATCCAGAATGCGCACCCCTCGCCTACCGCACTTTGAACACCAATCTCGCCTCCCATGGCACGCATCAGTCGCTGGGAAAGCGCCAGCCCGAGACCTGTGCCTTCCACGCCCGATTGCTCGAGCCCGAGGCGATCGAAGGGGGTAAACAACCGGGCCACTTTTTCCGAAGCGATACCGGGCCCATTGTCGGTAACGACTATGCGCGTCCGGGTCGAGCTCGTCTGGTCCAATGAGATGACCACGTGGCCGCCGATCGCCGTGTATTTCACCGCATTCGTGACCAGGTTGAGCAGCACTTGTTTGAGCCTCTGCCGGTCCGCCAAAACGTGAAGGTCCTCGGCGGCGGGCAGGTTTGCCGCCAGTTCCATCTGGCGGTCGGCTGCCAGCGGCCGCATCAGGTCGAGGGTTTCGTCGAGGACTTCTGTGATCGAGACTGCCTCGACAGAAAGCTGGAGATGCCCGGCTTCGATTCGGCTGATATCCAGGACTTCATTGATCAAGTTGAGCAGGTGGCGGCCGGCGCTCAGGATATGTTCGACGCGCGACTTCTGCTGGGTAGTGGGATCCTGCCGTTCTAAAAGCTGGCCGAAGCCCAGGATCGCATTGAGCGGCGTCCGGAGCTCGTGGCTCATTCGCGAGAGGAATTCGCTCTTTGCCAGGTTCGCGCGATCGGCTTCTTCCTTCGCGTCGCGCAAGGCCGCTTCGATCCTCGAGCGCTCGGTTACGTCGTGCGCTACGCAAAATAACATCTTCTTGCTCGCCGACCACGAAACGGACCAGAGCACACTAACAACCGAGCCGTCTTTGCGAATGTAACGGTTAACGAAGTCGGAGAGTTTTCCAGCAGTCAGAATCTCCGTGGCGGCCTTTTCGGTCGTCGCCTGGTCGTCGGGATGGACCAGCTCCATGTAACGGCGGCCAATCAGCTCGTTCGAAGTGTAACCCCAAAGCGTTTCGCTGGCTTCGTTCATGGTCGTGAACCGGCCCTGCTCGTCGATCGTGCAGATGACGTCCTGCGAGTTGTCCATGATGAGCTGGTTCGCCTCCAGGGCGGCCTCGAGTTTCCGCTGTCCTTCCCGGACAGCCTCTTCCGCGCGCTTTCGCTCGGTGATGTCTTCCACCATGACGAGAAAATCACGGGGGTTGCCGTCCTTGTCGCGGATCACCCGCGCGGTCCGGGTCGTCCAAAGGACTTCGCCGTCTTTTCTGAGATACCGCTTCTCGACTGCGCTCCGCTCCGCATCGCGAAGCATCGCCTCGACCAGACGCTTGGTCTCCGCCACATCGTCAGGGTGGGTAATATCGAGCGGCGTACGGCGGAGCAGTTCCTCTTCGGAATAACCGAGCATCTCGCCGAGCCGCGCGTTTACCTGTTTGAAGCGCCCCTTATCGAGGGCTACGACGGCCATCCCGATTGGCGCATCATCAAATAGTTGCCGGGACTTTTGATCGCTGGCTTCCAGAGCCGCAGTCCGGTTAGCAATGGATCGGATTTCGCGAATACTTCGAAAACACGAGATCACGAGAAATACATTCTCAAATACCACCCAACCCGCGTGTTCTATTGAACGCCACGGACTCGCGCTCAGCACTCCATAGACGGAATACGGCAGGTAAATTCCCCGCAGAAAATGGTCCAGCCCAACCACGATCGTAGCCGGCACCAGCACCCGCCAGTCCCGATAAAACGACAGAATAACCAGGGAGCCGAACACGTGGAAATGAGTCTCGATTCGCCCGCCGGTCAGGGCAATCAACAGGGCCGACATCAGCATCTGAGCGACCGCTATGACGTGCCGGGTGATGGTCGCGCCCGGCCAGACCCGGGTCAACCAAACTGGGAAGAGGCTCAGAGCGCCGCCGATCAGGGTCGCCGCCCAGACGTGGATATGGACCGCGCTCGAGTTGCCATCCCAGGTCCGCGGCGAAACCAGCAACGCAATGATAATGCAAGCCACCCACTGGCAGATCATCAGTATCGCGAAGAGCTGATCGGTTTGCCGGAAAATCTGCTGACGATGCTGCTGGAAGAGTTCCTCGGCGCGGGCGTCGGTGGGTTCCGGAATAGGGCCGTTCCAGGTGAGCTCGCTCATTTTGTCTCCTGCGATTTCTGGTTTCGCCCGGTAAAGCTGCAGCCGAAGACCGGCGTGTGATCCCGGGCAATGGTCTCTCCCTTTGCAGCTGCGAGTGCCGCGTCAGAGCCGGGATTGGTTCCGATGTGACCGCGGGACGCGGTAATTCCCCCGCTAAACAACAGCGTGCCCTTTTCGTCGAACACGAGTGTATGCCCCGACGTTTCCGCACCAAAGCGGGCGGCTTCGGTCCCCCCGTCGTCGGTCAACACTTTCACTCCCGGAATGTTCGCCGCTGTCCGCCGCAACGCGGTATCGTCCCAGTCCTCCCCTGCCCCAGCCGGTTTCAAAAAGAGCACGTAGGCGTTCACCCGGCCGGCCGAATGAGCCATGATTTCGGCCAGTTCGGCCACGCTGGCCGCGCTGCATGGACAATGCGGGTGGGCCAGCATCACCAGCGTCGGCTTGTCGCCGGCCCGCTGGATAGTCGAGGCCGCCGGCCACTTGTTGCCGACAGTTCCGGCAGAGCCCGGGGTCGTTTCGTAGTGCAACAGGGCGCGAGCTCCCAAGGCCAGGGCCGTCATCCAACTTGCGCTGACAAAGGCAGTAATGAGTATTTTCTTGCTGGAATGGGTCACGTTCGCGGGCGGAGAAGCCTTGCCGCTATAAGCACTCATCATTCCATGCCGGCGGGCCGGGCCCTCGCGGCGCGCCACGCCGCATCCGCAGTCGGCTAATGAATAGTCGCGAAGGAAAAGCGGCCGGCCACGGGCGTGTAAATTTGTCCATCGCGACTCAAATACGCCGGACAAATCTGGCCCTCGATCAAACCCGGAACTTCGCCCGCCCCTTCGAGCGGCTCGAAGTAATGCCGTTGGGTGTACCGAATCTCGATTGTTCCGCCGCGGACCAAGCCAGTTGCGGTGCGCGCCACCTTCTGGACCTCAGCCTGCACGGTAAAAACGACTGCTTTCCACTTCGGCTCGTTCGTCTCGCGCCGATCGACACTGCGCACTTTTATAAGCAGAGCTTCTGGCGCCTTCTCCTGGCGCTGCTTGTAAGCGGACGGCGGAAGCTCCCCCTGCAGTTCGAGTGCGCAGAGAATCAGGCCCATGATCCAACCCGCACGTCGACCCGTACTCATATTGGTTCGCGACGATAGAGAGCAATTGAACCGGGACAATTGTTCAGGTTGCCTGTGGCCCGACGCCGACATCCGCTAAATTGCGCTTGTCTGGGCCGCGGCGACTGCGCTAGGGAAAACGCCGTCGGATGCTGTTCAACTCGCTCACTTTCGTCGTTTTTTTTGTCGTCGTCCTCGCGGCCTACTGGAACATGCGGGGTTGGGAGGCGCGCAAGAACCTGCTCGTTGTCGCCAGTTACATTTTCTACGGCGCCTGGAACCCGCCTTTCGCGGCCCTCCTCTTCGCCACGACCGCGCTCGACTTTTATCTCGGCCGGAAAATGGGAAAAGTTCACACCCCTGCCGAGCGGAAGCTCTGGCTCGTGATCAGCGTAGCGGTCAACCTCAGCATGCTGGGGTTTTTCAAGTACGGGAACTTTCTCCTGGAAAACTTCCAATGGGTCCTGGCCCGCGGCGGGATTCAATACAAACCACCGCACCTCGACGTATTTCTGCCCATCGGGATCTCGTTCTACACCTTTCATTCGCTCTCCTACACCCTCGATATTTATCGGGGCGTCATGCGCCCGACACGGTCTTTGCGCGACTTCACCCTCGCGGTTTCATTTTTTCCACAGCTCGTTGCCGGGCCCATCGTTCGCGCCGGTGATTTCCTTCCCCAGCTCGAAGCGCCGCCCCTGCCACAGAAAGGCCGGTTCCTTTGGGGATTGTTGCTGATGACGCTGGGCTTGTTCGAGAAAGTCGTCCTGGCAGACACCCTCCTTTCCGGGTCCGCGGATCGCGTCTTTGGCCATGGCGGACCGCTCGTGGCCCTCGATTCGTGGATCGGCGTAATGGCGTTCGCCGGCCAGATCTTCTTTGATTTTGCGGGCTACTCCATTTGCGCGATCGGCGCTGCCTTATGCCTTGGGTTTCATCTCAAGGACAACTTCCGTTTCCCGTACGCCGCGGTGGGGTTCTCCGACTTCTGGCGGCGCTGGCACATCTCGCTCTCAACCTTTCTGCGCGATTATCTTTACATCCCGCTCGGTGGAAATCGCCTCGGCGCCGGCCGGGCCATGGTTAACCTCGTCATTGTCATGTTCATTGGCGGCCTTTGGCACGGCGCCGCGTGGACCTTCGTCGTCTGGGGCTTACTCCACGGCTCCTATCTCGCGATCGAACGTTTGGTCCGAGTGGTCCTCAAAGAACCGGCCTGGGCGGAGCGGCTCCCGGTGAAGCTCGCCGTCGGCGCGATCACTTACCTCGCCGTCCTGGTCGCATGGGTTTTCTTCCGCGCGTCAGACTTCGCCACGGCGAGCCGATTGTTGCAGGGAATGTTTGGCGCCTATCCGGACGGCGACGCTCTTCTGAGCACGCGCGAAATGCTTCAGGTCGCGGTCGTGACCGCTTTCATGCTCGCCGCCCACTGGTGGTTGCGCGATACCTCGATTGAAAATGCCGTCGAGCGTCTTCCACGCTGGACGGTCACGGCCGCGTGGCTCCTGATGGCGTGCGCGATTGTCCTGACCCAGGGAAACAGCAATGCATTCATCTACTTCCAGTTTTGAGCGAAAGATCCCCGCGCTTCCGTGGCGCGGGATCGCGGTTGCCGTGGTCGTCGGGCTGTTCCTCGCGATCGCCGTGTGGGAAGTCTATTGCCGCTCGTTAGGCTACGAGGCGACGCTCAATGACACTGACGATCTCTGGGCGGAAGCGCGCCGGCGGGTTGATCCGGAATCGATCGTCATCATCGGCGATTCGCGCGCCTGGTTCGATACCGACCTCGACGAGATCGAGCGCGGCCTGGGGAAACGGCCGGTGCAACTCGCGCTGCCCGGAAGCGGCCCGTATCCGGTCCTCCAAGATCTGGCGAACGATGAGCGGTTCCACGGCACCGTGATCTGCAGCATCGTCCCCGGATTATCTTTCGCCCCCGCGGGACCGCCAGTTAATCGTCCCAGCGGTGCAGTGAAACGCTTTCACGGCCAGACCTGGGCGCAACGCGTCAGCCATCAAATTTCGGTTCCGCTCGAGAAGAGTTTCGCTTTTCTGAAACAGGACGACCTCACGATGGCGGCCCTCCTGCTCGATCTTCCTATTCCAGATCGTCCGCACGCTCTCGTTCCCCCACGCACGCCCCCTTACTTTTGCTCGATCGACCGCGAGCGCCGTGCGCGCCTCTTTGAAAAAGCGGCCCGGCCCGGCCCGTTGCAGGAGAAAATCAAGGGCCGCTGGCTCCGCCTCTTCACCCCGCCTCCGCCGCCGAGCTATGTCGCTCCCGATATTTTCGCCGCGAAAACAAAAGAGGCGATTGAAGCCCGTTTCCGCAATATGAAAGCAGCGATCGACAAGCTCCGTGCGCGCGGCGGGAAGATTGTTTTCGTGCGTTACCCAATGAGCGGCCCGCTAAAAGAACACGAAGACAAATTCACTCCGCGCGCCCAGACCTGGGAACCTCTCCTTCAAATGACCCAGGCGCCGGGGATTTATTTCGAGGACCACCCGGAGCTGGCTGGGTTCGATTGCCCCGAATGGTCGCATTTGTCGGCGGGGGACTCCGTCGAGTTCACGAAACGCCTCGTCCCGCATTTGCGGGCCGCTCTTCAACTTTAGGTGGGGACAGGGCTGCGCTGTCCCGCGGTCTTTATGGTGTGAGGAAAACCTTACCGGTGTAAGGATCCTTCACTTCTGTGCCGCTCGGAAAACCGCGGACGTCCACATAACCGGCCTTGGGCGCATAGGGGCTTGTCACAAACCCGGGCTTGTTCGGCACCGGGATCGCGTAGGGAAGATCGCGACGCGTATTTTCCGGGGCCGAGACCGAGGCAACCCGCACAGGGACTTGCGCAGCAGTCGGGTTGGGACTGGGCAACGCTGATGGCGCGGCGTTCGGCGACGGCGGGTAATCCGGCGGTTGCGGCGCCGTTCCCTTGGATTTGGCGGGCCGTTTCGCGGCGGTTGTTTGCGATTTCTTTTTCCCCTGTCCGGGGTGAGCAAGGGAATTGCCGAGCGCCTTGAAGAAATCCCCAACGGAACCGGCGGCGAGATCGCGCGGCCAATCAAGGAATGCGACCGCGAGGAATAGAATGAGGAATTTCTTAGGCACGGGTTTTTACGTGATAAGCCGCATTGTCATCTATTGTTCGGTGCCATTCAACCGCCAGGCACGCTCACTTGCTGGCGAATCGGGACAACGACAGAAATCCGATATCGTGTCGCGAACCGCCATCCAGCGCCAGGTCGGCCCCGATCTCGCCGATGACCGAGGCAAACTTGAATCCGTGCCCGCAAAAACCGCCACACAGTATGACGTTGGAATGATGCGGATGGCGGTCCACGACGAAGTGCCCGTCCGAGGTCAGGGTATACATGCAGGGCGTCGCGTTCCGGTATTCGGCGGCCCCGCCCGGCATCCAATTATTCATCACCTCCACGATCGGCGCGACTTCGCTGCCAAAATCAATTTCGCGCTTCAAATCGGACGCGTCCGTGATTTCCCCGGCTCCGTGAAACGCTACCTTCACCCCATCGCCAAAGTCAGGAAAGCCGTAGAGCGGCGCAACCAGGCCGGCGCGGTCCAGGAGGAATGCGGGGAAACGTCCCGCTTCGTAAACATTTGCCTCAGGAGTGAACCACGCCTGGACGTTTCGTTGAACCTGGATGGGCACCCCGAGTGACTCGAGCGTCTTTTCAAACCACGGGCCTAACGACAGGACCAGCGTTCGCGCGTTGATCGTTTCGCCCGTGGCCAGCTCGATTTTGACGTCGTCATTTCGGGCCTCCCAGCTCCGCATCGTCTCACCGAATCGGAGTTGCCCGCCAGCGTTACGTGCTGCATTCAGGTGGGCGGTTACTGCGCGCTCGGGGTCCAGGACACCGGCGTCAGGTTCGAAGAGCGCAACTTCATCTGCTTCCAGGCGCAGCATGGGGTAACGTTCGGCGACTTGTTCCCGGCTTAGTTGCTCCAGGGCGAGGCCATGCTGCGCCGCTGCCCGCTTCGTCCCGGAAACGATCTCGCTCTCTTCAAGCCCGACCGACAGGACACCAGTGATTCGCAATAATTCCTCGCCGCTGCGCTGTTCCAGATCCCGCCAAAGCTCAAAGGCGCGGAGGATCAGCGGCACATACGCCGGGTCCTCGAAATAAGCCTTCCGGATCATTCGCGTTTTACCGTGGGACGATCCCCGATCGTGCGCCGGACCGAAGCGCTCGATTCCAACAACCGACCGTCCGCGGGTTGCACAATGGGCTGCGATTGCGCTCCCAATCCCACCCAAGCCGGCTACGGCGACATCGAACGTCATCGAATCGGCCCGACCCTAGTCTTCGATACTGGCACTCCAGACTGTGCCCGTATAGTTGCCCTGCTTGTAGCTCACCCTGATCCGGTCGCCCGGTTTAAATTTCAGAAAGTGCGCACGGTCCGTTCTAACCGTGAACCGGCTGCCATCCCGGGCCAGCTCGACCTTGATGAGCCACTGTTCGCGGGTCTGAGCGCGCGGATCTTTACCGGTCCCGCGCACGTCTTTCTTCATCACGTAGCTGTCCACGGCGACCTCGTCGGGGGCGAGGTCGGTTTGGACCGGTCCGGGACTGGGCGTCGCCTCGGACTGGGGCGTCTCCGATGCGTTTGGCGCTGCCGGCGGGGGCGTTGGGGAGGGCTCAGCCGGCGCGATGTACTCTTTCTCCATGACGACCGCGTCCTCGACGTTTTTTGTGCAACCCGTTCCCGCGAAAAGGGCAAACAGATTCAGGGCAAGTGAAACTGAGCAAAACGTTCGTGCCGTTCTCATGACGCGGTTCACAAGAGCGCTCGGTGGTGCAGAGTCAAGCGCCCCCGAGCTGCCAGCCGGATTAGCGGTTCCCTTTACATCATGATGGGCGCGGCTATCTCAAACTGCCGATGGAATTCATGATTCGCCACGATGGCCGCGAGCTCGGGCCGTACGCCGAACCGGAGGTGCGCAGCCGGCTGGCGAGCGGGACGATTCAACTCTCTGACCTGGCCAGGGCTGACGGCAGCAGCGACTGGATCCCGCTTGCCTCGCTACCGCCTTTCGGGCCGCCGCCGGCGCCGCCTGCTGCTCCCGTCGCGATACCACCACCGCCGCCGCCGCCCGCGTCATCGGCCCCGATTGATCCGAAATCGCTCGGGTCCTACACCACAACGACCCTTCAGCCTAACGAGCGGCCGCTGCATCACACCACCATTCACTGGATGGCGCTGGCCGGTTCCATCACGGGCGCCGCCCTTTCGCTGGTTGTCATTGTCCCGATTGCCATGCTTGCGGCCTGGAAGGACATGTACTGGGGATGGCTCCTCCTTCTCATCCCGATCGGAATCCTTCTTTCAGCGGCCGTCACGGTGAAAACCAGCGAGCTCGTCATCACCGACCGCCGGGTCCTGATCAAGGTCGGCTTCATCCAGCGGCACACCTTTGAAATGTTCATCTCAAAGATCGAATCCGTAGCAGTCTTCCAGAGCATGCTCGGGCGCCTCTTCAACTTTGGCACCGTCGAGATCCGCGGGACCGGCGGGTCGTCCGAGTCGTTCCCGACGATTGCCGATCCGCTAAAGTTTCGCGACGCGATCCAGCTCGTCCAAACCCATTCCGAGCAGCGCTGATAACACCGCTCGACTGTCCATTCGTCTATCGAATGTCATCCTGAGCGAAGCGCAGAAATATTCGGTGATCCTTCGACAGGCTCAGGATGACAAACAAAGGCGTCCCGCCACCCGACTCACTCCAGGGAGTGCTGACGACAGGGGCGAACGTCTGAACGCTATCCGGTGACCTTCTTAACCAATCCTTTGAGGGCTCCGGTTACACCCTTCGGCTTCGCGGGTTCCTTTAATTTTTTCGCCTTCAGGTTGATCACCGACCTCGCCAGCTTCGTCAGCTTTTTGTCCGTCGCGCCTTCCTCGTTGATCGTCGTATCCAGCGACCGGGCGCCAGCCTTGTCGCCTAACAACTGCGCATAGGTCCGGGCGCAGCCATAGCCGGCAATCTCATAATGCTCGACTCGCTGGGCCGCCGCGATCAGGCCCGCATCGCGCACTTCGTCTTCGGCGTCTTCCTTGGCCATCTTGTCGCCCTCCGCGATGAGGCCTTCCATCCCTTCGCACTTTGGACCGCGAGTGGATTCACCCTGGCTTTTCAGGATTTGCTCAAGCCGTTTGGCGTGGCGTTTTGTCTGCTCGAGATGCTGATTGAACGCAGCGGACAACTGCCGGTTCTTCGCCGCTTTCGCCAATTTCGGAAGGGCTTTGATGAGCTGGCTCTCCGCGCTGTAAAGGTCTTTCAGCTCGTGAACGTAAAGGTCTTTCAGGGTTGCAAGTTCCATATGCCAGAGAATCGAATCTCCAGCGCGGCGCGGCCTTACTTCGCAGCTCGCTTTGCTCGCGCCCGTTTCACACGGTAAAGAACGTAAACGCATCCGTTCTTGAAGCGCCGGCAATCGAGAAGCTCGAGTTTGATGTCGCGTTTCATTTCGTGAAACAGCGGGACGCCTGAGCCGAGCAGGATCGGATGAATATTGAACCCGATCTCGTCGAGCACGCCGCCCTCGAGGAGGGAATGCGCCAGCTCGCCGCCGCCCATCACGCAAATATCTTTTCCGGCTTGCCGCTTCAGCTTGCGAACGAACGCGACCGCGTCGGTCGCAACGATCGCCGCGCCGCCCTTGGCAACTCCGGGCCTGAGCGTCCGCGAAAAGACGTAGCACTTCGTTTCGCCGTACGGGTTCTCTTTCCCCTCGGTCATCTTCAAACCGATCTCGTACGTCTTTCGCCCCATCACGACCGTGTCCACGTTCTTCCAAAACTCGCCCATGATTTCGCCCGCTTCGTCCGACCACATCAGCCAATCCATCCCGTGGTCTTTCCGCGCAAAATAGTTATCCAGGCTCGAAGCCCCGCCGAATGTGACCTTTCTCATAATGAGAAATGCTACTTCGGCAGGTGCGCCGCCGTCTTGGCGCTTTTTGATCTGATTCGCGCTTAACCTTTTCTGGGAGCGAGGAGTTTCCTGCACCGGCCCGGCGAAGCGTCGGTGGCTTTATTGAATTGCTTGTAGAACCGGCTCAGGTCGCCATACCCGGCGCTGGAGGCAACGTCCGCGATGCTTTCTCCTCGGGCGAGCCGCAACGGAACATCGGCAATGCGCACCTGATGCAGATATTCCCGCGGGCTGATTCCATAATCGCGCCGAAACTGACGCGATAGATGCGCGTTGCTGACGCGAAGCCGCGTTGCGATCCGCGCGATCGACGGATCGTTCGCGTGCGCTTCCGCAATTAGCTTCCTCGCTTTCATTGACAACGAGGAGGCACGTGGATTCGCCTCGATCGTCCGGATATTCGACGCGCGTGCCAGGATATTCGCGACGCTCTGTTCGGCCATCGAGAGCGGGGCCTCGAAGAGAATCGGCGCCCTTTCGAATTTTTCCGGAACGCCCTCCCTGCCTGCGATTCCGCGGACTGTGCCCCGCAGGCCGACGAAGCGGGGGCGCGAGATGGTGAACGGCGGATAGAAAACCCAAAAGTCGTTCGTGGCGGCCTCGACCACCGTATCGCCGCTTGAAAAGCTGACCCGGCCCGATGCGAGTTCGAAGTGTTCCAGGAGCCACGCGGTCCCGGTAAGCACGGTCGTGCTCAGCTCCCCTTCGATTCGTAACTCATCCCGAAAAGTGTAAGCACCGTCGGAAGATATTTTCGTTTCCCGCCGCTTTACCCCGCCCAGCGCCGCGGTCCGCTCTTCTTTTCGGCGGCCACCGGCCATCTACCCAGTGCCGTTCCGCGGCAGGTCGAAACAAACGATGCGATCCGCTTCCCGGTGGTTCGTCCAGAGAGAACGGCCATCGAACGCCAGCGAGCGACATTGGAAAGGAACCGTCGCCAGCTCTTCAACGACAGACTTCTCTTCGCCCGGGTCCAGTCGCGCCAACCGCCAATCACCGCCGTTTTGTTCGGTGCCGTAGAGGACGTAAATCACGCCGTCCACGAAAACATGACCGCTGATCTCAGCGCCTACTGCTATCTCGCGTTCGATCTCGCCCCGCGGACTGAGCTTCAGGATTCGATGCTTGTACCACTGGCTTAGATACAGGTCTTTCCCGTCGAAGCTAAGGTAAGAACCAGTAAATTCAGGGCAGGCTATCCGTTTCTCGTCCGAAAAACCGCGCCCCGGCTGGTAACGTCTAAGGTAGCGATCGTCTTCCTCCCCTTCCCCGAGGGTAAACCAGACAGCGTCACCCACAGAGGCGGCCGCCCAAGGGATCCCAGGCGCTTCGAATTCTTCCAGGAGCTTCAAAGAGTCCTTCTCCATTCGGTAAATCCGCCGCAAATCGCGAGAACCCATCCAGAGCTCGTCGCCGTGCCACGTCAGAGCCTGCGGAGTCGCGGCCGGCGCCTCGATCCGGGCGCGCTCGACAATCGAAGGAAGCGTCTTGTTCATCCCGAGTTCCGCGCCAGCTGTCAGCTCAGCTTTTCGGATAATTTGGATCCGCTTTCACTTCCAAGATCTGCGCGGTGTGCCGCTTGCAATGGGCGCCGTTGAAGAGGAGCCACTGGTAGGCGTCCATGGTCTTGAGGAACGGATGGTCGCCGAAATGGCTGCGCAGATCCTCTTTCGTCTCCGTGGCAAAGGCGATCTCCTTGGCCCGGATCGCATCGAAATCTTTCACCAGCGCGCTTTGGTTCGCCCATCGCCCGGTGGGACGCAGCTGCTCTGGCGCCTGTGCTTTCCGCGAACGGTCCGGAATGACTTTCAGGATCGTCTCCTCTTTGCCTTTCACTTCGGCCCGTTTCTCCGGCGCCGGCGGGGACTTCATGATCTTGTCCGAAACCAGGTTCCAGATCATTTCCTCGGTGACGGCGATATGCTCCGCTGTTTCCGCGATGGACCACTTATCAGGCGCGGCCTTGAACTTCCATTGCCCTTCAGAAAGACCCTGGGTCGCGGCCTGGAATTCCTTCTGGGTCTGTTTCAGATAATCGATCACGCGATCGCGTTCTTCCTTCGTCAGCGTGCTGGACGCCGCCGCTGAACTCGGAGCGGCGCTGGATGCCGGCGAGGTTTGGGCAGGAAGAGATGAGGCCAGGGCCAGCAACGGAAGCAGGAAACAGAAGAGTGCTTTCATGAACGCGATCCTAGCGGGGACGCGCGCGGTCCGCGATATCTTTTGCTTTCGCATCTTCGCCCGCCCCTTCGGCATGGCCGATCACCGTAGATTTTTGCTTGTCGAGCTTGATCACAATCAGCCGGGTTCGGGTTTGCCGCGTCTCATCGTTGCCGGCTCGAATTCGATAAATGATTGCGTACGGAGTGAACCGGCCGCCCCGCTCAAGCCCGCGCCACTCGACAACATCGTTGTCCTTGTTCGGAAACGTTCCGCCCGCGGACTTCATGGTTTCGAGATAAAGGTCCTGGGTCGCCTTGCCGTAACGAAGATTAATCCAGCTGCGCTCGTCTCCGGAAAGATGCAGGAGCTGGTAACCACCCAGTCCCGCAAAGACACCTTCAAAGCCGTCCGCTTCGCCGCCTTCGCCTTTATGCACCTTGAAAGAGATTGCCGCTTTCCGCGCCGTGCTCGTGTATTTCGACACGATCTTCTCGTCGGTGCCAGCGCCAAACGCGATTCCACCGACGATTAAAACGACGCAGACGCAAGCGGAACGCAATGCATGAATTCCCATGAAGCCGAGCGTCTTTGAAAATCTAGCCGCCGTCGAGCAAGGATCGCTTCGCGACTGTCCCTCACCTGCATTCGGAGCGGAGCGAAGAAGCTCAGACTATTTGCGCCCTGCGTTGCGTTGCCCTGTGGGAACGAGCGATCCGTCGCATTCGCTCGAGATGCAGGCTCAAAGGAGCGGCAGTCCGTGCGAATTCGCACTTCCGGCCTCCGGCCCCTCCTCATAATCTCTCCTGCAATGGAGACAAAGATTTCTAGTTCCGATCGAGAAACAGCGGCTGCGCCAGCGGACGTGATTGTCCGCGGCAAAGCCAACGGATTTTTGCAGCAGGTTGTAAGCGGCAGCCACGAGCTGCGCGCCGATGAGCCGGCCAGCGCTGGTGGGAAAGACGAAGGGCCGGGTCCCTACGATTATCTCCTGATCGCTCTGGGAACCTGCACTTCAATGACGATCGGCATGTACGCCCGCCGCAAGGAAATTCCACTCGAGAATATCACCGTCTCACTCCGCCATTCGCGGGTTCACGCCAGGGATTGTGAGGAGTGTGAAACCGAAAACGGGATGGTGGATCGAATCGAGGCCGAGATCGAGCTTACCGGCCCTCTCAGCGCGGAACAGCACGCGTCCCTTATGCGGATTGCCAGCAAATGCCCGGTGCATCGCACGTTAAAATCCGAGATTGATATTCGGCTTTCGCAAACGTACTGAATGACCCAACTCAGGAAAGGAATCGTATGTTCGTCGGCTTAATCTCGTGCGGTGTTCTGGCGGTCGTCGCCTTCCTCGTGCTGATCCTCGCGATCGGGGCCTACAACTCCCTCGTCACGCTGCGGAACCGTTACAAAAACGCCTACTCGCAGATCGACGTGCAGTTGAAGCGCCGCTACGACCTGATTCCTAATCTGGTTGAAACGGCGAAAGCTTATCTTTCCCACGAGCGCGGAACTCTCGAAGCCGTAATTGCCGCTCGCAACGCCGCCGCATCAGCCAATACCAAAGCGGCCCAGAATCCTGGCGACGCCTCGGCCATGAAAGAGTTGTCGACCGCTGAATCCGCCCTTTCCGGCGTGATGGGCCGGCTCTTCGCCCTGGCGGAAGCGTACCCGGACCTCAAAGCCAACACCACCATGCTTAGCCTGATGGAAGAGCTGACCTCGACTGAAAACAAAGTCTCGTTCGCCCGCCAGGCTTACAACGACGCAGTCATGGCTTACAACACTCGCCGCGAAGTTTTCCCCACTAACCTGATTGCGGGCCCGTTCAACTTCGGTCCGGCCGAGCTTTTCGTGATCGACAAGCCGGAAGAAAAAGAAGCGCCCAAAGTCTCCTTCTAGGCCTCCGGCCAACTCACCGACCGGGTGGACTTCTTCGAGCGCCAGGATAAAGCCCGACGCAAGAGCGGCTTTCTCGTTTTCTACTTCGCGATCGCGGTCGGGGTCCTGATCGTTTCGGTTTATCTCGCCGTCGCGCTCATCTTTGGCGGGTTCTCCCTGAGCGATACCGGCGAAAACGTCAGAACCACCCCGTGGGACCACGTCACCGTGTTTTTCGTCTCTGCCGTCTCGACCCTCGGAGTAATCACGCTCGGAAGCGTTTTCAAAACGTTATCGCTGGCCAAGGGCGGCAGAGCTGTCGCCGAGCTCCTGGATGGGCGGATCGTCAACCCGAATTCAACCGATCTCCACGAGCGCAAGCTGTTGAACATCGTCGAGGAGATGGCCATCGCGTCCGGCGTTCCCGTTCCCCAGGTTTATGTGATGGATGAGGAACCGGGCATTAACGCATTTGCGGCTGGTCATTCAGCCAGTGATGCGGCCGTCAGCGTTACCCGGGGGGCGATGACGATGCTCTCGCGCGATCAGCTCCAGGGCGTGATCGCCCATGAGTTCAGCCATCTCCTCAATGGCGACATGAAGTTGAACCTCCGCCTGATGGGCCTGATTTTTGGTATTCTGTGTCTCACTGTTATCGGGCGCGTCCTCCTCCAGACCCGCGGACGCAAGAACCCGTTGCCGCTCCTGGGACTCGCCTTGATTGTCATTGGATGGGCCGGCGTTTTCTTTGGCCGGTTGATCCAGGCCGCCGTCAGCCGGCAACGCGAGTTTTTAGCGGACGCGTCCGCCGTTCAATTTACTCGTAATCCGCTGGGGCTGGCCGGCGCCTTGAAAAAGATTGGCGGACTCGATCATGGCTCGCAGCTCCATTCCGCCCACGCGGAAGAAGCCAGCCACTTCTTCTTCGCGAATGGTCTCCGCAGCCGGCTTTTCAGCTTTGCCACACATCCGCCTTTAGTTGAACGGATTCGCGCGCTCGATCCGAGCTTTGAGGGCGAGTTTCCGGCGGTGGAATTACCGGTCGAGCCAGCGACCGCAGGTCCGCCGGCGATCCCGGGAGTCGCGCCGCTGGTCGAAGCCGCTCCACCACCACCTCCACCGCCGCGCGTTCTTTCTCAGCCTCCGCCGTTACCTTCCGGAAAGCCACCGCCTCTACCCGCGGTCCTTCCTCCGCCCTTGCCTGCCACCGTCGAGATGCAAACCCGTGTAACTGCCCTTGCGCCTGCCAACGTCCTGCAAGACGCGTTCGTGGCCGATATCGGCCGACCGCGACTGGAACACCTGCATTATGCAACCGAGCTGCACCAGGCGATCCCGGAATCATTGCAGACCGCGGTCCACGACCCCCTCGGCGCGGCGGCCCTGGTCTGCGCGTTCTTGCTCGCCGACGATGCCGAGGTCCGCGAAAAACAGATGAAAGAACTGCTCCGCGAAACTTCGGACGCGGTTCAACAGGAAACGATTCGGGTCTGGCCCGACATCCAGGGCGTGCCGGCGCAGGCGCGGATTCCCCTCATCGATATGGCACTCCCCGCCCTGCGGCGCTTTTCCCTTCCCCAGTTCGAGCAATTCCGCGCCGCGGTGAACGCGCTCATTGCGAGCGACGACGAAGTTACGCTCTTCGAGTTCATGCTCCAAAAGATTGTCATGCGGCATCTCGACACTCGCTTCTATCCGGACCGTCGTCTGCCGACCCAGTTCTACGATTTGCATCCGCTTGCCGAAGACGGCGGCGTTATCCTCTCGGCGCTCGCCTACTGCGGCGCCGACGACGAAGCGAAGGCCAGCCTGGCCTTTGCCCAGGGCGCCGACTCGTTAGGCCGGGCCGCCCGCGCCGAGATACAACTTTTTCCCGCGGCCCAATGCGACCTCACCCGGCTGAGCGCGGCGCTCGACCGCTTCGGCCAATCAGTTCCGCAAATCAAAAAGAATCTCCTGACGGCCTGCGCCCAGACCGTCACCTTCGATGGCGTCATCCAGCCGCGGGAAGCGGAGCTCCTCCGCGCCATCGCGGATACTCTGGATTGCCCGGTCCCACCCTTTCTCCAGGGAATCGCGGTCTCCTGATCAGCCAAACCTCGCGTCTCCCGGCAAACGTTTCTGAATTAGAAAAAAACGCGTCGCGCGGCGTGCCGACGATTTTCTGGGAAACCGGGGTGACCGTAAGCGCTCCACGCCCCGGCCCTGCCGATACCGATTTTTTTCCCAAACACCGAGAACGGAGCACGAAGCTGCCCCCGGTAAACTTTACCGAACGGCTTCCTTTAATACTTCCTACTTCCGCTGTCTTATCTTCTACTTTCCCGATGAACGGTATCGGCAAGGTGGACAGCCTCTGGCGCTACCCGGTGAAGAGTATGCGGGGCGAGGAAATGGCCGAGCTCTTCGTCGGGTACGCTGGCGTGTA
Organism: Chthoniobacterales bacterium; assembly: GCA_035536995.1. Classification (GTDB taxonomy): domain Bacteria; phylum Verrucomicrobiota; class Verrucomicrobiia; order Chthoniobacterales; family UBA10450; genus AV80. The sequence goes on along the minus strand of DATLNB010000023.1, from coordinate 135,553 downwards.
TGGCGACCGTCTCTTCGCTTTTCGAAGCTCGACGGCCCCGGCCGGGTTTCCTTATTTCACCGGGCGCGATGAACGCGAGATGATTCGCTACCGCCCTCGCTTTCGTTATCCGGAGAAGGCGGCCCGCCCGGTTAATCTTATTGATGCAGAGAAGAACGGTGCGGCTCCGCTTTCGGGAACGCCCGAGGAATTGATGATCGACGTCGAGACTCCGGAGGGCGGCGTGTTCCCGATTGACGATCCGCGGCTCAAGGAACTCCTGGCCAACGGCCGGCAAGGCGACCTGACCCTGATCCGCTCTGAGCGAGCGATCACCGACTGCCGGCCGGTGTCGGTCTTCTCCATTCAGACCGCGCAACAAATTGGTCAGGAGATCGGGCACCACGTAGATCACCGCCGCTTCCGCGCGAACGTCTACCTGGATCTGCCCGAAATCGGGCCATTCGCAGAGGAGCAGTTAGTGGGGCGTTCGTTGCGGCTCGGCTCTAAGGTAGTTGTCGCAATCATCCAACGCGATTCCCGCTGCATGATGGTTACTCTCGACCCGGACACCGCGGAGAAGAATCCCGCTGTGCTCAAGACAATCGCCCAGGCGCATACCGGCCACGCCGGACTTTACGGCGCCGTAGTTATCGAAGGGTTGGTAGCGAAAGGCGACCCGGTAACTCTGCTCGATTGAGGTTTCAAGCCAACATAACCACTGCCTCTCTCTGGTTTGCGCTTGCTCTCGTGAGCGCATTGGGACTGTGGGGAACACGGCCTCCTCCCGCGGTCAGCGCGGCGGGCCCGCCGGGAGTCTTCTCGGCCGAACGCGCCATGGCTCACCTTGGACAGATCGCAACACAGCCGCGGCCCATCGGCAGCGACTACGCAATAAAGGTGCGAGAATACCTGGTCGCGCAGCTTGCCTCGCTCGGCGGGGAAGTCCGGGTCGAACCAGCGCTGGGCACTGCGCAAAACGGACGTAATTTCCATTCGGGCATCGCGCACAACATCGTCGCCACCTTTGCCGGTCAGTCGAACACTCGCGCCGTGATGCTCGTCGCGCATTATGACTCCGTCGCCGAGGGGCCGGGCGCGGCCGACGACGGCGCCGGCCTTATCGTTATCCTCGAATCGCTTCGCGCAGCCCGGGTTAGCGGCCCTTTGAAGAATGACATCATCGTCTTGTTCAGCGATGGCGAAGAAGCACGCGGACTCCTCGGCGCGAAGGCCTTTGTTACTGCGCACCCCGAGCTCAAAGACCGAATAGGCTTAATGGTCAACCTGGAAGCGCGCGGGAGCTCGGGCCCTTCTCTGATGTTCGAGACGAGTGACGAAAATGGCGCGCTGATCCGCGAGTTCAAGAGAGCCTCGCCCTATCCGATGGCCAGCTCGCTCATGGCGTCGGTCTACAAGCTTCTACCTAACGACACCGATTTCACACCTTTGAAGGCGGCTGGCCTCACCGGTCTTAATTTCGCCTTTCTCGAGACCTACCAAAACTATCACACCCGCTTGGACACGATCGAGAATCTCGACGCCCGCAGCGTTCAACATATGGGTGCGAATGTTCACAGTATCATTCGGCACTTCGGCAACCTCTCCGAGATGCCAAAGGAGGCGCCAGATCGGGTTTACTTCAATCCGTTTGGAAGCTGGTTGTTGGTTTATCCGGCCTGGCTGGCGTGGACGATTGCCCTCCTCCTCCCGATCGTCTTCTCTTTCGCTTGCTTTCGATCCGCATGGTCATCGGGACTCACCCTCCGGCGAACCGCAGCCGGACTTGGGTGCTTCCTTCTTCAGCTTCTCGTTATCGCAGGCTCTGCCCTTGTTGCTTTCGCCGCGGCCAAACTTGTCACACGGGAATCCCTCGAGGGCGATACCTTCAGTAATCAGCTCTTGTTTGAAGGGATAATGGGAATCGCTTTGGGACTAGGCCTGATCAGCCAGCGGTTTTTCGGACAAAAGCTCGGCTTTCCGAACCTGGCAGTAGGCCAACTCATTGCCGTATCGTTCTTGAGTGTCCCCCTCTGCTCGCTGCTAATAGGCGGAAGCTATGTTTTGCAATGGCCACTCGTTTTCGCCATGACAGGAATGCTCCTGAGCCTGCGCTTGACCGGCGCGGGCCAACGGGTCTGCCAGCTGATTTTTCTAATTCCAGGTCTCCTCGTTCTAGTCCCTTTGGCCTACATGTTTTTCGTCGCCTTGAGCTTTACCTACATTGCGGTAGCGGCGGCTGGATTTCTTCTCACCGTCGTGCTGGCGATGGCCCCGCAGCTACTCGATAGCCTTCTTCCTTCGTGGCCGTCTCGCGCGATTGTGTTCGTGGCCTCGCTTGTTCTGATCGGAGCCGGTATCCGTCTTTCGGTATGGAGCAAAGACCACCCTCGCCGGAACACGCTCATCTACAGCGTAAATGCCGACCACAACAAAGCAAAGTGGGTCAGCTACGACCCGGCGCCAGACGCGTGGACCGGGCTCGTCCTTGGAAACAGGACGACGCCGCATTCCGATCCGGATTATACCGCAGGGCTTTTGCGCCCAGTGCTAGCCAGTGAAGCGACATCAGTGTCCGCTACCCCGCCCTCCGCCACGGTCGTGCAGGAATCGACTGCTGGTGATCTGCGTTCGGTCCGATTGCAGATCGGATCGACCCGGGGCGCACGGACGGTTATTGTTCGGGTTCCCGGCGAGGTGGAGCTGTCTGCCGCTGGTTGGAACGGAAACCTAGAACCGGTTCACCAAGACTCGCAAAGCAACGCTCCGTGGTCCCTCCGTTTTTATAACCTGCCGCCCGAAGGAGCGTCGCTGGAGTTACGTTTCGTTGCCCGGAATTCCGTCCGGCTTTGGATAGCCGACACAACGCCCGGTCTGCCGAACATTGCACCTCTTGCCCAACGGCCTGACGATACCACTCCGGGTTACGGCAGCGATGTTACCTTGGTAGCGAGAAGCATTGAACTGTAGAAGCCCGAGTGCTTCCAACTTTATGAACGACGATAAAGACAATTTGGAGTTACACTCGGTGGAAGACCACGACGGTATCCTGACGATCCGCGGCGGCGGCGCGCGGCGCGACTGGAATGGCATCCATTACAAACAGGGAATGTCCGGGAAGAATGTCGGAACCACGAAGCTTTCCGCCAACATTGCGACGATCCCGCCTGGCGGCGTGGCGAAGGCCCATATCCATGTCGGCTTTGAGCTGATCCTCTATATCCTCGAAGGCAAAGTCCGCCATGAGTTCGGGCCGGGCCTTAAGCAGGTGCTCGAAAATGAAGCTGGCGATTTTATTTACATCAAGCCGGGTGTGCCGCACGAGGTCTTCAACATGAGTGACACCGAGCCCGTAGTTGCGTTCGTGGCCCGGTCTTCGGCTGCGGAGTGGGACGAGATTGTTCCATACGATCGTAACCAACCGGGTTGAGCTGGATGGGATCGTCCACAACCAGCTCAACTCATTATCAGACGCTCGGGTTGGATCGTGGATGCACCCGCCAGCAAATTCGGGACGCTTATCGTCAACTAGCGAAAAGGCATCACCCGGACGCGAACCCGGGATTTGCTGATACGAGCGCTCGGATCACAGCGCTCAATGCCGCCTACGAAACCCTGAGCGATCCGGCCCGACGCCGCGCCTACGACCGCGAGCTGGATGCGGCCAGTCGCAGCGCCGCCGGTGGCCGACCTTCCAAACCGCGCCGCAACATTTCGCAGGAAATCCGGCTCCGGATTGAAGATTTTATTCGGGGCACATCGGTTAAGGTCCACGTCAATGACCCCGGCAATCCCGATGGTATGGAGACTTATAGACTCGATGTCCCGGCCGGGACCGCGCCGGGCGCGCGTCTTCGCATCCCGCGAACCGGCGCCGCTCGGGCCGGATATGTTGAACTTCGGGTGAAGGCCCTGCCGGGATTTCGTTTCAAGCCGCGCGGGAGCGATCTGCGATGCGAGCTGCGTATCGATGCCCGCCGGGCCTCGCACGGCGGGACCGAAACGATGGAGGGGCCGGCCGGACAATACTTGCGGATCGAGGTGCCCCCGCGAGTAAAGCGGGGAGAGATTCTCCGCGTGCCGAACCAGGGCCTGCCGAAACCCCGAGGCGGAAGGGGCGACCTGCTCGTGCGGGTGACGTATCGGCCGGAGGTCCGGGTTACTCGGAGTCGTTAGGCTGCGAGGGCGCGCTCAGGGCTTGTGCATCACCGAGACCATCCACCCCACCCCGAAACGGTCCTGCAGCATTCCAAATTTTGGCGCCCAGAATGTTTTCTCGAGCGGCATTGTCACAAGTCCGTCCTCGCTCAGGGCCGCAAAGATCCGTTCTGCCTCGGATTCATCGGTCACGGTGATGGAAAGCGAGAACCCTTCGAAGTTCGCTTCCCCGTTGCATCGCCCATCGGACGCCATAACGGCGCTGTCGCCGATCCGGAGCATGGCGTGCATGATCTTATCCCCGAAGCATTCCGGCAGTTCGGGCTGTGGCTCCGGACTTTCCTTAAAGCGCATCTGCATCTCGACTTCGGCGCCCACCGCCGTTCGGTAGAATTCGATCGCTTCTTCACAGCGGCCTCCGAAAAACAGATAAGGCTGAATGCTCATGGCTTTCGGTGAGGATGTCGTCATCCAACGACGTTGATCGCGATCACGCCCCGGTCAACCAGGATCGGCATCTCGCGTCAGGAAAAGCGCTTTCGCAAATTTTCGGTGCGGTAAGCGAATATCTTTTCGACGTCGCGGCGGACGAAGAGCTCATGAACAAGAAAGTCGAACAGAACTGCGTACTCGACCCGGTCCCGCACCATCGTGCCGCCCTCGCGTTCTTCGAACAAGTGTTCGTGGCGCCAAAGCCGGTACGGACCGCGCAACTGTTCATCCACGAATCGTCGAGGCGGTTCCCAGACTGTGATTTGGGTGCGCCAGCGGATCGGGATCCCGTGGATCCGCAGTTTGTGATCTATCAACGTGCCCGCGCCCATTTCGATCGGGACGGGCGTCAGGGTCTTGAAGCACACCCATGGCGGTGTGATCGCGTCCAGATTCGCCGCATCAGCGAAAAAAGCGAAGACCTCCTCCCGCGGCCGCGGCACCCAGAGCTCTGTTTCAAATTTTCGAACGCGCAGGATCAAATTGTCGAATCCTCGGCAGGAGCGCCACCGAGGGTAAAAGCGACCAACCAAGCTTAGACCACGACCGGTGCGGGGGCCCTGTCGACGGGTCCTAGATTTTGCTGAACGGATTTCCTGTGTCGGATTCCCTTGGGCTTGGCGTGATTGTCGGCCTTGCCGCATTCATGATAAATCGAGACAAGAGCATCGCGGGTCGCAGACGGCAACTTCTTGTTGCGTGTTTCCCATGGAAGGTTGGCCAACTCCGGTTCACTGAAGGGGCATGCCAAGCCGGGGCAAAACCAGCATTCTCCTTTGAGCTGGCGCTTCCCGGCTTCAGGATCAATCTCGTCACGAACTCTCTGAACTAAATCCGTTCGCATACCCCAGAAGTATTTCTGCCCCTCCTTGGCCGGGCGTCTCTCCCACAATTGCCGCATCTGTTTCAGAGTCCCGGCGCAGCCATGGGCGATGCTGGCGGCCTGCCGCTTTCGGCTGAAACCCAGCATCGGGTGAAACGCAAAAGTCCCGCAGAGCCATTCGGGCTTCACGGTTACGACTTCTATGTCGATCGGCTCAAACCCGTTACTGATGCGCGCGGGACCGTGCCAAATTTCGCTCATGTCGCGCTGGGCTACCTCGAAATCGTGAATCTTCCGATTGTATCCGATCTCCCGGGCGCGCTTGGTGAGGGCGACCCAATTTTGTGTGATTTGATTGACCCGATCGAAGGTGAGCGGATAACAGTTCGGCTCGAGTGATCCAGTCACAATCAGGTGGGGTGTTCCGGGCCGTCTGCGAATATGACTCGGTAATACCCCATCTAGCCCGGGCCTCGAAGCGTGATCGAGGAACCGAACGATTGAATCCAAGGGGAGATTGTCCATGACGCCGCCATCCACATACTGGTCCTGATCCGGACTCCCCGGGTAGACTTCCCAGGAATTTCGCGGACGGAACACGCCCGGAAACGCGCTGCTCGCCAACAGACCGTCGCGCAAAATTGGCCACTCCCTTTCCTCACCATGCTGTTGTCCGAGCGTGGAAAGCTTGCCGCGCGTCAGATTCGTGACCGTTGCCAAAAGATGAATCTTCCGCTGCCCAGAGGCGTCGGCGAACAAATCGAATCGGGGACTCGGCTCTGGGTGATGGCGGAGGAGATGTTCCGAGAGAAGCAGTGCCAGCGGCTCGGCCCCGAGAATCTCGAGGGATGCCCCATTCCGGTCGAGAAGCTCCTGGGCGTGGCGCCCAAGTAAACGCCAGAGCTCTGCGTAGCTTTGACTTCGGTGCCGTTGGATGAGCTCGAGTAATTCGAACGGGCTTAGGTAGAGCAGCCGCTCGAGACCGGCAATTGTCCGACGAGCCTGAGCGCTGAAGTCGGCGGTCGAGCCTTCGTCATATCGGCGGAATAACATGTCCAGGTCGCGCGGCGAAAATTGGGCGCTGCCAGCGCGGAGAGTGACCCTTTTGACGAAATCATAGAAACGATCGGTCAGGATCAAGCGGTCGAGAGCTAGGTACGTCGCCGCGAGTGAGGCCATCTGCCGCCGTCGTTCCAGAGGATTCACGACGGAAAAAACCTGCGCGACAAGCGCCGCAGTGATGGACCCTACTGAGGCGCCGGCAACGATGTTCGGGCGAAGATTCAGAACTTGGAGCGCGTTCGCGACTCCAATCTGATAAACCCCGCGAAAGACTCCGCCGCTAAAAAGCAGGCTCACCGTAGGCTCGCACGACTCGCGCCGGCGCGGCACGGTTTCCATCTTCTCCCGGGCGGAAAGCTGGTAGCCCACGTCCGCCCCAGTCCTTTCTGGCGGCGACACCGATTGATCGGCCGGTACTTCGGGCAGCTGAAATCCTTTCTCCGCCACCGCACTCCCATTGAGGGCCGGATCCAAACCGGGCCGGAAAAACACGCAGGATTGACATATTTCGCACAGGCCCGGACCACCTCCCGGCGTGGATCCCGGCCTAGCTGGAAGGGGGGCGCTATGGCGAAGGAAGTGCGCTTTAAGTAACTCCCGGCATGAGACGGTCTGAAGTCCCTTTGCTTTACGAAGAGACAGACCCGTTTGATGCAAAGGCTCGGCTGGATCGTTTAACCAAGCCGCAATCGTCGCCCGACAGCCGTCCGCAACCGCCGAGTCAATCAGACCCCGTCTTTCCACATGAGATCGAGCCGCGGGAATTTTCTGGTTCAAGCGCAGAGGCTTCTCCGCCTCAATTGAGATAACGCTCGCGGCGATAAGCGGCTTATTTTTGCCCGTGCGATTGCTGCCCGGCGCGCGATCCCAAACCGCTCGATTCGGCCCGATGATAGTTTCGAGGCTCTTGCGGTAGAGATCGATGAAGCGGCGTTCTAGTAAGGCATTTTGGAGGCGTTGGAGCTGGAGCGAACGCAGCGCTACTTCGACTAGGCCGCGGTATTGTTTTTCTTCCGGTAACTCGCGCTTCGAGATCGGGTATGGAACGGCCGAATACAACCGGACAGCCGTCGTCTCGAGGTGGATCCGTTTCTGTAGAATCTTGATGGTTGGCCGAAGAGGGTCGGCGTTTACATTCTCCCCATCGATAAAATATGAGTCAGGCAAGCGCGGCTTTTCCTCGGGCACGGGCAGGCCGACCGCGCGGAAAATCGGCGCTATCGCTGTCGCTGCCATCAGCGCATCAACCACCGCCGTGCTGGGCGGCACAGGGCAGACTCTTGGTTCCGCGATATCCGCAGCGAGGATAGCGACCTCGAGCGGACTGTTCCCTTTTGAGTAGTGGTGAAGTTTCTTCTTTGTGGTCGGTCTCTGAGGTTTTGATGCAGAGGTTCTCCTGTCCAGGGCGGCCTCAGTGACCATGGTCATATTGAGTTTTCCGAAGTAATTTGGATCAAACAGGTCGACAAACATTTGCCGGAGGGCGTTGGAGTCGCCCACATCCTGAGCCAGGGCGTAGTGGTCCAGGACGCTCCTCACGCACTCCTCCGCTGCGTGCCACGAAAAAAAGTGTCTCCACCAAGTCTCGGGGAGCCACTGTTGCAGCATCCTTCGCAGCCAATTTTTTGATTTGAGCCGTGTTCGAAAGAATCGCCCTGTGACGTAAATGCCCGCTAAAACCGGCAAGCCCAGCAAACAAATGCCGCCGACCAGCCTCTGCCACGCATCCTTTAATCGCCGTTGGATTCGCCTTTTTCTGAACAACACTTCACGGGCGGGACAGGCGGATCCCGGCTCCTGGTTGGCCTTAATCAGAAGCAGAACAAACCGACCGGTGAACAGGCTGAGGCTGTCCAGATTCAGAATTATCCGCCAATAGAGCAAACCAAACTCTGCGGCTAAGGCTGTTTTTTTTACCCCCATCTCTCGCGCTTCCCGGATCGCGAGGACGAGCCGAATAAGGAGCACCGCCTGGCGCATCGGCAGATCGATCTCGAGCAATTCGTTGATAAGCTTGAGTAAACCCGATTCGGCACGTTGGGCTTCATCCCGGTTAGCTCGTTCCGCCTCGACGTGGATCGGCAATTTCAGATTTTCGGTGACGCGGCGGGAATTGGTTTCGTATCCGTCGGGGAATTGCGCCTTGAGCAGCTGCAAGGGCCCCTCCCGATAAGCCTCCAGGACCGATCTGAACTTCGCGACTTGAGCCGCTCGTTGCTCGGCCGGCCCGAGCCCTTCGCCAGCCTGAATAATTTCGACCAGCGATACCGCGCTGATCGCTCCGGCCGAAATTCCCGTGACCAACTCGGGGCGCTCCTCTTCCCTGTTGAGGAGGATGGCGTGAACGACGCCGAGTTGCATGGCAGTGTCGAAGCCGCCGCCCGAGAAGGCATAAACCCTCAGCGTCTTATTCTTGCCGCCCAGCAAGGGCCGCCCTTCCGGTTGTTGTCCATTAGCGGTCGGCATGAGAACGGCATTTCGGCGCGCTGACATTAAGCACTGCGTTTAAAGCTCGCGGGGACATACTCTGGGGTTTGCTCTACCTTTGGAATACGGCTTCGGAGAAGCAGAGTTTCCCGGATTCTCAGGACTGTATCACGAAGCGATCGGAGCCGTCCGCCCGGCTGAGATTTTTCTTGAGTGGTACGCCCAATGAAGGCGAGTCTGGCGATGGCGCTTAAGTCGCCTCGCGCGCGATGTTTCTTCAATTGCGCGCGGCGCCGGCGAACGGCCCCCCACCGTTGAATCTGGCGCAAATCATCAGGATGCCGGCGGCCGGAGTGGTAACGCAATACCACTAGAACCAACTCCGCGGATCGTCCGGAGGTATCCCGCCCTTTTCCGCCAAATGTCAGCGGCTGGGATGCATGACGCCAAAAAAGTTAAGCGAGGCCCTGCGGCGATCCGGCGCCAGCCGCGTGCAGCGGAACCAACTTGCCGGAAATTCATCGCGGCAATCAGTCATATATTTCCCGCCGAAAAGGCAAGCGCGAGCATCTGAGGGCGCGATAATTCCGGAGTACGCCCGGCGCGAAATTCCCTCCCGATACGTTTCGTTCGGCAATACACTTATTGCGATGGTTCACGATGACTCGCCCAGCTCCATTTGCCTTCTCCTTGGTGCCGTGCCCGGCGGCCGCAACGTTCCATCAGCGTTTGTAAATTCGCCCAAATCGCGCCACTCTACGGCGCGATGCTTTGGCAGGGCCGACGAGAAAGTGAGAACGTAGAAGACGTCCGCGGGTCGGGCGGTGGCCGGAAGATCGCGGTCGGCGGTGGGCTCGGTGGCGTCATCCTCGTCGTTGCCTACCTGCTTCTCGGCGGGGACCCGGCTGCGTTGGTTGACTCGCAGCCGCAATCCGATCTCTCCTCGACCCGACAGGTTGATCCAAATGCGCCCCGGGATGATGCGTCGAAATTCGTCGCCGTCGTTCTGGCCGATACCGAGGACGCGTGGAACGCGGTTTTCCAGCAAATGGGCCGCCAATACGAAGAACCGAAGCTGGTCCTCTTCAGTGGCCAGACGCGGTCCGGTTGCGGATTTGCCAGCACCGCCAGCGGCCCGTTCTATTGCCCGGAAGATCGCCGGGTTTATATCGACCTCAATTTCTACCGGACCCTGCGCGATCGGCTCGGAGCCGGCGGAGACTTCGCGCAGGCCTACGTCATTGCCCACGAAGTAGGGCATCATGTGCAGAACCTGTTGGGAATTTCCGGCCGGGTGCAATCAGCGCGCGGTCAGGTGAGCGAGGCTGAATACAACAAGCTGTCGGTGCGCTTGGAACTTCAGGCGGATTTTCTGGCCGGCGTTTGGGCGCGTTACGCAGAGCGGGCCAAACACGTCGTCGAAGCTGGCGATATTGATGAAGCCATGAAGGCGGCCAGCGCGGTCGGCGACGATACTTTGCAACGTCATGCCCAGGGCCATGTGGTCCCGGATTCCTTTACCCACGGAACATCCGAACAAAGGGTCCGCTGGTTCCGAAAGGGCTACGAGACCGGTGACATCCGCCAGGGCGACACCTTCGCGGCCCGCGATCTCTAGCTAGTCTGCGAGATATCCGGCGTGGCGGATTGCCTGCTGAACGGCCGGTTTCGCGCCCGTCATGAGCGGTTCGCGATGCGCGACGATCAGCCGGTCGAAGTCCCATTCGAGAAGCACGCGCAGGGAGCGCTCGAAAGCGGGCCTGTCGCGAACCATCAACCGCCGAAAGAAAATGCTGATCCCAAAGAGTTGCGGTAGACGCATCACGTTCCGGACGAAGAAACGGCCCCAGCCGCGAGTCTCGGGCGGAAACGAGAAGAACAAATCGGCTACGACGAGCGTCCGGGAGGCGCGATGCAGAAATACATATTCGTTCTTTCCGGTCCCCTCCAGCCGCAGCACCTCGATCTCGCCGCTCCAATCTGACGGCGCGTGTTCGAGAGTGGCGGCGGTGATGCCGGCGGCTGCGGTGAAGCCCTCCGGCGCCAAATACGGTATGTCGGGAAGTGCGGCGCGGCCCTCTTTCGCGAAGGTATCATGCAACAAAGTCGCCTCGACCAGCCAGGCCGGCTGACCGAAGCCGCGAATCGCCGCGAGGTCAGTTTCTGTAAAGGCCGCAGTCGAATGGACCACTAGCCTGCCGTCCTTCAACCGGAGCAGGGTGACATTGCGGGCAAAATCGATTCCAAATACGCGCCACGGGAACGACAGAATCGCAACGTCTTCGCTGAGCTGCCGCCATGTCATCGCTCGAACCTTGGTTGCCTGCGTGATGGCTCTGGAATCATACGCGCCAACTTTGCCTCGAACCTTGAACGGAGCACAAGCCCACAACCGTTCGGCCCGAGGCACCCTATCGGATTTTTACTTCCTACTTCCTACTTCCTCCATTCTAATTCGCTTCAATGTCCATCCGGCTCCTGGTCACTGGCGGCACGTTCGACAAGGAATACAACGAGCTCACCGGCCAGCTTTATTTCAAGGACACACATCTCGGCGAAATGCTGCGCCTGGGACGGTCGCGGGTCGAGGTCACCATCCAGACGATTATGATGATCGACAGCCTCGACATGACTGAAACCGACCGGACGAAGATCGTGGAGAACTGTCTGGAGGCGCCGGAGGAACGACTGGTCATAACTCACGGCACCGATACCATGACCGAGACCGCCGCGGCCGTGGCCGGGGCCGTTTCAAAGAAGACCGTTGTCCTGACCGGCGCGATGGTCCCTTACGCTTTCGGAAGCTCCGACGGGCTCTTTAACCTGGGCAGCGCCCTCTCCTTCGTCCAGGTTTTGCCGCACGGCGTTTACATCGCGATGAACGGCAAATGCTTTCCGTGGGACCGCGTTCGGAAAAACCGTGAGCGCGGCGAGTTCGAAAACACCGGCCTCTGAGCTCCGAGCTTTCACCGCCAAAATTCTTCGCTACGCCACCGCATTTCCGCTCCTGGCTCGCGAAAAATCACGCCCGGGCCGATGAGCTTTGGGTCGGGTACTATCGAAAGAATTCAGGGCGGCGGAGCATTACGTGGCCGGAGTCAGTCGATGAGGCGCTTTGTTTTGGTTGGATAGATGGCATTCGGAAAAAGATCGATGACAGCAGTTACAAGATTCGGTTTACGCCGCGCCGCCCGAAGAGCATTTGGAGCGCGGTTAACATTGCAAAAATTGCCGTCCTGACCCGGCAAGCCAAAATGCACCCGGCCGGGGAGGCAGCTTTTGCGCGGCGCACGGAAAGCAATTCGCGCCGATACGCATTTGAAAACCGGGCGACCGCCGAATTGTCCGCTGCCGACATCCGGGAATTTCGGCGCGATGCCGAGGCGTGGAAGTTTTTCAGGTCGCAACCGCCGGGCTACCGGCAGCGGGCCGCGTGGTGGATCATCTCCGCGAAACGCGAAGAGACTCGGCGTGCGCGCTTGGAGCGGCTCATCGCCACTTCGCGCGCACGCCGTCGAATCTAACGCTCACTGGCGCAGGCCAAACCCGCTCAGGAGCGGGCCAGGCTTAATGCCAGATGCGGTGATGCCGGAAATGAATCCGCGCCCGCCCGGAATCGTAACCGCCCCGGCGCACATAGTGTCCCGGAACCCAGCGATGGCGACGATGGCTGTAATGCCCGGGGATCCAGACCCAGTAATACCCTTCGTGCCAATAGCCGCGGCCATGATAATAGGGCCGGTCTCCGATGCTGATTGAGAAATCGATTGCCTTCGCCTGCTCAACCAACGGCGCACTAACCACCACTGCTGCAAGCAAGATTAAGATCTTCTTTTTCATACTCCTTTTGACCTTACCCGGTGAAAAATATTCGGCAATTCGCTAATTTTTTTATTAACAGGCATTTGCGATTCAGTTTGCCGGGCGCGCTTTTTGGCCGAATTAGCAGGGTTTACCTCCGGGGCCAAAGCGCGGTATTATCCAAATTCGTCGCCGCCATCTGCTTATGGACTACTTCATTCGTCCGCTCACGAAGTCCGATGAAACCATTCTCTGGGACATGTTATATCAAGCGCTTCAGACCGCGGAGAACGCGCCGTCCCGCGATATTCTGAAGAAGCCGGAATACGCCCGCTATGTCGAAGGCTGGGGCCGGGAAGGCGATACCGGGTTCGTCGTTTCCGATAAGGACCGCGCCGAGGTCCTCGGGGCCGTTTGGTATCGGGTCCAAATATCTGACGCGTCCGGACACGGCGCTTCGACCGGCTCTATCCCCGAGCTCGCGTTTACTGTGAAACCGGGCCAGCGCAAGCGCGGTCTGGGCGCCGCCCTCATCACCCAGCTCGTCAAAGCGAATCCGCACCATTCGGCGGTTTCGATTCGCGCCGCCGCTAACAATCCGGCGGTCCGCCTTTACGAGCGCTTCGGCTTCCAGATCGTGAGCGACAACGAAGGGACGCTGATCATGCGGCGGGAAGTGTGATCGGCCAGGCGCCTCCTAATCGCGTTTCAACGGCACGGCAACAATCGCTGTTCCTTTCATCGACTCAGCATCTTTAATGGTGCCGTCAGATTGGTAATGCCGGACGTGCGTATTACCCAGCACGTGCAGCTTGCCGTCGGCAATCGCCCCCGTGGTCGGCTCGGCAAACTCCGGATGATGGTGCGACTGCAAAACGGTCAGCCCCTCAATCTTGTTGCCGTCGTCGGTTAGCTTGATTCGCACAACCCGCCCGGGATTCGTGCTGTTCTGAATACCGATGAGATCGCCCTCCGCCCAGTAAAGGCCATCGATTCCACCTGTCGCGACGCTGTCCGGCTGCGGTAACCGCGTCGGTTTTCCTGTGGCGGTGTCGATCCGCGCGATGCCGGTCGAGACCGAGACATACAAGGCCCCGTTCCGACCCATCGCGATTCCGTTGATCCCGCGCAGCACTCCCTTTTCCCCAAACGCTTTCAACTCTTTTTCGTCCCGCGCCTTCCGAAACACCGTGCTGCCCATCGAGTCCGTGACGTAAAGCGTCCCGTCAGACGCAATCACGACATCGTTTAATTGGAGAGCCTCCGGCGCTTCAAACCGATCCAGCAAACGCTGCGTTTTCAAATGATAGCGGACGATGCTGTTGCGACGTTCTCTCTTCGCTTCGTCGAGAAATCCGTTCGTGCTGACGGCGTAGAGATGACCGCCCTCCCCGTCGATCCCCAGCCCCAGCACCGTAGCGAGATTGTCTGACGGACTAGAGAAGTCGCGCGCCTCGCCTTTCTTATCGACGAGGATGATCTTGCGCTGGGCTATGCTGCCGATCAGGAAGCAATCGCCCGCGGCCGAATAGGCGATCCCTTCCGGGACGAGCTTCGGATCGCTCAGCCGGAAAATGACAGGCGCATCGGGAGTTCGAGTTTCGTCGCCGGCCAGTTCCGTCCGGATTTTCTGGAATTCCGGATCGTCCCAGACCGAATCGAATCCCATGTCGCGTACTGGAATCAGTCCGAGCTTTCGACCTTTCAGGCTGCGTAGGAGGTCGAAAGCGGCTTGCCGATCCGACAGGTTCAACTGAGTCAGCGCCTCATAAAAAACCAGGAGACCATCGCCCGGCCGTTCTTTCCGAGCAGCCTGGATGCGCTCGAGAGTGGCGCGGGCGGCCGCGGCCGGATCATCCGCGGCGTTGGTTATGGCGTTGGCGCAAAGAACAAAAAGAAGTGCTAAGAACTTTTGCCGCATAGCCAGCCTTATAGCAGCTGTCGTCCGGCTCGTCACGGGTCACGCGGCTGCCGTCGTCGCAGCCAGGTAAATGCGGTTCTCTAATATAGAATGGACGGCAGAAAGGCGCCCGCCGGCTCGTTGTAGAGGCCTTTGCTCATCAACGTGAGCGGCTGGACCACCCGCAAACCGCGTTCGAGGCACCAGCGAAAGAGCTCGCCGTTTCGCGTCGGCAACAGGAAACCGGGACCGAGGAATTCTTTGGCGGCCCCGATGAGGGCCTGGAGGCCTCCGTTTGTTTCCGCCACCGCGTGCGCGAAAAATGCGATCGACGTTGCGTAGCCGGTGATTCGGCCCTCCGATTCCACCACCCGCGCGGTCCCGTGTTGGATAGCGCCCATCAATTCCACAGCCCGATCGTGGCCGTGCACGCGGCGACAAAGCGAGTTGCACGCGTCCAAATCCGCCTCCGTGGCCGCGCGTACGCCATAACCCGGCACCTCGATATTCAGTGCCGGGCCCTGCAGACATGTAATCGGCTCGCGCACCTCGTATCCGAGCCGCGTATAAAGCGAAAGCGACCGGCCGTGATATCCCGACTGCAGAAGCCGCACGCCCACAAAGTTTTTCCTCGCGGCTTCGGCGTGCACGTCTTCCATTAAACGGCGCCCGACCTTTTTGTTCTGCACCGTCGGGTCGATCGTGATTGGGCCGACGCCGGCAATGACATTCCGTTCGTCGAGAAAGTTGCTCCCGACAACCCGGCCTTCCACCTCCGCGACGACCGAATAGAAACGTGGATCGCTCAGGAACCAGGAAAGCAAACCCGTAGCAACCTCCGGGGACGGAAAGTCCGGCGGGAAATTGTGCGTCTCAGCGATCTCCTTGAAGGCCTCGTAACAGATTCTCCCGCAAACCTCGGCATCTTCGAGTCTGCCGGGCCGCAATTTCAGATCCATGTCGAAGGAATATTCCGGCCCGCGTCCTCGGCGTCGAGCTTCATTCCGGGAACGACAGCATTCATTCCTGATTTCGACAGGGCCAACCACGCTGCCAGGCGCGTTACTTCGCAAATGTTTGCCTTCTTTTCCAATCGCCTTGGCTGCCTCGGATCTATCGCTGTTTCAGTCGTCGGCACGATCATTCTTCTGGCGCTGATGCGCGGATGCAGCGGCGCGAGCTGGTAAGCAGATTCATTGGTCCAACGCCGCGTGAGCGTGAAGAGAATTTTCTCTTTAGCCTTCGCATTTTCTCCCTTCTACTTCGGGGGTGAGCGCCGTCGTTTTCCTTCGAGCGGTCAACGTTGGGACAGCAAACCGCTGCCGCCCGGCGGCGATCGCAAAGAACCTCTCGAAGTTCGAGGTCGTAAACATCGGGGCGGTCGGAACGTTCGTTGTCCACAAGGAAACCAGCGAATCGGTTCTCCGCGCTGCTTTTGCGCGAGAGCTGCCCTTCAAATGCGAGATCATGATTTGTCCCGGTCGCGATATCCTCAAACTCGCCGCGGCCGACCCTTTCTCTGAATATCCGCCTGACCCGGCCATTACGCGATTCGTCAATGTCCTGGCACGTCCCGTCCCCTCGCTCGCCAAGCCTGACGCCTCACTCTGCCTCCCCTCGCCAAGCGATTGGCTGGTAAAGGTCATCGGCATCCGGGGCCGCTACGTTCTCGGCCTTTACCGCCGCGACCTGAAAGCGATCGGCCTCCTCGGCAAGCTCGAAAAGGAATTCGGCGTTCCGGCTACGAACCGGAATTGGAACACAATGGAGAAGGTGGCGCAGGTGTTACAGACAACTGCGTGAGTTCCGACACTGCGCGTATCGGTCGAGAACTTTGGTTGACCGCAAAGACCGCGCTTTCCAACGTTCGGCATGAAATTGGTCATCCTACTTTTCTTCCTCAGCCTATCGGCCGCGCTCGCGAATGACACCGCGATAGTCGATGGGAGCGACGGCCCCGCCCCGCTTGGCAGCCGATTAGGACCGGAAAGCGTGATTCGAATGGTCCGCGAGCGCCTTGAGATCACCTTCGGCAGCAAGGATACCGCCGTCCACGCCACCTTCGTTTTCCTGAATATGAAGACCGACGCTCCGGCGAAACAGACCGTCGGATTCCCCGACCGCTCCGCGATGATCAAGGCGGGGATAGACGAGAGCGACATCAACGGGCCGATCCGCGACCTGGTCACGCTGGTGGACGGGCAGCAGCGCAAGTCTCGGCAGGTGCGCGGCTGGGTGATCGAGCGAGATGGACTGGATGAACCGGCGAAAGCGGGAGATAAAGGCGCGACGGAACGAATCTGGCACGCGATCGACGTCGAGTTCCCGGTCGGCAAAGAAGTCGTTATCGAGCGCCGCTACAAAGTCGCGAACGGAAGCAGTGTCGCCGCGGATCCGGAAGTTTATTTCAATTACACGACGGCCACTGGCGGCGTCTGGAAAGGCACTATCGGCGAGCTCATCGCGGATGTGACCCTCACCGACGGTCTGACCGTCGACAGCCTGCTTTGGAACGGCGCTCAGGGAGCGGGAATGTCACCCGCTAAGAACCATTGGCGCATTCAATCGCCGACCAGAATGCAGTTAGTCTGGAAGGATTTTGAGCCGCGAACCGACAAACAGCGGCGCGGAATTAAAGTTTCCCGGCCGTTGCGGCCGGCCAGTGACTAATGGAGGGCGACGAGGCGCGGCATGCGCCGACGCTCCCTTGGGAAAGCAACAGAGTTGCCGGGGACAATGGCGTTCCCATACAGAGTTTGGGAACGAGGAGGAATCACTCTGACCTCTGACTTCCGACCTCCGACCTCCGACTCCCGACCTCACTCCCTATCCGTCCGCAGCTTCCAACTAACGGAAGCCTTTCCGTCCGGCCCGATCGTTACCGTGATCCGATACAGCCGGTCGAAGGGGCGAATCGATTCGAACTTCGAGTCGTCCGCTAAAATCGGCTTCATAGTTTCGTAATACTCGTGCCGCTCCAGCAGCAGGACGGTTGCTTTCTCCCACCGGACCGGCTCCGTGTATTCGTGCCCCAGGATCGCGCCCTCGAGCTCCTTGTCCTCTTTTCGGCCGGGCGGTTCGGTCAACGAAAGGTCGACTTTCGTGAACGAATCGCCGGACAGCTGGTAAACCGCGGTCTGCTTCCTGAGCGGGGCCGGACGCGGATTGGAAAACAGGTTACCGCGTTGTTCCGTCAAATCTTTGGACACGCACGCGAGCCGTTTCGAATCCGGCGACCACAAAGCTTCCCCTTCTCGCTCCGCGCCAGTGCCGATGTCGTCAGCGGTGAGATCGCCAAGAACGCGGCCGCTGCTCTTTTCAATGATCTCAGCTTTCACCACTTTCGATCCGCCCAATTCGAACTCATCGGAGAACACTTTCCGGATCGCATAACGGCCATCCGGCGACACCCAGTCGATCATCTCGCGCTGGTACAGCACCTTCACGGTCTCCGGGAAATGGGTGCGCAGATACTTCACCGGATTACCGACCAGGCCCTCATTCGCTATTCTGTTTCTGACCATCATGCGAAAAGAGAGGGCCTGGACGCGGAGTAACTTTGCCAGCTTTTCGTCCCCCAGGAGGTGAAACACGATGTTGGGATCGCCGCCGATGCTTTCGCCGGCGGCGCCGTCCGCATCCTGCGCGATCGAAAAGAATTGTTTCAGCGCCTTCGCGTCGCCCCGCGCTGCTCGCGCGGTCACGCCGGCGTAAGTAACGCCACGGCCCCGGGCAAACTGTTCGATCTCCGAGAGATTGGATTTGTCCGTGTCCGGTTTCGGCAAGTCCTTCTGCGTAAAATGGAGACGAATGCGGCTTTGCTCGAGCCAGCCGGACTCGCCGGAGGCCAGAGTGACCTTGCACCAGTCCGCGCCATCTTCGCACTCAAAGTCGAACGGCTTCTGCGCCTCGATCGTAGCGACCACGGCGGCATCGGGGGCCTTGTTCGCGCGAAGGTCGGCCGGCCGCTCAGTCACGCCGGACTGCTCCGCCTTCGCTGATGGGCCGATGATCCATCCACAGCCGACTACCAAACTTAACAAAAGAGCTTTCAAACAGGCGATGTAATGATGCCACAAAACCGGGCGCCATCCCATTTCTACGAACGATCGCGTCGCGGATGGCGCATTTGTATGGGAACCGTGCGCGCAGGCGCGGCGGCTGGGCGCACAACGCGCGCGGAATCCCGTGTCATCCTGACCGAAGTCGAGGGACTCCGCAGTCGGAAAACTGGCCGCGTGACTGGAGGACGCCTCAGAGCGATGTTGGCCCAACAAATTGTATGAAACGTTCAACGCTCAGAATCCTCTTCATCGTGGCCGCGATTGCCGCGGCGACTCTTTATTTCGCACGGCAACCGCACGCCGAAGAAAAGCAGGCAGTGACGACGACCAGACAACCGCTCCAGCCCACCGCCGAAGACCTCGCGCCTATTGCGAAGGTCGTGAAGTCGGACGCTGAATGGAAAGCCCAGCTCAGTCCGGCGGAATACGCCGTAATTCGCGGCAAAGGCACCGAGTTTGCCGGTTCCTCCGCGCTCTTGGAGGAACATCGCCGCGGTGTGTTCCGCTGCGTCGGCTGCAACGCTCCGTTGTTCGCGAGCGACGCCAAATTCGATTCGGGCACGGGCTGGCCCAGTTTTACCAAACCGTTCATGCCAGCGCTCGTTAGAACAGAATCGGACTCGAGCCACGGGATGCAACGCGATGAGGTCCTCTGCGCCCGCTGCGACGCGCATCTTGGTCATGTCTTCGACGACGGTCCGAAGCCAACCGGGTTGCGGTATTGCCTGAACGGGCTCGCCCTGAAATTCGAAGAGCGCCCATAAATTCGGCGGTTCTGGCTGGGACCCTCTCTTCCGACCCGTCTCGCAAGAACATCACTCGGCGAGCTCGCTTTCCTCGATCACCTCGAGGGTCCTGCGTTGTCCATAGACCACACTGAGGACGACGCCGACCGCGACCAGAGCGATCCCGAGGATTGTCTGGACGGGGTAATGTTCGCCAAAAATGAAGATGCCGAACAGGAGCGCATAAATCATCCCGGTGTAGTTCAGGATCGAAACGTGCGCGATTCGCTCGGACTGGAGCGATTTCGTGAGGCAAGTCTGGCCAAGCTGGGTGAGCAGTCCGCACATCAAAAGGCAGAACCATTCCCAGGCGGTCGCGGGGTTCACCCAGTTGAAAAGTGTGAAGACGAGCCCGGCGACCACGCCAACGAGCTGAAAATGGAGGACGACGACGATCGGATGCTCGCGTTCTTTTAACCGGCGCACCAGGTTATAGGCGAAGCCGGAACCGACGGCGGAAACGAGTCCGGTAAAGAGATAAAGCATCGGGACCGACGAATCGAAGCCTTTAATGACCAGGACCCCTGCAAAGGCAATGCCGTAAAACAACCATTGCTTGGGCCGGACGTGTTCTCCGAGGGCAAACACACCGATCAACGTGGTAAAAATCGGCGAGAGATACGCGATCGTTACCGCGGTCGCGAGCGGGATGTTGTGGACTGTGATGAAGAAGGTGAAGAGCGCAAGCGTCCCGAAGGAGCCACGCGCGATCAAAAGCAATTTATTGTTCCCTTTCCAATCTGCGCCCACCCGCGCAATCCCAACGAAACAGATGGCGGCCGAAACGAGGCAGCGAAAAAAGACGATCTCCATCGCAGGAATCCGGTTCAGCTGCTTCACGAAGACGTTCATGATCGAGAACGCCAGGGTCGCCACCAGCATGTTGACCACCGCGGCTGTGATCAGGCGCGTCCTGGGTACTGGCTCGGCAAGAATGGCCATGAACCGTGCAGGCTCGTGAAGGTCAGCTCTTCGGCGGCCATTCGACCCCGGCCAATTCCTTCGGCAGCTGCTTCGGGTCCACCGGATAGATCACGGATAAGTCCATCGGCGACTGCGATCCCTGCAGGAATTCCAGCTCCTCGGGCGCGCCGATGATCAGCCAGAGAACGTCCGCGTCTGTATCGTTGAACACCTGGCGCAGTTGATCCGGCCCCACCAACACACCGCCATACTTCGGCACCGTCAGCGTTTCGTCCCCCACCCGCATTCGGCCTTCGCCTTCCAGCACGAAATAGAACTCCTCGGCTCGAATGTGTTTGTGAAGAGTGTTCGCGCTCTTCGGCGGCAACCGCCACAGCCGCGCCCCGATATTCTCGCTCTCAGTGCGCTCCAGGTAATCCGCGTTCGGGATCTTCATCAGGTTCGAAGGTCGCCAATGAAGATCTTCCGGCCGGATAAGTTGGTAACCTTGAAACGTTTTCATTCCGTCAGCGGCAAACGGCCTCGGACTTCCGTCCCCCGACTTCCGAACTCCGACCTCCCGTCTACTGCCAGTCCAACCCTTCGGTGAACATCTGCACCTGGCTCCCGCCGCTCCCCGGTTTCACGAAGATCGTCAGCTTCGCGCCGCCTCGCTTCCGCTTCAGGATTGCCGACTGCGGTTGGATCATATCGGACCCATCATTCGTCCAGCCTTGTGCTTTCAGGCTGGCGCTTAGTTCCGCGCATACCGCTTTCACGTCCGCTTTACTCTTGAACAGGACGTGTTCAACCATCTCCTTGTACTCGATCTCGCTCGCGTCTTTGGTCAGCGCGAGTTCCTTTGCCTTCAATCCGCCCGCCTTGGGCTTCACCGCAGCGACATCGTCGTCGTCACCGTCGTCATCTGAGTCTGTGGCGGCGGGCTTCTTCGGAGACTCGGCGGTTACCGGCTTCTCTTCCTTCTTTGATTCGGGCACCTGAAATTCCTTTGGGATCTCGCCAAGCGGCGCGACGAACTTGATCTTCACTTCCCAGGTTTCCCCAAACGTATCGCTCTCACCGTTCGTGGTCAGTTCACCCTCGATCTTACCGTCCGCGAAGGTGAAATCGGTTGCCTCAAGTTTGCCGATCGAGCTGAACCCTTGCTTCTTGTGCGCACTGTGCGCGACCTGGCAGCCATAAATGCTGCCATCTTCGTGGAGGGAAATGACCAGACCGCTCCCAAATTTGCCAAAGGCTGCGTTCCAGTCCGGCCGCTTGTCTTTCGAGTGATCCTTCTCCGTGAAAATCAGGACGATGCCAGTCTTCCCGCTGAACGGCTCCCCCCAGCGCGCCGAGACAAAGGCAAGCTTCGCGTCTGTGCCGTTGCCCTTAAAAATTCCGCTCACCGAGGGCGGCACGTTCGCGGCCGGCCCCGGTTTGTTCACCACCGTCGGCGCCGGAGCATCGCCTGCCTTGAGCAGCGCGACATCAAAACGTGCATCGAAGGCGGCCCGGAACATCCCTTCGCCTTCCTCTGGCAAGTTGACGCTTCCGCTCACCCGCCCGTCGTGAGCGTTGAGCTGCCCCTTCAACTTCACGGTCCGCCGCCCGATCAGCGTACCGCCCGCGGCTGCGCTCCAGTGCTTGAATTCGCCCGACTTCTTGAACACCAGTTTGAGGAAGGGCCGGCCGAAATCTGTGTCGGTGCTGTTTTTGTCGTTCTCGCGCGCTTCCTTCACCTTCTCGCCGGCGACGGGCTTCCCGCTCAGGACAACGGTGATCGCATCCTCGTTGTCGATCGTTGTCTCGAACGCCAGCGCGTGTTTGAGCGGATAGGTCTTTTTCTCGAGCATCAGCGTCCCTTCCGCCGGCTTCGTTGTTCCCTCCTGCGAAAGGAGCGTCGCCCCGCCAAGCCAGCTCACGACTGCCACCAAACCAATGATTTTGTTCGCCATAAAAGTGCTCGTCATCCCACCAGACACCTAACGAAATGCCAAGCCCCGCTTTCGCGGGTCTTGTCCGATTTTCCTCCTGGTTTCCTGGATTCCTGATTCAAATGATACCTCGTTCCCAAAGCCTGCCCGCCGCGGCGGCCTCCAGCTTTGGGAACGCACTTGTCCGCGAAGCTAAAAGGTTCGCCAGCGTGCCGTGAACTTTCCGCTGCGCGCATTCAAGCACCCACAAACGACACGAACGCCACCAATTTCCTTCCTGCTTTCCTCCTTTCCTGATTCAACTTCTTCCTCATTGAAGTCGCTCACCGAACATCTCTGGTTCGAAGTCCCGGGGCGCCGCGGGTTCATCAACATCACCCCGACGATCGAGGACCTGGTCACGCGCAGCGCCGTCTCGGAGGGCCTTTGCCTTGTCAACGCCATGCACATCACCGCGTCGGTTTTCATCAACGACGATGAGTCTGGTCTGCACCACGATTACGAGGTCTGGCTCGAAAAACTGGCGCCGCACGCGCCGACTGCCGCCTACCGCCACAACCGGACCGGCGAAGATAACGCCGATGCTCATCTCAAGCGCCAGATAATGGGCCGCGAAGTCGTCGTCGCGATCACCCACGGCAAACTGGATCTGGGCCCTTGGGAACAGATCTTCTACGGCGAATTCGACGGCCGCCGCAAGAAACGCGTGCTGGTCAAGATCATCGGCGAATAAGCAGCGGACCCTGCGCTCGTCCCAGCGCAGTTCTCTGACATCGTTTGTCATCAAGAGACGAGGGCGTTACCAGTGCTCCGTGATCAAATTCGGGCTCGCCGTAACTGCGTTCCTTTTCGTCGCCCTGAACCAGCTATGCGCACAGGCCGATGAACGGGATCGCAAATGGAACCAGCCGATCACGCCGTTTCGGATCGCCGGCAATCTCTACTATGTCGGCGCCGTTGAAATCACCTCGTACCTCATCACGACTCCGGAAGGCCATTTCCTGCTGGACGGCGGTTTTGTTGAGACCGCGCCCCTGATTGCCCGTAACATCCAACAGCTCGGGTTCAAGTTAACGGACGTGAAGTTCCTGATTAACAGCCATGCTCATTACGATCACGCCTCTGGCCTGGCGGAGCTCAAGAAACTGACCGGCGCCAAATTCCTCGCCAGCGAAGGCGATGCCGAGCTGCTCCGCAACGGGGGCCACGGTGATTTTCGCTTTGGGGATCGCCTAGCCTTTCCGCCCGTCGTTCCCGATAAAGTCATCCGCGACGCCGAACCGATTCAGCTCGCCGATCAAATCATGGTCCCGTATCTGACCCCCGGCCACACCAAGGGCACCACCACCTGGACCACGAAAATTCGCGATGGCGACAAGAGTTATGATGTCGTCTTCGTCGGCAGCCAGAGCTCACTTGATTACCAGTTCGTCGGCCAGGAAAGTTATCCCGGTATTCTGGCCGACTTCGAAAAGTCGTTCGCCACCCTCAACCGTTTGCCGTGCGACATCTTTCTCGCGTCCCACGGCAATTTTTTTCATCTCGTCGAGAAACACGAGCGATTGCTTCGCGGCGAGACTACAGCCTTCGTCGACCCTGAGGGCTACAAGAACTATCTGCGCGACAGCGAAAAAGATTTCCGGGAGAAGCTTGCGCGGCAAAAGAACCCGACGCGCGATTGAGCGGCGAATTACGGGAAGAGTTACCTGTTACGTCGCACCCAACGCGTCTATGCGCGTGAATTGCGGGACCGCGCACCATCCATGAATCGCCAAAACCATCCCGTTGTGATCGGCACCGCTGGCTGGAGTCTCCCACGCGCAGAGCAGAGTCACTTTCCCCCCGCTGGAAGTCACCTCGAGCGCTACGCAGCACACTTTGCCGGAGTCGAGATCAACTCATCCTTTCATCGGTCCCACAAACCCGCCATCTGGGAGCGATGGCGCGATGCGGTTCCGGCCGGTTTTCGATTTTCGGTCAAGATGTCCAAGGCGATCACTCACACTGCCCGTCTCAACGTCAGCAAAGAGGTGCTCGCGGCATTCGTCGACGAGATCGCCATTCTCGAGGCAAAGCTTGGCTGCGTCCTGGTCCAGTTGCCCCCGAGCCTTGCCTTTGATGCGAAGGTCGCCGGGACCTTCTTCAACAACTTGACCAACACCGCGGCCGTTCCGATCGCCTGTGAGCCGCGTCATGAAAGCTGGTTCGCCCCTGACGCCGATGCGCTTCTCCGCGAGTTCAAGGTCGCGCGCGTCGCCGCCGATCCTGCGCGCGTCCCCGCCGCAGCAGTTGCAGGCGGGAGCCGTCATCTCAGCTATTTCCGCCTGCACGGATCACCCAAGATGTATTACTCCGCCTATTCAGACGAATACATCAGTCGTCTCGCGAAAGACGTGCGGCGAGAATCCAGCGACCGAGCCGTCTGGTGCGTCTTCGATAACACTACTCTCGGGGCAGCGACCCGTAACGCACTCGATTTGCAAACCGCGGTCGCGGCGCTGCTCAAATGAGTCGCCCTTAACTCACCTGTGCCGCCGATACGACCTTCGCCGCGGTCGTTCGTTTGCGGATGAGAAACTACGCGGCCCTCGGCCTTGCGTCGCTTCACCGCTCCCTCGTGGGGAATTTCCGGGCAGGCGAGGTTCAACCCTTTGAGGCCGGACGGCCCGCGGCTCTCCACGGCGACGGTGGTCTCCTTCCGGAGCCGCCGCGTTGTAGTCGAACCCCTCGGCTTTCTTCCGAACAATGCCGCGCCCGATGAAGCGCTCCAGCGACCGCAACTGCGCCTGGTCCTCCGGCGTGATAAAACTGATTGCATCGCCCACCGCGTGGGCCCGCCCGGTTCGCCCAATCCGGTGGACGTAATCTTCCTCGTGCATTGGAAAGTCGTAATTCACCACGTGCGAAATCCCATCGACGTCGATCCCGCGCGCGGCGACATCGGTGGCGACAAGAACCCGCACTGCGCCCGTTTTAAAATCCTTCAAGGCGCGCAGCCGCTGGTTTTGCGAACGGTTCGAATGAATGGTGCCGGCTTTTATTCCAGCCGCCTCGAGCTTGTGCGCAATTCGATCGGCTCCGCGCTTGGTTCGGGTGAAGACAAGGACCGTATCGAACTGCGGATCGCCGAGGAGATGGAGCAGAAGAGGTGCTTTCAGGTGCGGACGCACCTCGTATACGAATTGCGTAACCGTTTCCGCCGGATTCGCGCGCCGTCCGATTTCAATCGTCCGCGGTGATTTCTGAAATTCCTGGGTCAGTTTCTCGATCTCGCGCGAAAACGATGCCGAGAACATCAGGGTCTGACGATTTCTGGGCAACGCTTTTACAATCTGGCGGATCTGCGGCAGAAAACCCATGTCGAGCATGCGATCTGCCTCATCTAGCACGAGAAACTCGATGCCCGAGAAGTTCGTTTGCCGTTGCCCCATCAAGTCGATGAGCCGGCCCGGTGTCGCTACAACCAGATCAACCCCGGAACGGAGCGCTTCGATCTGTGGACGCTCGCTCACTCCACCGAAAATGGTGGCCATCCGGAGGGAAAGATGTCGCGCGTAGCTGCGGACATTCTCCTCGATCTGAACGACGAGTTCCCTCGTAGGCGCGACAATCAACGCACGTATCGCGCGGCGTCCCTCCTGCCTCGTTCCCGACATTAACCTGGTCAGGATCGGCCACACGAATGCCGCCGTTTTTCCTGTACCGGTCTGAGCAATTCCGATCACGTCGTGCCCGGCCAGGGCCTCCGGAACAGCGGCGAGCTGGATCGGTGTCGGCTCCGTATAGCCGGCCTCCTGGATGGCCTTTAGAATTTGCGGAGCGAGCTGCAGCGAACGAAACGGCATAAGAACGCCTACTGTCGCCTGATGCCGCGAGAATCCTAACTCAATCTCACCCTTCGCGCGCCACCTGTAGGGCGTTATGGACGACGGGCGCGAGACCCAGCCTATTCGTCAGCCCGGGTCGATGCCGACTTGATATCGACCACCGGCGTGCCGTCGAATGCTTCGATCGGTCCGATCCTGAGTCGGGTCCCGCTAATCTCGCGTACGGTGACAGGATGCAGCCCGAGCGGGTTAGGTCGTGCCGGCGACCGTGTATAAAAAACACCCGTCATTGGCCGAGTCGGATCACTGCGCGGATGGCCTGTCAGCACATCGCGCTTGGCCTCGTGGAACCACGTGATGACGATAAGCTCGTGACCCACTTCCAATCCCAACAACGCCTCTGCAAATCGCGGCTCGATCTCGAGCCAGGCGTCCGGTGCACCTTCCGGCCCCTGCCGCGGTGCGTCTTCCCGCCCTTTGACTGTCGATCGAATGAAGCCAACCGGCTCGAGCAGGAACGAATTCATGTGACGCGGCCCTCAACCACTTTCGCCCCGCCGCAGGTCGCGACGGAAAGGTCGCGGACCCGGTCGAAACTGTACTTGGCGAGCGCGAGAGGCTCTGTGTTGTCAGTCGTTTGCAGATGATTAAGAAGACGTTCACGCCGTGCGCGCTCCGCTTCGTCAGTCCCCGCGGCCGCGATCAACCGGCGCAAATCGGCGGCGGTTTCAGCTGCGTTGTTGTTGTTCTTTAGAGAAAGAAGCGCGAGACCCGCCATCGGAAACCGGTCGAATGCTTCCATCAGGTAATCACAGAGCACCTGGCTTTGGTGGAGATGAAACCGGATGTTCTGTTCCACCCCGCGGATCGGATACTGCGGAAATGCCGCCGAGTGGATGATCGCGGACGCAAGATTATCCAAGAGCAGCTCTGCCATGGCTTTGACCTCGTCGAGGGTCGCCTGGTCGCCATCCTGCCAGGCCTTATTTTCGTAGAAGTATGGACGCAGATACGGCTTCTCAACCAGGACCCGGAGATGATCCGACGTCTCCATCATTGCGCGTTGCACCAGCTGGATCTCCGGCCCTTGCTGCGCGGCTTCGAGCATGCGACGCGCGGTTTCCACCTGCTCCCGCCCCGCCCGCAACTGGCGCAGGAAAACCGAGAAGTTGAGCAGGCTCGTCACTACCAACAACAGCGAACCAGCGACCGCGAGAATGGCCGTGACCGTATCGAAGTTCACCGCCGTGTTCTGACGAAAGTCCGAGCGCAGGTCAACATTGTAGCCGGGATCGCTGATCCCGGCTTTACGTCAGTCTCTACCTGTTCGTAAGAGCGGGTTGCTTCAGCCTTTAGCCTTTAGCCTTTAGCCTTTGCCGCTCCGTTCACCCCAAACCGCTCTGCTACATCCGGAGCGCATCGCGCCAGGTCACGCCGTAACCGGAGCAGCGCCACATCTTTCATCTTCGCTTCGAGCATTACATCAAACTCCAGCCCGCCTGTGTCCCGCATGAAGGTCGCGAACTCGAAAGGATTGACGAAATCCGCGTGCCCCACCAGCGGTGGCGCTTTAAGCACCCTTCGGCGCCGCTTCGTTTTGCGGTCGCGCTCGATGCACTCGCGCATTTCCGTGCGCGGGGACGAGAAGTGAATCTTCGGCCGCACTCCGCGTGGCCAGGTGCCGAGGAACTTCTTTACTGTGCTCTGCAGTTCGAGCCCATCCGGATTCAGACACCAGAAGTGCTGGTGATCGAATACCAACGGCACGCCGACGCGGCGATGGATCGCCAGCACGTCCGAGGCGCTGAACGACACGTCATCGTTCTCCAGAATAAGTCGGGCGCGCGCAGAGGACGACAGGCGTGTCTCATACGTCCGCATCCACCGATCGCGCGCAGCCGTTCGATCGTCATAAACACCACCGACGTGAATGACAATCCGCGCCTCCGGCCCGAGCTCCATCAGGTCGAGAATCTCGGCCTGACTCTCGATGTCCTGGACGCTCTGTGAGGTGAGCGGTTCGGCCGGACTATTCAAGATAATGTATTGCGACGGATGAAAGGACAGCCTGAGACTCTGTTTTCGCGCCGCTTTTCCGAGTGATTCCAGATCCTTCCGCGCTTCTTTGATCTGATTTCGGAATTCCGGTTTCTCCGGATGGGTCAGGTAAGGCGCGATGTCACTCGAGATCCGGTACATGTCGATCTGCTCGGCCGCGAGATATGCAAAGATCGCGTGAAGATACTCGATCGAAGTGCGCAGATGAGGGTTCTTCTGCCAGCGTCGCGTGTCGTTACTCTTTAACCCTTCCCGCCCGACGACCTTTACGGGAAACCCGAGCCGCAATGGCCTAGCCGGGCCAGTCCCCTCCTGCTTCGTCGTCTCCATTCGGTTTACCACGATAGACAATGCGCCGTCACGCGGCGCGACCAGCATTTGCTACGACGGACGCGAACTCTCCTTCCGTGTCCGGGATCCGAACCAGAGAAATTCCTCTCGCAGCCCGGACGGCTATCAGCGCGTTAAACCGATCCCTTCAGGCTTTCACACTTCGCGCCGTAGCTTTCCACCAAGGCGGCGGCCTGTGTTTGGAACGCAGTTTGGGCTGAATACAGCGCACCCAGTGGATCCGAGAACTCCTTTTGCTTGAGCTCGTCGTCAATCGTCAGGGTCAATTGCGCGAGCGTTTCGATGTTCGCCCGTGAATGGAACTCCATCTCTTTCAGCTTCGAGAGAACGGTCTGCGATTTCTCGTAGTCACCCGGAGCCTGATCGACTGGCGCTGTCTCGGGCGCAGCAGGCTGTTTATTTTCGTCGCCTGCCCCCTTCGCTGCCTCGTCCTTTGGCGCGCGCTTCTTCTTCGCCTTGGTCCCGCTTCCGGGCGCCTTCTCCTGGTGAGACTTTTCCTGCTTTACCTTCTTGTCGTGCGCTACGTTTCTCGGATCTGACATCTTCACCCATACACCGGAAACACGTGCGGTGCTCTCTTAATCGCCCCATCGCTCGATGGGCGCTCCCCTATGCTGGCATATCGACTGCTATTTACGCAGATGCAGTTTCAAGACGGGCTTTCTCCAACTCCATCCTCACGTGCGCGCCACCCGTCTCTCCCCCACACGCCTGTTGCTCGCCGCCCTCGCGAGCCACTTCTTCCTGATCGGCCCCCAGGCGTTCGCGCTTTCCGTCACCTGGGATGGCGGCGGCGCCGACGATCGATTCGATACGCCCGAAAACTGGAGCGGCGACTTGGCACCGGCCTCTGGCAGCACGACCGATCTCTACTTCGCGGGACCTCTGCGGCTCACGCCCTCGAACACGTTCACCGCCGGCAGCGATCTCGGCAGCATCATCTTCGATGCGGGCGCCGGCGCATTCAACGTGGGCGGATCAGGAATCAATCTTTATGGCCGAATCGAGAACAACAGCACCACGACCCAAACCGTCAGCCTCTCGTCGCTCTCGCTCACGAGCACCAGCGAGTTCCGCGTCCCGACCGGTAACCTGACGATCGCCCTCACCGGCGCAGGGCCAAACATCCTTAACAACGGCAACACTGTGAACGTTTACGGAGACAATAATAAGCTGCTGACGTTCGCCGCCGGAACTGTAATCAGCGGCTCGGGCGGCTTCCGGATCCGGGAATTCAGCACCGTTCTGTTTCAATCGGCCCAGACCTACACCGGCGCGACCTACATCGATTCCGGCCGGCTCTTCACCGGAGGAACAATCGGTAACAATACGAGCGCCATATTCCTCGGCAGCTCGCAGGCTGCTTATGCGGACACGACGGCGAATCTCTTCATCGAAAATAGTGGTCTCAACATGGCGAACCCGATCACGACAAGTAAGGCCGATAATGGCACCTCCCGCGGCTTCGGTGGGCGTCTCATCGATGGCACGTTTACTTCCGGCACGTCGACCCTCAGCGGCGGTATTGAGGTGAATGGCGGCCTGACGATCTCGCAATCGACCGGCGGAACATTAAAAGTCAGCGGCGTTGTTCGCGATGGCACTGAAGTCGGTAACGTCTCGCGCAACGTAAGCATCGGCCTGGGCACCGCTGTCCGCGGTGGCGTCGTGCAATTCACGGCCGGCAACACGTATACCGGCACCACGAGCGTGACGAGCGGTACCCTCGAACTAAACAACGACGGAAGCGCAACCAACGGCAGGATTGGCGGCACCACAGCCATTAGTGTCACTCGAAACAGCACCCTTCTGCTTAGCGGCAGCAGTGTTGTCCGCGATCGCATCAATAACTCGTCCACGCTCGTTCTGGGCCAAAGCACAATTGCCGGGACCGGCGGCACTCTCAACACCGGCGGACTCAGTGAAGGCACCGCGCCTACTGGACCGGGAGGCGTCGGCGGCGTGGTCGGGATCGGCGCGCTCTCGTTGCGGGCGAACACAACAATCGATTTCACGGCGGCGAACGGCGGAAGCGCCCTGGTCTTCCAAAGCTTGAGCTTCGTCTCCGGCACGGTCGCGAATATCACCCACTGGACGGGCCCGGCCGGCGCCAACGGGCTCGACCACCTCCTCTTCGCCATCAATCCTAACCTGACGGCCAACGATCTGCGCCTCGTCCAGTTCACCAACGACGCCGGCACAAACTTCGCCACCGGCGGCCTGATTGTCGATTACAACGGCTACTACGAATTAGTTCCAATCACCGCCGTCCCCGAGCCCGCCACGTGGGTCGGCGCCACCCTCGCCCTTCTCTCTGTCGGGTTCGCACGGATCGGCAAGCGAGCAGGACCCCGGCTTTGGACGAATGTTGGTTCGGGGCGGTCGGCCTGCCTGGCGCGCAGCGCGAGCCGCGAGGTTTAGGTTCCGGCGCAGCCGGGATTTAATGCGGGGACGCGGCCACAAAGGGGAGAGATCCGAGGTTACACCGACGGGTCGACTTAGCGATCAATTGCAAATCAATTAACGGTGCAGAACGAACCAAACGGGATTCAGATGGGCCAGAGGGGCCCTGAGCACTTCGAGTTCGGGAGCAGGGCCGTGGACTTCGAGGCGGACAAGCCTGGCCATCTGCAGGGCCTGCGCGAGCATCGGGCCAACATTCTCCAGGTGGGCAAGGAGCGCGTCCGCGTTCACGTAACCTTCTCGACAAAAAACTTCGTCGCCGTTGATGGTGAATTCGTAGAAAAGGTTGCCCGTCTCGTTCCGCGTTTTCGCTGAAAACTCCGGGAGAATGCCTTTCAAAAAATCGAGCTTATCCGGCGGCACCTTGAAGTACGGATGCAAACTGACGAATCCTGAAAGACGGTTCATGTCCGTATCCTAGACAACGACCTCCTCCCGCGTCCAGACCTCGCGCGGTCGGGTGCATTTGTGACTGCGGCCTAATCTCGTAAGGTCCTCGGATGATCGGCAGCGTACGGGAGCGGAACAACGTGGTGGTGCGCGGCAAGGGAGAGCAGCCGATATTGTTCGCGCACGGATTCGGCTGCGACCAATCCATGTGGCGGTTCGTGGCCCCCGCTTTCGAGGACGATTACCAGGTCGTCCTCTTCGATTACGTCGGCTCCGGAAAGTCCGATTGGTCGGCCTACGATCGGCACCGTTACGCGACGCTCGAAGGCTATGCGCGCGACGTGCTCGAGGTCTGCGACGAGCTGGACCTTCGTGACATCATTTTCATCGGGCATTCGGTCAGCAGCATGGTGGGCGTGCTCGCCGCGAACGAACAACCCGACCGCTTCGCGCACCTCATCCTCATTGGGCCGTCCCCCCGTTACATCAACGATGGGGATTACGTCGGCGGGTTCGAGCGGGCCGATATCGAAGGCCTGCTCGATACGATGGAGCGCAATTATCTCGGCTGGGCGAGCTTTCTCACGCCCATCATCATGAAAAATCCAGACCGCCCGGAACTAACCCGGGAACTGGAGGCGAGCTTCTGCTCGACCGATCCTGAAATCTCGCGGCGTTTCGCGGAGGCCACCTTCTTTGCCGATAACCGCGACGATCTCGCCAAGGTGCGGGTGCCCTCGCTGGTTTTGCAATGCGCCGAGGACGCGATCGCGCCGACGGCGGTCGGCGAATACACACATCGCAACCTGCGTGGGAGCACGTTCCGCGTCATGGAAGCGACAGGCCATTGCCCGCACATGAGCCATCCGGAGGAGACGATCCGGTTGCTGAAAGAATACCTCGCGACTTGCCGGCCTCGCGTCTCCGCTGCGGTTCCCTCCTGAATGGAATTTTCTCTCGACAACGCGCCGTGCGGTGTCCTGATTTTCACTGACGACGGCCACGTTGCCAGTGTGAACGTGACGCTCTGTCGCCTCCTCGGATACGAGCGCGAGGAGCTCGTCGGCGCGCATTTGCAGGCCATCTTTTCGCCGGGCGCCCGCGTGTTTTACCAGACGCACCTGTTCCCGATGCTCAAGCTCCAGGGAGAGGTTGAAGAGGTCTACATGGCGCTCCGCGCCAAGAGCGGCGAAGAAGTTCCATTCCTCCTCAACGCGCGACGACAGGAACGCGACGGCCGGAATGAGAACGATTGCGTGCTGGTGCGGATGCGACAGCGCATGCATTTTGAAGGCGAGCTCCTCAAAGCCAAGCGCGCGGCCGAGAGCGCGAACATCGCGAAGGACCAGTTCCTGGCGGCGCTTAGCCATGAGTTACGCACCCCTCTTAGTCCCGTGCTGATGATGTCGACCGCGATGGAGCTGGATCCCGCGGTGCCGGCGGAAGTGCGCGAGCAGGCGGGGATCATCCGCCGCAACGCCGAGCTCGAGGCCCGCCTCATCGACGATCTCCTCGATCTCTCGCGCATCAGGCACGGCAAACTTACGCTCGTCCGCGGCCCCGTCGACATTCACAACCTCCTGGCCGAGACCGAGGAGATCGTGCGGAGCGAAGGCACCAGCAAGCGCGTCCTGATCACCTTCGAGAAAAACGCCACCCACTGCTGCGTCAACGGCGACGCCGCCCGGCTCCAACAGGTCTTCTGGAACATCATCAAGAACGCCGTGAAATTTACGCCCTCCGGCGGCCAGGTCCGCGTGGTGACGAGCAATGCGGACGGCGAGTTGATCGTGCGCGTGATTGATACCGGGATGGGCATTGCGCCTGAGGCCCTGCCGAAGATCTTTGATGCGTTCCAGCAAGGGAATCTGGCCACCGGCAGTTTTGGCGGGCTCGGCCTCGGGCTGGCGATCACTCGCGCGATCGTGCAGTTGCACGGCGGCAAGATTGTTGCGGAGAGCGAGGCCGTCGGTCGCGGCGCCACGTTTTCTGTGGCGCTCCGGACGATCCCAACTCCGCTCTCAGCCCCGCCGCCAGCCGACCCGGTCCTCGCCGTCAAACGCGGTAATCTCCGGCTCCTTCTGGTCGAAGACCACGATTCGACTCGCGAGGTGCTTTCGCGAATCCTGCAGCGCTCCGGGCATCAGGTCCACGGCGCAGGTACTGGCGCAGAAGCTGTCGAGCTCCTGAAATCCGCCGGCCCGTTCGACGCCGTCATAAGCGATCTCGGTTTGCCCGACCGTAACGGTTTCGAGCTGCTCGCTGAGATCCGCGCCATTCAGCCGGAGCTGCCCGCAATCGCCTTAAGCGGTTACGGGATGGATGAAGATGTGAAACGCGCCAAGCAAGCCGGCTTCATCGCCCATTTGGTGAAACCCGTCCCGTTCGATCAGTTGCGCGCCCTGCTCGATCATATAGCCGCCCGGACCGACTCGACCGGCTAAGAATCCTTCCTACTTCCTACTTCCTACTTCCTACTTCCTACTTTCTATCATGGCTTCCACCGTATCCGAATACCTCGCCGCACTTCCAGCCGATCGTCGCGCCGCGCTCAGCGCCGTGCGCAAGGTGATCAATGACAATCTGCCAGACGGATATGAAGAGGGCATCCAATGGGGAATGATCGCCTGGTACGTGCCGCTATCCCTGTATCCGGCAGGCTACGGTGAAAACCCAAAGGAGCCCCTGTCATTCGTTGCGCTCGCCTCACAGAAGTCGGGCATGGTGCTGCATTTCCTCTGCTTTTACGGTCACCCCACTCTCTCCACCTGGTTCGTCAACGAATACAAGAAAAGCGGCAAGAGACTCGACATGGGCAAAGGTTGCGTCCGCTTCAAGAAGCTGGACGACCTTGCGCTAGACGTAGTCGGCCGGACCGTCGCGCGCGTGCCCGTGAACGAGCACATGGCCAATTACCGCGCCGCGAGAGCGCTCCTCGGTAAGGGCAAGACCGCCGCGAAGAAGTCCGCGGTGAAGAAGGCGACGCCAAAGAACTAATCCCGGGCGACTGCAATGCAGTCCCTTTAGAACTCCCTCCTTGGAGTTGAGCTTCCCGCGCAGCGTTAGTCCCGCGCCGCCGATCCGAATTCCTGACAATAGCCCAGCGCTTCAGCGCGGGGACAATGGTCAGGATCGTTTCATCGAGTGCGCAACGCCGGACGACAGAACCCGTGCGCCCCTTCGACCCTTCTTCCGACAATAGCCCAGTGCTTCAGCGCTGGGATTGTAGGTGCGGCCCGCAGTCGAGTCCCGCGATGCGGGACGAAAGAACCTGCAACCTGCCGTCTTCATCAACAACCTAATGCGCGATCACGCCTCGCTTCGCCCCTCTCGGCGGCGGCCGCCCCGCGCCCCGTATCACAACGATCCTGCACGAGGAGGCAACCACTTCGGCTTTACCTGGCGAACCGTCGCCCCACCGAACTAGGGGCCTCGCCTACTCTGATAACCGAGAGCCCAGATTGACTCTTCTGTCTTTCTCTATCTGGCCGATTGGCGCCCGAAAGGTCGCCACCCCCCGACCTCCGACCTCTTCACGCCTCACCCATTATCAGTCCCTCAATCGTGTGGCCTTGCACGATCGGCTCCAGCTCGTTAACCAACCGGCAGGTTAGATGACTCCGTAGATCTTCGGGTAACGTTTCATAGAACCGCCGCGTGATTTGGAAATCGTGCCGCTCCGAGTTGCGCGCATCTGGTGCGTCCACGCCGAGCACGACTACCGGCCGCGACTTGTCAGACCGGTTTGGCGTCCCTCGATGAATCGTAAGGGCCGACCGCGCGGAGACGTCGCCCATCTTGGGCATCTTCTGTTGGGCCCGCTCTTCGTAACGCGGGTAGAGCTCGCGCGGCGGGAACATCTCGTGTTCGAAACCGATCGGCAGGTCCCACTGCGTGCCGGGCGCGATCTCGAACGGCCCCATCTCTTTCGTCACGTCGATGCAGGTAAGGTTGAACGCGAGCGAGTTCAGGCGCCGGCCGCCAATCGTCTCCTCTGGCGCAGGGAAATCGCGATGCCAGGGCTGCGCCATTGCGCCCGGGTTCGGCACGTCGAAACCGATCTCGACGATCTTATAGTCAGGACCGAGCACCGCTTCCGACACGGCGACAATCCACGGATTGGTCGCGAGCTCGACAAAGCCGCTGATATCCTCCGGGTGAATCTCAACGTAGTGCCGCTTCGGCCCGCGCCCAACAGCACCGCCCGGCCGCTGCAAGGCGTCGCCGTAGAGCTCGACCACCTCGTCATGCAGCTCTTGGATCCAGCTGCGCTCGAAGACGCCTTTGCGCCCGATGATCCCGTCGCCGTAAAGCCCGCCCATGATTTCGGCGACGTCGAATCTCTGCGCTTCCATAACCGTGCCCATATGAATGCCCTCCCCTGTTAATTGCCCTTTCCAACGCTCCGGCCCGAAACGCCAAATGCAACCAACGAATCAAGGAAGCAATCCCGGCGATTGCCCTTGGGAGTGTCAGGCTTTTAGAGCTTCCTCGGGGTTTGCTGTTTCATTGGTCCGGCGGCTGCCGGTGGGATGTGCAGATGACCGCATGAAGCTTGTGCGTTCATCCTTGCGGGCCGCGGATGATGTCGCATCCTCGCTGAATGCCGCGTTGTCCCTGGGCCACGACCGAGCCGAACATCACCTATCACGATAGGGAATGGGGCGTGCCGGTGCGTGACGACCGGAAGCTCTTCGAGTTCCTGATTCTGGAAGGCGCACAGGCGGGGCTGAGCTGGACCACGATTCTGAACAAGCGCGAGAACTATCGAAAAGCCTTCGATGGGTTTCGCCCGGAAAAAATCGCCCGCTACGGCGCGCGCGACGTGAAGCGGTTGCTGGGCGATCCCGGCATCGTCCGCAACCGGTTGAAGATCGCGGCCTCCATCACGAACGCGAAAATGTTCGGCTCCGTGCGCGAAGAATTCGGCAGCTTCGACGCCTATCTCTGGAGTTTCGTTGGCGGCCAGCCCATCCAGAACCGCTGGCGCCGCATGGTGGACGTCCCTGGGCGCACCACCGAATCCGATGCGATGAGCCGCGACCTGCTCAAACGCGGCTTTAAGTTCGTCGGCTCAACCATCTGCTACGCGCTCATGCAAGGGACCGGAATGGTTAACGATCACCTAGTCACCTGTCCTCGTCACGCCGCGCTCGGCGGCGTAACCCGACGAAGTCGCTCGAAGGTGTAGCGGCGGGTGTCCCCACCCGCAGAAACCAGTAAATCCCGGTCGTGATCTTGATGAGCTTCGCCAGCCCGCAAAGCTCACCTGAGGGCAACCCTTCGTGCTGTCTACCCGCGGCGATCCCGCTCAACCGCGTGTTTATGGAACAGAAGTGCGGGCGCACGTGAAATGGGGAGGTGACGAGCCCGCAGACGGGAATCATCTAGTTGAAGGTTTGCTCCGCGGTTCGATGTGTTCACGCCCCCGGGCGCCAGGCAGAGCTTCGCCTGCGTCGAGCTCGGCAGCAGCTTTGTTGAGGCGAGGAAGTAAAGCATCCCGACTCGAATGCTTCACCGTGCGCGAGATTTGAATCAGATGCCCGACTTTCCGGATTTTCTCCTCGAAAGGCTCTCGCGCCAACTGGCTGCGCATGTCGGGTGTCATCGCTTTGGCAGGTCCAGGTTATACCGCCGGAGGATCTCGTCCAATAGCGTTCTGTCGATTTCCGCCTGTTCGAGCAACTGCTCAATGCGCGCGAGGCTTTATACCGACCAACGCTCGCGGCGATGGCAATGATGTGCTCGGGGCGGAAGACTTTCGCGGGCACGCCTTCGTATTCGATCGGCCGAGTGTTGCGGACCGCTTCTTCGGTCAGGCCCGTGGCAGCCAGAAATTGGGAGGGGAAAACCGTCAACGAGCAGATGCTCGCGCTCGACGCGCCAGCCACGCTCCTGGAGGTGAGCGTAGATCGCTGGGATGCCGGCCGGGAGTCCTTCCTCGGCCGCGATAAACATAATGTCTGCGTCGTAGGTGGTGAAAGGCTCGACGTAGTAGATCGCGGCGAGCGCGCCGCCGAGCGCGTATTCTTTGATCAGGCCGGCAGCTACGAGGTCATTCGCGGCGCGAAGAACTTCCCCCAGCGGAATGGCTGAAGATTCGTCTGCCATGTTTCGGAATTTCCGCTGAGGACAGCGGACGCACAACGTCAGGCTTTCTGATACACGTCACCGGCACTAACGAACTCGGCGGCTTTCTCCTGCATGCCTTTTGCGATCGCTGCCTCGTCGGTGATCCCCTGTTCCGCAGCGTAGCGACGGACATCTTCAGTAATGCGCATGCTGCAGAAATGAGGGCCGCACATCGAACAAAAGTGCGCGGTCTTGGCGCCTTCCTGCGGCAATGTCTCGTCGTGGAACTCGCGGGCGGTCTCAGGGTCTAACGAGAGGTTGAACTGGTCGTTCCAGCGAAACTCGAAGCGGGCTTTGCTGATGGCGTTGTCGCGGTATTGGGCGCCGGGGTGGCCTTTGGCGAGGTCGGCGGCGTGGGCTGCTAGTTTGTAGGTGATGACGCCGGTTTTGACGTCGTCTTTGTTTGGCAATCCCAGGTGTTCCTTCGGGGTGACGTAGCAGAGCATGGCGCAGCCGTACCAGCCGATCATGGCGGCGCCGATGGCGCTGGTGATGTGGTCGTAGCCGGGGGCGATGTCGGTGGTGAGCGGGCCCAGAGTGTAGAAGGGGGCTTCGTCGCACCACTCGAGTTGTTTCTCCATGTTCTCCTTGATCATGTGCATGGGGATGTGGCCGGGGCCTTCGTTCATGACCTGGACGTGCTGTTTCCAGGCGCGCTGGGTCAGTTCGCCTTGCGTGTAAAGCTCGGCGAACTGCGCTTCGTCGTTCGCGTCGGCGATAGAGCCGGGGCGGAGCCCGTCGCCAATGGAGAAGCTGACGTCGTAGGCGGCCATGATCTCGCAGATCTCGTCCCAATGGGTATAGAGAAAACTTTCCTGGTGATGGGCGAGGCACCATTTCGCCATGATGGAGCCGCCGCGCGAGACGATGCCGGTGGCCCGGCGCGCGGTCATCGGGATGTAACGCAGGAGCACCCCGGCGTGGACGGTGAAGTAATCGACCCCCTGCTCCGCCTGTTCGATGAGGGTGTCGCGATAAATTTCCCAGGTCAGTTCTTCGGCGCGGCCGCCGACCTTCTCGAGCGCCTGATAAATCGGCACGGTACCGATGGGCACGGGTGAGTTGCGGATGATCCATTCGCGGGTGGCGTGGATATTTTTGCCGGTGGAAAGGTCCATCACGGTGTCGGCGCCCCACTTGGTGGCCCAACGCATTTTTTCGACTTCTTCTTCGATCGAAGAGGCGACGGCGCTGTTGCCGATGTTGGCGTTGATCTTTACGAGGAAATTGCGGCCGATGATCATCGGCTCGAGCTCGGGATGGTTGATGTTGGCCGGGATGATGGCGCGGCCGCGGGCGACTTCGGAGCGGACGAACTCGGGCGTTATTTCTTTGGGGATGGAGGCGCCGAAGGAGTCGCCCGGGTGCTGGTGCGCGAGATCGTTGCGCGCAATTGCAGATTGCAGATTGCAGATTGTAGATTTTCCAGACTCGCGGATGGCGATGTATTCCATCTCGGGGGTGATGATGCCGCGACGGGCGTAGGCCAACTGGGTGACGCAGTTGCCGGGTCTCGCGCGGAGGGGCTTACGCGGGGCAGCAAAGATTTGGAGCTTCGGATTTGGAGCTTCTTTGGAGCTTGGGGTTTGGGATTCGGAGCTTCCGTTGCGACGTTCAGCATAACGCGCGTGTTCCTCTGACAGGTATCCATTATCTGCGGGCGCTACCGCGCGTCCGTCGATCTCCTCCACATCACTCCGTCCGCGAATCCAATTGTCGCGTAACGCCGGCAAACCGCGTTCCACGTTCAGCGAGGTCACAACCGTTTGGTCACCCCACGGTCCGCTCGTGTCGTAAACGCGGACGGGCTCGTTCACTTCGATATGCCCGGACATCGTTTTTGTGGGCGCGAGGGAGATTTCGCGGAAAGGGACGCGGATGTCGGGATGGAGTGAGCCGGGAATGTAAGTCTTTTTGCTGTTGGGCAGCGGCGCGTCGGCGGTCGTTTCGGTTTTTTCTGTTTCGTCGATCATGTTTGGGCCACGGATTGACACGGATGAAACACGGATGATCGGAGAATTTTAAAAACCCATCCGTGAAAATCCGTGTTCATCTGTGGCTAAAAAATAAAAAAGGCCATGCGGGAAAACGCATGGCTGAAAAATCTCGGACCTCGCTCCCTTCGGCGGAATTACCCGCATCAGGTTCAAGGGGTTCGTCCAGGACGTCTCAGCCGTGTTGGCTCCCCCGCTTCACGGAGAGGCTAAAGGAGAAAGGGTAAAGTAGAAAGGGGAAATTCGGAGGCTGGAGATCGGAGGTCGGGAGAGAGCCGAAGCTGGAGTATCGAAGACAAGTGCTTTAGCCCTCGGAAGGCCGCGTCTTCCGGACTTCTGACCTCCGATCTCTGACTTCCGACTTCTGACTTCCGCCGCAGCGCTATTTCGCTTCGACTTTGATCATCGTGTGGAAGATGACCAGCCAGACGCCTTTCTCGGATTTCCAGACGGTCCCGCAGTTGAAGGTGGCGGATGTGTCTTTGCCGCTGGTGCTGCTTTGGAGCGCGCACTTGTAGGTGGTCACGATCACGTCCGGCTCGTCGGAGTAGGATGTGAAATCGCTGATAGTAAAGGATTTGAGGTCCAGGTTTTTCATGCCAGCCACCTCCGTCTTGAGGTCGACGATGCCCTCGGCGTAGACGCCGCGGTACCCCTGGTCCATGAGCTTTTGAAAGGCGTCGGCATTCTTGTCCTTGAAGGCCTGCCAGGCTTCTTTCTCTTTCGCCATGATCGCGTCCTTGTCGGGCGTGGCCGCGGTAGAGAGGAGGATTGACGCGAAGAACGCAGTCATGGCGATGCTGAAGTATTTTTTCATAGAGTCCCTTGGTTGAGTTATTTGGCAGCCTAACGAGTTTCGGCATTGAGGGTCAATGCGGAAACGTGAGGGCGAGGAAGTCGGATGTCAGAGGTCGGACGTGGACCTCGAAGCTAGAGCTTCGGAGACAAGTGCGTTACCAAGCTGGAGCTTGGTAACGAGGAGGCAGATGTAGAGGCGCTTGTGTCAAGCGCCTGGGAAGCCTCGCGTCTGAAGGCGAGCGACTGAAAGGCTTGTGCTCGGGAGACCTCGTCAGGCGCTTGGCACAAGCGCCTCTAAAGCTTTACGGCTCGGGCTCGGAGCCGGCCAGGGCGGAGTCGACGGGCGGTGCGCTCCTTACCGGCGTAGATGGTGGTGCTGGGGCAGGCACGGGGTTTACAATCGGGATAAAGGGCGGGTTCGAGACGGCCATCGGCTGATCGAGCTTGGACGGTGGTGAAGCCAGATCGACGACCGTGATCTCGCCGGCAGCACGGGCCCGGTATTCGGCGACCAGCATCGGACGCTGCTTTTTCTCGACGAGGGCGCGATAACCCTCGATGCCGCTGCAGATGGCGTCCGCGAGTTGTTTGCGCCATTCGGGATCGGCGATCCGTTTGGCGTCGCCGGACGCTTCGCTAAGGAAACCCCCTTCAACCAGAATCGACGGAACCTTCGTTTGCCGGAGCACAGCGAAGCGGGCGCGCTTGATGCCGCGATCGAACTCCTCCGGAATATGGCCGAGCATCGAATGATAAACCACCGCGGCCAGCTCGAAGCTGTGCGCTTCCATCGGGCTGCCCGCCTGCATATTGACGAAGTGGAGCGCGAGCGAGTCGTCGTTCGTGGAGGGCGCGCCGCGCGGGGTGAGCGAGAAAATCTCGAACCCGGTCGCGTTGGGGTTCGAGCCGGTCGCGTTAAAATGGATGCTAACGAAGATGGAATCCTTGGTGGCGTTCGCCATTCGGGCCCGGACTTCGAGCGGGATGAAAACGTCGGTCTCGCGGGTCATAACAACCTTGAATCCTTTCGCCTGGAGCATCGGGCGCAATTGGCGGGCAACGTCGAGCGCGAAATCCTTTTCCCTCCCGAAAGCGTTGGTTGCGCCTTTATCGAATCCACCGTGGCCCGGATCGAGGACGATGGTCTGAATTTTACCGGCCCGCTGGATCATGTGGGGACGCAGCTGGGGCTCGACCGTTTTCGCGAGGTCGATGCGCGAGACGAGGAATTTGTTGTCGTGGGCGATGACCGGGAAACAGAGCCAGTTGCGGACGCCGTTCACGATCGCTTCGCGGCTGTCGAGGGTCACCTGAAGCTGGTTGCGGCCATTGTTGAGCACGACGGTTTTGCCGGTGGAATCGACGTTCCCGATGAGGCCGTAGAATTTCGCGACGTTATCGAGGCTGAGGTAATCGCGCGGCCCGACCTTGATGACTTCCCAGTCTTTGTTGGGTGCCGGCGGGGGTGAAGCCTTGGCCGCAGGGGTCGGGGAAGCCTTGGCGGACGATTTCGCGGCGGCTTTGGAAGACGCTTTGGAGCCCTTCGAGGACCTGGACTTGGCCGCGAAGACCCCCGGGACGAGCCACAGGCAGAGAGCGCCCGCCAGGATAGCGGAGATTAATCGCGGGGCGTTCATTAGTGAGAGCGGCGCAGGATGGGTGCCATAAGGGAATCGGATGGGGAATTGGAGATGGACTGAAGGGTTTCCGTTCAAAAATCGGGGTGTAGAGGCGCTTGTGCCAAGCGCCTGGGGGCAAAACGGCCGCAAAAGGCCGCCAGGCGACCGTTCAGGCGCCTGGCACAAGCGCCTCTACACTAGACAAGGAACCGGTTCCGCCGTTTCGTGAGAGATGTTTAAACCGATCTCACTGATGATGATTGGTTTGCTGGCAGCCGGCCCTCTGCTTGCGCAAACCGAACCCGAAAAAGCCCCCGCAACCAAAGACGCCGAGAAGCCACCGACAGTTAAGGAACCGGGCAAGAAGGCGGCCGAACAAAGTCCCCCACCCGCTGCGGGCCAGAGCCTGGCGGCGCCGAACACTTCCAGCGATCCGGCGGCCAAGCCCCAGGTCGATAAGAACCCGCCACCGCTCGATCCCAAGAACATGGATACGTCAGTCAAACCTGGCGACGACTTTTACCTGTTCGCCAACGGCGGCTGGGTGAAGAGCAACCCGGTGCCTCCGGAGTTTTCGCGCTGGGCTTCGTTCAACGAGCTCGCGGAAAAGAACAACGACGCGCTCCACGAGATCTGCGAGAAAGCGGCGGGCGGCAACGCGCCGGCCGACGCGTCGAAAGACACCAAGAAACCGGCGAAAACCAGCGAGAAACCTGCTTCCGCCGACGTCCAGAAAGTGGGCGACTTCTACGCCAGTGGCATGAACGAATCGGCGATCGACGCCGCGAAGGCCCAACCGCTCGATGAAAGCATCAAACGGATCGACGCGATGAAAGATCGCAAAGATGTGCTGAAAGAAATCGGCCGGTTCCATTCGATGGGCATGGGCGCCTTCTTCTTCTTCATCTCCGGCCAGGACGACAAGGACAGCACGAAAATTATTGCGCAAGCGTTCCAGGGCGGACTGGGCCTTCCGGACCGCGATTACTACACAAAGGACGACGATTCCTCGAAGAAGATCCGTGACCAGTACCTCGAGCATGTCACGAAAATGTTGACGCTCGCGGGCGCGCCGGCGGATCAGGCGGCGAACGACGCGAAGAAGATCATGGAAATGGAGACGTCACTGGCCAAACCCGCCCGGACCCGGGTGGAGCTGCGTGATCCCCAGAAGAACTACAACAAGATGAAGCTCGCCGAGCTTCAGGCGCTGACGCCGGATTGGAACTGGAGCGACTATTTCAAGGAGCTGAAACTCAATAACCCGGGCGACATCAACGTCGGGCAACCGGACTTCTTCAAGGCTGCGAACGAGGTGTTCAAAAACACCTCGGTGGATGATTGGAAGGTATATCTGCGGTGGCACCTGATCCGCGCGATGGCGCCGATGCTCTCGAACGATTTCGTGAACGAGAATTTCCGATTTTACGAAGCTACGCTGCGCGGAACGAAACAGATCAAGCCGCGCTGGAAACGTGTCGTGACCAAGACCGATGACGAGCTCGGCGAAGCGCTCGGCAAACTTTACGTCGCGGAGAAATTCCCGCCCGAAGCCAAGGCGCGCGCGCTGGAAATGGTGAACAACCTGAAGGAGGCGCTAGCCGATCGCATCAAGACGCTGGATTGGATGGACCAGCCGACCAAGGAGCAGGCCTTGAAGAAACTAGCCGCGTTTCAGGTCAAGATCGGGTATCCCGAGAAGTGGCGCGATTATTCCGCGCTGAAAATAGACCGGGCCTCGTACGCGCAAAACGTGATGAGGTCGACCGCGTTTGAGGTTGACCGGCAGATGAAGAAGATCGGCAAGCCGGTGGACCGCACGGAATGGGGTATCACCCCGCCGACGGTGAACGCCTATTACAACCCGAACATGAACGAAATCGTGTTCCCGGCCGGCATTCTCCAGCCGCCTTTCTTCGACCCGAAAGCGGACGACGCGGTGAACTACGGTGGAATGGGCGCGGTGATTGGGCACGAGATGACCCACGGATTCGACGACCAGGGCCGCCAGTTCGATGCGGTCGGCAATTTGCGCGACTGGTGGACGGCGGAATCGGCCAAAGCTTACGATGAACGGCGGAAGGTCGTTGTCTCGCAATATGCTGCCTACGAGCCGCTGCCTAACCTGCACATCAACGGCGAGCTGACCCAGGGCGAGAACATTGCCGACATTGGCGGCGTCAAGCTGGCCTACATGGCGTTTCAAAAGGCGCAGGCAAAGAAAGGGCCGCAGCCGAAGATCGACGGGTTCACGCCGGAGCAGCGCTTCTTCCTTGGTTACGCCCAGATTTGGCGGAACACGCAGCGCGATGAGGACCTGAAGCTCCGCCTGAATACCGATCCCCATTCGCCTGGACGTTTCCGGACGATTGGGCCGCTCTCGAACTTCCCGGAGTTCCAGAAGGCGTTCGATATTCCG
Organism: Chthoniobacterales bacterium; assembly: GCA_035536995.1. Taxonomy (GTDB): domain Bacteria; phylum Verrucomicrobiota; class Verrucomicrobiia; order Chthoniobacterales; family UBA10450; genus AV80. Next base: position 91,171 of record DATLNB010000023.1, on the reverse strand, counting down.
GACGGCTCGCCAATGATCCGCCCAGCCGATCAGCGGGTGAATATCTGGTGATCGGAAAGTAGGATTTAGGAAGTAGAAAGTAGAAATTTGTGCCGCCGTTCGCTGCGCGTTGCGCGACGAACGGCGGTTCCTTATGGATCTGCGGAAGCTGTTTATCGATGTGTTTAACCCGGAGCCTGGGGAAACGGCTGCGGTTTTTGTTGATATGCCGCACGGTGCGCTGACCGACACCGATGCCTGGCGGGAACGGCGGGAGATGGCGGAACGATGGCATGCAGCGCTGTCAGACTTAGGGAAGGAGCGGGACTTCACAGTGCTGCCACTCGTTAGGTTTGAGGCGACTGGAATGAACAACGGGCCGTTGCCTGCAAATGGGATGCAGGATAGCCGCCCGGTCGTTCTCGAAGAGCTGAGCAAACGATCGACGCTCATCCTGGCAATGACGGAATACTCGGCTTCCGCGCCGCTGATTGGCTGGACGAGACGGATGCCGCAATTGCGTGCCGCATCGATGCCACGGGTGGCGCCGCAGATGGAGGCGACGGCATTGGCGGCGGATTACGCGCAGGTGGCGCGGTCCTGCGAACGATTGAGGAAGCGGCTGGCGGCGGCTGAGAGGGCTGAGATCGAATTCTCGTCGGGCGACCGGTTCGTTTTCGATTTCCGGTTTCGGATCGCGGAAGTCGACGACGGCCAGTTGCACCGGAATGCGCCGGAGCCGCGCCTGATCAACCTGCCAAGCGGTGAAACTTTCACCGCGGCCTATGAGGGCGAGCGCGGCGCGGAAAGCCTAACGAGCGGTATTTTGCCGGTTCCATTCGAAGGCGAAATTGTGCGGTTGCGAGTGGAGAAGAACCGGGTCGAGGAGGTGACCGGCGAAGGCGCCGCGGCGATGCGCTTCCGCGAATTCCTTTTCGCCGATAACGGGCGCCGCAATGTCGCGGAACTGGGCCTGGGATGTAATCCCAAGGCGCGCGTCTGGGGCAACGTCCTCGAGGATGAGAAGGCCGGACCGCACATTGCGCTGGGCCGGTGCGAGCATCTTGGAGGCGTGACCGGGCCGGACGCGTTCAGCGACCCGCGCCATATCTGGCACGAGGACTTCGTTTACGCCCGCGAATCGCCGATTCAGATAAGGAAGCTGGAGCTGGTGGATGAAACCGGAAAGCGCGAGATGCTTTTCAGCAACGGGTCGTACGCGCCGGAGCTGGAGATCGGCATTTAATTGTGGGGCGTCTGTGCCAGACGCCGTGGTAAGGCGGCGTCTCACAGAGACGCCCTCCAACTAATATTCCCGACCTTTGACCAGTTCGGTGAACGTGCCCCGGCTCGTCTTCAAGCGGAACGGCAGGCTGAGGAGGCGTTTGCCGTCGATGGCCTGGAAGACCATGAAATGGAGGTGGGGTTTGCTCGCGAACCCGGTCGCGCCGGAGAGGCCAATCGGTTGGCCGACCGTAACGTCGTCCCCGATCTTTACCATCGCGCCGCCAGTCTGGAGATGATGGTAATCGGCAAACGTGCCGTCCGCGTGCTTGATGATGACGTAGTTGCCGAGCGGCTTAAATTTTGGGTCGGTGCCGCTGATTGTAGAATCGTCGCGAACCCCGACGACCCGGCCTTCACGGGCGGCACAAATTATCGTGCCTTCGGGAACATCCCAGTCAACGGCGTTCTCGCTGCTCGAACCCGCGTAGTGGCTATAGGTCCCGCGTGGACCCTGCAAAACAACGTAGCGGCCCGGGCCGAACGGCATGGCGTAGTCAGCATCATGTTCCGTGGTTTTCCGGCGGCCGCCGTATTGCCACGAGTAGGTGTAGTTGTAGGACCACGCCTTCGTGGGGTCGATCGTCTTGAAGCGCGCGAGAACGAACGAACGGCGTCCCGCGGCGTCCACGGTTAGCGGAAGCGCTGGCGATGAGGTCACGTTTTTCAAGGTCGCGTCCAGCGAGACGGTGAACTCGATGCAGAAGTCGCTCTTCATGATGAGGGTCACACCGCCGTCTGCGGTGTTCTCGGTGATGACCCGGAAGCCCGTTTGGTCCTCCTCCGCCCCAAATAGACGCGAGGCAAAGAGGAGGACGACGAACGCAAGACGCCTTTTCATCGTCAGGCCGCCGCCGCTGCCGGGCCAGCCGGCGCAAGGATTGCGTCGCGCATGCCATGGAGCAATTTCTTGTCGGCCGGCACGATGGTGGCGAGCGCGCCGCCCAATTTGGCCTTCCCATTCTCAACAAAGTAATAGGGACAGAGCCGGACCCGGCCGCGCATGGTTTTTACTTCGCCGGTTTCGTTGTCCCAGTAGCGATGATCGACCAGACGCGCTTTGTGGAAGCGCTGCATCAATCGGGGGGTGGTCGAAAATTCGGCAAGCGCCTGTTCAACGGCGGCCTGCCATTCGCTCTGCGGAACATCCGAGCCGACAACAATTCCGCGGCTCCCCCACCCTAACGGGGAGAAGCCGCTCACCTTGACAAGAAGGTCGCGCTCCTTCTGACTGAGGCGGCCTGCTTCGCGCCAATCCTGGATTTCGAGTCGCGGAATCACGGCGTGCTGCGGAAGCGGCGTTGGATCGAGCGGCCAGCTGTATGGAATGACCTCCTGGAGTTTCAGGAAATATTTCTCGCCGAGCTCGCGCCGCCAGAATTCGCGGAGCGGCTGCATCCAAAAAAGGGCGAACCACATTTTCTCCTCGAGGAACGGTTTGATCGGGGGCGTGATCCGGACGGAACCGTCCCGAACGGCTTCAAGCAATCCAGAGATGCGCGGAAGATTTGGAAGATCGAAAAGCTCGAAGAAGCGGTAAACGGCGCGGCCTGCCACGGGTTCGAAAGTCTCGGCCTCGACGACGCGCCAGGAAGAGGGTTGAGCGGTCGAGAGGTTGAGAGGTGGAGTGAGGGCGCGGGCGTTGAGTTGCCCTGCGAGCCAATTCATCTCGGGTCGGTAAGTGGAGGCTTCTTCCGAAATGACGATGTCGCCGCCTTCGGGCATCAGGCTGCGGAAACCTTCGAGCATTCCTTCGCTCCCGCCGATCACTTCGCGGCCGAGCGCGCTGTACGTCCGGTTGAGCCATCCGGTAAGTCCGATGCCGCCGGGCACGGAATCGATTTCCGCGATCGCGTATCCCGATTCGGTCAGGATCAGATCGGGCCTGATGACCAGCGGAACATCGTCGCGAAATGGTTTCTGGCGCGAAAACTCGATCAACTCCGGCGGCTTTCCCGCGTCCAAATATTGTGCGATCCAGGCCGGCTGCTTGCCTTTGACACTGCGCTGATAGAGCTCGTTACAAGCGCGCTGAAAAACATAGAGACGATGGCCGAGCTGTTCGAGCTCGCCGGCAAACTTATCGTGCACCGGAAATGGATCCGGCGAGAGAAGGAAATCTTTTTCGGCGAAAAGGCCGGCGGAAGGCAACGCGGCACGGATGGCTGACAGACTGGGCTGATCGGAAAGCATCGCGTTAAAAGCTCCAAGCTCCAAGCTCCAAGCTCCAAAGAAGCTCCAAGCTCCAAGCTCCAAAAACGAGGCGCGAGCTACTCACAGTTTGATGTTTGGAATTTGATGTTTCTCTGGAGCTTGCTGTTTGGAGCTTGGAGCTTATCGGCCGGCTGCCATTCGTTTCAGGGCATTCTTGACGAGATCTTCGGCGGTCTGCACCTCTGGGTTGCTCGCCTGCAAGTCGCGGACTGTCTTGTGCGCGTCCACCTGTTTGTAGCCAAGCGCGATCAGGGCAAGGACAGCTTCGTTCGCCTGGCTTTGTTCGGCGGTCGGTGCATGCTCGGCGCTGGCCGCTTCCCACGCTGCGACAACCCCGAGCTTGTCTTTCAATTCGAGCACGATCCGCTCGGCGGTTTTTTTTCCGAGACCGCTGATCTTCGAGAGCGAAGCGTTATCGGCATTCACGACCGCGGCTTTGAAACGGTCCACGCTCATTCCGCTCAAAACCGCGAGCGCCAGTTTCGGCCCGATGCCGCTGACGTTATTGACGAGCAGACGAAAAAGGTCGCGCTCGGCTGCGGTCATGAACCCATAGAGAATGTGCGCGTCCTCGCGAACGTGAAGATGAGTGAGAATCTGGACGGGCTGGCCCGGGACCGGAAGCTTGTCGTAACTGGAAAGCGGGATGAAGACTTCGTAGCCGACCCCGCCGACATCGACGATCGCCTGGGTCGGCAGGGCAGAAGCGAGGGTGCCGTTAAGAAATGTGATCATCGGTCGCAATCCCTAACAGACCGACTTTAAACTGCAACCCGCCGCTGCGTCACTGCGATTGCTTGAGAACAAGGGTGAGATCGACCCGCTTCCCTTTGACGAAATTATAGCCAGTCGTCCGGTAAGACTTCCAGCCAGAAGGCATCTCCGGGTAAACCGCTTTCGCCAGATCGGTCGGCACGATAATAAAGCGCGGCCCAGGATGCTGCATGAATCGGTCAACCTGGTCGGGAGCGACTCCACGAAAAAATCCCTTGGCCCGGCCGCGGAAATACCAGACTACGCTCGGTTCAAAATAGTCGACATTCGCGAAATCCATCGCCGGGAGGAGATCAGCCCGGGATTTCTTGAAAAGGTCGGCGCTCGGAAAATTCCGGGCAATTAACGGAAACACGCCGAACGATAGGGCGAGGCCGACCACGACCGCGATGAGAGCCGCGCGTTTGGCGAACCGGGGAGAAGTCCGCAAATTGTAAAAGGGCGAAGCAACTAAACGCGCCGGCAGAATGAGGCGGAGGAACCGGACGAAGAAACCCTGCAATTCAAAAAGATGCCTGGCCAGGAGAAGAGCCAGGAGCGGAAACGCGGTCAGTGTGTAATGAGGCAGCTTCGTCTTGATCACGCTCATCACGACGAAAATGATGAGGATCCCGGAGAGCAGGTATTTATCGGTTTGGTCCCGTTGCCGTGACAACCGCCAGACGAGCGAAGGCAGCTTGATCGACCACGGAAAAAAACTGATGAAAAGGGTTCCGAAATAAAATGGCAGAGTAAGGAGATAACTCTCGAGGGACTGACTTCCATGCCCTTCCATAGGGCCGAAGCTGCGCTCGACCACGTGACGGCCGATGCCGACATTGAAATACTCGCCGTTGGTCACGATGAGGGCTGGCATTCCCCAAAGCGCGACGATCAGAAACGCACCGAGCATCCCTGTCCCAAACCGGAAGCGGCGAAGGAACGGCACATCGCGCACGAAAAGTTTCATGCTCAAGACGGTGAGCAGAGGAAGCCAGCCGAGCGGGCCCTTGGCCAGAAAAGCGAGGCCGAGCGCGACGTAAAAGAGGAAGCGCCACAATTTCCAGCGGCGGTTAGCCGCCAGGGGGCCCGCGGTCTCGGGCGCAAGCACATCGCGAAGCAGCTCATAGCCGAGCCAATGCGCGGCGGTAACGAAAAAGACGAGCCACATGTCGGCCACGGAGGCCTTGGCGTGGATGAACGTCTGAAGACAAAGTGTGAAAATAATCGCCGCCCACCAGCCGACCCGTTCACCTCCCAGACGGCGCCCCCATCCGAAGAGGAGGACGGCGGTTAACGCGCCTGCGATCGTTGAAGGAAAACGGGCCGCGAAATCGTTCTCGCCGAAGAAGTGGTAACTGGCGATCTGGGTCCAGTAAATAAAGGGCGGCTTATCGAACCGGTATTTGTCGTTGAAAAATGGGACGATGTAGTCGCTCCGCTCGCGCATCTCGCGGGACGCCTCGGCAAAGCGGGGCTCGTCGCGATCGACGAGCGGGATCGTCCAGGTCCCCGCGACGTGAAAAAGAAGCGCGCCGATGAAAACGAGAACGAAATTGCGGATTGCGGCTTGCAGAGCCGAGATTCAAAGATAGCGCCGGGTGAAAGACAAACGGGAATTTCGCGGGAGCGCGTGGCGGTGGGCGCTCGTTTTCGTGGTCTCAACTGTTCTGATCGTGGCGAGCTTTCTGTCCGACCGTACGGTTCGCGGCTGGATGGTTGGACACCAGGATCCGGGCACGCGGACTTTCATGGAGGCTTTGAGCCGATTCGGCGATTGGCCCGAGCATGTGGGGCTCGGACTCATTCTCCTCGCGGCTGCGTGGTGGCGCGGTAGTAAACCTTGGATGCGAATCTTCGCGGCCATGATCGTCGCATGCGCCCTCGCCGGAGTAAGCACAAGGGTCGTCAAGATCGCAGCGGGCCGACCGCGCCCGAACGTGCAAACGGACGCTGGTTGGAGTGGCCCGAACTTGAGTGCGCGTTACCAGGCGTTTCCTTCGGGCCACACGGCGGCGTCCACGGCTTTCTTCGCAGCTCTGGCGTTTGCGAGCCGGCGAGCCGGCGCCGGACTACTTGTGGTCCCGGTGCTGATCGCGTTCTCACGAATGTACGTCGGCGCGCATCACCTGTCTGACGTGGTTGCCGCGGCCGTGATCGGCGTAGTCTGCGGGTGGATCGTCATGAATCGATTGCGCTCCTTGCCGAGCCCGTGAGTGGTGGCACAGTTCCCGGCGTCAAACCCTTTCAGGAGGGGTGGTCGAGTGGTTGATGGCTCCGGTCTTGAAAACCGGCAGGGCGCAAGCCCTCGTGGGTTCGAATCCCACCCCCTCCGTTGCCGCACGCGGCGGCCGGGCAGAATCCGGAGTCGCAGGTGTTCAAATCCAAAATGCCGGCTCGACATAACTATGTGTTCATGTGAACGTGTCGGGTGCCGAAACGTAAAAGCAAGTTCGTCCCCATAATTGAAGAAGCCCCCCCGCCCTTGCCGAAGGTCCATGGGCGCGGGGCCTCGTGGAGCCCAGCCAATCGCTTTGAGAAGCTGCATGTCGATCTCGGTGATGAAGACGTCGTTCAAATCGATCCAACCAGCGAGGACGAAACAAAACCGCGCCGGGAAACCCAGTTTTATCGCGACCTGACGAAGACCATCATCGCGCGCAACGACAGCCCGGACGTCGGGTTCGAGACGAGCGTCAATCCGTATCGCGGTTGTGAGCACGGTTGCATTTACTGCTTTGCCAGGCCGACCCACGAATATCTGGGCATGTCGGCCGGCCTCGACTTCGAAACCCGGATCATGGTGAAGGAAGACGCCGCGAAATTGCTCGAGGCGGAGTTGTCCTCGCCGAAATGGAAACCCCAAGTCGTGGTCATGAGCGGGGTGACCGATCCTTTTCAGCCAATTGAGAAGAAGCTCCGCGTCACGCGGTCGTGCCTCGAGGTGCTAGCGAAGTTTCGGAACCCGGTAGCGATTATCACGAAGAACAGGCTGGTCACGCGAGACATCGATTTGCTCGGGGAATTGGCCAGTCACAACGCGGCGGCGGTGAATGTGTCCGTGACTTCTCTCGATCCGGAGTTGCAACGGGTGCTCGAGCCGCGGACGTCGTCGCCGTCGGCAAGACTGGAAGCGGTGGCCGCGCTTCGTTCCGCGGGAATACCTGTAGGCGTGATGGTTGCTCCGATTATTCCTGGATTAACGGACCATGAAGTCCCGAAGATTGTGGAAGCCTGCGGGCGGGCTGGGGCCCGGTTTGCGGGATACACCATCGTCCGGCTGCCGTGGGCCATCGCCCCTCTCTTCGAGCATTGGCTAGACGAGCGTTTTCCCGAGAAGAAAGAGAAGGTTCTTAGCCGGATCCGGCATATCCGGAACGGCAAGATCAACGATCCGCGTTGGGGATACAGAACGAAAGGCGACGGAATTTTCGCGGAGCAGATCCGGGCGATGTTCGAGGTGGCGTGCCGCCGCGCCGGGATCGGGGACCGGCCCGAGTTATCGACGGCGGCGTTCCGCAGGCCCGGCGAGCAGCTCGAGCTGCTTTAGCGAGATTCAGCCCGGAGATCGCCGCTGGAGCGCATCCGTCGCTGTTTGCGCATGACCATCAACATTGAGACCCCGCCGATGGCGCCGAAACCGGCCATGATTGGATACCACACGCCCCAGCCGTAGTGATCGATCATCCAGCCGGTGGCCGGCAGGGCGATGGCGGTCCCGTAATATTGGAATGAGTCGACTACGCCCGAGGCAAACCCGGCCATTTTTCGGCCGCCTATATCCATCGGGGCTGCGGTCCCGACGATCGCGTGGGTCGAATTCGCGGTCAGCGCGACGAGGACGAGGAACATACAGCCGATGAAAATTCCTGCCGGCGTCGGACCCACCATGCCGGCAGCAATCACAATCGCGGCGGTGAGAATGACGGCGCACTCGATGAAATAGAGCGTCATTGCAACGGGCGAGCGGTGGCCTTTGAAAAAGCGATCGGAGATAACTCCGGCGCTGAAGGAGCCAAGAACGGCAACGAGCGGCATAAGGTTGACCGTCCAAAGAACTGCCGCCGGTTTGTCCGCCAGGTTCAGTTTCAATTGATCGTGGAAATAGAGAATCATGAGCTGGTCCGAGCTGTTCCGGACCGCGCCGGTGCAGGCGTAAGCGACGGCGTAGAACCAGATCAGGGGATGAGTAAAGATGGTCGTAAAAGATTCACGCAGAGTCGTCTTGCTGCTGGTGTCGACCTGGTCCCCGGTTTCGACGGGCTCGATCAAACCGTGGTATCCGGCTTCCTCGGGCGTGTCCTTGACGAAAATGGCGAGTGCGATGGCAGCCAGCGCGACGATCACCGGCGGGATCCGGAACAGCCAATGCCAGTCGTTCTTTGCGATGACCCAGGCGCCAACAGTGAAGCCCGCGAGAATGACCGGCGCCAGGTTATTGATCGCAAACTGCCCAAGCTGGATCATAAACCCGAAAATGCCGGCGAAGGTGCCGCGCTCGGTCCGCCGGAACCAGGCCGCATTCATTTTGATCATGCCGGGCGCGCCGAAGGACTGGAAATATCCGTTCATGAGCCAGATCGCAGCGAAGGTGGAAAAGGTGCCGGCGAACGAGGCGAACCCGAAGATCAGGTTGATCAGGATTGTCCCGGCGGCGCCGATGAGCATCGCGATCTTACCGCCGATGCGGTCGGTCAGGAGGCCGTTAACCAGCTGCCCGGTTCCATAGGCGATCGACCAGGCGCTCAACATCCCGGTGATCTGGAACGTCGTGAAGCCCAAATCGGCGACCATCCCCGGGGTGGCGAACCGGAAATTATACCGGCACATGTAAAACGAAGCGTAAAGGAGGCCGATGATGAACCAGTTCAATCCGCGGCGTGGACGAAAGCCGGCTGGATATGGCGCCTCATGCGATGCGGTCATTGCGAGGCGCGAGCATGAGTTTCCCGCCCAACCGAGACAATGAAAAAGGTAGGAGACGGCGCGTGCCCGGTTCAATATTGGTCGTGCGTTAAACGGACGCCGGCAGCGCGGCGTCCCTACCAAAGGGGTTGCGATTTCGACGCGATCTCGCAGGGTGAACGAGAAAGATGAATATCGAATCACTTCACATCGGGATGAGAGTGCGCCATCCGCAATACGGCGTGGGCGTCGTGCGATCGCTCACCGAACACACCGCGGAAATTGCGTTCGACGACGCGCCGCGGACCATCGCGCCGGCCTCGAGCGACCTGCAATCTGCCGAGGCGACGGCAACGGTGAGCGAGCTTCAGGTGCCGCTGGCTAATTTAATCCGGGACGCCGCTACGGCCGCGGTTGAAGCGCTCGGATTGGAAAAAAGAGATGTCATTGTCGAAGGGCTGGCGAACCGGTGGCAGAACGGCACGCTGGTCATGCAACCCGCTGACGGTTCGCTCCAGCCAAAGGACGTGCCGCTCGAAACGTTCTTCCACAAGATCGTGATGATCCGGAACAACCTGCGAGTCCTCGAACAAAAAGTGAATGCGAGTGAGAAGCTGAGCGACGCGGACAAGTTCGAGCTCCAGCAATATATCACTCGTTGTTACGGCTCCCTGACCACGTTCAACATCCTGTTCAAGAGCAAAGACGACCAATTCCGCACCGGGGGCTAAGCAACGCTCTTTCACCTCGTTCCCAAACTCTGTTTTGGGAATGCCGCTGTCCCGGCAACTCTGTTGCCCCCGTTGCGAAACAGAGTTTCGAAGACAAGTGCGTTCCCAAACCGAGTTTGGGAACGAGGACGTAGCGAGGACCCGTCGCGAGTTGCCGGGCCGCGGCGGCCGGCGGTCTCAACCGGACGCGCCCTGACTAACAATCAACACCACGGCCAGGAGCGCGCAGGCAATCCCCGCGATCTGAGTGCGGCTGAGATGTTCTTTCAAAACGACGCGGGCGAGGACCACGGTGCTGGCGGGGTATAGCGATGCGAGGGTGACGACAATGCTCAATGGTCCGATCCGCGCCGCGGTCATGTAAACAGCGTTCGCCGCCATATCGAGAACGCCACCGATCGTCGCAGTCGCCGTGGCCGTCCGGTCCATTCGCAGTGTTCGTTTCGCGACCAGGGCGATGATCCCAAAGAGAGCGATCGACGCGATACGCGCCGCGACGAGTGGCCACATCCCGGCCTCCATCTTCGTCCGCGCGAGCGAGAGAAAGAAGATCCCGACCGCCAGGCCTGAGAGCAGGGCCAGGCCGAAGCCGGGAGGAAAACGACCGCGCGATCTTTGTTCTTCCGCATTTTGATTCGCCGGCGGACGGCTCACCAGTAAGATCGCAACGAGAGCGAGGGCAACGCCGCCAAATGTCATTGGGCGCAACCGTTCGCCGGCCGCGAAAGCGAAGAGCACAGGAATCATAGCCGCAATCACTGCGGTGGTTGGCGCCACCACCGCCATCGCGCCCACGGCGAGAGCGCGATATAAAAACGCGACACCGATGCCGCCGCTCAAGCCGGCAATGAATCCCCAGATCCAATCGCTCTGCCTGACGGTCGTCGCCGGCAGGACCGGAAGGACGAGCAACAACACGATAAGCCCGGCGAACTGCGACCAAAACACCGTCGCCACCGTGTTCGCACGTCGCGCCGTCAGACCGCCGAAGAAATCAGCGGATCCGTAGAGGACGGCCGATACGAGAGCGAGCAGCTCGATCATTTTTCCTGTAGCGGCGGTCTATGACCGCCGAACCGTATCGAATCCACAACTATCGGCGGCATAGACCGCCGCTACAGGTCCCACTTCTTCGGGAACTTCTGCTTCAACGTTTCGACGGGCTCGAAGAGGTCGCCCATCTTCTCGACGCGCTGCAAAACTTTGTCCGAAGGAAAAACAAGCAGGTTCGCATTCTTCTTCTTCAGGCAGGCTTCGACTTCGTCCCACGTCACGGGGGTAGAGACGGTGGGCTGGTCTTTGGCGCGCAAGGAATAAACGTTGACCGTCGTCTTGTGTTCGTCGTTCTGGCTCCAATCCACGAATATTTTTCCTTCCCGGAGCGCGCGCGCCATTTTCGAGATCACGAGCTTCGGATGCTCACGTTCGAGATGTTCGGCGAGCGCCCGCGATAACGCTTTCGTGTCATCAAAGGTCGCCGCTGTATTGAGCGGCACATACACCTGGAGCCCCTTCGAGCCTGACGTTTTCGCCCAGCTCTTGAACTTCATTCCGGCGAGGAGATCCCGCAGCCAGATTCCCACCTGACAACATTGGACAATGTCGGCGGGCGCGCCCGGATCGAGGTCGAACACCATCATTGTCGGCTTGGCGACGTCTTTTTTGCGCGCCAGCGAAGTGTGGAGCTCGATGTCGGCGAGGTTCGCGGCCCAAACCAGCGTCGGCAGGTCCTGGGCGAGGCAATAATGCATGTCCCGCTGGTTGCCTTCGCTCCAGACTTTCGCTGTCTTCACCCAGGTCGGCCGATGGACGGGGCAATTCTTTTCGTAGAAAAATGGCTGATCGACCCCGTTGGGATACCGCTTCATCGTGAGCGGCCGGTCCTTGAGGTGCGGCAACAAGACCGGCGCGATCCGGATATAATAATCGATCACCTGGCCCTTGGTGAATCCGGCCTTGGGATAAAGCACCTTGTTCAGGTTCGATACCGCCAGCTTCTTGCCTCCAACGACCAACTGCGCTTTCTCGCTCATATGTGCTGAAAGAGATTCGCGCGATCAGTAGCCGGCGGCCTGACCATCTTTGCGGCTTTCGCTCGCGCCGACATAGACGCGCTGGCCGTCGTGCATTTCGACTTTGATCGCCTGGTAACCGCCATATCCACCGACGTCGGAACGAATATCGTGGCCTTTCTTCTTCAGCTCGCGGACTGATTCGTAAGGCACGCCGCTCTCGACATTCACGTAGCCTCCGGTCTCCGTTAGCATTTCGCCCGTTGGCTCGCTGTCGCCTTCGTGTTGCCAACGGGACGCGTCCCCGGCCTCCTGCACTCCCATGTTGAAGTCGATCATGTTGGTCAGCACCTGGACATGGCCCTGCGGCTGCATCCCGCCGCCCATGACACCGAACGCCAGCCACGGCTTTTGGTCTTTCATGACGAATCCGGGAATGATGGTGTGGAACGGACGCTTGCCCGGCGCATAAACGTTCGCGTGCCCGGGCTCCATGGAAAACAGCTCGCCACGATCCTGGAACATGAAACCAAGTCCGGGAACGACAATGCCGCTGCCCATCCCGCGGTAATTGCTTTGGATCAGGCTGACCATGTTGCCCTCATCGTCCGCGGTGCACATGTAGATAGTGTCGCCGTCTTTCAACGCGGGATTGCCCGGCGCAATCTTCTTCGCTGCGCGGTTCGGGTCGATCAACTTCCGCCGTTCGGCTGCGTAGGGTTTCGCAAGCAATCCAGCCAGCGGAATTTTGGTGAAGGCGGGGTCGGCGTAGAACTTCGCGCGATCGGCCCAGGCTAGCTTCTTCGCCTCGATCATCGCGTGAAGTGCAGTCGGGGAATTATATCCCAGCGATTTCAGGTCGAAGCCCTCGAGGATATTCAACATTTGAAGCGCTGCGATCCCCTGCCCGTTCGGCGGCAGCTCGAAAACGTCGTAGCCGCGATAGTTTACCGAGACCGGATCGACCCAGCTGGAAGTATGTTTCTCGAGGTCGGCTTTGCGGAGAAACCCGCCGTTGGCCTGCATGAAGGCGTCGATTTTGTCCGCGACTTCGCCTTTGTAAAAACCGTCGCGCCCTTTCTCGCCGATCAACCGCAGGGTTTTTGCGAGAGCAGGATTCTTGAAGATCTCGCCCTTCGCGGGCGTGCGGCCTTTGCCGTCGAGAGTGTAGGTCTCGAGGAATGCGCCTGGGAGGTCTTTGTATAGCTCGGGGCCGAAACGCCAGTAATGAGCGATTAACTCCGTGACTGGGAAACCTTCGTCGGCGTAGGCCGCCGCAGGCGCGAGGTCTTCGCTGAGCTTTAGTTTCCCGAATCTTTTATGGAGCTCGGCCCAGGCATCCACGGTGCCTGGCACGCTGATCGGCAGCATTCCGCGCGGCGGAATTGTTTTGCGCTTCAGTTTTTCCAGCTCGGCTTTCATCTGATCGTAACTGAGCCCGAGCGGAGAACGGCCGCTGCCGTTCAACCCATAAAGTTTGTTCTCTTTCGCGCTGTAAACGATCGCGAACAGATCGCCGCCGATCCCGTTCGAGACCGGTTCCATGAGGCCAAGTGTTGCGTTCGCCGCAATGGCCGCGTCCACCGCGCTGCCGCCCCGTTTCAATATCTCGAGACCGACCTGCGTCGCGAGTGGGACACTCGTGCAAACCATCCCGTGCCGGCCAAGAACTTCCGAGCGAGTGGCGAATGGTTTGCCGGTGATGCGGTCGATCTGGGCGTGGAGCGGCCACGGGCTGATGGCGAGCAGGAAAGCAACGAAACCGACTCGGTTCATTGACGACGATAGCACAGTTGTAGCCGGGATCGTCGATCCCCGCTGTAGGCACACGCGCAAGCCCGGCCGGGATCACCGATCCCGGCTCCAGCTACTCGTACCTCAGCGCCTTCACGGGATCGAGCCGCGCCGCTCGATAGGCCGGCAGGAAAGCAAAGATGCAACAGATCAGGAACGCGCCGATGCAGATGATCGCGACGTCGCGCGGGATCACTTCGGCGGGCAACTGCGAAAATTGATAAACCTGTTTCGGGAACACTTCGATGCCGGCGGTATTAGCAAGCCATTGGCTGAATTCATTGCGGTAACGAACCAGGGTCATTCCAAGCCCGAGCCCCGCCAGCGTCCCGAAGAAACCGACGATGATCCCCTGCCCCAAAAACACGCCCACGATCTGGGCGATGTTTGCCCCGATCGCTTTCATGATCCCAATGTCGCGCGTCTTTTGAACCGTGACCGTGATCAGGGTGTTCATGATTCCGAAGGCCGCCACGACAACGATAAAGAAGAGCAGGAAAAACATCACCGTTCGCTCGAGCCGGACGGCTTCGAAGAACTGGTTGTTCATATCGATCCAGGTTTGGGCAAACTGGGGCGGCTGGAGGAACGGCTCGATCCGGCGCTTCACCGCTTCGGCCCCGTAAGGATCGACCGTTTTCACCGTGAGCCCGTGGAGACTGTCGCCCAGGCCGTAAAGCTCCTGGCCGATAAAAATCGGGACAAGAAGAAACTCGGAATCGTGCAGGTAATGTCCGGTCTCAAAAATGCCGGTGACGGTCAGCTCCTTTGGCAGAACTACCTCGCGCAATTTATCGATCGCCTGGCGCTCACCTTCGCCTTGAGGCGTCTTTTCGAGCTCCTTAATTCCATCCAGGATTTCGCCCAGGTTACCCGGCGAATAAATCGTCAGCTTGTCCCCGACATCGATGTGGAGCTTGCGAGCCAGCTCTACTCCCAGCACCGCGGAATCCCCATCGAGATCCAGGGCCCCGCGCTTGATGAACTTTTTCAGGTCCACCACTTTCTCTTCCTCGACCGGATCGATTCCGCGCATCAGCGGCGCGAGGCGTTGATGCTGAAACTCGACGATCACCGGTCCCTGAACATACGGCGCCGTTCCGACGACTTCCGGTGTCGAGCGGATCTTCACCGTCAGGTCGCGCCAATCACGCAGGACGTCCTCGCTCGTCACCAGGATGTGGGCGTCCCAATCCACCACTTTCTGCCGGAGCTCTCGGTCGAAGCCGGTCATCACTGAGATGACAACGATCAGCACCGTGACGCCCAGCATCACTCCGACCATCGAAATCAGGGTGATGATCGAGACAAACGTCCGCTTCGGTTTCAGGTACCGTAAGGCGAGAAAGAAACTAAACGGGAGTTTCATCAATCCTTGATCGCGTGCGCTTTCAGGTCCGCCAGGTCGACGAATTCGAGAACGGACGAATGGGTCGCTTCCAGGTCAATCGGCGCCGCCCGGCCGCGTTCGAGCGCCGCTTTCCACCGGGTCACGCAAACGCACCAGCGGTCGCCCGGTTTCAATCCGGGAAAACCCCACTCCGGCATCGGGGTCACAAGATCGTTTCCATCCAGAACCGAAAAATCGAGGAATTCCTCGGTAACTTGAACGCAAACGGTGTGAAGACCGACGTCCTCCGGCCCGGTCCGGCAATAGCCGTCGCGGTAGAATCCGGTCATGGGGTCGCGGCAACAACATTTCAGGTCGGTTCCAAGAACATTGGTCGGCATCGCGCTACAGTAGCCAGGGAGCGGCGCTTTCCAAACCGCCGATAAAGCGCGACGAAATTTGAAACCGCGTCGGCTTACGGAACCGTTGGACTGGCGAATGAGCGCGCAATCACAAAGACAGATTCTGACCTACTGGTTGATGCCGGCGGAACCGACGCGGAGCCATTTTGTGATGTTGATTGCCGATTTCGCGGAGCGATTCGACGCGCCTGTCTTCGAACCGCACGTGACGCTTTTTGCGGCCGGTGCAGAAACCGACAACGCTGCAGACTTACTCGTGCGTGCCGTAGCGGGTGCGAACTTCTGCCACCCTAGGGTCGCCGGCATCGGTCACTCGGAGGAGTTCACCAAGACGCTGTTCATCCAGTTCGATCCCGACGAAGGCGTCGCGGCATTGAACGCAAGGTTCAATGCGGCCTCAAACTCCCATGACAAATACGAGATCGATCCGCACCTGAGTCTTCTTTACAAGGAATTGCCAGTCGCCGAAAAAGCAGCTCTTGCGGCTGAGCTCAGCCTTCCCTTTCGCGAGGTGACCTTCGAATCCGTCAAAGCCGTCTTGAGCCCGGCCGATATCAGATCGCGCCGGGAGGTCGAGGCGTGGCAGGTGATCGCGGAGGCGAAGCTCCAATGACGACGAAAATTTTTGGAACGCATGACGACGCGACCATTGCCCAGATCGAGCGCTGCGTAGCGGCCGGGGGCGAGCGAGGCGTGTTGTGCGCAGATGGCCACAAAGGTTATGCCCAGCCCATCGGCGGCGTCGTTGCTTATACCGACAAGATTTCGCTATCCGGCGTCGGCTTCGACATTGCCTGCGGCAACCTCGCGATCCGGACTGACGCGACCCGCGCGCAGATTCAGCCCGCCATGGAGGCGATCATGAACGACGTCGTCGGCGATATCTCGTTCGGTATCGGCCAGGGAAGCAAAACGAGGATCGACCACGACCTGTTTGACGATCCAGCCTGGAAGCTCTCCCCCTTGCGTGAACTTAAGCAGACTGCCGCGAGCCAGCTCGGCACGGTCGGCGGCGGCAATCATTACGTGGATATCTTTGCGGACGAATCGGAAACAGTGTGGGTTGGCGTGCACTTTGGGTCGCGGGGCCTCGGCCACAAAACCGCGACGCATTTCCTGAAAGCGGCAGGCGGCAAGGATGGAATGGATGTTCCGCCGACCGTGGTGACGGAATCTTCGGCGCTGGGCGAGGATTACATCGCCGCGATGATGCTTGCCGGCCGTTACGCGTATGCCGGACGCGAAGCAGTGGCGCGCCACGTTGTTCGCGGAATTCTGCGCGCCAATGTCGTGGAAGAAGTCCACAACCATCACAACTTCGCCTGGCGCGAAGAACACGGCGGACGGCAATACTGGGTCGTCCGAAAAGGCGCGACGCCCGCATTTCCCGGCCAGAAAGGATTCGTCGGCGGCAGCATGGGCGACGACGCAGTCATCATCGAAGGCATCGACTCGCCGGACTCCCGAGACGCGCTTTTCTCAACTGTGCACGGCGCGGGCCGAATCATGTCGCGGACGGCCGCCAAAGGGAAATTCGTGAAGGTCGGTGGAAAACGGATCAGGCAGGAAGGCCTCGTTCGGCACGATGAGATGATGAAGTGGATAGCGGACAAGAACGTCGTCCTGCGCGGAGGCGACCTGGATGAAGCGCCGCAGGCGTATCGGCGGTTACCGGAAGTCCTCGCTGCCCACGCAGGGACAATTCGGATTTTGCACACGCTGACGCCACTCGGCGTGGCCATGGCGGGCAAAGACATTGTCGATCCATACAAAGACTAACAGCCCGTCCGCAAGAACCCGGCCGGGCAGGCTCGGATGGTTTCGGATACCCCCTTCGGTCGCCTGCCCGAACTTGACGGCTTTAAGCCGTCAAGAACCGATTGGCGTGTCTGTCCTCACGTCGCGTTGCTCCACACCAAAGCTAACGCTGGCACCCACATCCGGCGCGTTATGATCTTGACGGCTTTAAGCCGTCAAGATTCTGCGGGGCTCTGGGCGGTGCGACGTGTCTCCCGGCTTTGTGGCTGATCAGCGCAAGACGGACATGGGTTGATGCCACGGCGGGGTAGACCGAAGATTCTTCTGAATGAGCGACATCGTCGGCATCGATCTCGGGACAACTAACTCGCTCATCGGCGTGATGGAGGCGGGCTTTCCGATCCTGCTCGCCGACCGGAATGGTGAGCGCTTGACCCCGTCGGTCGTCTACCTGCCTACGGATGGTGAAGCGTTGGCGGGGCAACTGGCTACCCGAATGGTGGTCTTGAAACCAGCCGAGACGATCTACTCCGTGAAGCGTTTCATGGGATTGCGGGGCGAAGACTTGGGCGCGGACGATTCCGGGGTTTCCTATGAAATAGCACGAGAGCTGCGACAGCCGATCCGGATCGTGGTCGAAAAGCGGCTGTATTCCCCCGAAGAGATTTCCGCGGCGATCTTGCGCAAGCTGAAGGGCGACGCGGAGACGGCGCTCGGTCACGCGGTCAATCGCGCCGTCATTACGGTGCCGGCATATTTCAATGACGCCCAACGGAGCGCGACCAAGCGCGCGGGCGAGCTGGCCGGCTTCAGCGTGGAACGGATCGTGAACGAGCCAACGGCCGCCGCGCTCGCCTACGGCCTGGACAAGCTCAAGACGCAGGCGAAAATCGCGGTCTTTGATCTGGGCGGAGGCACATTCGACATCTCCATCCTGGAATTGAACAATGGGGTCTTCGAGGTCCTCGCGACCAACGGCAACACGCGGTTGGGCGGCGACGACATCGACAACGCGCTCCTCGAGTCGATTTCGGATTTCGGAAACCTGAATCCGGAAAGTCTGGCGCGACTCCGCCAGGAATTGATCGCCGCCAAGCACCGGCTATCGACTGAGGACAGCGCGACGATCGAGCTTCCTTTTTTCGAGGGCGCCAACAATTTTCATGTCGAGCTGAAGCGACAAGATCTGGAAAAAATCGCGCGCCCCATTATCGCGCAAACTCGGGCCCATTGCCTCCGTTCCCTGGCGGATGCGAAGCTGACACCGGACGACCTCGATGAGGTCATTCTGGTAGGCGGTATGACGCGAATGCCCCTGGTTCGCCAGATGGTGGCCGAGATTTTCGGACGCGAGCCGAACACCTCGCAAAATCCGGATGAAGCCGTCGCGATCGGCGCGACCATCCAGGCGGGAATCCTGTCCGGAGCGATCCGCGATGTGGTCCTGCTGGATGTTACGCCGCTGTCGTTAGGCATCGAGACATTTGGGGGCCTGATGAACGTGATCATCCCGCGCAATTCAACCATCCCGGTCAAGGCGGGCGAAATGTTCACGACGGCGGTGAACCAGCAGCGGTCGATGTCGATCAAAGTGCTGCAGGGCGAGCGCGAGATGGCTCGGGACAACTGGCGGCTGGGCGAATTCGAGATCGAATTTGAGCCTGCCCCAAAAGGAGCGGCGCGGGTCGGCGTCCAGTTTGAGATCGACGCAAACGGCATTCTCCGTGTCCTGGCGCGGGACACCAAAACCGGTGCCGAGAAAGTGGTTGCGATCAACAGCGCCGTGGACGTATCGGACGAGGCGGTGGAAGCGATGATCTCCGAGTCGCTTGAGCACGCGTTCGACGACATGAACGAACGGGTCTGGACTGAAACGAAATTGAAGGCGGAGGAAATGCTCAGCGCGGTGGCTGCGGCGTTCGCACAGATGGGGGGCGCGGTTGATCCCGAAGACAAAGCGAAGATCGACGACGCTGCGATGCAGGTTCGAGCCGCCCTGGCGACGCACGACGCGCGAAAACTGAAAAGCGCGAACGCGGTGCTCGATGAATCTACCCAGGAGCTGGCGGCAGCGATCGTTGAGCGCGCGATGCGCGGGCGCTAATAACCGAGCACGATCACGGCGGGACGGCGCCAGCCGTGGGAGCCGGCGTTGGCGTAGCCGCCTTCGACTTCGCAACGGCCTCGTCGAGCAGCTTTTTTTCCTCCGGATAGATCGGGCCGGCCTGGGCCGCCAATATATATTCGCGCGCGCCGGCAGCGTCGTTTTCGTCGAGCAGAAGAATGGCGGCATAGACAGCGGCATGCGGATCGCGGAGGCCTTCGGCCGGCAGATTCTTCATGATTTCGATACCCTCCGCGGTCCGGCCCAGGCCATAGAGAGAGAAGGCGTAGGTCATGGCCACGTTTACGTCGTCGGGCGCGCGCTCGAACGTTTCCTTGGCGATGCGGTGGCCTTCGGCTGGGTTTTGGTCCACTAACAAGGCCAGCCGTGCGTAATTCGCGGCAACGCCGGACTCGTTAGGCGAATTTTCGTAGAGGCGTTGGGCGATCTTGTACAGACTCGGCAGGTCGTTGTTAGTCCGGTAAATTCGAAAAAGCGCATCGAGCGCTTCGCGCCGCATCGGCGCTTCCTTGGAGACGCGCGTCCAAAGCTGCTCGGCTTCCGCCGGGAGATTCCACTTCGAAGCCAGCCGTGCCAGAACAAGCTCGCGCTCCGGTTTCTCCGCGGCCGCGCGCTCCGCGGACCGCCAAAGCGCGGAAAATTCGGCATCGGAGGAACTCTGGCGCGCCTGCTTTGAGCTGTAGGCCTGATAGGCGAGTCGCAGATATTCAGCGTCGCCCCAGGCGCCGGTCCGGGTCCAGCGCTTTAAACGCGACCAGTTCTTGGCCTCGGCAAAAGCATCAGCGATCGAGATGGCAGGCGGCGGCACGGTCGCCGTTTCCGACGGCAATTTTTCCATCCACTTCAGGACTTCTGAGCCGAGGCCGTTCTTGTTCAGCCAATCCATGAGAAGCGCCAGATCGGGGGGATTGCGCGCCGCCACCGGTTTCACTTTCTCGAGGAGGGCGGCGAACTTCTGCTGGTTCAACTTCCGATAAAATTCGAGGCAAAGCAGATAATCAGAAAACGTGACCTGCTGGCTCATCTGCAATTCCTGGGCAAGCGTATCGGCGCGCTCGAGCTCATCGTGTTGCACGGCGTCGCTCAGGAGCGAGCGCAAACAGCCGGCGCGAAACGCCGGGACCTTGCTCAAACGTTCGAGAACTTTCCGCGCTTCGTCGCTCTTCTCAGGAGCTGGTGAACGAATGCGCAGGACGGCGAGATTAAATTGATAAAGGTCGTTGGCAGGTTCCTGCTCCACGGCTGCGGCAAAATGCATCTCGACGTCGGCATCGTTGCCTTGCGCGCGGGCCAGCCAACCAGCCACGACATGATACGCGGCGCGGTCTCGCTGCGCCGGCGGGACAACCTCCAGCGCTTTCCGTGCGGTATCGAGCCGGCCAAATCGAAGGGCGGCAGAGGCCAGGTTCAGCTGACTATCGACGCCGGGCTGGAGCCGCGCGATCTGCGACCGCCACGCCACCGTTTCAGGCCGGTTTTGTTTTTCGCTCGACTCGGCCAGAACATAATACGCGGCCAGCGAATCGGGGTGGATCTGCAGAACCGCGCGCGCCGTCCGGGTAGCGCTATCGAAATCTTCTTTCGCCAGGAAGGTGGAAGCTTCGCGGAGCAGACGGGCCTCCTTCCACCGGCCGTAGGCCTGGGGACCATAAGTCAGAAGAACATAACCGAAGGTGAACCCAGCGATGAGCGAGGCGCCGCAGACAGCGAGCCGGGCCGGGGTAAAAACCAGCCGACGACTGTGAACCCGTTTCACCCGACGCTTTCGCCGGACTCGTCGAACATTCTCAGACATCGGGCACTCCTATCCTTGCAACGTCAACCGAATGCAACTCTCGCGGGGGCGATCCTCGCCATTGAGATCCAACGGTTCGCCCGCCAGCACCGGTCCCACGAACTGGGGGATCGGCGAAACTCTAGGCCGTACTTTCCGCACGGCGTACCACTGGCACGTCGTCGACCGCGTCGGCCACTTTTTCCCGAAGCCGGCGGCCCCAGACGTAGCGGGCGAGTAACACCTTGATGGTCGCGGTGAGCGGCACGGCCAGGATCGGCCCGAGCAATCCACCAATGAGCAGTCCCCAGATGAAGATGGAGACAATGACCGTCATCGGATGCAACCCAACCGAGTTCCCCACGATGCGCGGCGCGATGAAGAGCGCCTCCAGATTTTGCACAACGATGAAAACCAACGTCACCGTGATGGGATGACCCCAGTCGCCCCATTGGCCCGCGGCGATGAGCACCGCCGGGATCCAGCACAGGATAATACCGATGTACGGGATCATGGTCAGGACGACGACCAGAAGGCCGATGAGCGGGGCGAAGTTCAACCCGAAGAGGTAAAGGGCGACCCCGATCAGGATTCCGTCAATCAAACAAACCAGGAGCTGGCCGCGGAAATACGCGATGACGTAGTTATTGATCTGCGAAAGCACGGCCGCGACTTCGTCCTTCAAGGGCGAAGCCCGCAGGGGCAGGTACTCGCGCCAGCGGCGCTCTATTGCCGGGCTTTCCTTGAGCAGGAAAAATAAATAGATGGGCACCATCACCAGACTGAGGAGAAACCCGGTGACGCCGAGAAACCCGCCGATGCTCTGCTTCAGCAAATTCCAAATCTTCTCGGTGAAGTAAGGCAGCTGACGCTCGAGATTCGGCAGCTGGCGCTGGACCCAGGCCTGAATCCGTTGCCGGTCGGCCGTGGAAATTTTATCCGGCATCGGAGCGATTTCATCGCGGGGAGGCGGCGTTTCTGCAGCCGCGACCTCGGGGGGAGCGGACGCATCAGGGGCGGGCGGTGCGGGAGTGGGAGTCGGTTTTCGTACCGGAGTTGGGGCGGCGAAGATCCAATTCAAAAGATTGCTGGTGGGCGACGAAACTTTATCGCGCTTCGAGCCGGTGCTGGGACCGCCGAAAGCGTGGTCGTACTTGAAGATCAAATCCACGATCGTGTCGCGGGCTTTCAAAGTGTATTGCGGAAGCTCGCGTCCCACGTTGGTCGCCTGCATGGAAACTACCGGCGCAAGCCACGCGACAAGGGCGCCGATCGAAAGGAACGCGATCGCAAAAAGAGCGAATACCGCTTTTGTCCGTCCGAGACGGCCCGCCGACATTTTCGTGACCAGCGGGTCGAGGAGGTAGGCCAGGATGACCGCGATCGCCACCGGGATCAGAATCGGTTGGAGAAAGCCGACGAGGTTCGCAACCAGCCAGACGAGCGAGCAGGCAATCGTAATCAGGACAACGATGAAGAACGCCGTCAATGCCGCCCACATCGTCTTGCGCTGCCAGGGTGTGGGATATTTGGTCATGCGAGGCGGCTGCCTGAGTGAGCGCGCTACCGATTTATTTTTCCGGGCGGCCCCTTGCTGATCATCGTCCGGGTTTTCTCAATTTTCTCAGCCAGGAGCTTGTTCTCCGGGCTGAGCGCGGCGGCCTTCTGCCAGAAATCAACGGCCTGGGGATTGCGATCCATCTTCGCGTAAACATCGCCGATGTGCTCGAAGACAACCGGATCCGGCCGGGAGAGATTCTGTTCGGCGCGAAGCAGCTCGCTCAGGGCGTCCTCGTATTTTCCCTTGCGATAGTGGACCCATCCGAGGGTGTCGAGAAACGCGCCATTGTTCGGATCGAACTCGAGGGCGCGTCCGACCATCTCTTCGGCTTCGTCGAGATGCATATTATGGTCCGCCCACATGAAGGCGATGTAATTGCAAGCCTCGGCCGAATTAGCCGGGTCGAGCGAGATCGACTTGCGCATCAGATCGGCCGCCTTGTCGTAAAATCCGGCTTGATCGGCCGCCGCGCCGTAGTCGAAATAAAAGCGCGCGTTCAGGACTTCGTCGTTTGATAGCTGGGCTTCGTTTAACGCTTCCTCAAACGTGATCACTGCCTGCTGCGGCCGTTTGGCCTCACGCTGCGCGATCGCCAGAAAGTAAGTGATTTCCGGGACCCCGGGGAAACGCTGGCGGGCCTCGGTGAGCACCCGGCTGGCGCGGTCGCTGTCCCGCAACGGCACGATCAGCAACTCGGCCAGGCGCAGGTAGGTGTTCGCCCGGGCCGGGTTAATAAGCAGGCTCTGCTCGTAATTTGCGGCGGCCTTGGCGAATTGCGCCTTGGCCCGTTCGGATTGATTCGCCCGCTCGAGCGCGCGGGCCGATTCATCCAATAACTGGGCCAACAAATCGTACGGCTGGTACTTCGCGGGCTGCTTACTGATCAGGTCCTGCAACATCGCGATCGCCTTGTCGCGCTGGTTGGTAAGAACGAATCCAGTCGCCAGCTTTTCGCGGGCGTTCAGATCGTCCGGCTGAAGCTCGAGCACCTTGAGATAAAGTGGGATCGCCTCCTGGATCTGCTGGGAAGCGGCATAATAATCCGCCACATCCTTCAGGGCGGTTGAATCTTCTCCGGCGTTGGCGACCGCCCTTTCGAAGAACCCATTCACTCGCTTGATCTCATCGGGCTTTGGCTCCGATTTGAAAACGATGGTGGCGTAGAGTTTGCCCAACCGGATCCAGAATCCGGGATCCTCACTTTTGACGTTGGCCGCGCGATCCAGGGCCTCGAGCGCTTTCTGCGGTTGCCCGGCGGCAGCTTCGATCTCGTAAAGGCGCTGGTAAGCCTCGAAGTTTAATGGATCGAGCGTGATTGCCTGGTTTGCGTACTTCACGGCCTGTTCGCTCTTCCTCAGATATTTGGCGTAGATAAAGGCGAGCTGAAGGTACGGGCCGGGTTCTTTCGGCTTCACCTTGATTGCATCCTTCAAGACGTCGATAGCGCGAGGATAATCCCCCTGCCGGCTCAAAAGAGACGCCACGCGCAAAGCCAGATCAGAAAGGCCCGGATCGAAGGTCAGGACCTTCTCATAAGCAGCCAGAGCGTTATCCATTTCCGCGTTTTCTTCCAGGCGCACGCCTTCAACGAAATCTGCCAGGGCGTCGGCTTTGCGCGCGTTTTCCAGGGTGAGAGTGAGGTCCTTTGGGGCCGTCGGAATGAAAGAGTCGTCCTGGCCGGCGCTCTTTTTCGGCGGCGATGCTTTCGTTGTGGAAAGTTGCGACGCTGACGGGGAAACAATGGGCGTTCGCGCGGCGGCCCCCTGATTAAAAGAGAAGAGGGCGAGGCAAAGCAAAACGGGGCCGAGAGATAGGACGCTCCCGTTCTTCCCGAAAATCATGTGGCGAATTGTAGCTTCTCGCCGTGCCTGACGCAACCGAGAGGGCGCTTCGCCTAACGAGAAGTGGCCGCTACGACTTGTAACGAAGACGCTTCTTGTGGCGATTCTCCTTCATGCGCTTGCGGCGCTTGTGTTTGGAGATTTTCGCCTTTCGGCGTTTTTTCAGCGAGCCCATAGAGAGAGTTGGAACAGTTTATCGGAGCGGCAATGCAAGCATCGGATGGACAGGGACGCAACCGTTCTTTCCACTAAACGCCGAGTTCCTTCAGGGCCTGGTCCACCAGCGCGACATGCCCCTCGGGCTTCACCCTGCGAAACACAGCCGCGACTCGGCCGGCTCCATCAATCACAAATGTGCTCCGCTCCGCCCCCATGTACTTCTTGCCATACATGCTTTTCTCCACCCAAACGCCGTACGCTTTCACGATTTCCTTGTCGGGATCCGAGAGGAGCGGAAACGGCAGGCCGAACTTAGCAATGAACTTTTGATGGCTGGCGGTCGAATCAATGCTGACTCCGAAAATGTGAGCGCGCCCCTGAAATTCTTTCCACCAGTCCCTCAGGCCACATGCCTGGACGGTGCAACCGGGCGTATCGTCCTTTGGATAAAAATAAAGAACCACGGGTTTACCGCGTAGCTCCGCGAGACCGACCTCGCGGCCGGCCCCATACTCGCCGCCCACCGCGGTCGCTTTGAAATCCGGCGCGGGACCGGACGTCGCGGGCTCTTTGTCAGATGATTGGTTCATGTTTCAAAAAAGATGATCAGAATACCAACGGCGCAAAGCAGGACTCCCATGATCACGCTCTCGTATTTTTCGAGTACTCCGAGCTTGATTTTGCTCAGGCCCGCCAGGGTCAGCGAGGTAAAGATGATCATGCCTGCTACCGTCGCGATTGACAGAACGGCGGTGAGGACCGCGAAGCCGGCCCAGCCATAGCGGATCCCGGAAACGTAAAACGGAACGAAGCCTTCGCAGGGCGAGAAGGTCAGAAATGCGAGGAGACTAAGAATTGCGGCGCGATCGGAAGTAGGATGGGCGCGGCAATCGTGGCCGTGTTCATCGCGGTGCGCGTGATCGTGGTCGTGATGGTGGGCGTGCTGGTGGTCAGCGCCGTCGCCGGCCTCATGGAGATGTTCATGAGGATAATGAAAGTGGACGTGCCCCTTCCCTGCGACCTGCCGAAACAAATAATAGATACCGAAGAGAAGCAGTGCGCCGCCGGCAATTCGAGGAAGCCAGGCGCCGATCTGCTCGCTCAAGACTGCGCCGAATAACGTGATGGCGAGGCCGAGCGCGGCGGTGACCAGGACATGACCAGTCCCAGCGAGGGCGGTCACCGCAATGGTTTTGGCCGGGTTCCATCCCTGGACACGAGCGGTCAGGACGAACGGAAGCCAATGGGTTGGAATCGCCGCGTGGAAAAAGGCGACGCCGAAGCCAGAGAGCGCGAGGGTCGTGAGGACGGCTTGGTTCATTGGCGAAACAAAGAAGTGTGGCGGCGTCGGGCTGGTGGGATTTGAACCCACGGCCTCTGCGTCCCGAACGCAGCGCTCTACCAAGCTGAGCCACAGCCCGAAAATGTTCCGCCCTGTTGAGCAAGCCCAACGGGGCCTCTATGTCGCGCATTTCAAAGGGACTGGCAAGACATAGTGGCGGCGATTTCGCTTCCGGCGCTCGACAAACGCAGGCACATCCACGGGGTTCGCATTTCCGGGCGGTCCGTCGCGACCGTCAAACGACCCCGCGAAAATCATAAGCAGTGCAGGTCATGGCAGAAGAGCGGTCGCTACGGTCTCTGGCCCTCCGGTCGCAGACGGGCGATTTCTCGTCGACGGGGCGCAATATTATCAAATCTGATAAAAATAACCAAATCTATCAGGTCCGAGAAACTATCCTCTCAGGAACGAGAAAAAGCGGCATGTTTAGTGCTCATTTTGTTATGGTAATTATAATCTTGGCATGAAACAACTCGCTAAAGCCAAAATCCGCGCCACAACCCTCACCGAAGCCCTCATGGGCGTCGTCCTCCTCATCACCTTTTTTGCAGCCGTATTCGAGCTCAACGCCGTCTGCCTCCGCTACATCGACGCCACCAAGGAGTCAGTGGCCGCGCTCCAAAGTGTCCAGGACCGCGCGGAAATGCTCCGGAACCTCGCCTTCACCGACCTAACAAAGCCCGCCACGGTTCAAACCGTTATGGCGGCCCCGCCGAATGCCGCCGCCTTTGCTCAAAAGGCCACCGAGGTCGTTAAAATCAGCGCCTATCCCACCCCAAACGGGGTCACCCAAATCACGCGTTCCCCGGCCGGCATCGTGACGACTGATTCTGTCGCCGCGGACCTCGGCCAGGAGCTCGTCAAAGTCGAGGTCAAGGTCGCCTGGACAATGACGCTGGGCGGTAGATCACGAACGGAAGAGACAACTAACATCCTGTCGAACGGGTCAAAAAAATGAAACGAACACTTCTTCGGCGCTGCGGCGCTTTCACTCTCACCGAAATGCTGGTCGCGATGGCGGCGAGCAGCGTTGTCCTCGGCACGACGCTCACCTCCTCGACCTCGCTCCAGAAAAGCTTCAACGCGATCGACAGCTACTTCGCGACGCACATGCAACAGATTCGGATCGTGGATTACCTGAGCCGCGACGTGAAACGCGGCCTCATCGTGACGACGTCGGTGGACCTGCAGACCGTGACGATCACGGTGCCGAATTACATCGTGCAACCGGGAGACCCTGAAGCGATCGCCGACCCGACGAAGATCGGCACCGCCCGGACGCCCACCATCGTAAACACCCCGAGCGGTCCGCAGGTGAATTATGGAGCCACCACGAGCACGGTCGTTTATTCGATCAATGGGCAATCGGTCCTCCGGACAGAGAACGGGGTTGTAACGACGATTGCATCCAGCACGGATCAGCTGGTCCCGCAGACCACCGACGTCGAGCTGGCCAATACTGAGTACACGAAAACCAGCATCACATTTCAGCCGATATTCACTTTGGGTAACAGCGTGGCCGCGAGAAGCGGCACGACGGTTTTCTCGACTGCGTATCTGAGAAACAAACGGCGCGGGTAAGCGCTCAAAACGACGGTAAACCGGGGGGCAACATGCGAGGGAACAAGCGAAACGAACAAGGCAACGTCCTGATCTGTGCCTTGTGCACGATCGTAGTCCTTTCTCTAATCGGAGCGAACGTGCTCAGGAACTGCACGACTCGTTTCAACGTATCGTCGAGCCAGGTGCGGAGTTGGAAGGAATCCCTTTTTGCCGCCGAAGCTGGGGGTGACATCGCCTACGCCGAGGTCAGGAAAACCGTGCTCGATCCGACCCACGCGTTCGGCGCGGGCTGGACCAATTCCGGGGCGAAACACGTTGGCCCGGTCACGACTTTTGGCTCGAATGGGCTGGTTACGAGCACGGTGGTCGACCTTTTTTATTATGATCCCGCAACGGGCAATCCATGGTTTCGCGCCCGCAGCCGGGGCACGGCACCGGTCAACGGCTTGCCTCGAACCGGAATGGACGACCGAATGGGCGCCGGAACCCGTGGCGACAGCCTGCTGCGCAAAATCGATTTCAAGACCGACCACTATATCTCAACCTACGGGCCGAACGGTGACGGCGTAGATAAAGCGGTGGTTCCGGTTCCCAGCCCCCAGATCACGCGTCGGATCGAGCAAATCATGGCGCCCATTACGCCGTTCGAAGCTGCGATTAAATGCACCGGGTCTTTTTACGGTCTCGGTTCGGCCGCCCAGGTTGACAGCTACAACTCCAAGAACGGCCCTTACGTTTTCGTCGCTAACAATCCGGCCGATCCCCGCTATAAGGACGCGCGCAGCGGTTCGGTCATGATCGGAACGCCAGTCGCCGAGGTGAACGGCATGCTGTACGGCAACATCAGCACCAACGGCGGCACGATTCGACCATCGCAGTACATCACCGGCACCGTGGACAACAACGTGCCTTTCACGTGTCCGCCCTTAAAAATGCCGACCGATATGCCAGTTCCGCAGCCCTCGCCCACAAGTATTACTTCGACGGAAGTAAACCTCACCCCGCCGACGGCCGGAACGCCGCAAACGCCCACCTATTACCTCCTCTCCGCCCTGAGCAGCAGAGTCATTATCAATCCGGTCAGCGGTCAGCAAACCTATGTTGCCATCCGCGTCACCGGAGACCTGACCGCCCGCGTGACCGTCAAAAACAATGTCCACCTGAAAATTTTCGTAGACGGCAATATTGACGTGAAGGCGCGCGATATCGACAACGAGAGCAACCTCGCGGCAAATCTTCAGTATTACTCAATCAGCCCACCGAATCCGGCGACAACCCAGTTCATTCACATTGCGCCGCCGGGAAATTTCGCCGCCACCTTCTATGCGCCGAGCGCAGACGTCGTCCTAAACGGCAACCCGGATCTGATTGGCGCGATTGTTTGCAAGACCTTCTACGGCAACGGAAACACCAGTTGGCATTACGACCGCGCTCTCGATACCGAGGGTGACGCGGTCGATTACCGGATCGCCAGTTACGTCGAAGACATCCGTTAGGCGACAGCCGCCGCGAGCCCAACAATTCGGTTGACAGCGAGGAAGGCCGCTCGCAAAGTCAACACTCTCTTTGGCCCGACGATGCTCGCCTCAAACCTTATTCCACCAGTTGTTTCTGGCGATACGCCGACCATTCTTCAGCTTCCGGCCGAGGCTGCTCGTCCGGTTCGTTCCTTGCGCAATATGACCACTCAACTCCTGCAAGAAGCAGCTCAAGTGATCCCGAACCAGCAGTTGCTGATCAACGTCGTCTCCCGGCGGGTGCGCCAACTGGGGTTGGGTCACCGTCCACTCGTCGAAGCCACTCCCCGCTCTTCGCTCACCGACATTGCGCTCCGCGAAATCATCGCGGGTAAATTGACTTACGAGCTGGCCCCGGAACCCCCGGCGGACGGCGCCGCCTCCTAGCACGGCCTTCACCGGACCACGGCCGGCTCGGCTGTGCGGCCCACAGGCGTCTCGCCTGTGATATGATTGTTGTCATGGCCACCGAGACGATTCTCAACCGCAAAGCACTTCGGGATTTCCATATCCTCGAGCGTTACGAAGCGGGGATCGAGCTGAAGGGCAGCGAGGTGAAATCGATCCGCGCCGGCAAGGCGAATATCAGTGACGCCTTTGTCCGGATCGAGAAAGGCCAGGCCTTTCTTTATAACGCCGACATCCAGCCGTACGCTCAAGCCAGCCATGAAATTCCGCCGCCGAAACGCGTTCGCCGCCTTCTCCTTCATAAACAGGAGATCGACAAACTTTATGGGCTCACCGCGATCGCGGGCCGTGCCCTCGTTGTGCTCAGTCTCTATTGGAAAAACGGGAAGCTGAAATCCGAGATCGGCGTAGCCCAGGGGAAAGTCGCGCACGACAAGCGCCAGGATTTGAAGAAGCGCGCCACTGATCGTGAGACTGCCCGAGAAGTCGCGCGGTTCAATCGCAAGCACGGCTAGCTCGCAGGGACGTGCTTCCGCACGTCCCGCTTCGACACGGGTCGTTCGACTGATTCGGACCTGCAGAAGCACGTCCCTCCGTTTCGAAATTCCACTTGTCACTCGTGACATGTCACCCGTCACTTCTCCCGCATGTCCCGACGACGCTCGCCGCTCTTCGTCCTCTACCTGACGGTCTTTATCGATCTCGTCGGCTTTGGCATCGTCATTCCGATTCTGCCGCTCTACGCGGAGCACTTTCACGCTTCGCCGGTGGCGATCGGATGGCTCACCGGGATTTACTCGGGGATGCAGATCATCTTCACCCCGATCCTCGGAAAACTTTCCGATCGCTTTGGTCGGCGGCCGGTTTTGTTCGTCAGCATCGTCGGGACCGCGGTCGGGTTTGCGCTCATGGGAATGGCGGAATCGCTCACCCTTCTTTTCGTCGCCCGAATTCTCGCGGGGATCACCGGCGGCAACATCTCAATTCCGCAGGCCTACATCGCCGACGTCACGGAGCCCGAGAAGCGCTCCCGGGCCATGGGCATGATTGGGGCCGCCTTTGGACTCGGGTTCACTTTCGGCCCCCTGATTGGCGGAGTGATGAGCCGCATTTCATACAGCGCTCCTTTCTTCTTCTCCGCTGGGCTCGCGGTAATAAACGCCGCCCTCATCTATCTGATTTTGCCGGAAAGCCTGTCACGGGAGCAGCGCGCCCAACCCCATAAGGAGGCAAGCATTGCCGACGTTTTCCGGCACGGGCGCGGGGTCATGTTCGCATTTGTCGTGGCGACTTATTTTTTCCTGATCGTCGGATTCTCCATCATGACCACCCTCTACGCGCTCTTTACTGAGAAACGATTCGGCTACGATGCGTTGGCGAATGGCTACCTGTTTGGATTCGTCGGTATCGTCAGCGTCATCGTCCAGGGAGGATTGATCGGCCGGCTAATCAAACGATTCGGCGAAGTCGCCCTGGTCCGCGCGGGAATGGTTTTGACTGCCGTGTCGCTCGCAGTGCTGCCGTGGAGTTTCAATCTTGCCGCGCTCCTTCTGATTTCCGCAGGTCTGTCATGCGGCTCCGGCTTTGCCAGTCCGCCGCTGAGCGGACTCGCCTCTCAATTAATAGATCGCAGCTGGCAGGGCCGGGCCCTTGGCCTTATGCAATCAGCCGGCAGCACAGCGCGGCTCATCGGTCCGCTTCTCGGGGGATGGCTCCTTATGTTCGATCTCCGGAAACCGGTGACGGAATACGGCCGAACGCCGTTTCTCGCCGGCGCAACGCTTTGTTTCGTCGGCGCGGTTCTGGCCTTCTGCCTGAAGCGACCACCCGGAGATCGCTCGGCTGCTGATGTTGCACCCGGCCTGTAGGGGGGCGGAGATTCCGCCAGCCTACTTCTCAGCCGCACACCCATACTCGGACGTGCGGAAGCACGTCCCTCCGATATGATCATCCGGGTGAACGCGAAACGCCTCTTCATCAGCATTGAGCTTCCCGAATCGGTCGCGGAACGTCTCAGCGGATTCGATCCCAAACTGCGAGGGGTGCGTTGGCTGGAGCCGCGCCAGATGCACCTGACCCTGGCCTTTTTGGGAAGCGTCAACGCCGATGTGCAGGAAACGTTGTCCCAGAAGCTCCTCGCGATTTCATGGAAGTCATTCTTCCTCCCGCTAATCGGACTCGGCACGTTTCCGAGCAAAGGGTGGCCGAACATAATCTGGATCGGCGTGGGCACCGGACATCCGCATTTGTTCCAATTGCACAAACGTGTCCAGGAAGCGCTCCTTGCAGTCGGCTTAGAACCCGACCTCCGTTCCTTCCATCCACACGTCACGCTCGCTCGCTGCCGGGAAGTCTCCCCGCAAGCGATCCGCCCCTTCTTGAAGGCAAACGCTGAGTTCGAGGCCGGCCTGATCCACGTCGAATCGTTCTACCTTAACTCGAGCCAACTCGCGGCAGCGGGCTCTGTTTACACGCGCGAGCTAACCATCGCTGCCCAGTAAAGCCTCCGGCCGTTACGGAAGCTCAAACACCCGGCTCAAAACAGCCCCATCGCACGTGGGTTGAATTTTGGAAATTGGAGCTTCTTTGGATCTTGGAGCTTGGGATTTGGAGCTTCGAAAACGTGAATCGTAGCGTCACGCTTTGCGGTAGTGGTCTGCCAACGGATAATGACGCGCGACTAATCCAAATGCGAGCGCGGCCACAAACGCGAAGATCGCGAAAAAGAACATCTGGAACGCTGTGATGCCGAAACCGGTCGATTTGATGAGGTTGATGACCGCGTCGTTTTTGACGCCGGCGTTCACAACCAGGACCCAGAGGTTACCCACGGTAACCGACAAGTTCCAGAAAGCCATGATCACGCCTTTCATGGCGGGCGGCGCCTGGCTGTAAGCGAACTCCAATCCCGTGGCCGAGACCAGGACTTCTCCGAACGTCAGAAGTGCGTATGGCAACACTTGCCACGTGATTGAGAAGAGGGTGCCGCGGTCGAGCACCACTTGCATCAGGCCGACCACGATCCAGGAAAGACCGGAAAACGCGATCCCTGCCGTCATCCGCCGCAGCGCGGTCATTTCGTAGCCGAAACGCCGGAGCGCCGGATAAAGCACCAGGTTATTGAACGGGATCAGCAGCATCACGAGGAGCGGATTGATGGCCTGCATTTGGGAAGATTGGAACCAGCTCGGTTTGGTCATGGCGTCCGCCTGCAATACCCAGGTCGAAGCTTTCTGGTCGAAGAGCGACCAGAAAGGCGTCACGAGCGCGAACAGAACCAGCACGCGTAAGACCGCGCGTACACCCTGGAGCGCGTCCTCGGGATGTTTGCTTCGCGCAGCATCGAGCTGCATCCCAACACCGAGCCCGCCAAACCCGATGATCGCCACCATCGCTAGGCAGGCTGCGATGACGAATCCGAACTTCGGGATGAGAAGGAACGAGACGATCGCGAGGGCAACGCCCACGATCGCGAGAACGAGGCCGCGCGTCCCGGAAGACAAGGCCGTGCGTGAGACGTTGAGGAAAGAGTGCGGATTGGGCGGCGCCGGCGGCACCATCACGTATTGCCTCCGCCCGATCCAGAAAATGACCGTGGCGATGAACATGAGCGCACCCGGTATTCCAAAGGCAACGCTCGCGCCGTAGCTTCGCAGGAAAATCGGCATGAGAAGCGACGCGAAGAACGAGCCGAAATTGATGATCCAATAGAAGGCATCGAACACCACCTTCGCGCGGTGTTTGTTCGTCTGATCGAACTGGTCGCCGACAAATGCCGCCACACACGGCTTGATGCCGCCCGACCCGAGAGCGATCAGGCCGAGGCCGGTGTAAAACCCCGTCCGGTTATCGTCGAACAGGGCAAGGCAAAGATGGCCGAGACAGTAAACGAGGCTCAGCCAAAAGATCGTGTTGTACTTGCCGAAGAACCGGTCCGCCAGCCATCCGCCGAGGAGCGGGAAAAAGTAAACGCCAATGACAAACGTGTGGAACACGTCCTTCGCCGCGCTCGCCCGGTCCCCTTCCGGCAGATAAGTCAGGAGCGACGTGACCAGGAACACCGTCAGGATGTTGCGCATCCCGTAGAAGCTGAACCGCTCGCACCCTTCGTTCCCGATGATGTAACGGATCTGGCTCGGAATCCGCGCCCTCGGATCCGGCACGTCCGGCATCGAAGGGTTCGCCGCCGGATCGATCACGTCCGTTTTCATGTTGGCGAGCGTCGCGAGATTAGCGCCCCCCCGCAACAGGAATGTAGAGGCGTCTGCGCCAAGGGCCGTCCTCAATGCCAGGAGCCGGCCGCGGCGAGCGGGCCTTCCGGTCCAGGGCCAGGCCGGGCCGGACCTAACGCCCAAAAAATGTCAGAACCCTAAGAGGGCGACAGAACCTTGATCGCAGGAGCAATACCTAACGTGCCGCGATATCTAAACGCTAGTCACGCGCTCGGGTCCGTCTGGCTAAAAACGGCTTCAGCAGCGCAGCATTGTCCTTTAGTGCCCGCACATTCTCCGCGGGGATCCAGTCAGGAAGCTGATCGAGCGGGGCCTCGCCCCCAACAAACGCCAACTGCGCGGTTGCCACCGAGATCGACGTCAGGATTAAATCGCGCGCCGAATATTTCTGCTTTTGTATTTCGGCCGCCATACGCGGAAACGCATCGGGGAACGACTCGATCTGTTGGGCAATTGTCTTGTTGGTCACGTTCGCAGGTGCGAAGGAATCAACCTCTTTCGCGAGCGCGGGATTGGTCTTCCCCGTCGCCTCGCACATTTCGGACACGGCCACGAACCGCTCGATTCGGGCTTTATCCAGGCGATATCCCGCGAGGACCTTGCGATCAGCCGGTGTCCCGGCGAAGTCCCAAGTCCGAGGCGCGGCACCTACGGGAAGTGCCCACACGATCAAGCAAAGCCAGGCCAGCTGTCTCATTCCGGAAATCTTCTTTCGCATTCGCATGCCTAACGAAAATCGAACGGACTGGCAAGCCGTGACATAGACTTAAGACCGGAGGTTGGACGAGTCGCGCGAGTTCATCAATAAGATGAGCGACGGCGCACCACGGGTACGCGCACGTCTCAGTTTTCTATTTTCTACTTTAGCATTTCTTCGGGCGGCCCCCCGTTCGCTTCATCGCGTGCCTAGGCCTCATTTAGGTCTTCCGGCATAGGCTCGGCGTCAATGTGCCTGCGTATCCGCACGCAAACAGTCTTATCACGGCTGCTCTCCGGGTCTGCGATAACCGTGATATATCCATCAGATTCCCAGCGTTGGAGCGCTTCGCGCGTTGCTTCAGAGGCAGGGTCGATCCAGCGGCTAATATCACTCCGGCACACCTGGTCCGAGCCCGCTTTCCAGTATGAGTTCAGCGTCTCCTGCAGCATCCAGAGGTTTTTCGTAAACTGGGAGCTCATTGGGCCTGACGGAACAAAAGATCAGCCACCGCCGGTCAGAAAACGTAGTGCAAAATCCGCTGCGGCGAACGCTGAGCGGCTGATGCGGGCGCGGGGCGCTCGATGGCAGACACTCGAAGCGTAGATCGCAACCTTGCTCGTCCTTTGCTGTATGCCTGGTTAGTCTGCGCGCGGGGTAACGGGTGCCAGCCCGTGAGCGACTATCTTCTCTGTGAGAATCATCCTGACGAGCGCATAAGGGTGACAGCGAAATAGAGGATCGCGATGCCCAAAATCATACCGAGCGGTCCGAGAACGCGCCGCACTACTACCACCGCGCGATCGCGGCCGAGCCATTCCCGCCAGAAATATCCCTGCGGGTTGTTCTTGACATAGCGTCTGGCGAACCCAGGGCTGAAGGTGGAAAATGCACCAAAGGCTGCGCTGACTAAACCGGCCATGACAATGAGGATGATGTCTGTCGTCACAGTTTTGGAGTGGATGGCGCTGCACCGTAACCGAGATCGGAACGGACTGGCAAGCCGCGACACAGTCCTCACGGCCGGTCGGTCGGCGTGGAGCTATGGAAATCTCTTAAAATCAGTTAGGCCTTGGGGTTTCGTCGAATCTAAAACCTTCAAAGGTGCCGTCCCAAGCGTCGTCTCCGTAAGTGAAAAGCTCCAGGCACTTCGGGAACTTGCCGGGCGAAGAAACCCAAGGAGCGGCGGGAAAGTGAGGACGGGAGCCACGGTACGGAGGCGTGCGGTCTCAACCGCCGCGAAATCGAAGATGGCCGGGATCATCGATCCCGGCTACAACTTGCACGATAGCGGCGGGGCGACGTCCTCGAGGGATTTGCGTTCGGCGTCGACGCCGATGAACCATTCGACGACGGCGCCGATGACCATCAATGCGGCGCCGACGAGGTAGCCGACCAGGAGACCAGTCTTGGAGCCGGTGCCGATGATCCAGCCGAAAAGGATCGGTGCCCCTACCCCGCCGGCCAAAGTCCCGAAAGCGTAGAAGATGGCGATGGCCAGGGCGCGGATTTCGAGCGGGAAGATTTCGCTTACGGTGAG
Source organism: Chthoniobacterales bacterium (assembly GCA_035536995.1). Lineage (GTDB taxonomy): Bacteria > Verrucomicrobiota > Verrucomicrobiia > Chthoniobacterales > UBA10450 > AV80. The sequence goes on along the minus strand of DATLNB010000023.1, from coordinate 55,230 downwards.
GTAGGCGGAGCTGGCCGCGGCCGAGGCGACAAAGAAGATGATCATCCAGGCAATGGTCTGGGTCTGGGCGGTGAGAAGACCGGCGTGGAAGAGCCAGCCGGTAACGGCGAGGAGCAGGCCGGAAATCGCGTAGGTGGCGGCGATCATTTTCCGGCGGCCGACGGTGTCGAAGAGATGGCCGAGGACAATCGGGCCAAGTACGTTGCCGAGGGCAAAGGGCAAAAGGTAGCCGCCGACATTTTGTGCGGGCACGTTGTAGAAGCGCATCAGGACAAGGCCGTAAGTGAAGAAGATGGCGTTGTAGAAGAAGGCCTGGGTAAGCATGAGAACGAACCCGAGGACGGAACGGCGGCGATGTTCGTGGATGATGGTGTGCCAAATCTCGCGCCAGGGCGTGTGGGTGCGGGTGCGGATGCGCATGGGAGTAGTGGAGTGTTGGAGTAGTGGAGTAATAGAGTCCGAGGATTCGTCGCCTCGCTCATTACTCCAATGCTCCATCGCTCCATCACTCCCGGCGCGGTGTCGCGCTGCGCGCTCGACGTCGTCGACGATGGCTTCGGCCTCGGCGGCGCGGCCGTGGATGAGGAGCCAGCGCGGGCTTTCCGGAATCCAGCGCCGGAAGAAAATGACGACGAGGCCGAGGACCGCGCCGATGCCGAAGGCGAGCCGCCAGCCGAGCCAGACGGGCAGATAATTCGGATTGAGCAAGACAACCGTCGCGGCGGAACCCATCGCGGCGCCGATCCAGTAGGAGCCGTTGATCATCAGGTCGACGCGGCCACGGACGCGTGCGGGGATTAGCTCGTCGATTGCTGAATTAATGGCTGCGTATTCACCACCGATCCCGGCTCCAGTGAGCGCCCGGAAAAAGGCGTAGCTGGCGAAATTCCATGAGAAGGCGGTCAGCCCGGTAGCGGTCAGATAAACGGCAACGGTAATGAAGAATAATTTCTTCCTGCCGAGCCGGTCGGTGCCGTAGCCGAAGAGCAATGCTCCCAGGACCGCGCCGATGAGGTAGAAAGTCGCGCTCGCCCCGACCTGCGCATCGCTCAACCCGAGGGTTTCGCGATGCGTTAATATTCCGCCGAGCGACCCGGCGAGAGTCACTTCGAGGCCATCGAGAATCCAGGTCGCGCCGAGCGCGCTGACGATCAGCCAATGCCAGCGACTCCACGGCATTCGGTCGAGGCGCGCGGGGATGTGGGATTCGATGAAGTCGCTGGCCATTGGCTACCCTTCGACACTAGCGGACCCTGCCTTTAAAGCTCCAAACACCAACTCCAAGCTCCAAGCTCCAAGCTCCAAGAAGCATTAAGCACCAAACATCAACGCAAACGACGAGTCAGGTCGCTTCCATTGGAGCTTGATGTTTGGAATTTCTCTGGAGCTTGGTGTTTGGTGTTTGGAGCTTCCGCCGCTCCCGGGCTGCTCGGAGATTGACGCGGTGCACTCTCTCCGGCAAAAACGTCGTGTGAAAAATCCTTCCGCGCTGTCGCGTCGCGGGTTCACGAAACTCCTGGGAGCGGGCGCTGCTTTTGCGGCGCTGCGGCCTGCGCTGAGTCTTTCGGAATCCACTCCCAAACCAACGGAACCCAAGCCGTCGGATGTCGTTCGATTAAGCTCCAACGAAAACCCATACGGACCTTCTCCAATCGCGCTGAAGGCCATGACCGCTGCCTTTCCCCTCGCCTGGAAGTACCCCGATGACGCGCATGAGGAACTTGTCGAAGCGCTGGCGAAATTGAACCAGGTGCCGAAAGAGCAGATTCTCTGCGGCGCGGGTTCCGGAGAAATTCTAAAAGTCGCGGTCGCAGCTTTCACCGGTCCGAACAAGAAATTAGTCGTGGGCGACCCGACTTTTGAGGCGGCTGCGGGCCATACCAAGGCAAGCGGGGCCGAGGTCGTGAAAGTGAAGTTGAACCCGGCTTTTCACCATGACCTTCCGAAAATGCTCGAAGCGGCCGGTGCCGGCCTCCAGTACATTTGTAATCCGAACAACCCGACGGCCAGCATTACACCGAAAGCGCACCTGCGTGAATTCATCGCCAAAGTGCCGCGCGAAACAATCGTCCTGGTGGACGAGGCCTATCATCATTTCGTCGAGAGCGCGGATTACGAGAGCGTGATTTCGATGGTGAAAGATCATCCGAACCTCGTCGTCGCCCGGACCTTCTCGAAAATATATGGAATGGCGGGTCTGCGCTGCGGTTACTGCATCGCCCAACCCGACAAGATCGAGCTGATGCGGACCCAGCAATCATGGGACAGCGTCAGCCTGATGGCGATCGTGGCCGCGCGCGCGAGCCTCGATGATAACGCGCAGGTTGAGAACGGAAGGAAGAACAATTCCGAAGTGCGGAAACTCGTCTGCGGCGAATTGGATAAACTGAAATTCAGCTACATCCCGTCGGAAGCGAACTTCATCATGATCGACCTGCGGCGGGAGGTGAAACCAGTCATCGCCGCGTTCCGCGAGAAGAAGGTGCAAGTCGGCCGGCTGTTTCCGCCGCTACCGAATCACCTCCGGGTGACAATCGGGACGAGGCTGCAGATGGAGCGCTTTCTGGCGGTGTTCAAGGAGCTGACCGCGTAGCTGCGGCGCCGGTCCGCAGGCAGTGCCGGCGACGCCGTCGTCGCCGATTTCCAAACCAATGGTCGCGGCGAGACGCCGCGAACACTTTCTGCGACGGTGGCGTCGCAGCTACAGTGCGTGGCTCACTCTTTCGCGATTTTTCCGCCCCAGGAAAGGATCTTCGCCTTCGTGCCGGCTGCCTCGGCTTCCTTGATGTCGCCGTTGCGATTGTAGAAGAGGGAAAGGCTCGTCCAGGCGATCTGGTCGTTAGGCCGGAGAACCGTTGCGGTTTTACCCGCCTCGATCGCTTCGGGAAACCGGCCGGTCTTCATCAGCGCCATCCCAAGGGCGTGCCAGCCGTCAAAAAAGTTCGGATCGAGCTCGACGCAGCGCCGATATTTTTCGACCGCGCTGTCCAGCTCTCCCACGGCGAGATCGCCGTTGGCGTCATCGAACAGCTCGTCAACCTCTGGCATGAGGATGCTGAGGCTAAATCAACTCTCAGCAGCTGGTGCCTCAGCCTGGGTCACGGCCTGCTGGACACCGGCCGCGCGTCGCCGGTCCTGCAACCATTCATCGAAATACACCATCCGTTTGTTCTGGAGAAAATTCTTTTCGAATTTGGCCCTGGCTTCCGCGTATCCGGCCTGGTCGGCAGGGTCACGCGACTCCACGACGACCACGAGCCCGCCCTTCTCGGTGGCCATAAAGTCGGTCGAATCACCGGGGTTCAACTCCCGCACCGCGCTCTTGATCATCGGCAGATCCGGCACATCGGGCTTTTTCGGTTCTTCGGGCTTTGGGGGTGGCTCGCTTATTGCGAACGGCGGCACGCGTTCAGCGGTCAACCCGATTTGGGACAGAGCTTTGTCGAGCGGTGTCCCAGCGCCCGTTGCTTCGCGGATGACCCGAGCCACGTCCGCGCCTTTGGTGGAAACCATCTGGCGGAGGCGTTCTTTAGTCAGGTTTTCGACAATCTTCGGCTTCGCTTCATCGGGCGTGAGGGGCTTCGAGGGCGTCGCCGAAACGAGGTGTAGAACGTAAAACCCATCGGGGCCCTGGATCGCATCGCTTATCGGTTCCTCGGGCTTCAGTTGGAATGCATACTGCGAGAGTGCGGGTATGGCGGCGAACTGGGGATCCGGCGCAGCGGCAGTAAATTCACCCGTGGCTGAGAGCGCGACTTTGGAGGTCAGGGCGAAATCGGGAAAGCTTGTTCCCTGCTTCATCGCACCCTGGACAAATTCGTTCGCTCTGTCGGCGAGCTTTTGCAGTGCATCGGTTCTCTCCTTGCCCGTCTTGGCTTTGTCAGTCGGATTCAGGAGAAAAGATACGAACTCAACTTTCCGTTTCTCCTCGGTCTTAAGCTCCGCCTTGTGGGCCTCAAAATATTTCGCGATATCCTCGTCGCTGATCTTCAGGTCCTTCTGAAAATCCTCCTCGCGAAAACGGACAACGGCCGCGTGGATTTTCCCATAGGACCGCTCGTAATAGTCCCGGCTCTCGCTCTCCGCGAAATGAATACCGGTGCCGAGCAGATCCTTCACCCGGTTAAGGACAAGCTGGGCCGAAACCATTTGTTCGAGCTGCGCCTCTGTAAAACCGAGGGCCGGGAGACGTGCCTGCGCGAAATCATTGTATTTCGCGAAATCGAAGCCGCCCTGTTCGTTTTGAAAAGGCCGAAGCGTCTTCACATGCTCGGCGATTTCCGTGGAGCTGGGCAGAACTCCGAGCTCGCGGCCCTCGTGTTCGAGCACGATGCGATTGAACGCAAAATTTACATACGCGTCGCTCTCGCTCATGGCCCGGCCCATTAATTCCTGGGAAACGCTCAGCCCAAGCATTTGGCCGAGGGTCATGAGGCGGGCGCTTCGCTGGAATTCGATGTTTGTCAGGGGCCGATCGTAAATCCGTCCGAGGTCAGTATTCTCGGTGCGGCTCAGGTCCGTCTTGTTGAAATAGAAAATGAAGGGAACGGCGAGGATCGCGATGACGATCATCAGCCACTTATGGTGCTTGCGCATTACAGTGATCATAAAAGAAAGGCCGCGCTGATATGGGGCGGGGCTGAATTTACGGCGGCTTCGCAGCGAGCCAACTGCTTTTTGCCTGAGGCGGGCAGGAAACGCCGCGCATCGAGAGCGCCACGATCAAGGAGGACGAACTGGATTAATCTCCGAAGGAAACGTCGACGTCGCGCGCCATCTGGACAATCTCGCCATCGGGCGGGACGAGCCGAAGCCGGTTTACCGCCTCGGCGATCGGAACGTGGCGCACCTGGTAATTTTGATAACTGACCATCGAACCGAATTCTTTTTCCTGGATCAACTTCACGGCCTTGACGCCAAAACGTGTTCCGAGAATCCGATCCAGCGTCGTCGGTGTCCCTCCGCGCTGAAGATGGCCCAACACCGTGCATCGGGTTTCCTTTTTTGTCCGCTCGGCGATCTCGGCGGCAACGATCGACCCAATGCCACCATAACGGTCTTCCCCTCCGTCGCAGTGGCGCATCACGACCTGGCCGTCGCGGGGGCGGGAACCTTCTGCAACCACGACGATGGCTGACTGATTGCCGCGCTCGGCGCGCAATTGAATAGCAGCCGCGATCTTGCCGTAATCGAACGGGATTTCTGGAATCAGGATAATGTGTGCCCCGCCCGCGATGCCGCCATGGAGGGCGATCCACCCTGCGTGCCGGCCCATGACTTCGAGCACCATGATCCTTTTGTGGCTCGTGGCGGTTGTGTGGAGACGATCGAGCGCGTCCATCACGGTCGCCACCGCTGAGTCGAACCCGAAGGTCATGGCGGTTGCTTCCAAATCGTTGTCGATGGTCTTGGGAACGCCGATGCAGTTGATCCCGGCGTCCTGAAGTTGTTGGGCGGTCGCCATCGAGCCGTCGCCACCGACGATGATCAACGCTTCCACCCCCAGCGCCTTGAGCACTTCGCGCGCATCCACGATCACCTGTTGCGCAACTTCCGTTCGGTCGCCCATCCCGACCTTGGCCACAAAATGACCGCGATTCGTCGTGCCTATGATGGTGCCCCCTCGCGGCATGATACCGGCGGTCTCGCGACGGGTTAACAAGCGGTAGTTGCCGGGCGGAAGCAGGCCTTCGAATCCATCGTGAAAGCCGAGCACTTCCCAGCCCAGTTTTTCCGCGGCCAGCACAACGCCGCGCAGAACCGCATTTAAGCCGGGGCAGTCACCCCCGCTCGTGAGCACGCCGATACGGGGCTTGGTCATTTTAACCCGGCGAAGAAATCAAAGGGTCTTGTTCGGGTCCGTCAGCCGGCCGCCGGCAAGCCATTGCTCGTGCAATTGCCAGCCCCGGGCGAGGAGGGCTGCGCCTTCTCCAAAGCGGTTGGGGCTGCCCAGCATGATCACAATCAGATGCCGCGGGATCACGGTCGTGCCGGCGCCTTTCACGATTTGGGACTCGCGATGCGCGGAAAGAATCAGGCAATCTCCTGCGCGCGCTGTCCGGCCGGTTTTCACCCCATCAACTCCATTCGCGCCGAGAAGTTCGTTCGTGTTGCGCAACAAATAACTCTTCTTCGATTCGCCTCGGCTGAAAGAGATTTGGCGCTCTTTTTGTGAAACATAAAAACGGAACGCCGCCTTGTTCACCGCATATCGGCTCAGGCGCCCGAGGTCCGACGCCGTCGAGAACGGCATGGAGCGCTCGCCTGTATCGATCCCGTGCGGATTTACGAAACGCGTCCGCTCCATCCGGAGCGACTTCGCGAGAAAGTTCATCTGGCCAACGAAGATGGCGACCGGAGTGCCGTTCCCGGCTGAAGGGACGACTGGTTGGAGGGCAATCCCAACATGATGAGCGAGGGTGAAAGCTGCGATGTTATCGGACTGGACGAGCGCCGCGTAAAGAAGGTCCCGCAACGTCACGCGATCGCCGGGCTGGAAGCCAATCAGGTTATCTCCCGTCCCAACGAACGCTTCGGGGGGAATAGTCGCGAACTGGTTGAGGTCGCCTCCGCGCTTCTCGGACCAATCGAGGACAACCATGGCGGCCGCCACTTTTGTCAGGCTGCCGATCTGGCGTTTGTCCCGCGGGTTGGCCTGCTCGAGAACGTGTCCGGTCTGGGCGTCGAGAATGACGTGAGCCGCTGCGGCGTGAAGCGAACGCGCGGCTGGAAAAGCGACGGCGAAACAAAAAAAAGCGACGAAAAAGCGGGGAAAAATCATTGCGGCAGTAAAACCGCAGCAGCTTAGTCGGCGCAGTTCGCTTGGCAACCGGTGAATCCGGCGGACGCCTCTAACGGCGTCGGTCAGCCTTAATGCAGCGCGACATTCGCCCGCGTCCCGTAACGGAAGGCATTCGGCGTCAGCACGAGGTAGATCCGTTCGGCCGCGTTCACGAGATCGAACGAGCGCGCGTAACCGAGTCCGCTGGCCCGGACCGTTCCGCCGCGGCCCTGGAGTCTGCTTCCGCCCGCCATATCGAATTCATAAACGACCACGCCGCGGTCCACATCAGTGACTCGCACGTGCAGCATCAGGTGGGAAGCTCCAGCGCCAGCATGGCCGAAGAAGAAACGCGCCGCGGGGTTGCCGCCGTCAACAAGTTGGAATTCGCCCTCGACCAGCCAGCCGGTCCGGGGCGTTTCGTCTTCGCGCAAAATGCGAGCCGGCGCAATCTTCTCGAGCTGCTCTTTCAGGGTGCCGGCAAATTCGACGGGGGTCAGCGCCTTGCGGATCGGCATTTCGCCGTCGGAGTTTGTCTGGTGTCCGGTGAAGACCGCATTATCGATGCAGAACGGCCGGATATAAATCGCTTTAGGGTCATAGGCCCCGACGCCACAACTGGTGGTCATGTAAACCCCGCTCTTCGAGTAGTCCTTCGCGTCGGTCGCGGCCGTGGTCTGGGTCGATCCCCCGGCGACATAAGTCTTGGTGACATACATGTCGGCGCAGGAGGTGAGGAAAATGCAGGAGAGGATGGCGAGGCAAGGTTTCATAATGATTAATTCGTCATCCGCAGCGCCCGATCTTAGAGGACGGACTCCGACGGATTTGTGTGTGGTGAATGATGCAACTCGCGTGCCGCGGGCCGACAAAAACAGAGCAAAACTAATCGCGCTTTCGCGTGGTGCGGCGACGCAAAATACGAAAGGCGAACGGCGCCAGGCCGAGCGCGGCCGCAACCCATGTCGAGGTTTCGGGGACTGGCGCGATAGGCACAATTTCGTAATAACCGCCCCCGAGCGAGATCTCCATCGCGCCGGGGCCGAATCCGCTGAAGTTGAACCGGTCGAGGCTTCCAGCCTGGTCGGAGCCGAAGATCAGACGGTCGGTCGAAGTACTGCCAGCCGTTCCGATTGTTCCCGTCCAGTTTGAAATCGTCAGCGTGTAAGTCCCGGGATTGAACGAAGCAAAGGTCAGGATCCCGACGGTTCCGCTCCCGAAATCAATCTGGCTGCCGGCAGCTGCAAGAGTAAGAGACCCCAAACCCGGCGCGCTACTCGTGCCTTCGCTGAAATTGCCCTTCGCGAAAGTGCCGCCTGCCAACGTCATTGGCGCCGCGTCGTTGACTTGGTCACTGACGCCAAGCCGAAGCGTGCCTCCGGAATTAACAGCGACCGCGCTCGTTTTGCCGAGCGCACCGCCCGAGTTCGCAGCGGCGATCAAGGTTCCGCCGTTGATCGTCGTCGAACCGGTATAGGTGTTTGCGCCCGTGAGTGTCAGTGTACCGGCGTCGTCCTTCCGCACCGCGACATTGCCCTGCGTTCCACCGTTTGTTCCGGCGATTACGCCAGCGAACGTGCTCGAAGCGCCGGTCGAGGGGCTGACCGTCAGGGTGCTCGTCGTGGTAGCCGCGCTATTCTTCACGACAGAGGTATTGTCCCCGGTCAGCGAGCCAACCCGATCGTTGTATCCGGCCAGGTCAAAAGCGCTGTTCGTATTGACGGTCATTGCCGTAAGGGGCGAGCCGGGAAGCACATTGTTGTTGCCGAGCTTTAAGGTTCCCGCGTTCTGGATTGTGGTCGGGCCGTTGTAGCTACTCGCGGCGCTCAAAACGACCGTGGTCCCGTCGATAACCAGATCTGAATTTGCGGCGCTGCCGGTGATTCCATTCGTTGCGATATTGACGGTCCCGCCTCCCGCGATGGTCAGAGTCGTCCCGTTCTTCGAGAGGCCGCCGGAAAGATTTAACGTTCCCCCACCCGCGTTGATTGTGGCGTTGGTTGCGGCATTTATCGGCCCCGCATATGTGCTGGTCCCAGTGTTGGCGAGCGCGCCGCCATTGCTGATTCCGCTTCCGTTTAACGTTAGAGGTTCAGCGGTCGTGTAGTTCACGCCGTTCAGGGTTAAAACGGCGCCGTTAACAACGGTGGTGCCGCCGGCTGCAGCACCTAGCGCGTTATTGCTGCTAACCACCAAATTCCCGGCGCTGATCGTCGTGCTCCCGCTAAATGTGTTCGAACCGCTAAGGGTGACGGTTCCAGTCGTATTCTTTGTCACCGTTCCCGTCCCGGCCAGGATTCCACTGACCGTCCCGCTTTGAAGCGTGTAGGAAGTGCCGGTGAGCATACCGGTAGTCCCAGTGATGGCGCCGCTCGCCAAGGTGACGGCTCCGATAGTCTCGTTAAAGCTCTGCAGATCGAACGTGCCGCCCGAGATGTTGAGATTGCTCGCATTCGCGATTCGATCGCTCCCGGAAATGCGCAACGTTCCCGCGCTGACATTCGTCGCGCCGGTATAGCTGTTGGCGCCGCCCAAGATCATCGTGCCGGCGCCCGTCTTATTCAGGGCTCCGGTCCCGCTGAAGATGCCGTTCGCGGTGAAGGTAAACGAAGGTCCCACGGCGACGTTACTTGAGGAATTTCCCAGCGTGAAATTACGCGTGGTGGAGAACGTCGCCGTTACATCGAGCGTCGCGGCATTGATGGTCGCGGTGCCACTGGTCGCTCCTAGACTGCTCGCGCTCGAAATAATTACCGTGCCGCCATTAATCGTCGTACCCCCGGAATAGGTATTAACTCCGCTGAGTGTCAGCGTTCCCGCATCATTTTTGACCAGAGCTCCAGTGCCGCTCACAACTCCGTTCTCCGTGACGTCGCCCGACCCGCCGAAAGTCACGGTGAAGCCGCCGTTCGTGATCCCACCGCTCAAAGTCAGGATAGCCGCGTCTGAGAAGATAGTCGCCGCGGACCCAAGGGTGATTGGGCCTGCGTAGCTGTTGTTTCCGCTGAAGTTACGGAGCGCACCGTCGCTGCTTACGCCGCCGCCGTTAAGACTAAGCGCCTCGTTGCCGACACTGACCCCGCCCTGCAATTGTAACGCAGCCCCGGAAGCGACCAATACGCCTCCCGCCGTTGTCCCGAGGGCAGTCGCGTTTTGAATGTTCACCACGCCACTGTTGATGGTGAGCATCCCGGTATATGTGTTCGCGCCGGAGAGCACGAGCGTTCCCGAGCCTTGCTTCGTAATCGTCGTGCCGGCGATATATTCGCCAATTGCGCCCGAGATGATGAGGTCCTGCCCGCTTGCAGTGGTGCCGCTCGCGATGTTGAAAACCTGATTCGTGTAGAGCGAGACGTTGCCCGTCATGGTCGCACTCGTCCCACTCGCGGCCGTGTTGATCCCACCGCCCAGGTAAAGCAGGCCCGTTCCGGTTACGACCGAGCCGCCGTTGATTGTCAACGACCCAACGTACTCGCTGAAGTTGTTAAGGTTCAGCTGACCGAGCAAATTGATGGTGGTTGGCGCGCCGTAAAGTTGATAGGAAGCACCGAGTTGGACGGTCGCGTTGCTGCCTGCACCGCCAATGGTGATCGCTGGTGCCAGGACCGAGCCCGGCTTCGCGAGAACCAGAGTTCCCTGGTTCACCGTGGTGGTGCCGGTGTAGGTGTTGGAAAGTGCTCCACTCAAGGTGAGGGTTCCGGAACCGGTCTTAACCAATCCGCCGCCGCCGCTGATGACGCCAGTTACAGTGACGTTGCCGGCTCCACTCTCCGTGAACAAGAATCCGCCGTTGTTGACGTTTCCGCTAAGGGTCAGGGTGCCGCTGTCCGAGACGATCGAACTGGCGGATCCGAATGTGATGACACCGGCGTAGCTGTTGGATCCGCTAACGTTGCGGAAGGCGCCTGTACCCGTTATCCCCGAGCCATTTAGGGTGAGCCCTTCGTTTCCGACCGCGATTCCGCCCTGAATCTGCAGAGCAGCGCCGGAAGCGACGGTTGTTCCCGACGTCGTTGAACCGAGAGCGGTCGCATTCTGAATGTTGAGGACGCCGCCGTTGATCGAGGTCACGCCGCCATAGGTGTTGGCCGCACTGAGGATAAACGTGCTCGTCCCTGACTTTGTGATCGCGTAATCGCGACCGCCGTTTCCCGTATTAATCGCCCCGCCAAGGGTCACGACGCCCGTTCCGCCGCCGGTCAACGTCAGAACGGCGACCGCGTTCGCGCTGGCCGTGAAACTATTAGCGATGCTCTGTGCACTCGAAGAGTTTTGGCTGATGGAATTGCCTGACCCGGTAAAAGCGAACGCGTTTCCACCGAGGAAAAAGCTCCCGGCTCCGTTCGCGAAACTGAGGCTGTTGAGCTGGAACGGGGTAGCGATGTTTTGGTTTAGTGGCACCAACGCCGTCCCGGTATTATTCGAGCCACCGAAGATCAGGTCCGTTGTCGAAGCGCTAGTAGGAACTGAGATGAGGTTCCAATTGTTGGCCGAATTCCAGAAGCTATTGCCACCGGTTCCGGTCCACGTCCACGTAACGGCGAGAGCAGCAGGGATCGTCGCCAGGAAAATCAAGGCGCAAACAGCTCGCGTAACACCCCGGGGCAGAGACGCGAAGCGGGTCCCAATGGGGCTGGAAGCGAGCATCGTCGGCACGCCAATAGCGGCTTCCGTGCCGACCTAAGTATTTTCACCTACTCTAAATTCTATAAACGGCGCTCAGATTCCGGCGATCGCGTGCGGCACGTACGGCTCCTCGAGGCTCGCCAGGATCGATGGCGGCAATGGGGGCACTTCCACCGCCGCCACGGCGTCCGCGAGTTGCTCCGGCTTCGAGATTCCCACGATCGGAGCAACGACCCCGGGTTTTTGGAGCAACCAGGCGAGGGCCATCCGCGCCGGGGGCATTCCGCCAGCCGCCGCAACCCTTTCGAGCCCGTCTACGACACGCGTGTCGGCCGCGCTGATTTCCTCGCCGTAGAGACCGTGGCCGTAGGTATCACTCTCAGCGCGGATCGTCCTCTCCCGGCATTTGCCAGCGAGCCATCCCCGGGCAAGGGGGCTCCAGGGCAAAATGCCGATCCGCTCTTCCTGGCACAACGGAATCATTTCCCGTTCTTCTTCGCGATAGATCAGATTGTAATGATTTTGCATGGTTGCGAATCGGCGCCAGCCGCCCGCGTCCGCCGTGTAGAGTAATTTCGCGAAACGCCACGCAGGCATCGAGGAGGCGCCGAGATACCGCGCCTTGCCGGCCGCGACGATCCGGTCGAGCGCTTCCAGCGTTTCCTCGATCGGCGTCTGTTCATCGAACCGGTGAATCTGATATAGATCGACGTAGTCAGTTCCGAGACGACGGAGACTCGCGTCGATGGCCTGCATGATGTGCCTGCGCGACAACCCGCGATCCCCGGGATCGTCGCTCATCGGATAAAATACCTTGGTCGCGATGACGAGGTCTTGGCGCGGGCAACCGAAGTCTTTTAGGGCACGCCCGAGGACTTCCTCGCTCTGACCTAACGAGTACATATCCGCGGTATCGAAGAAATTAATGCCGGCTTCGACGGCCTGATGAATGAGGGGGCGGCTCGCTGCTTCGTCGAGGACCCAGGGCCGCCATTTGCTCGAGCCGTAAGTCATTGTCCCGAGGCAGATGCGGGAGACCTCCAGGTCGGTTGGGCCCAGTTTGGCGAATTGCATCACCGGAGCCTAACCGACTAAAGCCGGACTGTCGCGAGGGCGGTAGCGGTAGCGTGGCCGCCGGTTCGCGCGCCAAAAACAGATTAACGCCGGTACGGAGCGGCCGGCTCAGCCTGGTCTGGTTTTGGGGCGGAATGCTTGTCCCGGACCGGGCGCAGCTCTACCGGGCTTGAGGTTTTGCACTCTTCGCACCAGTGCCGCTGAGAGCTCGGCAACCGTTTCCGCACTCCACAGTTGTCGCAAACAAAGACTTCTTTTCTCACGCGAAGACAGTGTCTACTCCCGGGAAGACGCTTTGCCAAGCGGTTTTCACAATGCCAACCCACAGTAGTCCCAATGGTTTATGACAAATGACAAAAAAATATGGAGATACAGCGAAAAAAGCTTGCCTGCTCCGGCCTCGACTCTACAATCGCCATCAAATCCCGGATTCTTCAGGTTTTTATTATGAAACTCATGATTGCAGCCAAACGCCTCCTCTTCGTTCTCTTCACCGCATCGGCTATCACCCTCTATGCTGCGGGGGTAGCCGAAAAAGGCCCGTGCCCGCTGCCGGCAGATGGCTCGTCAACCCAGGCCGCTGACGCCAATTCCCAATCCCCGGAGAAAGAACCCTGCATGAAAGCTGTCCATCACAACGGCTTTGTCCTCTGTTTGCCCTGCCCCGCATACGCCGCGCATATCCGCCACGGCGATACCGATGCGGGCCCGTGCGATAAACCCGGCCGGGTACAATAGCCCCGACCTTCGAGGGTCCCGGGTAGCTGGCTTTTGCTCCGAGCGATCTGCTGTATCGGTCTGGCCATTCTCGCAGCCGCGCTAGATGGCTGCTGGGAAGGGATCACCAGGGGAACCCTTGCGACCGTAGTCGCGGTCGACGGGACCGTCTTCGCGGCGGCACCGAGCCAAAACGATTCCCCGGTGCGTGCGGGCGACGCTGCGAAGCCTGGGACCGTCTTCCAGACAAAGGAAAATTCGCACCTCGCGATATCTTTGCTGCCGAACTCCGTGATCCAGGCCGGGCCTGGCACGGCCCTCGAGATTGGGCGGCTGGCGCTGACGAAGGATGGCAATGAAACCGGCAGCTCCGTCCGTGGACGGCATGCGGAGATGACACTAAAGGCGGGCCGGCTGATTGTTTCGCACGCCTGGGGCGAGGCGCCGGCGCAGCTAAGCGTCGCCACTCCTCAGGGCAACGCTGTCACGCCTTCAAATGCCGTTTTTTGTGTCGAGACGGACGGCGCACTGACCCGAGTGACCTGCGCGACGGGCTGGATCGAATTCCAATCTCCGGGCACCCGGTCTGTCCAGATCCCGCCCGGCTCGATGGGCGAATGGCGCTCCGGGAGCGCCCGGGTCATTCCAGTCGAAACGGACCCCACTGGTCAGGAGACCCTCCAGGTCACAATCGAAGCCGAAGAAAACCTCAAAACGCTCGTGGCTAACCGGGTGAACGTTTTGCCTCGTTAGGCCGCCCGGGCGTCCAGATACGGCAGGCCTGGGCGCAGAATTAGCTATGGGGACTTGGCGTGCACTTTGTCACTCCCCGTTTTTCGCGATTCTTCCTGGGTCAATGCCAACGCCTTCTGTTGCGAAGAGGATGCCGTTTGCTTGCAATGGCCTGCGCCGCGGCGCTCTGGCAGACAACGGCGTTTGCCCTGCCGGGAGACGAAATTGGAATGGCTGTCAGGGCGAACGGCGCTGCTCATGTTGCGTCGGCCCAGCCCAAGCAGTTCGTCAAGGCTTTCACTGCGGTGGCGTTTCGAGCCGAGGCGAGGGCGCTCCCCGAGTATGTTCTTGCTGCGGTCCATCTGCGTCCCGAGCTCGCGCCGACGATTGTCGCGGTCGCGATAAAGGCCGCCATTAAAAAGCGCGATGCAAAAGCCGGGGCGCTGTGTTCAATCGTCGAACGGATCGTCATGGCAGGCATCGCGGCCAATCCGGATGCTGCGGTCGCAATCGCCAGGAGCGCTTCCTCCGCGGCGTTGGATTTTCGCCGATGCGTCGTGAGCGCCGCCATTTCGGCCGCGCCGGCCAAGAAGGATGCGATCCTCCAGGCAGCGACCGCGCGATCGGCGTCGTTTGCTTCCCTTACGTTCTCGGCTTCCGATAGTAGCGGCTTCTCGTTCACAGCTGCCACGCTGAACCCCGCCAATATTTCAGATCTGAGCGAGGATGACGCCGTCGCTTCCCCGGAACAAGCGCCCGCTAACTAACGGTCCGATCCTTTTTCCCATCCTCTCCACGGAAAAGTTTGCATTTACTCGTCTCACGTCGAATTATCCGGCCCTGTGAATCTCGGTTTTTCAGTCTCATTACGGCTCTTTCTTCCAATTCTCAGTATTTGCCTGATTTTTGAAGGAATCGCCGCTCCGACCTCCTGGGCACAGGAAGCATTGTTCGCGGTCACGGAAACGACCACTGACCCCAACGGGACCACCATAGCGCCCGAACAGTCGATTGACCTAAGCGCTGAGATAAACCCTCCGCTCCCAGTCGCGGCAACCGATGACGGTCCCGACACTGCTCCCGCGACCAGCGTCGATTCCGGCATACCGCGCCGGTTCCATTACCAGTTCCGTCTCGGCGTCCGGGGCGTTTACGACGATAACATCAATTTGTCGCAGGATGACCGGATCTCCGATTGGTACACCTCGATCGAGCCTGCCATTATGCTGGGTTTCGGCGACACCACAGATCGGGTCGAAAATTACATTCAGTTTAATTACCTTCCCGCGATTTTCCTCTTTGCCGATCATTCCGAAAACAACTCAGTCCAGCATGTAGCCAGACTGGACGGCCAATACCGAATCAACCGCCTGACCCTAAACCTCTCCCAAATGGTCCAGATCATGGACGGCGTAGATGTTCAAACACAGGACGCCGCCGGGGGTCTGGACCAACAGGTCAATCTGGATGTCGCGGGCCGCACCCGATTCAATATTTACACGACCCATCTCAACGCGGCCTACTACGTGGCCGGCAAGACCTTCCTCTCGAGCGGTCTCGATTACACCGCTACTCACTATTCCTCGCTCATCAGTTCAGACGCGTTTTCCGGGAATTTTTTCCTTAATTATGACTACAGCTCGAAACTGACCGTGGGCATTGGCGGCAGCGCCGGCTTCAATACCGTCGACGAGCCGAGTCCCGATCAGCAATTTCAGCAGGCCAACGTCCGCCTTTCCTACCGGGCAACCGGCAAGATAGATTTCGCCGCGTCAGGCGGTGTCGAGTTCCGTCAGTTCGACGGAGATCTGCGCGATCAATACATATCGCCGGTCTTTGAGATCGGCGTCAATTATGCCCCCTTCGACGGGACCAAGCTCTCGATCACCGCGAACCGCAGGACTTTGAACTCGGCGGTCCTGGCGAGCCAGAACTATGCGGTTAGTAATATCTCTGCGGGCCTGCAACAGCGGTTGTTCCAACGCTTCTTTCTCGGGATCAACGGCGGCTACGAGAATTCGGAGTACTACAGCACCGTTGGCGCAGCAGGCCCGGAACGGAGCGATAATTATTTTTTCATCCAACCGTCAATTGCAGTCCGGGTCACTAGATTCTGGTCCGTGGGCGCGTATTATTCGCACCGGGTGAACGACAGCTCATTCGATGCATTTAGTTTCCATGACAACCAAGTTGGATTTCGCAGCGGGCTCACTTTCTAGGGCAAGGCAGCGGCCTGCTCGCCTTGCGTTCCCGAGATCGAAGGTTTGGGGGACCATTTTCTTCGCGCTCTTTTTCGTCGCGCTCCAGGCCCCCGCCCAAACGCAATCCCCGCCCCCTGCCCCGTCCGATGCGGCCCGCAATATTCTTGCGCCGCCGCCCGCCAATAACTCCGGCCCTAGCGTTGCCACGAATGCTGTAACGGCCCCGTCGGGTTACGTCCTAAGCGCGAACGACCAGGTTGCTGTCGAAGTCTTTGGTGAAGACGACTTGCGCACCAATGGCCGCCTTAATGCCGAAGGCAACCTCAGCCTGCCACTGTTGGGCTCGGTCCACCTTGCCGGACTAACTCTCACTCAAGCGACAACGAGGGTGACGGACCTGTATGCCCGCGATTATCTCGTCAACCCGAAGGTGAACGTGATGCTGATTGGTTACGCCAAACGCCGGTTCACCGTTCTGGGTCAGGTTAACCGCCCGGGCAGTTTTGAAATGCCCGATGGCAGCCCGAGCGGCATCGATTTACTCGAAGCGATCGCCATGGCCGGCGGTTACACCCGCATCGCCGCCCCGGAACGCATCACCGTCCGGCGCAAAGGCGCGAACGGCGATGAAGTCATGAAAGTTGACGGCAAACGCCTCGCTCGCGGGACCGGTGGCGGTAACACCAATTTCAAAGTCCTGCCGGGCGATACCATCACAGTCGGGGAGAGTATCTTTTAGGCAGCGGGGTGAACACGCCAATGACTTCCGCCGTTCAGAACCCGCCACCAACTTCCGAAGTCTCGCCCGCCCCGAATCCGTCTTTGGGGAACATCGGCTTCGAGCCGCGAAACCGCGCCGATTTCCGGCATTTGTGGCACACGGTTCTCGAGAAACTCTGGATCCTGATTCTTTGTACGGTAGCGGGGCTGTTCCTGGCCCTCGGCTATCTCGCGCGCACCCCCAAACTTTATCAGGGCCACATTGTCCTCGAAGTCGATATCCAGGAACCAAGCCTTGTCCGGACCGACGATGACGCGAGCCGGATGCGAACTGCCTTTCTTGCCAGCCAGGATGCATTGCGAACGATCGAGCAAAACCTGACGAACCGGACTTTGCTCGCCCGCGTGATTCGCTCGGAAGGCCTGGCGGACGACGATGGGCGCGCGCTCCTCGGCCGCAGCAAAGGGGTGGCCCCGGCGCCGAAGAAGGAAGCTCCTTCGACGAAGGCGGGTCCGGCAGAGCCGGCTTTTAGCGACATCGAGCAGGCCCTTGGGGGCGCGCTTTCGGGCATGATAAAACCGGTGGTGCGCCGGGGCACGCGGCTGATCGACTTGTATGTCGTGAACCAGGACCCAGCGCTCGCTCAGCGTTTGGCTGAAGCAGTCGGCCGCGAATACATTCGCAATTCTATCGAGCGCCGGGCGAACTTTGCCCAGGACACTTTGCGCTATCTGCTTGAAGAGGAAGAAAGGCTGAAAGCGAATCTTCAGAAAAGCGAAGCGGCGGTAGCTGAATACAAAGCCAAGACGCCGGACGCCCTTCAGCTCGGCGGCGGAGCAAATTCGAATACCGGACAGACAACTGGTTCGCGCGGCGGGGGCGTAGAAGACAAGCTCCAGGAGTTAAACTCGAAGGCGACCGCTGCCCGAACTGAGCGCATGCGTCTCGAAGGCGAGCTTGCTCAAATCGAGCAGGCCGGAGACAAGATCGACGAGCTGCTCGCAGTTCCAAGCATCGCCGCGGCCCAGGCAGTGGTCGAGCGCCGACGCGACGTCGCGCAGGTCGAGGCTGCCCTCGCAACTCTTAGCCAGCGTTACAAGGAAAAACATCCGCGAATGATCGCAGCCAGAGCTGCGCTGAACGAGGTTCGCTCGGCCTTGAAGCAAACGGTCCTTCAGCAGCCGGCGGTGCTGCGAAACGCCATTGAGCAGGCGCGCAACACAGAAAATTCATTGCGCGGAGCGGCCGGCGAACAGGAAAAGGCCGCGCTCGCCCTGAACAAGGCGGCCATCGGATACCAGGAACTGGCCCGCCAGGCCGATACCGATCGCGCGCTTTACGAGAGCGTGCTTCGTCAGATCAAGGAGACAGACCTGACGAAAGGGACAAAAACGAATGCGGTCAGCGTGATCGAACATTCACCGCTCCCGGGCGCCCCGGTGAGTCCCCGCCCGATGAAAGCCGTCGCCTTCGGGTTGCTCGGAGGAATCGCGGCTGGCCTTGGACTAATTTTTGGCGCAAGCGCGCTCGATCGTTCGGTCAAGACCGTAGATCAGGCGGAAACCACGTTCGGGCTGCCGGTGCTGGCGGCAATTCCAGAAGTCTCGAAGGGCGAATCCTCGGGTTCACCGCAGAGCCAGAACGCACCGCCTGGCACCCAGAGCTATCGCCTCGTGGCCGAAGCGCCAGAGGGCCCGGCCGCCGAAGGGTTTCGTAATTTGCGGGCAGCCCTTTCCCTGCTCGGGCCGGAATCTGAGCGAAAGGTGTTTATTTTTACGAGCGCGCTTCCAAATGAAGGCAAGAGCTTCACGAGCGCGAATTACTCGCTTTCCCTGGCGCAACAGGGCCATCGGGTCCTGCTGATCGACGGCGACCTGCGACGCCCCAGTCTCCACAAGATTTTTCGCGACGTCGGCCCGACCGGGGACGCGATCAAAGAGACGGAGCAACAGCAATATGGCATCGTCGATTATTTGATTGGAGAGATCCCGTTGAACGATGCCGTGCGTGTAGTCTCGGCGCGCGACGTCGATATCATTGGGACCAATTCGCCCTCGCCCGGTGGCACTGTGACCGCGACCGGCGGACAGCTCTCGGTGCTCGCCGGCGGCCGCCGCGCCCCAAACCCCGCCGAGCTCCTGAGCGGCCAATCCTTCGCGGAGCTTGTCGCGGAAGCGAGCACGATGTTCGACCGCGTGGTGATCGACAGCGCCCCCGTCCTCGCCGTGAGCGACACGTTGCTGATGACGCCGTATGTCCAGACTGTTTGCATGGTTGTGCGGGCCGGCCGCACAGCACGGAACGCTGTGCAACGCGCGATTCTTCTTCTCGGTGGAACCGGGAGCCGTCCGGCCGGCGTCATCCTTAACCGGCTCCCTCGTAATCGCGGGACGGACTACTATTACTATTACGCATCGCATGGCTACGGCGCGGGCGAAGGTTCCTACACCGGCGGTTACGCGGATAAGAAGACCCGGCGGCCGAGAACCAAGCGGACATAACTCCTCCGCTTATCTCCTTCGTTCCGCTTTCCAGTTCAGACTGCCCCAGCAGATTCCGACATAGGTCGCGACCACAATCTGGAGCGACAGAATCTGAAACGGAAAATCAACCAGCGCGTGGATGGCTGCCCCGATAAGGGCGAGCACGGCGCACGGTAGAAAAAGCCGTTCTCGATTGCTCCAATTTTGCGCCCTGAAATATCCGCGCAGGGCAAGTCCGATTCCGCCGAAGAACAACGTTCCGATGAGGACGCTGCCGGACCAGCCCCACTCCAGGATTGTTTGCAGGTAGTCCTCATGGAGGAATCTCCAGGTCCCGAAGGGCCGATTTCCGGACACCTGCTGGTAATGTGGGAAGACCGCCTGGAACGTCCCCGGGCCGAACCCAAACCAGCCGGCGTCAGGGACCGCGTTTATCGCGACCTCGTCTGCGACCCAGCGCTGGTCGGCCGGCATTTCCTTGGAGAATTCTTTCCACCGCATGAGGGGTCGATCGAGCCGCACGGCCTGGGCCACCGCAGCAAGGGTCAGCACAACGAGTAAAGCGCTGAGGAAAAGCCTCCGTTTCTCCGCCCGCTCCATCATCTTCAGCGCCGGCTTCGCGATCGCAGCGAGGATCGGCAAGGCCAGGAGTAAAGCAACGACCTGCGCCATTCTCGAGGTATTGGCGACGATTGCCACCGCTATGACTGCGGTCACACTGATGGCCGCGGCGCGCATGAATGAGCGTGGCCAGCGCGCTGTCGTCCAAAGCGCGAGCCCTACCGAAACCGGCAGGACCAGGTTGAGAAAAGCCCCCGCATTCGCGTGATAAAAGTAAGTCGCAAAGAACGTTTCGATGCCGAGGGACGTAGGCGCTTGCCAAAAGATCATATGGGCGCCCGTTGCCTTTTGAATTAATCCCAGGAACCCGATGGCCCCTCCCGCGAAGGCAATCGTGTACCAAAGGCGAAGGAGCCAGGTAGGGCGGTAGGCCATGTCCGCCGTCAAACAAACCACCCCGAGCAGAGCGGTCGCTCGCACCATCCACGCGAAGCTCAGGATATAATCCACCGATCCGGGTAATCGCGGCGACAACGACTGAACCGGGGTGAACATGCGAAAAGTTGCGTCGTAAATGGCGTGCGCATTCGCCGTCATCCACCAGCCCTGGGCGAGAACCAAACCGCAAATGACCAGCAACGGCCAGGGGATCGGCGGCCATCGGCGATCAACCAAAAGCGAAGCAACCCAGAGTGTCAGGGTGAGGCCGAGCAGCCCTGTAATCAGGTTGATGGACCAGGCAGTCGTCCCGCCGTAAAGCCACGGAGCAATGGCCAGCGTGGCCAGGAACTGCCAACGGGCAAGACTCCGAAGCGAACCTCGCCTTCGTATGATCCTGCCGAAACGTCGCCACGACATGCGGCGCCAGTAGAAGGTAGAAAGTTTCTACTTTCTACCTTTTCCTTCGCACTTTCCTCAGCGTCCCTTGCCGAAGAGGACGGTGTGCACCGTCTTGAGCACGATCATCGCATCGAGAGTCAGGGAATAGTGCCGGATGTAATACAGATCGTATTTGAGCTTCTCGATCGCGTCCTGGTCGCTTTCACCGTACGGATAATTCACCTGCGCCCACCCGGTGATTCCCGGCTTCACCAGATGCCGGAAATGATAGAACGGAATGTTGCGCTCGTAGCGCTCCGCACATTTGATCCACTCAGCGCGGGGTCCAATCAGGCTCATGTCGCCACGCAGGACGTTGAAAAGCTGCGGCAACTCGTCGAGCCGCAGCTTGCGGAGCCAATGCCCAACCGGAGTGACGCGCGGGTCGCCTGCCCGGGTGTAGATATCCGAGGATTCCTCGCTGCCGCTTTCCAGAGCGCGCATTGTCCGGAACTTGAACGCCGTAAAGAGTTCCCCTTCCCGGCCGACGCGCGATTGCCGAAAGATGGGCGGCCATCCGCCTTCGATCCACACGATCACGAAAAGCGCGAGCAGGAGCGGCGAGAGGAGGACCAGGAGAAAAGCCGAGAACGCCATGTCGAAGAGCCGCTTCAGATAATGATAGGGCGAATTGCGGGCGAGCTGAAAACCCATCTGCAACGGCCAGAACGGGTCGATCGAATGGATGGGCACGTGGCGCCAATGTGCTTCGTAGAAAGACTCCAGCGTATAGACACGGGTCCGCTGAAACTGGGTTCGCACCAGATGCTCCAGGAGTGTGCCGGGAATTCGGTCCACCTGTTCCGCCACGACGACGCCGCTATAACGATTACTCAGGTTCGAGAGCTTGTTCTGAAGATCGGCTTCAATAACAGGCGAACCGCTGCCGGCTATGTGTTGCCCGACGCGCTCCCGATCGAGACCGACGAACTCGAGCCGTTGCCGGTTGGGCGATTGTCGATACGCCTCATAAAACTTTTGGGCGAGCTCTCCGTCTCCGATGACCAGGAAAGCGCGGTGCGCCGTCGATTCCGCAACGAAAGCCTGGATCGCGCGGCGATAAAGAATCGACCACGGAAGGAAAACGAGGAAGGACAGGAGAACGACACCGCGGCTCGGTTTGATCGAAACGTCGTAGGCAGCCGCGGAATAGACGATCAACGAACTGATTGCCGCTGCGCCGATGATCGCCAGGATGTGTTCGGCCGTGTACGTGAGAGCTCGCTTGTCGTTGTTGCGGTCGTAGCCGCCAATCATAAAGAGCGCCTGACAAATGACAGCGACCTGGATCACGTAAACGAGAACGAACTCAAAAGGGACGACGAAGAAGAGGTCTCGCCGAAAGTAGCTGGTCGTTCCGTAGATCAGGATCCAGCTCACAACGTCAATAACGAGGCAGGCCAGCCCGACGCCCCACTCACTGGAGGCGATCCCCGCCAAAACACCGCGTTGCCTCCGCGCGGAGAGCGCGGTCGAAGAGGCTTCCGGTTCCCACGCGAGGGAGCGTGGTGAATCGGACGCAAGAGCGCGGCTGGAGTTTTGCATCGGTGTCATGCGGGCCGCAGCTAATTAGCAGGGAGCGCGCCGCTACCCTTTCACCACCTGCGGTAAGATACCCTAAGGCCGACCGCGAACTACGTCAGGGGGAAATTGCCGGAGGCGCGCGCCTCAGCGGCGGAGCAGGTCATCGAGATAGGAGGCGAGCGAAGACTTGAACTGCGGGAATCCATAGCGTTCCACGACCGCGGCTCGCAGGGCCTCGGGCCGATTCAAAAGCGGATGCGGGTGAGAACGTGTCAGGATCGCGCCCATCACTTTGGCGAGCGCGTCGATATCGTCCGGGTCAACACACACGCCCAGTTCGCCGTCGACCAGCGTCTCGCGGGCTCCGTCGCGACTGCCCGCTATCACCGGCTTGCCGCACGCCAGTGCTTCCAAAAACACGATGCCGAATCCTTCGCCATTGCTGGGGAGCGCGAATAGATCGCAGAGACGATAATGATCCGCCAGCTCTGTCGCGGGCACTCGACCGGCAAAAATTACGAGACCGGCCACCCCCTCCGTTTCGCAAAGGGCTTGGAGGCGCGGACGATCGTCTCCATCACCGACAATGAGGTAGCGGACGTCAGGCACCTCTTGCCGGACCTCTCCTAGGGCGCGGATCACGCGGTCGTGTCCCTTGTATTGTTCCGAAGCAAAGAGACGACCGACGCTTAGAATCGTGGGCTGCGCCGCGCCCAGGCCATAACGCTCCAGGAGATAACCTGGCTTCGGTCCGATCGTGAACTGTTCTGTGTCCACCGTGTTGGGCAGGATTTGAAATCGGGCGGACGGCAATCGCTGCGCCGAGGCAACGATGTCGCGAGTGAAACCGCTCACCGGTAACAACAGGTCGGCGTGTTGCAGGGCTGTTGCCTGACTCCGGCGCCGCAGTTCCCACGCCTCAATGCCGTGGAGAGAGATCGCGTATTTCGTTCGAAAGAGTCCGGGCGCCATGATCGCGAACGTAGCGAAATTCAGATGGGTGCTCAGAATCAAGTCGGGCCGGTCCAATGCGCGGCGGGAAAGCAGTAGCGAGGAAAAGGCCGCCGTTCGTAAACGTGACGGGACCGCGCCAGTCCCAAAGACGCGGACACCAGGCGGGACCCGCGCCCGCAATTCATCGGGCGACTGGTGTTTCGCCAGAACGGAAACCGTTTCCGCGCCATAAACGTCCGCCAGAGCGCGAACAATTGCTGACGAGTAATTTTCAATTCCGCCGGCGCGCGGATCGACTGCCGGACTCCACACCTGGATCTTCAACTTCCTCTCCTCCGATCACGAGCCACTCCGGCCCTGGCGCCGAGAGCGCTCTCATAAAGGTCTTCCGTTTGGCGGATCGGGTCGTCCCAGGAAAGGTCGTGCTTCGCTTCTTCCCGGCCGGCGGTCGTCTCCTGCATCGCGCGAGGATCCAGCATGGTTTTAATTCCGTCTACGAGCGGTTGGATTCCGAGCGGAATCGCAAGTCCTGCCCGCCGGTGGATTATCGGCGCGACCCCGCACGTCTCCGTCAGGAGAACCGGCACACCGGCAGCAACTGCCTCGGCCGCTGCGTTGCCGAAGTTCTCGTTAAGAGACGGCAGGACGAAGAGGTCGGCCGCGGCGAGGGCGGCAAGGTGGTCGACACCGTAGAGCGGGCCCTCCAGGCGGATCGGCGGCGGAGCCTCGTTCGCGCCGATCAACTGCTGAAGCCGGGCCGCGTAGGACGGCTCACCGCAGGGACCCGCGATCACGAGCCGGGATCGATCGACCGCTGCGTCGCGAAAAGCGAGGATCAACTCTTCGAGGTTCTTCTTCTTGTTGATCCGCCCGAGATAAAGAACCACGCGATCGTCCGGGCCCGCACCCCATCGCTCGCGCATGATTTGCGGCGAGGGCAGGCGGGCAAATTCCTCGAGGTCGATCCCGTTTCTTCGCACCACAATGTTCATTCCTTCGCCGAGCGCGCTGAGCTCGTCCCGCTCCATCGGTGACGTAGCCACCACCGCTTCGGCGCCCCTGGCCATTCGGTTCGTAAAAACCGCGTGGTAAAGCCGCTTCCACCCGATGCTCGCGACCCGCGGGACGTACATTCCCATCGGCTCCAGGAAATACGGCTTGGAAAAGTGCCGCGCCCACCTGGCCGCCCTCGGGCAGAGCAGATTGTACAACCCGTAACAATGCACGACGTCTGCCGCCACGACTTCCGCTCGAAGGATGCCGGTCCGCACCGGGATCTGCCGGAGTGATTTTCCAATCCACGGAACGTACCGGACCGGCACACCGTCAAAATCCTCGTCGGGCGATCCGTTAGGCCGCTCTGAATGAAACGTTAGCACGCGGACCTCGTGGCCCCGCGCCCGCAACGCGCGACTGATCGCGTGGATCCGCTTGGGAGGTCCGCCGAATTTCAGCTCAGGAAAATAATACGGCGTAACGAACAGAACCCGCATCCGCGTTAAAAGGAGACGCCGGGCTCAACCCGCGGTGGAATAGCGACCCGCTGCGTGTCGGACCGTTGCGGCTCAGATCGCCTGAACAAGGCCCGCCGGAAATGGGGAAACACGACCAGAACGCCGATAATCACAAACGCGGATTTGCTCGTCCAGTTCAGGATTTCCGCGATCCCGTCTTCTGCTTTGAGCACGGCAAAAAAGAGAAACGGGACAGTGCTCCACCACATTGGATTTGCGAATGCGCGGCGCGTGACGAAGCGAAAAAGCAGGCCGAAAACCACCACATAAATCCCCGAGCCAAGAATTCCGCCGTATCCGAAGTTGGCGTACATCTCACCGGCATACCCGAGGTTCATGCTGGTCTTCTCATCGAGGACCACGCCCGCGTACCGTGCCATGTTATCGCGACCGCCCGCGACCGCCTTTTCCGGATCGGCGAAACGCGGAAGGAGCGAGGCCTTCACAGCCTGGGTCAGGGTCTCGCCCATTGCGTACGGCTCCCGGTCCGGCACGAATATCATCACATTCGTTATGATCCATCCCTGGTTGTAACGGGTCAGCGTATCCGCCACGAAGTCCGGCGTGAAATTCAGGGTGAGCGAGTGAAGCAGACCCTCGCCGAGATACAGCACGAAAGCCGTCGCTTTTTTGATTGGCGAGCCGCCCTCCTCCTCGGATTCGCTCGCGACGCCCGTCTCCGCGTCGAACTCCAGGACCTGCCCGCGCAGGCGCCATTTGGCTTCCTGAAAAGACGGCAAAAACAATAGGGCAATGGCAAAGGCCGCGCCGACGATCCGTGCACTGGGCTTAAAACAATAAAGCCAGACCGCGAAAGACCAGGCGACCCAAAGCAGTAATGGATGAAACATTGCCGCGTCGGCGGCGAAAACGAGCTCGGCAACCAGGACGAGCCCGAGTCGGAGCGGCCAACCGGGCGCCCGCAGGATCATCCGGCCGAACGCGCCGACGTAACGCAGGTTGCCCACGAGCACGAAGACGAAGGCCAGCGAAGGAGCGCCCAGAACATGGCTTATCGGCGCCGCCGCAAGCCCCACTAGCATGAGCGCATCGAGCTCGCGCAGCAGTCCCGGGGCCGGTTCGGAGGGTCCGCCGCTGGCCTGCGGCCGCATGCGAAGCAACGCCAGGCTCCAGCCAAGCGCAACCGCGACGATCACCGGCCCCGCATACGAAAGATAAAATCCAACGATCGCACCAGTCCCGATGCTGCTCGGCACATAAACCGACCACCATGCGGCGAGCACATACTGGAGCGCCGAAATCATGATCGCGATATGCGGCAGAGGCACCATGAAATGCGACGCGCCCTTCATGTGGTAACCAGTCAGCACCACGATAAAAACCGTGACCGCTATCCATGGCGAAAGACCCATCGTGAACGGGGCCGTGACCGCCGCGGCGCAGCCGGCAAAAAGCAACCCGCGCCACCATTCCCTGGCGGTGAGAAAAAACCTCAGGCTCTCCCCGGTTTCCGCGATGCCGTTCATCTCAACCCCCATCATCGCACAGTCCGCCAGTTTTCACGATGTCGGATGCGACCCGCTCAATTGGGCAGCGGCTGACAAGGTGTTATCAGTGCAGGTTCGGACGGAATAGATGGCGAGCTTCCGAAGGAGCCCGGCCTGAAGAACCTCCGGCGGGATTGCCCGCACCGCCGCAATTCGCTCCGCCAGCGCTGCCGCGTCTCCGACAGGAAATTCAGAGCCGGTGACACCTTCTTCGATCAGGTCAGGCGCGCAGCCGACGGCATTCGAGACAATCGCGGGAAGTCCGCACGCCATCGCTTCGTTGACGACCAGGCCCCAGGTTTCTCCCCCATCGGATGGCAGGACTAAACAGTCGGCGGCGGCATAGTAGGCGGGCAGTTCCGTCTGGTTGCGGAATCCCTCGAATTGCGCCGGCACGCCCAGCTCCTTCGCCTTGTCCCGCAACGGTGATTCCAGCTCACCGGAACCGACGAACACCGGAGTGACATCGATTCCTCGTGCCCGCGCGCGTGCCGCGGCCTGCAAAAGATCCGCCGGCCGCTTCTTCCCGATAAACTTCCCAACGAAGAGCGCGGCCATGCCGTTAGGTCCGATACCCCATTTATCGCGCAGCGCGCTTCTGTCCGCCCGTGCGACCTGCGCCCTCGCCTCAAACCATTCGTTATCGACGAAGTGCGGGGCGAAAAAAATCCGTTGGTCGGGAACGCGGTAATGGCGCAGGTATGCGCGGTTCCGCTGCCCGACCGTGAGGAATCCATCGAACTGTTTCAGCAGGCGCGGATAAAGGAACTCCTTTGCCGCCCGAACAACTCCGGCGCGCGGAGTAGCCAGCTGCGAATCGCCTCGAACCATTACCGGCACTCCGTGACGGCGGCAGGCACGTATGGCCTGCCAGTAACTTTTCAAGTTCCACCCCGAGACGATGAAAGCATCGAACCCCGCTGACTTGATGACCTCAACGATCTCGGGAGTATCGCATCCAGAGAAACGCTCAGCGCTGGGGGTCGCGGCGCGATTGGTCAGAAACCGATGCTCGTACCCCGAAAGTAAATCGACGTCCCAGACAAAGGCGCTCCCGAAGCCGGCGGCTTGTTCCTGCGGGGACGGTTGGAAAGCGAAGAAGACTTCGACATTTGCCCGCTGGGAAAGCGCGCGAAACCACGGCGCCTGGTATTGGATGGGATGGCTGGCGAGGATGCCTAGGCGCATTTGGCTATGGGGCCGGTTATCGACGCTCGTGAGCGGCCATCGTGTTATCGAAAATTCCGGCATAGGCCCGTGCGATTCCTCGCGCGTCGTACGGCGCGAAGGCGGCCGGGTTTCGCGGCGGAATCATGCTCGCGTCGCCCATACTCAGGGCGGCCAACGTTTTCAACAAACCGGCGGCAGCCTGCTCGAGATCATTTTCGCCGGAATATTTGGAAAGCGAAATGCCCCCAAGCTCTCGCCCAATTTCAACGACCGTGCTTTCCTCATGCGCGACACCCGCGATGGGGCGATCGGCGAGCCAATACGGAAACACTTTCGAGGCAGTGTAATGGCGCTCCATCGACCCCAGCATCACCAGCACGTCCGCTGATTGCATGGTGCGCAGTGCGTCCAGATAAGCAATTCGGCGCGGTTCAACCAGGACAGATTCGCCGGCGCCCGATTGGACGGCCATCTTCCCGAGGCCGATCGAATCGTCGCCCTCGACCCACCCGCTCGTCCCGATGAGATGGAGACGCAGCTTGATTTCGGGACGTGAGGCAATCTGGCGAAAGATCGCCTTTAAAACCGGAAGCTTTTTCTCCGGCACAGTCCCCAGATAAACGACGTGCAAAAATCCCGGTTCTTTTTGGATGTAATTTTTGCCGACCCGGCGTGCCACTTCGTGATCCTGCGGATCGCTCCCAATCGGCAGCGCCGCGGTCGGCGTATCCGGTCGAAGCAGTCCGCGCGTTCTCAGTCCGTCGAGCGTCCCGTTCGACACCGCGGTTACGGCATCGGCCAGGGGCGCGAAGCGGGGTTCCAGTTTTTCCGCGAGCCAATGGGCGAGGCCGCTCTTGGAAAATCGCGGCTGGGCCGCCCCCCAATCGGAAACCCACGGGTCCTGGTAATCGAGGACGAACGGGACGCCGAACCGCCGTTTCGCCCAGCCGCCGAGCAAGCCGGCGTAACCCGGCAGAACGGTAACAAAAACAAGATCGGCCTTCTTCGCGGCCAGGAGCGCACCCATTCGACGCCGCATTTGCGCAAGAGAACGCAAGGAAAGATCGCCAATTCCAAACACCTTCGAGACCGCGCCAGGAATGGCGTCGACGTATTCGATATGCAGGTCGTCCGGAATTAACTCCGCGAGCTTTGGCTCCGAAAGATGGCCATAAAAACGCGGATCGACCGTGAGCACGGTCGGCTTCCAGCCAAACTCCGGGAGGCCTTTCGCTAACAACCGGGCGCGGTGCACGCCGGCCAGATTGCACGGCAAAAAATAAGGCGAAACGAGCAGAGCGCGTTTCAATTTCGGACCAGGGCTGGGATGAGATCGCGCGGGGCAGCAAAAAGATTTTGCGCGGAAGTCTCCGTGGTGCTCGGCTCGCCCTCAGCGTCCAGTTGGAAAACCTGATAATCGCACGAGCCCAGAATTGCGCCTATTTCAGGGTCGAGGCTGCCTTGCAGGGATTCGAACATGATCAGCCGGGGGCGTAGCTCGCGCAAAACGGACTTTGCTCCGCGGAAGACTGATCGCTCAAAACCTTCGACATCGATCTTCAGCAAACCGATTTGAAGACCGGTCCATGAATGCGCCATTTCATCAAGGCTCACGACACGGACGGGAGTCGTATCCGCGTGAGCACGATCCTCGAGCGTATTTGTGGTGACCGGAGTCTTCGTGTTAGCGATGTACATCGTGCCGGCAGCTTCACCCACGGCCAACTGATAGAGGTTCTCCACCGGCCAGTCGTTGAGCAACCAGTTTTCCTTCAAACGCTCGAAGGAAACCGGGGTCGGCTCGAAAGCAATCAAACGCGCGGGAGAAACCATGTCGGAAATCGATAACAGGACATGCCCGACATTTGCCCCAACGTCGATCGCCACGTCCCCTTTTTGGAGCGTTCTCCGGACGAACATCAATTCATGGAACTCCGGCCAGTCCGCGTAAATCAAAGAGGACGAAACAACGCAATCAGGGTAAGCGCGGAAGGACGCGCCGGTAGCAAGACGCATGGTCCGCGGATGCGGGCTGAGACGTTTCGTTAATTGCCAGCCGAGCGCACGGACCAGGCGACGGCCGCGCTGATGCCGATTGCCGGCATTGTTCCAGACGGACCGCAGCGGGATTCGCCAGTCTTTCATGCTGCCACTATGCGGTCACTCGTTCAGGGCCGGTGCGTCTCTCCCGGAAAGCCTTGTAACGGGAATACGAGCTCGAGAGCTTCAACCGAAAACGCCAGGGCGAGTCACCGGGATGCAGGTAAACTCGCCGCATCGCGAAACGATCGGCGGTCACGGTCGGCGCCCCGGAAAAAATAGAGACCGCTGCTTCGTAGCCGGTGTCGCGGACCATGGCGGCGTGTTTTGGCGAATGCCTGCCGTAAGGGTAGGCGAAGACCTGTGGAGGTAAACCAAGGGCGGCGAGTCGATCGCGAGAGCGGTGCAATTCCTCCCCGGCCTCGGCGTCCGTGCACTCCGGCAGACATCGGTGCAGCCAACCGTGAGAACCGATCTCCATTCCGCCCGCAGCGACTTCCCGCACTTCGTTTTCGTTCATCACTTCACGCTCCGGAAATCCGGTCGCAGTGTCCCACCGATTCTTCCCGCCGATCTCCCCGGCCGGCACGAAAAGGGTCGCCGACAGGCCACGCCGCTTCAGCGCCGGAAACGCAAATTCAAAGAAGCTTCGGAAGGCATCATCGAAGGTGATGATGGCGATGCGCTCGCGCCGCGGCTCCTCCCCGTTCATCATCCGCAGAAGAGCAGCGAAATTGATGACCGAAAATTTTAAATCGGCCAGCAGATCAAGTTGTTGTTCGAACTGCCGGATCGAGATTTCGAAAGCCGACGGATTCACTGCTTCGCCCGGGACGAGGTGGTGATACAGCAAAATCGGGATGTCGAATCCAGGAGCCGACCCGTCGTGGTTACTGCCCGGATGATGACGGATGTCTGGATCGACGCGGCGCACGTCAGAGGTCTTAAAGCGTTCCACCGAGCGCGTCACGAACGCAACTTAGAAATTTCAGCTTCTCGATGTCCCAGTTGTATCGCTCGCGTCCGACCAGCCAGGCTTTGTGGCGCGCTCGTTCGCGGAGAGATTCGTCTTCGAAAAACGCGTCGAGAACCCTTGCCACCTCGCGCGGTTGTCCCAAGTCCACGAGGAGCGACGCATCCCCAAGCTCGGCGGCGAGCGCTTCCTGGGCCGGAGTCCGGCTAAACAATACCGGGATACCCGCCAGGACGTAAGTGAATGCCTTGTTCGAGAGCGCGATCTGGTTGTTAAAGGAAACGCCGGGCTCGATTGCCAGGCCGAGCTGATACGGTTGCGCCAGCCTGGCCATGGTGTCCGGGGCGCTGACGGGAAGAAACCTGAGGCACGGTTCCACCCCAAGCCGCTCGGCCGCAGATCGCAGCTGCCGCTCGTAACCTGGCGCCGGATTTCCCCGCAGCCAAAGCGTCGCCGGTTTAGACAGATAACTCATGGCTTCCAGGAACGCCTCCAGTCCGCGTCCTTCACCGATTGTTTGGGAGAACCAGTACATCGAACGCGGTTCGCATTCGCTCGGCGCAAGAGGGCTGGCGGGAGCGTCGGAGATTGGAAACACGTTCAGGATGGTATCGGCCTCAACCCCATACTTCTTTCGGTAGGCATCGGCGATCAGCGGAGACGAAGCGGACAGATGGACACACCTTGGAAGGAGACGCTGTTGGATAATATCTCGCGCAACCTGGTCGCCTGAATTGCGTTGCGCCGGAGTCAGCTCCTCGGTGTGAAAGTCCTCGGCATCGAACCCCAATTTGGCGCCGTTTTTTTGCGCGGCTGTGAACGCCGGGCCTAACCCCGCAACTGTATGCGCCAGATACAGGTCCGCCGCCACATTGCCGGCGGCCCTGCTCAAGCGCCAATCAAGCCGGTCATGAGCGAGGCGGGCCAGCCGGACATTATCGATTTTGGTCAGCCCGAGAAGGAACCGCGCGGCTCTCTGCAGGATCGTCTGGAGCGCGTAGATGAAAATATGTCTTCGCGAAACCTTCTCTATCTTCCACGGTCTTGATTCGAGGACCGTTCGATCGAGCAGCCGCAGACCCTCGTTCATGTCGATCGCAACCACTGTGACGTCGAAGCCTTCCTCGACCAGCGCGTCCGCTTCCTTGACCAGGCGGGGATTCGCCGAAACATGGGCGGACGTGACCAGGCAAATCCGACAGGGAGTTGTCACAGCTCTTCCCTCACCGTTCGCCAGATCTCTACGTATTTTTGAGCGCAGGCTTCCAGCGTGAGGCCTTCCAGAATGAACTCGCGTGGATGGAATCGGTCCTCGGTCAATGCAGCGAGAAAGACTTCAAGTCTGCTTTCGAAGTCTTTAATGTCGCTGAACCTCGTCCCGCACCGTTCATCCCAATACGGCACGGAACTGACCGGACCGTATTTTGCGCGCGCCGGATAATAGGTGGGGTCTTGCCAGTAACCCCCGCGGTCCCACGCCAGGATCGGAACCCCAGCGGAGAGCGCTTGCTGATAAGCGAGGCCCTGGGTCTCGTGTTCGCACAAGAAGATCATTGCTCGGCAGCGCTTGAGCAGTCCTTCGAATTCTGCTTCGCGATAGGAGCCGTATCGCAAGTCGGCGAATGAAAGCGCGCGCCTTTGCAACGCTTCACGGATCGGACGAATCAGGCTCGTCTCGTAGCGTTCGTGTTCCCACCGGACCTTGTCATACAGGAGGAAATCCACCTCCTTCGTCTCTTCCGGCGCGGGTGACCACCTTTCCGTATCGATGCCGACCGGCCACGCAATCACCTTGTCGCCATAATAAGGTTCGAACATGTCCCGGATCCATTCGCCCGGAACCAGGATACGCTTGACGCGCTTTCGCTCGAGCAGATGGGGATCGTCGCTCGGGTGGGAAAAGACGGCCGCTCCAAAGAGAATCGGGTTCCGCCAGGACACGGCGTCGAGCAGATGCGGCTTGCCAATGACGCAGGCGATTTCTTCCGGGTGTGTGCGCGCATAAGCGTAGTCGTTCGCCCGGTAGGGCACGCCGATCTTGTCCAACCCGGCGCAAAGGTTCAGGAACACCCGTTCCTGTCCGCCGGGATTTCGCTTTCCTCTCACGACCCGACGAATCAGCCGGCGCGGATACCGGTCGAAAGGAAGCCAGCGATCGGGATCCGGCTCTGCGTAGAAAAGATTAAGTGTCTCTTTCTCGGCTATGGTTTGAGTCCTCAACACTGCGCCGGCTAACGTTGGTCGCTGGTCATGCCTGGGGCCGCCGGGGCAGAAGACCGAGGAACTGCCGGCGCGTTCGCAGAATCTTTTCGGTTTTGGCGAAACCCGCTGTCCGATAAAGCCGTCCCAATAAACCGGGTTCCGGCGGAGTGAATTCCGGATCCAGCTGATAAATCCAGGCGGCCAGGTCAGCGCCCTCCCGGATATGGGTGTAGGCGATCCAGTGGGCGAGCGGCCAGAGCATCTTGGCCGCGGCGCGCCGGCGGCGAACCGTTAGCTCTCCGCGCCGCTCGAGCAAGGCGAGGATCTGTTTGTAGATGTAAAGCTGCTGAATAAGGGTTCCCTCACGTTTCAACCCTCCCTGAAACTGGAGCCGCGCTTTCTTGTGCTGGCGCACGCTCACCGTCCGGTATTCACAGATGGAAACCTTGGGATGTTTCAGCGCGACCTCGAGCATGAAGCAACGATCGTCCCGCGAAGCGAAGTCGCTCGCTGGAAACATGGTTCGATGCGGGATGTCTTCGACGAAACTTCGGCGGAAGAGAAAGGCGAGGTAAGTCGAGCTCACGGTCTCGCCGATTTGTTGGGCGATGAAATCGTCGGTCGTCACCCACGGCTCGTTCCCCGTCGGAGTTTCGTCATCGTAGAAATCGCAACCGGCAACCACGACATCAGCCCCATCGCGTTCCGCCATCTCAAATTGTTCTTCGGTGGCGCCCGGGTTCAGCCAGTCATCCGAATCGAGAAACCGGATATACCTGCCGCGCGCCAGTTTGACCGCCTTATTCACTCCCCACGGTTTTCCCCACCCCTGCCCTTCCACGACCTCGATGTCCGGCTGGGTCTGCAACCACTCGGCGGTGCCATCGCTGCTCCCGTCATCCATCACGATTATTTGGATTCGGAGCTTGTCACTTCGCGCCGACGCCACCGCCTTGGGCAGCGACCAAAGCCGGTCCTTGGTCGGGATGATTACCGACACGTCTATCTCACCGAACGTTGACTCCACCACTTCTCTCATCCGAGTTGAAATAACTGGAGAAGGTCACGGCGCTCCCGCTCCCACGAAAAATTACTGCGCGCTGTTTCCCACCCGCGACTGCCAAGACGTGCGCGCACTTCGTCAGATTGAGCCAACTCCGCGATCCTCAAGGCCATGCCGCCCACGTCACCTTCAGGAACGAGGAAACCTGATTCTCCATTTTCGATCGCTTCCGGAATTCCAGCATGCTGGGTGGCGATCACTGGCAGGGCGTGAGACATCGCTTCGAGGATTGCGACAGGCAGTCCTTCCTCATCACCGGTGAGCGGATCGGTTATCGAGTGCTGGAGGAAAATGTCAGCGCACCGCATCAGGTCGTGGACTACATCCGGCGGCTGGTTGCCATGGAGCGTGATCACTTCGGAAAGATCATGTTTCTGGACGAATTCGGTGGCCGAATCGAGCAACGGACCGCTGCCCACGAAATCCAGACGCACATTATTGAAACGGATCTGGGCCCGTCTAAACGCTTCCAGTGTCAACAAAGGCGCTTTTTTTGCAACCATGCGTCCCACGGCGATACACCGGACCGGTAGCGACGCCGGCCGGTGCGGTGGCTTGTTGGGAACATCAACCCCGTACGGGATGATATGGATTTTCGAGGAATCAATCCCAAGCGACGCCAACCGGCGCTTCGATACCTGGCTCATTGTGATGACGCCACTGCTCCCGTTGAGCTCGAGATACCTCTTGCGCCAATAGGATTCGCGCAGCCGCGCTGACACATCAATACCATGCCCATGAGTGAAAAAAGCGATTCCCATTTCCTGGGCGAGCGGCAACCATTTAACTGAATAATCCAGATATTCGGCAAGAATTACGCGGACCTGATGTTCCTTCAGGAAATTGCGGACAGCGACGCGATGCCTCCTCGGGACGCGGTCCTGAGGCAGTCCCAACCGGGCACGAAGACGAGCGTCGACCCGCCGCAAGAGACCGGATTTCTGATCGAGAATCAGGCTGGGACAATTAGCTCGCCAGTGGGGCAGTTCGAAATCCGCCACGACCACAACCCTCCCCGGAGACAAATCAACCACGTGGCGACGGAGAAAACTCTCGGATAAAGCACCGACGGCGGGCAGCAAGACAGCGAGCGGAGTTTCAGCCATGGCCGGCGTTTCGTTGTGCGTCTTGCGACTGACGTGGCCTGACTGCTAGGCCCGCGCCGTTCCTCCAAGCATTCGCGGCATCGCGGCCTCGCAGGGTTCGGAGTCGCCATCGTAGCGCATCAGGAATTTTTGGAGCGCGAATATTGGATAACGCAGACCGGCCCGGACGAAGCGAGGGAGCGGAGCGCGCGCCGCCCAGAGACCAAGAAATTGAGCCAAAGAGGAGTGCCAGTTTCCGATCGACCTGACTTCGATCGAAGTAAACCCGGCCGCGGCCAGCACCCTCTCCAAACCGAACGAGGTCCACCGTTGCGAATCGTGCGGGGCCTCGTGATATGGCCATAGAAAGGGAGTGGTAAAGCATAAGAGCCCCCCTGGTTTTAGGACTCGCCGAATCTCGGCCAGAAGCAAGGCTATGTCCGGCGTGTGTTCGAAAACCTCCGTGGCGAGGGCGCAATCGAACGAGGCGTCATCGAGCGGCATGCGGCGTCCATCCCAGGTCACGTCGGGCCTGAATCCCTCCTCGTAAACGAGCGCTCCTTCCAGATCGAGGCCCGAGTAGGTTGTGACTCCCGAGTTTTCGAGAATGAAACTTCGATAAGGCATCTTCCCGCAGCCGATGTCCAACAAGGCGCCGTTCAATTGCGGCAACGTTCTTTTAATTACCCGAAGAATGGATTGGCGGACGATCCATCGGTCCATATTCCACCGAACAACCGGGACGTGAATGAAATTATCCGGCGACATTAGGAGACCGAAGTTGCGCGATCAGATTACGAACGAGTGTCACCTGTGCTTTCCCCCCGGCCGTGAGAAAAAGAGGCGGCACCACAACGATAACAAAAAGCACGCCGGCGAGGAGCAGCTCGAGCCAGGCGGTGCCGGGTCGAATAAAAAAGCGGGAGGCGAAAACAACCGCGGCCGCGATCACGCTAACGGTTGCAGGCCAGGCGCAGACCGCTGCGAAGGACCCAAAGGTGACCGGCGATCCCTGGAATGCCCACCGCAGCCACGGATAAAGCACGACGTAATTACCGACCGCATACGCCAGCGCAACTCCCTCGGGACCCCACGGAAGCCCAACTACGAAGGACAAGCTGAGCACAGCCGCGTTGAACAGACCGCACTGGAAATAGCGGCGCGAGTCACCGCGGGCGAGCAACAAGCTGCCGCCAAGCCCCGACGCTGGCTGAATGAATGCAGCGATCGCCAAATAAGAAAAGATGGATGACGCCCGGAGCCATTCCGGGCCCAGTCCGATCCGAATGATCGCGTCGGAGGTCACGAAAAGGAAGGCGGTTAAAGGCATCGAGAGAAAAGCGATAAGCCTCGTCGTGGAAAGATAGTAAGCACGAAATTCCGCCGGCCGGTCTTGCAGGCGACTGAGCGCTGGGAAAGCGACGGCATTGATCGGTCCGCGGATGTTCTGGACCGGAAACATGAGCAAGGCGTAGGCACGGCTATAGAGCCCGAGCGCGTTTGCGCCCGCGAACCGGCCGATCAGGATGTTGTCGAGGTTCCGCTGGAAATAATTCACGAGATCGAAGGCGGTGATGTTCGCGCCAAAGGCGAGCATCGAACGGAGGCCGGAACCGCGGACGGCGGCACCCGGGCGCCAGCCGGACAAAACGTTGAGCAGGATCGAGGTCAAGGCCGCGCCGGCCAGGTTGCCCCAGACGAGTGACCAATAGCTTTGGCCTTGGAAGGCGAGGATGATCGATACCAGCACGGACAGAAAAGCGCCGGAAAGCGTCGCGATGGCGAGGCGGCCGAACTGCATGTTCCGATTCAGCAGCGCGCTTTGCTGGGTCCCGAAACTGCCGAGCACAAAAGTGAACGCCAGCGCGATCGTGACCGGGACAAGCTCAGGGCGTCCATAAAACCAGGCAACAAGAGGCGCTGAAGCGGCGGTCACGCCGGTGAGGAGGGCGCCGATCGTGACATTCACCCAATACAGCGTGCTCAGCTGTTGATTATTGATTTGGGCCCGTTGGATAGTTGAGGCGGACAGCCCCAGATCGCGAAACAGGCCGGCAAAGGCGGTCACGGCAGCGACCATTGCGATGACGCCGTATTCGGCCGGCCCGAGCAAGCGCGCCAGGACCATCGTCGAGGTGAGCTGGAGAATGATCGCTGCGCCCTGCGAAACCATCGTGATGGCGCCGCCCCGCGCGGAGCTACGCTTGATGTTCGCGACCGATTGCTCGGGGCTCGGTGTTTCCAGCGGAGCCAGGGCTGGATCCGGAACAGGGCTGGGCGGCTCCATCCTTGCGACTCGTTAGGCCGGCGACATCGGCGGAGTCGCCCGGCGAATCAGCCGGTCGCCGAGCGCGATCCGGGCCGGACGTTCAATGAAATAATAAACCGCGGAGCAGACCAGGAGCAGGGTCGGGATGAACGTCCAGAGCGCGGCTACCGGGGAAAGATGGAGAATTCGTTCGGCGCCGCGCATCCAAAGAAAGAACAGCGGCGCGTGGAGGATGTAAACGCCGTAACTAATCTCGCCACACCAGACAAGCAGTTGGCGGGAGAGTGTGTTGCTCACCGGGCCGACGCTCTGGGCGGCCGCATAAATCAGGACAGCGTGGAGCGGCGCGAGGACAGCATCGGAGGTCGCGAAGAAAGGAAGACGTGAGCGAAACCAGAAAAGAGCCGAGACAACAGCCGCAACCGCTACGAGGAGCACCTCAGCGCGCAGGCTGCCGATCTTCATGCCGTTGAGAAACAAGCCGGCGGTCGCAATCCCCAGCACGAATTGCGGCAGATGGAGCAACGG
Organism: Chthoniobacterales bacterium; assembly: GCA_035536995.1. Classification (GTDB taxonomy): domain Bacteria; phylum Verrucomicrobiota; class Verrucomicrobiia; order Chthoniobacterales; family UBA10450; genus AV80. The sequence continues at coordinate 17,625 of DATLNB010000023.1, read as the reverse complement.
CGAAAAATGCATGATCTCCCGGAGTGCCGGTGGAAAGGAATTGGCGGGATCGGACACGATCGCGCGGAGCGCTCCCACCGTGATGACTGCAATGACCGCGCTGGTTAAGACCCGGCCCGGCCGGCCCCGGCGCAGCGGACCGACGATGAATGGAAACAGGAGATAAAAGAACGCCTCGACCGAGAGCGACCACCCCGGGATGTTCCAGATATCTTCCGCGGTCGGGATCCAGGATTGCAGGAAGAGCGGGCTCGACGACGCGGCTAGAACGAAGCGCGGTTTCGGGGTGTTGCCGACGCTGAAGACAGAATAGAGCAATCGGGGCAGATCGACGAAGAGCGCGAGATAATAGACCGGACAAATCCGCGCGATTCGCGCGACCCAGAATCGCCGCCGCGGAACGCTCGTATTGCGATCACTCGCGTACACGTAAGTCAAAATGAAACCGGACAGAACGAAGAAGAACGAGACCGCTTCGTATCCGTTCTGGAAAAAATCGCCGGTCCAGGCGGGAAATCGAAACTCGCGGCCACAATGGAAAAAGACGACCACCATGGCCGCGAAGAACCGGAGCGAGGTCAGGCTCCGGAGCTGAGATTTTTCCCCCGCCCCTCCGATGTCGTTACGCTTTCCAGACATGCGGGTTGCCGGGATCGACGTTCCGGGTGTCCACGATGCAATCACAGAACGCCGCCAGCTCGGGATAGTTCACGTCGCGATGCGCGGTCACGATGATCGCGGCATCGAACCCCCGAATCGTTTCCTCGTTCCATTCCACCGACCGCGTTCCCTGCCAGCGCGAATGCTCGCGGGTCGGACCGATCACCGGGATATGGGGATCGTGATAGCGGACTTCCGCGCCGAGCGCGCTCAATTTCTCCATGAGCACGAAAGTCGGCGACTCGCGCATATCGTCGACATCCGCTTTGTAAGCGAGTCCGAGCAAGAGGACGCGCGAACCGTTGATGGCTTTTTTCCGCGCGTTCAACGCTTCGACCAGGCGGCCGACCACGTAATCGGGCATGGCCGTATTGATTTCCCCGGCCAGCTCGATGAAGCGGGTGTGCTTCCCGAACTGGCGCGCTTTCCACGTCAGGTAAAACGGATCGATCGGGATGCAGTGCCCGCCCAGGCCGGGCCCCGGATAAAACGGCATAAAACCAAATGGCTTTGTTTTCGCCGCCTCGATCACCTCCCAGATGTCGATCCCCATGGCCGCGTAGATCACTTTCAGCTCGTTCACGAGCGCGATGTTGACGCTCCGGAAAATGTTTTCGAGCAGCTTGGTCGCTTCCGCGGCCTTGCACGAGGAAACCGGCACGACGGTCTCGACCGCGCGGGAGTAAAGCGCCACGGCTTTCTCGCAACAGGACGCGGTGTAACCGCCCACGATCTTCGGAACTTTTTTAACGTTGCTGTTCGGATTGCCGGGATCCTCGCGCTCGGGCGAGTAGGCGAGATGGAAATCCTTGCCCGCCGCGAGGCCGGACCCTTCTTCGAGCACTAAACGTAATTCCTCGTCCGTGGTTCCCGGATAGGTGGTCGATTCAAGGACCACGAGCGTGCCCGGCCGGAGATGGGGCGCAATCGTGCGTCCGGTATTCAGAACGTAGGACAAGTCCGGCTCTCTCGCCTTGGTCAGAGGCGTCGGCACGCAAATGATCACAGCGTCGACTTCGCGAACGCGGCTGAAATCGCTGGCGACCGAGAGCTTCTTGTCGGCTACCACCGCGCCGATCGCCCCGTCCGGAATGGATTTGATATAACTTCGCCCGCCGTGGATCGCCGCCAGCTTGGCGCCGTCGACATCAAGACCGAGCACGTTCGCGCCGCTTCTCGCAAATTGGAGGGCCAGCGGCAGTCCCACATACCCCAGCCCAACCACAGCGATCACCTGGAATTGTTCAGTCATTCTTCAAAAGAATCCCGATCATTACACATCAAAGTCTCAAGGCGAACCCGGCGCAGCTTTCAAGCCCTCGAGGAGAACGAAACTATTGTCGGCCGCGACAATTTTTGCCTGGCCGGATGCGACTGCGCGCCGAATCAAATCGGCCCAGCGGGCTGCCTCTGCCGCCGATTCTGCTGACGCGGTCGTTTTACTTGGTTCAACGACGACCGTGAAATCGGAATTGCGCGCGTCCCATAACTCCAGCGTTTCCCAGAGCGCCGTCACGCCATCTTTTTTCATCGCGGGCGGCTGAAAACGATTTTCGAAATAAGCCGCCAGGGCCCGGGCCTCACCGTTCACAGCAACCGTTTGTCCGGGCTTGAGAACCCTGGCCAGAGCGGATCTCGCCGCCGTGATATCCGGTTTCACCTTGGGTGAAATCCCTCGCGCCGCCAGGAGCAACGAGGCCGTCACCGAAATCCCGCAGCCTAACATCACTGCTCTTCGAAAGCGGCCCACCTCTCCGGTCGCCACCAGATAGGCGAGCGGAAACAACACCGGCAAAAATGTGCGCGCGTTGGAAAGACTGTCGAAACGAGTCGTTGCCCGCAACGTCACCATGGCCAGCGAGTAGCCGGCGATGGTCAGGATCACGGCGGTTGTTGCCGGGGAGGTGGCGCTTTTCCACCGCCTGAACAAATACCAACCCACGCCTGCAATTAGCGCAGCCCCGCCCGCAAGGCCCGCGGGACTCCGGATGCCGCCGACATCGCGCAGCACACTATTGGATATAAAAGCCGAGACCGGCGACCAACCGAAATCGGCAAGATGCTGGGGCCACAAAGAAAAAGGTTCGCGCCCGACCGGCTGCGGCCCGGCGATGGAGCCCGAGTGACGGTAATTGAGATACAAGAGGAATCCGGTGATCAGAATCGTGACCAGATACGAGACGACAACGAACCCTCGCCGCTGGGTCCGCCCGAGTGAATTCCATTGCAGCAACGTCCAAAGTCCGATCAGGCCAACCGCAAACGCTCCGACATAGCGCACGCAAAACGCCGCGATCGCCATGACCATCGCGGCCACGATTGCGCGCTTGGAAGGCCACCGGCCGAGAGCGATGGCGAACCCAAACACAAAAACGGAGAAGAGCGGCTCGGACCAGACCATGCAGAGCAGGATCGGGCAGACCGGCGCACATATCGCGGTTACAACCAGTGCCAGCGTGGTCCACCCCTTTGATTCATCAGGCAAAGCCCACCAGAAACACCAGATCATCCCGAGGTAAGCCGCCGCGGTAACCGCGGCGAGTCCGGCAAACGCGGACAGCCCGAAGTGGGTTAGAGCAGCAGCGAGCAGCGGAAGTCCAAACGGCCACCAATCTCCGAAATGATCAGGCGGATGTTCGCGGAACTCTTTCGTCAGCTCGATGTAGCTGAACGAGTCATGGCCGATCACCGGCTCGCCGCGCGACCAAATGACGGCTAGAACCGAAACGAGCACAGTCCCGAGCGCCGCGACCAGCAACGGGCTGCCTTTCCCCGATTTCACGGGGCCTCCTTCCTTGGCGGCGTTGGGTCCGGGCTGGTCGCCTTGTCAGGCAGGGACGGCTTCTCGTCCGCTCCGGAATTCCAGCCGCCATTCCGGGTCAGGCGGTTATTTTCCACGGAGGCCCGCGCCGGCCCGTCGCGGAGCTTCGCCAGCAGCTCGAGGTTATCGGCCCGGGCGAAGTTGTTGTGAGCGATCGCGCCGCCGCCGAAACGGGTCCGGCCCCATCTGAAACTATTGTTGGTGACCGACACGGTCGAGTCCGTCACGACCTCATCGTATTCGTAGTGCATCCATTTGATTCCGCCGTCCGCGGCCAACGGCCCGAGCCGAACCTGCGCCATTGAGACCGCGGTCGTGGCTTTCTCGGTCATTGCCCATTTGCCCTTATCGGATTTGCGGATCGTTGCATAGAGCGGCTTGCCCTCCGGCCCGGCTCCCGTTACCACCACGCCGTAATTCTCCGCCGCGGCCGGATCGAGCCCCGCGCCGTCGAGTCCGAGCTCGTCCGAGCCCGCCCGGATCAGGTTAGCCGCGAGAGTTCCAAGCCCGGGCCAGTCCGGTTCAGTTGCGCCAGAGGTCCCTTCGGTCATGGCTATGAAAAGGCGGCCGTCCCCTTTCCCGCTCGTTTTTCCGGAGATGATCGCGCCGCGCGGATACGTTTTGCCCGGCGCCCATTCGCCCGAGGGCGGCGTGTTCACCAGGTTATTGTTATCAAGCACGACGTAATGCTTGTTCCGCACATGAATCAGCCGGGCGGATTCGCTCCGGCAATTTCGGACGGAAGAATGGTCGTCCGCCGAATTGTTCAAGACCACGTCGAAACCGTCACCATCGATCTGTTTTTGAAAGCCGTTTTGGAACCCCATTGAATCGACGTTGATCGAGCCCGCGTGAACATAAATGCCGTTGCGACAATCCTGGATGTTGCCGCCGACGAACGTGTTTTGAAGAGCGTTGAATCCCGAGATGTAAACGCCGCTGAAAGTTCCCGACTGGAAATGGCAGTTGAGAAAAAGGTTCTCCGACCCCTGGGCCGTGTTTCCGCCCAGGCGAACAATGGCCAGGCCGACTGCGGCCTTCCCGGCGGCTTCGAAGTAACAATCTTTGAAAGTGTTTCCCTGCACGCCTTGTTTGCTGGCGCCATCGTAATTGCCGTCCAGCTCGAAGACCGCGCCGCTCTGGGGGACGGTCGCGGCAAACGTGATCCCGGTGAATTGCGTGTACCAGCAGCCGTTCGTCTGGAACGCCGGGCCGGCAAAGGTGGAAGTGATCGTGGTCGCGAATCGGCCCGCGCCGGTCACACTTCCGCCAAACACGAGGGCGACAGTCGGCGGTTTGTTTACCAGGTAATTCCCGGGCGGCAGATAAAGCGTCTTGTTCAGTCGCGCATTCCGTCCGTTCGGCGTGAGCGTGCCATTGTTGAAGCTCGCGTAAATCGCTTCCTGGAGACCGACGTAATCCCATTCGTCTCCGGCCGCATATTTTCCTACCCAGGTGCTCTGTTTCGCAGCGACGTCGGCCGCGCTCACCGGATGATTCGCGCCATCGCCCACCGCGCCGAACATCTGGGGCACAACCACCGATTTCGCGAGAAACTCAGGCACCGCAGGGTCAGCTGATTGGGCTTTCACGAGCTGACAGAAAACGGCAACTGCCAGACCAAAAACTTTGATTCGCCAAATCCTCATTTCGCGAGCGCGCTTAGGTCTCTCTGTGAAACCCAGCGGGGAGTTGCCCTACGTCATCAGCCCGCAGTTGGCCGACCGCCGCCACGTCGCGGTGCGCCAGAGGATCGGCCAGAAAACCCTCCATGTCGGCGCGCAACGCAACTTCGATGCAATGATTCATGTTGCGATCCAACGGATATACCTGCGGCATCCCGAGCAATCCGATGCCGGGCGACCACCCGGCGAAAGGCGGCATTCGCCCGGCGAACCCGCGGTCGTAAAGGGGCGACGCTACCGGCGATTTGAAGAGGATCTTTTCCGTGAGCTGCTTCTCGTGGAACGCCGGCGCGAAACGCTTCAGCGACGGAAGATGAGTCCTGAAGAGGCTCTCCACATCCAACGACATATGGGGATGATCGGCCGGCAGGTAATTAATAATGTACGCGATATGACGGCCGCCGTACTCTTCGGGCGGCACCAGGTTGGTGTGCTCGATGCAGCCGCCGAAGGTCAGGTCCGGGGAGATATTGTTCACCCAGTAGTAATCGCTGATCGGACGGTCCATTAACAGGATCAGACAGCACGCTCCGATGTATTTGATCTTCTCGGCCCCTTCGACGAGGGCCGGCTCGGGATCGTCGAGCACGCGCGCGAGATGATGGGGAGGAGCGGTCCAGATGATCCGCTCAAAGTTTTCTTTGCCGCCGCCAAAGTGGAGATCGAACGCACCACCGGCAGCGCGCTCAATCCGATCGACCCGGGTGTTTAGTCGAAGAGCGACGCCGTTCTCCTCCAGACGTTGGGCGAGGACGACGAACATCCGGGCAAAACCGCCGCGCAGATATCCCAGGCTTTCCCTGCCTTTCTCGCGCGATCTTGAACGCGGATAAATCCGGCCCCAAAGAAACGCTGCCGGGATATTGGCGAAAGCCGGGCCGAACTTCGCCTGGAGGAGCGGTTCCCACAGATTGCGGTAGGCGCGCAGGGCGCCTCGCGATTCGAAAAATTCCTCGCAGGTAATCCGATCGAAAGGGCGCCAGTCTTCTGCTTTCTGAAACACGCGGAGGCTCAGCCCCATCTTGAGCCGGTCAAGAAATGTCCCGACCGGCTTGCATTTCAGAAGATCGATTGGGCCTCCGAGCGGAAAAGTTCTGTCGCGGGCAAAAATGCCGGGCCGGCTTTCCCGCCACATCAGGTCGCGGCTGAGCCCGCATTCCTCGATCAACCGGACGACGTGAGTGTCGGTCCGAAAAATGTGGTGATAAAATTTTTCCAGCCAGACGTTATCGACACCGGGAACGAGGAATCCTGCCGCGAGGCCACCGGCTTGCTGGGAAGCGTCGAATAGCGTTACCTCGGCGCCGAGCTCGCGCGCTCTTCGGGCAGCGACCAGGCCGGTTACCCCGGCTCCAATGACGGCTAGTCTCACGCGGAATTATCCGTTCGCCGTGGGGCCGTTGCCCTCCGCCGGTGAGGGATCGGAAACATGGCCGCTCAGATCGGCGCCGAAGATTCCAAGACTGTCGGCGATCACCGTGGTCGGGCGGCCCTGCACCGTTTCAAAAACGCGCCCGATATATTCGCCGAGGATACCCATGCAAAAAAGCTGGACCCCGCCAAGGAACAGGATCGCGATGACCGTCGTGGCAAAACCCGGAACCGGGCGAAGACCAATGGCGGCAAATTGCTCGATAAAAATTCGCTGAAGAAGGGTGAAGACCACACCCAGGAATGCTACTCCGGAAACGATGACCCCCATGCACGATGCGATGCGCAAAGGCTGGATGGACGAGCTCAGGATCCCGTCGAACGCGAGCCGGAATAGTTTGGCCAAAGTGTATTTCGCATTCCCCGCGGCGCGGCCGCGGCGTTCATAGGGCAAGGCGACCTGCCGAAAGCCTGCCCACGCGCGCATTCCCCGGATGAATGGCCGACGTTCCCGCGAGGATGTGAGGACGCGGACAACCCGCCGATCCATCACGCAGAAGTCGCCGGTATCGAGCGGAATCGCGACGTTCGCGATGACTGACAGGACCCGATAAAACAGCGAGTAGGCCGCCCGTTTCAGGACCCCTTCCTTGCGACGCTGCCGGACGCCGTAAACGACGTCGAAACCTTCCTGCCACTTCGTGAAAAAACTCGGAAGGATCTCGGGCGGATCCTGGAGATCGGCGTCGAGCACGACAACGATTTCGCCGCGAGCCGCGCACAATCCTGTCCAGAGGGCGAGCTGCTGGCCGAAGTTACGGGAGAGCGCGATCATCTTCCACCGTGGGTCCGCAGCGTGAATCGCCCGCATTGCCTCCCAGGTGCGATCCCGCGATCCGTCATCGACCAGGATTATTTCGTAATCCACGCCCCATTCCTGGGCGGCGCCACTTAGCTGCTGGTAAAGCAGGGGCAACACATCGTGCTCGTTGTAGCAGGGAACAACGACCGACACTTTCGTCTCGCGCCCGAGCGTTCGACGGGAGCTTTCAGAAACCGGCCCTGACGGGAATGGCGATAAGGATTCGGCGCCCATTAGACGGCATCGGGAAATATTCCGTTGAATGGACCGGAGCGAGTCGCCAACGAATAGGTGGCCTTATAATTGGTTTCGTGTTTCTTGGCAAGGCAACCACCGCGCAGCGAAGGCTTATCCGAGCGCGAACCTGAACTGATCGATGAACCTGGCCTCATACGATAATTCCGATTTCGACCGCGGGGCGCCCGGGTGGAAGGAGGCGCTTTGGGTCGCGGTGCGGTGTCTGTTTTTCCAGAACCCCCTCCCCTGGCCGTCGGAATTGCGGGTCGGATTGTTGCGCGCGTTCGACGCGAAAATCGGCCAAAGCGTTGTCATCCGGGCGAACGTCAATATCTCGCACCCGTGGCGGCTCGAAATCGGGGATCACGTTTGGATCGGGGAAGACGTTGGGATTCTCAGCCTCGCCCCGGTGAAAATCGGCTCGAACGTTTGCATCAGCCAGCGGGCTTATCTCTGCACCGGGAACCACGATTTCCGACGGGAAGATTTCAAGCTGATCGTCGCGCCCATCACGATCCACGATTCCACCTGGATCGCCGCGATGAGCTTCATCGGCCCCGGCGTCGAGGTCGGCCCGGGAGAGATGGTCGCGGCAGGCAGCGTGGTGACGAAGAGAAAAGCTGAGACACTGAAAAGCTGAAAAGATGAAAACAAAGTGAACTAGGAAGGACCTCATTATGCGGTTATCCCCGGAACTACGTGAGCGAACGAAGCGATTCGCTTCGGCGGTGATTCGATCTTACGTGCGATTACCCAGAACGCGGAAGGAGGTGGACGTAATCGCAAACCAACTCTTGCGAGCAGGCACCTCCGTAGCCGCTCACGTCAGGGAAGCCTCCCGCGCAAGATCTGATGCTGAATTTTGTTCGAAGCTGGACGGGGCTCTTCAAGAAGCTGATGAGTCGCAGCTCTGGCTCGAGTTGCTCAAGGAAGATTGCCGAAGCGCGGCCGACCCAATCGATTCGTTACATCGCGAAGCCGACGAGTTGATCGCCATTTTCGTTACGATCGTGAGCAAATCTCGCCGTCGCGGCTGATCTTCTGGATTTCAGCATTCCAGCTTCTCAGCTTTCCCTCGTTCCCAAGCTCCTGTTTGGGAACGAGGGCAGGCAGCGTGGTCACCGTAGGAAGTCGGAAGTAGGAATTACGAAGTAGGAAACGCTGCGCGCGGCTCGCTCGTGCTTTTAGCGCCGCCTCCAGGGAAGACAGGGCGCCCATTCGCCGCCGTCTCCCCCGCTTCCTACTTCCTACTTCCTACTTCCTACTTCCTACTTCCTACTTCCTACTTCCTACTTTCTACTTGCCCCGTGCGCATCCTCGGTCTCGATTTTTTCGAAGGTCTCGTTTCCTCTGCTGTCGATCGGGCGATGAGTGGCGGCGGGCTTATCGTTGCGCCGTCGGGGACTTGTTTCACGCGATTGCAAACAGACCGGGTTTATCGCGCGGCGATGCTGCGGGCAGACGTCGTCCTGCCCGATAGCGGCCTGATGGTTTCACTCTGGCGATCACTCCGCGGTCAAAGCATCAACCGCATCTCCGGCCTGGCGTATCTGAAGGAGCTGCTGGACCGGCCCCGGTTCCGCCAGGCCTCGGTCGTCTGGGTTCTCCCTGACGAGTCGGCTCGCGACGTCGCCCTCTTCTGGCTGCGCGACCACGGCTTTTCCAGCAGCGCCACCGGCTCCTACGTCGCGCCGATGTATGGGTCGACCGTGGAAGATCGTTCGCTCCTTGCGCTCATCGAAGAGGCGCGGCCGGATCACGTTGTGATCGGGCTGAGCGGTGGGGTGCAGGAAAAGCTCGCGGCGTTTCTTCGGGACGCAGCCGCTCAGCAGCCGGCGATGGCGATTCATTGCATCGGCGCAGCCCTCGGTTTCGTGACCGGTTATCAGGTCGCAATTCCGGACTGGGCCGACCGATTGTATCTCGGGTGGTCCATCCGTCTCCTCGCGAATCCGCGGCGATTCCTGCCCCGTGCCCTGAGCGCCTTCGCCCTCCCCGGCATGATCCGGAAATACGGCGAAGCGATGCCCCCGATGAAGGATGGGGCCCAGTGACCATCGCTCTTTTTCTTGCTCTTGCTCTTGCTCTTGCTCTTGCTCTTGCTCGCTTCTTCCGCTGCCGCGAACCAGACGCGTCGAAATAATCAGAGATCCTTCGCTCCGCTGAGTGTGCCCCCGCCACGGCGCCGCAGGTTCTTCGCCGGCTCCTCCATTTCAGCTTTTCAGCATTTCAGCTTTTCAGCCTTTCAGCTTTTCAGCATTTCAGCTTTTCCGGACGCCCCTGCGTTCGCCGGCTCCTCCATTTCAGCATTTCAGCTTTTCAGCATTTCAGCTTTTCCAGACGCCCCTGCTATACTGCCCGCTTTGAATTCCGCGATCGAGCCAACCACCAAACCGAGTCGCCTGCCCATCATCGTGGCGGGGCTGGCGATGTTCGCCCTCTGGTTCATCCTTTGCCGGCACCTCAGCGACGAGTGGTCGGTTAACGAACAATATAGTTACGGGTGGTTCGTTCCCTTTTTTGCGCTTCTCCTTTTCTGGCTGCGGTGGGAAGACCGGCCAGCCGCTCACGCGGCAAGGGTCCAAGCTCCAAGCTCCAAGCTCCAAAGCAGAACGGGCATAGGAGTCGTGATCGCGGCGGCGATCCTGGCCCTCCTTGTCCTCGCCCCGGTCCGGCTTTTCGAGGTGGCGAACCCGGATTGGCGGCCGCTCGGCTGGGTCCACGCGGCGGCGGTTGCGGCGATAACGCTGATCGTCATCTGGTGGATCGGCGGCATGCCCTGGGTCCGGCACTTTGGATTTCCGGTCGCGTTCTTCTTCGTCGCGGTGCCGTGGATCTCGCCGATCGAGCAACCAATCGTGCAGGGCCTCATGCGCGTGGCTGCGGCCGTGGCCACCGAGGCGATCACGCTCTGCGGCATTCCTGCGCAGCTCGAAGGCAACCTGATCCGGGTCAGCACCGGGCTCGTCGGCGTCAGCGAAGCGTGCAGCGGGGTGCGCTCACTCCAGACCTCGCTCATGATCGGTCTCCTTTTTGGCGAATTGAAACGCCTCTCCGTCCCCCGCCGTTTCTTCCTCGTGCTGGGCGCGGTCGTCATTGCCATCCTGGCGAATTTCGGGCGCGCCTTCTTCCTTGTCTGGGTCGCCGCGACCGACAGCGTCGCCGCCGTCGAGCGATGGCACGACATCGCGGGATACACCATCGTCGCCGTCGTGTTCCTTGGGTCGCTATTGCTCACCAAGGCCCTCGACCGCGACAAAGTAGGAAGTAGGAATTCTGAAGTAGGAAACGGAAACGGAGAGGCAACCATCGGCATTGAAGCAGCATCTCAGCGTTTCCTACTTCCTAAATCCTACTTCCTAATTTGCTTGCTGTGGGTGCTCGCCGTCGAAATCGGCGTCGAATCGTGGTACCGATCGCACGAGAAAGATCTCACGGTTATCGGCGGCTGGACGGTGCGGCCGCCGGAGAAGGCGCCGGGGTTCCGCGAGCTCAAGATTGAGGACCAGGTTCGGCAGACCCTGCGGTTCGATGAAGGCCGGGAGGTGGTTTGGAAATCGTCGCTCAACCCGGCCGGGGCGCCCCCCTCTCCGAGCTCGGCGCTGACGAATTATCTCTTCTTCTTTCGCTGGAACCCGGGGAGCGCGAGCGTTCTTCGGGCGCGGGCCCACCGGCCCGATATCTGTTTGCCGAGCGCCGGCTGGACAATGGTCGCCGATCGCGGCGCGAAAGTTTATCGCGGGCCGGGCGACATCGAGATCGCGGCCCGGCACGTCATCTTCAAGCAGACCCACGGCAACGCAGTCGCGCACACTTTCTTTTGTCTGCAGGAAGACAAGATCCGTCGCGGCGAAACCCGGCCCGACGCCGAGCTGGCCGCCGGCGTCCAGCCTGAGTGGTCGATGGCCGCGCGCGTCCGCGTCGTCCGAAACGGCATTCGCAACCTCGGCCAACAGGTGCTGGAGGTAGTGGTGATGGGCGCCGGGGTGATGGGAGATGAGGAAGCGGAGGGGAGGTTTGGCCAGCTCGTTCGCGACGTAGTGGTGGAAAAGTAGAAAGGCTAAAGGCTAAAGTAGAAAATGGAGAAAGACCTGGAACGGCGGACGAAGGTGTTCTCGCTCGCCGTTATCAAATTTGCGTCTGCCATGCCACGCACCAGAGATGCCGATATTTTGAGCCGGCAACTATTGCGGTCGGCCACCTCCATCGGCGCAAATTATCGCGAGGCGAACCGCAGTGTTTCCCGCGCAGACTTCTTCAACAAAATCGGCACGGTTCAGAAGGAAGCGTCCGAGACCCAATATTGGCTTGAGCTTTTGATGGAGTCCGGGATCGCATCGAATGAGACTGCGCGGACATTGCACAAAGAATCCACCGAATTGTTAGCGATTTTCACCGCCACCGGAAGAACCCTGAATCGCCAACGCAAGCCCCGCCCCTAGTTCGTTCTCCGACTTTCTACTTTAGCCTTTAGCCTTTCTACTTCTTCGATTCGTTCTCCGACTTTCTCTTTAGCCTTTAGCCCTTCTACTTCGCTTCATGGACGACATCATGTTAACAGACGAGGAGCTGCGGCTGCGCCGCAGACGCCGCAAGCGCCTCCTCATCCTCGCGGCCAGCGCCGCCGTCCTGATCCTCGCTGTCGTCTTCCTCGGTCGGCCTACGCTTCATTTCATCAAAGCATGGCAGGCCAGGCGGCAGGCGCGGGAAGCAATGGAGCTGATCGAGAAGGAACAGTGGAACGACGCCCGGAAAAAGGCCACGGCGGCCTACCAGCTTTGGCCTAACGAGCCGGAAGCGATCCGCGCGGTGGCGCGTTTCCTTTCCCGCACCCGGCAGGCCCAGGCGCTCGAGTTCTGGGACCGCCTCGGCGATAACCTGACCCGGGCCGATCTCGTTGATGAAGCGTCGGTCGCGCTCCTGGCCGGCGACGATACCCGGGCCAAACGCGCCATCGACGCCTTGCTCACCGGGAAGTTCGAAGGCACCAAACCGATCGACCGTCTGCTTGCCGCCCAGCTCGCCCTCCGCCACGGCGCGCCGATCGAAGCCCATGAGTCGCTCCAGAAAGTTTTCAACGATCCCGCCGCCACGAACCGGGAGAAACTTCAGGCCGCCCTGATCGAGATCGCGATTTCCGGGGGGAGCGAAGCCTGGCGCGAAGAAGGCTGGAGCTGGATGAAACGGGTCGGCGAGCAGACCGACGCCGCCAGCCTCGACGCGCTCACCGTCCTTGCCCAGACCCTCGTCAACCAGGAGAAAGCGCCGGACAAATTTCCGCTGACCGGCCCGGAGTTATCCGACAAGCTCGAGCGCCATCCCCTGGCCCGCGCCCCGCAGAAGCTGCTCGCGATCGATCTGAAAATCCGCGAGCAAAAGGAGGCGAAGGCAGATTTGATTGCCCAGGCCGTGGAGCGCTGGAAAAACGGCGCGCCGGAAGAGATGGCCGCGCTCGCTACCTGGCTCAACGGCAAGACCGAATTCCAGCGCGTGCTCGACGCGATCCCGCTCGATAAATCGATGCTTTCGCGCGATCTCTTTTTGCAACGGCTCGACGCGCTCGGCGGCCTCGGTGATTGGCGCGAGATCAAGAACCTGCTCGATCGCGATACCTTCCCGCTCGATCCCGTTGTGCAGAAAATGTATCTCGCGCGCTGCAACGCGCAGCTGAACGAGAAAGCGGCGTCCGAGAACAACTGGCAGCGCGCGCTGGAGTCGGCCCACGGCGATCCGCAAAAGCTTTTGATGCTGGCCGGTTACGCCGAGAAGAACGGGGCGAGCGAGATCGCGCGCGCGGCCTACGATGAAGCAGCCGCGGAAGCGCCGCGCCTCCGGGCGGCGCACCAGGGCCGGTTGCGCCTCGCCGAAACCACCCGCGACACAAAGAAGATCCACGGGGTCCTGGCTGAGATGCTGGTGAATTGGCCTAACGACCCCGCGGTCCAGAACGACGAAGCGTACATGCGCCTTCTTCTTCTTGGAGGGACGGCCGCCGTGCCGTCCTCGTCTGATGCCGTGCCGTCCTCGTCTGATGCGTCGTCCTCCTCTCCCGCCCCGGACGCGTCACCCGCCGGCAACGAAGAAATCGAAAAAATCGAACAGCTCGCCCGCACGCTTGTTGAGAAGGAGCCCGCCAGCCTGCCGCATCGGACCCTGCTGGCGTTGGCCCGCTTGAAACTGGGCAAATACAGCGACGCGATGGACACCTACTCCAATATCCAGGTCGCGCGGAACGCGTTGACTCATTCCGTCCTGGCCATTCACGCCGCCGTCCTCGCCGCCAACGGCAAATCCGAAGACGCCGCGACCGAGCTGCGCGAGGTCGATGTGACCCGGCTGCTGCCAGAAGAAGCCGCGCTGATCGCGGGAATTCCGAAGTAGGAAGTAGGAAGTAGGAAGTAGGAAACGCGGAACGGGACGGAAGGCGGGCCGGCTTGCTCTTGCTCTTGCTCTTGCTCTTGCTCTTGCTCTTGCTCTTGCTCTTGCTCCCCATCGGCAGCACCGCGATTCGGAGTTGCCCGCGAATCACGCGAATGGACGCGAATTTTTTTTGAGGCTCTGTGTAAGCGATAGTCCCCCCGCCGCGGGATCGCTGTCCAATCGAGCGCCAAAGGCGCGATATCAATTCAGCCTGGGGCAACGCCCCAGGAACGAAACGCCTCCCTACGCAAGAGCGCTGAAAGCGCGATTCAAATGGCGGCCCTCTGGTTGCCACGCCCGAGCGCCGAGAGATAATCAGAGATCCTTCGACTTCGCTGCGCTTCGCTCAGGATGACAAACGGCCGACTGAGCGCCGTCGCTACCGCGCCTCAGAAATTCGCGCTCATTCGCGTGATTCGCGGGCACCTCGGGCCACGCACAAGAAGCTCCGAACGATCGTTCGTGCCCTTCTCGGTCGGCTTGCTCCTGCTCCTCGTTCCCAAGCTCCAGCTTCGTTGGCGCTCGATGGGCAACAACGCGTCCGAAGCAAAGCTTCGAAGACACTGTCATTCCCAAGCCGGAGCTTGGGAACGAGGGGGCTAAATTGACGGGGCCGTCTACGCGCCGTGGCCGGTTCCCAGGTAACTGATCCCGGTCATTGTCAGCATCGGCAGCATGTGAGGAAGGTCCCGGTCGTCGAGGACAACGATCCGGCTCTGACCGATCGCGATCTTCCACGGCTCTCGTACTTCATAGCTCTTCCCGTCAGCCATGTTGATGGCAAACGGGATTCCTTCGCGAACAGCTGTCTGGAGGGCATCACGAGTCATGGGTAAAGAATGGCATACGGGAAGAAAACCGTAACGCTGAAATTACTGTGTGCGGGAAATCAGATTCCAACCCACTTGGCGCGGCGAGTTCGAGCAGAGCCGGGCGGCGAAACAGAGTTTCGAAGACAATTGCGTCCCCAAACAGAGAATCAGGAAAGCAGGAACGAATCTGGAAGCCAGCAAGCCCAGGAAGGCAGCGGGGAATCAGGAACGCAGGAAAGCAGGAACGAATCTGGGAGCCAGGAAGCCCAGGAAGGCAGCAGAGAGGCAGGAAAGCAGCAAAGCAGGAAGGAATCTCGAAGCCAGGAAGCCAGGAATGCAGCGGAGAATCAGGAAAGCAGTAAAGGATTTTTAGGAATTGATGGCTTCCTGATTTCCCAATTCATTGGAACAGTCGCGGACGCTTTTGTTTGCATCATCTTTTCCTGAGTTCCTGCTTTCCTGATTCGTCCCCGCCCCCTTTCATCACTTCCTGACTTCCAGATTCATCGGAAGCGCGTCGCGGCACCTTCGTCTGCATCATCTTTTCCTGAGTTCCTGCTTTCCTAATTCTTCCCCGCCTTGCCTCTTTCATGGCTTCCTGGCTTCCAGATTCATCGGAACCGCGTCCCGGGGCTACGGCTGGCAAGCTGCCCTGCCGGTTTCCCTACTTCCTACTTCCTACTTCCTACTTCCTACTTCCTACTTCCTACTTCCTACTTTCGATCTCCACCGCCCGAAAAATATTTCACGGTTCAACGTAATTACCCCACCCCACTCCATTCCCCATAATTTTTGCATTGACTTCATCCACGCCCTCCGTTTCCAATCGCTCCCGTGAAGCTGAAGCGTGGTATCTGGCGGCCGGTGCGCTGGCTCCTTCTCCTTGTCACCACCGGTGCGGTCCTGGCTGCTGATAACACCTGGATCGCCAAGCTGCGCTTCGACTTCACAAATCCCACCGCCTGGCTCGATAATTTTTATCCGGCTACCAGACCGGAACTCGCCACCGTGGCCGCGCCCGAACCGGTCACCGCTCAGGCTCAGCCGGGCATCGCGCAGTTCTGGAACACCCTCCTCTTCTCGCCCCCTTCTTCGGGCTGGACCCTCGACACCGTTAAGGCCACCACGACCAGCCTGACGAGCAGTGCCATGCAAACCACCGGCGGCTCCGTCACCGTGGCTGGCGCCACTTCCAACCGCGCCACCGCCACCTTCTCCTCCGGTTTCGTTGCCACCACACCTTCCCGCTCCGATCCCGCACCCGGCCTGGTCCCGCTGGCCCCAACGGCCTCGGGCACTTGGAGCGCGAACGCCTCCGGGAACTGGAGCAACTCCGCGAACTGGTCCGGCGGCGTGATCGCAGACGGCGTTGGCTCCAGTGCACGGTTCGACATGACCAATATCACCACCGACGTGACCGTGACGCTCGACAGTTCACGCTCGATCGGCAGGGTCTCGATCGGCGATACGGATGGCACCCACCATTACACCATCGCGCCGAGCGGGGGCAGCACCCTCACCTTCGATGGCGTTTCCAACAATGCCGCCATCGTCCAGACCGCCACAAGCGCCGGCGACATCATCTCTGTCCCGATCCTGACAAAGAGCAGCCTCGAGATTACCAACGACTCAGCCACGAACCCGTTGGCCATCAGCGGATCGATCCAGGGAACCGGCGGCGCAAACTTTCTAACGGTCTATTTCGCCGGGAAGATCAACGCCAGCGGGGACATTAGCAACGGCGCGACCGGCGCCACCATCTCGACCCAGGTCACCTCCGGCACGGTGACCTTCACCGGCACGAACAGCTACAGCGGCATCACCGAAATCGATGGCGGGGCGCTCCTGGTGAATGGCGACAATTCCGCGGCGAAGGGGATCGTTTATGTTTACAACGGCGGCACCCTCGGCGGCACCGGAACGATCGGTGGCGATGTTTATACGTTTGGCGGAACGATCACAGGCGGCACATCGACCACCGTGGGCAGCCTGACTTTGACCGGCGACGTAAATATCAATACCGGCGAAGGCAGCGGGGCGTACCTGGCGAATTTAAGCGGCAGCTTCAGCGACCTGCTCGCGATCACCGGCGAGTTCAGACTGGGCGGAGAGAGCGCCCTCCAGATCGTCGGCGCCGCTGACGGCGTCACGACCTACACCCTGGCAACGTTCGCTTCGCATGATGGAATCTTCAACCCAGCCATGGTAACCGGCATCCCCACTGGCTACGACCTTGTCTATCACGACACCGATCTGCAGCTCGTCCCAATCCCCGAGCCTGCAACGTGGATCGGCGCCGGGCTGGCCGCTGGTGCGATCGCGTTTGCGCGCCGCACGCGGAAAAGTAGGAAGTAGCGGGGGAAAGTAGGAAGTAGGATTTAGGAAGTAGGAAACGCTGCAGAGCGCAGCGACGCGCTGATGTAGAGGCGCTTGTGCCAAGCGCCTGCTCTTGCTCTTACTCTTGCTCTTGCTCTTGCTCCCGGTCGCAGCGCCGCAATTCGGGAGTTGCCCGCGAATCACGCGAATAAACGCGAATTTTTCTCGAGGCGGATTCAGAACTCGCTGGCTGAAGCTGCGTGAGCGCCAAAGGCGCGATATCAACTTAGCCTGGGGCAACGCCCCAGGAACCAAACGCGCGATAGAACCAGCGCTGAAGGCGCGATTCAGGAGTTGCCCGCGAATCACGCGAATAAACGCGAATTTCTCGAGGCGGATTCAGAACTCGCTGGCTGAAGCTGCGTGAGCGCCAAAGGCGCG
>DATLNB010000022.1:0-84707 GCA_035536995.1 Chthoniobacterales bacterium | reverse complement strand
GCATAGCTGAACGACGCCATCACACCCTGGATGATATCATCGATGTAGGTGTAGTCGCGGCGCGTAGTCCCGTCACCGAACTGGTCGATGGGTTCCCCAGCGTCGATCTTGCGCGTGAACTGATGAATCGCCAGATCCGGTCGTTGCCGGGCGCCGTAAACCGTGAAGAAACGCAATGCGACGATCCGCATCCCGTAAAGATGTGAATAGGTCGAACAGAGAAATTCACCCGCCACTTTGGTGGCCGCATATGGGCTGATCGTCTGGGTCAGATGAAACTCCTCGGAAAAGGGGACCGTCTTGCAGATCCCGTAAACAGATGAGCTGGACGCGAAGATGAAACGTTCCAAACCGGTTTGGCGGGCTGCTTCCAGCAAATGGAGCGTCCCGCTGACATTGGTATCGTAATAGAGTTTCGGCAGCCGGATCGACGGCCGGACTCCGGCGCGCGCCGCGAGATGGACTACAGCGTCAAATTTAGCGCGATGAAAAAGCAGGCTCACCGCGCCGCTGTCTCGCAAGTCGATCTGATGGACGGCAACTTCCCTGGCGAAACCGGCTACATTCGCCCGCTTGATCAGCGGGTCATAAAAGTCATTGAAATCGTCGAGAATCGAGACTTCATGCCCGGTCGCGAGTAGTTTCTCCACGAGGTGCGAGCCGATAAAACCGGCGCCGCCCGTAACCAGGATTCGCATCGCGCGAGCGTAAAGATGAAGCCCAGCACGAGCAAGGGAAGAAGAGCATGGCGCTGGCTCGGGGCCGCGCTGGTCTTCTTGGCCGCGGCTGCCGCTGTGCTGGTGGTTCGACTACTGCCCGAGTTGCGACCACGGCCGAGGGTTTCCGCCCCGTTCCAGCTGGCTCCCCCTATCCTCCTGGCGGGCCTGCCGACTGCGGCCCGTTTTGATTTCCCGATCGGCAATGAGCACGGCGCTTTCGCTTATAACGCCCAGCCTTTCACTGAGAACCGCCACCTTGGCGACGATCTCAACGGGATAGGCGGCGAGAACAGCGACCGTGGCGATCCTGTTTTCGCGGTCGCTGACGGCCAGGTCCTCTTCACCGGCGAAGGCGGTCCCGGTTGGGGTAACGTGATCATTCTGCTTCACGCGTATGAAGAAAACGGCGCCCGGAAATTTGTGCAGTCGTTTTACGGCCATCTGGAGAAGATCATGGTAACTCCCGAGCAAAAACTGACGCGTGGAGATCAGATCGGCACCATCGGGACAGCTGGAGGGAAATACTGGGCTCATCTCCACTTCGAGATGCGCGAATTTACCACGCCGTTTATCGGGCCGGGCTATCGCGAAGACACGCGCGGGTGGATCGACCCGTCGGCCTTCATCGCCGCGCATCGAGGCGCTCCGGAGGACGATGTCGGCCGGCCCACCCACTGATGCCCATTGGCGTAATGAAAGAGTTATTGCACCTGCCGCGCGATTGGAGCCGGAAGATGCGGCGAGCAGGCCGGCGGCGCCTTTTTCCCGAGCTGGACAGGCACGAAGCCAGCCTCAAGCTGCCTCTGGCAGTGTTGCTCGATGCGATCTACCGCGCTTCACCCGGCAGCCGCGTAAAGCTCTTTCGCCGGTTGCTTCCCTATCTGAGAGCGGCGGATAGCTCTGCGACTGCCGAAACTTGTCATATCGAATCGCTGGCCGATTTCGCCTCAGGTTATGCCCGCCTTGCGACTATGCTCGGACGCGCCGGCAAAATCCCGCCGCCAGGCGAGATCGAATTCCTTCGCACGATCGTGGATCGGTCTTCAACGCAGCATCCCGGCACCATTGCTTCAGACGATTATTTCTTTCTGACTGCTCTCGTTAGCATTTTGGCTCCGGAACGTGTCGTGGAGGTCGGCACTCTCACGGGATTCTCAGCGGCAATCATCGCGGCCGCGCTCCGTCGCCAGTGTACTGATGATGCTGTGAAATGGGTCGATACCATCGACCTCGCGGCCGATTGCTTCATCGACCAGACGCGACCGACTGGCTTTGAGATCGCTGAATCATTTCCCGAGCTCGCGCCGGTCATTCGCATCCATACGCCCCAGGACTCGACTCTCGTCAGCAAGTTAGCCACTCCGGACGAGCTCGAAATTGTGTTTATCGATGCCGACCATCAGCATCCACTTCCGTTACTGGATTTGCTGCGGGTCGCGCCCTACATAAGGCCCGGCGGCTGGGTGGTTCTGCACGACATTCAGCTTGGGACCAAAGCGCGCGAGGCGAACAGCCGAGACGAAACACTGCGTTGGGGAGCGGCCGAAGGGGCGGAGCTGCTCTTCGAGTCCTGGCCGTTTCGAAAGATCGGCGGCGGCAATATCGGCGCCATCCAACTTCCTAATGACAAGAGCGCGCTAGTTGCCTTTGCCTTGCGTCTGATGTCGCTGCCGTATGAAATCAAGGGCAGCCGCGCCGAGGCGATTCACCGCGCCCTGCATCGAAGCTTCGCTGCGTTGCTTTGACAGGCATCCTTCAAAACGCTAGAAGCGGCCGCGGTTAGCCAGCAAATACACCCAATTTGCGGCAATCAGCACAACAACCGCGATCCGCACTGCCTTCGTTTCTCCCGGCCGCCAACCGCTTGTCCGGAACCGTGGCATTCGCGCGATCAAAACACTCGCTGCATACAAATCGAACACGAGGAGGGCGCAGAGCCCGACTGTAGCTAGCGGGTTCCAGCCGAGCGCGTGCAGAAAATTCCCGTGCGCGAAGGCGATCGTGCAACGGGTCGCGCCACAAGTGAGGCATGGGTAACCGGACATCTCGAGAAATGGGCATCGCGGCCACGGCAGGCCGAGCGCCAACCAGAGCGCGCCGCCGCCGAAAACGGTCACGGATACGGCGAGCCACACCAGCTCGTGATCGAATTCCCCTGGGAAAAGCGGACGCCGGACTACGCGCATCAACCGGGGCGCCTTGACTACCGTGGGCGCTGCAACAATTCGCTGAAAGCGCCAAATCCGCCGACCGCGATCCCGAGAACGAGGCAAACGACGCAACAAAGAAGCAACGGCAGAAAGATCGCCATCAGCGCTTTCCCAGTAGTGGTTGGATGCGCGCGGGTGAGGCCGATGCATTCCAGGACAATGTTATAAACCGCGGCGATGATGCCGCCGCATCCGGGGATCATCGAAAAGAGATTGGCCGAACCGGCCGTGTAACATACCACCCGAAACGTGGTTTCGAACGAGCGATTCGCGCCGCCGACCAGCATAAGACAAAGGTGGAGGACCCCGCTCCCGATAAAGAGACCGAGAACAATGAAGATCGGCATCATGACCGCGTTAATCAGGATCATGGTCCAGGAGCCGACGCCCAAATAATCGAGAAGTGGATTGCGGCTGTTGAATCCAGGAATGGATTGGAGCACTCCCTGAAAAACGAGGGAGACCAGCGAGCCGAGGCAGCCTCCGATCATCCCGAAGAAAAAGGGATCCGTGAAACCTCCTTCCGGACGCATCATGGTGAAGGCTTCGCTCGGCTTCGCGATCAGAAGGCTGACCGTTTCAAACCAGGCTTTCATGAAGCCCAGCTCGCTCCGGCGCTCCCAGGGCAAACCGGCGCCAGCGGCCGACGCGGTGGCTATTGCTGGTGTGAGAGCGGTGCCGGGGGCAGTCGTGGGCACGAACTCGCCGAGCGGTCGCCAATCGCTCATGCCGGATTGCCAGCCAAGATCGGTCACCCGGAATTGCCCGGTCTGCAGCCCAGCCGTTATTTGGTCGAGGGTAAACTCTCCCAGCTTCGCACCGTCACGCGCCACGTGGATCGTCGGCATAGCTGGTTGTAAAAAGGAGCCGTGGTGAAGTCAACCTCGTGTAGCCGCTTCGCTGTGCGAAGCGCGAGATCGACGCTTCGATCATTGTCGAACCATCGCGTCGCGCAGCGACGCGGCTACAGTTACCCGAATCGGCCGGGATTGGCCGGCTTCTGCGGCGCGTCCAGAGCCCGCCAGAAATACCACGCGGCGACCGACCGGTACGGCCGCCACTTCTCTCCAATCTTCAAAAACTGTTTTGGCGTCGGCAGTTTTCGACGGCCAAACGTTTTTGCGAATCCCTTTTGGACGCCGTAATCGGCCACCGGCCAGACATCGAGCCGGCCGAGGTCGAAGAGCAACAGCATCTCGACGGTCCAGCGGCCAATCCCCCGCACCTTCGTCAAACGCTCGATGATTTCTTCGTCGCTCATTTTCACCAGCTGCCGCGCGGTCGGCACGGTGCCATCGAGGGTTTTGGCGGCGAGATCCTTGAGCGCAGCGGTCTTGCTGCCGGAGAGGCCGCAGGCGCGCAGCTTTTCGTCGGAGGTCGCGAGGATGGCGGCGGGGTCGAGCCATTTGCGTTTTCCATAGAGAGCTCGGACACGGCCCCAGATGGTAGCGGCCGCCTTGCCGCTCAATTGTTGGTAGGCAATCGACTCGGCCAGGGCGTCGAACGGCCTAACGAGCTCGTTCGCCGCCACGTCGAACTTGCGGCAACGGGCGATCAGGGCGGCGAAGCGTGGATCAGACGCGGCGAGATGCCTGATTGCCTTCTTCATCCCACAGGTTGAACAACAATTCGCCGGTCGAGACAAATCCGTTTTCCTCCGAGGCGCGATTCAGCTACGATTCCAGCCGATGAAATATTCGAGACGTCTTCCGATCCTGGCAGCGATGCTTCTTTTGCTCCTGGCCGGTTGGAGCCAGGCGCAGGACGCCGTCAAGAATCCGGTGGCCCAAGAGAAGAGCGAGACCGTCTCGCTGGACTTGTTCGAACTGAAAAGCAGTTACGTTTTCGAGAGCGACCTTCATCGCGCCGGGAGTTTTGGCGAGCAATACGCCATCCAAAACGCTTTCTCCTACGCCCACCGCTTTTTCCTCAGCGGGCACCTTTATCTGCGGCTCGGCGTCGCCTATGACCGGTTCGATTTCGGAACGAGCGCGGCGCCCGTCCCGGACCAACTCCAGAGCGTGGCCGCGGTGATCGGCGTCGATTACATGCACAACAATGACATCGGCGCATTCATCCAGATAAAGCCGGGGTTCTACACGGTGAACGATTTCGACTATGCGGCTTTCGACGCGCCGATCACGCTGGGACGCATTTTCGTTTTGCAGCCCGACCGGCTTTACTTCTTCACCGGCCTGAACGCCGCCTTTCTCCGGGGGCGCTGGCCGGTGATTCCGCTGGCCGGGTTGATTTGGATGCCGAATGAAACCTGGAAGGTAATGGCGATGCTTCCCGAGCCGCGCGTCATCTACTCGCCTTCAGAGCGGGTCCAATTCTGGGCCGGGGGCGAGCTAGTTGGCGGGTCGTTTCGGACCGACCGGAACGCCGCGATTGTCCCGACCCGGCTCAACGGCGCCCAGGTCGATTATTCGGAATACCGGGTGGGCGGCGGTTTTGTCTATACGCCGTGCGATAATGTGTCGATCGATCTCGGCGGCGGTTATGCGATCCAGCGGCGTTTTGATTTTCATCGCGCCGATATTGTTTACAAGACCGACGGCGCGCCCTATCTGCGCTTCGCGGTAAAGGCGAGTTTCTGAGCCGTTTTACTCCTGCCCCTGATCCTGATCAGGAGCAGGACGGTTTATTGTTCCACTCGCCGCAGCAAATACCCCGCAGCAACGAAGGTGATGACCACACCGACGAACAGCGTAATCAAATCCGCCGCATAAAATTGCAGGTCGGCCCGGTAGAGATTCACCAGCCGAAAGGCGCGGCAGAAATGCGTCAGCGGAAATAATTCGGACAGGTAACGAATCGCGCGCGGCAATTGTTCGAGCGGAGCAAATGCACCGGAGAGGACGAACACCGGCAGAAGAAAGAAAACCGAAAACTGGATCGCCTGGGTCTGGGTCTTGGAGATCGCTGAAATCAGCAACCCCATCCCGAGCGAACAAAGAAGAAAGAGAAAGCAGATCAGCGCGAGCGCGGCCGGATCATGGAATTGCACCTGAAAATGCCAGGCGGTCAGCACGATGATGAAAATGATCAGGACAATCGAGATGGCCAGATACGGTATGACTTTTCCGAGCACGATCTCCCGCCGCCGGAGCGATGTGACCATGAGCTGGAAGAGCGTTCCCGCTTCCCGTTCCCGCGCCAGGGTACAGGCCATCAACGTAACGGTGATCAGCTGCAAAATCAGGCCGATCACCCCGGGAACGACGTAATCGATAAAGCGCGTCCTCGGGTTGTAGAGAATCTTATGCTCGGTCGTCCACGGCTCCATCATCGAGGTAAATTGTTTCCGCACCTCGACCGGCAACTTCTTGGCGAGTTCGAAAACGTCTTCAGGCAAGGCATCGATCATGACCTGGCGTTCGTTCAGCTGAAACTCGCCGAGCGTTTTCTGGACGCTGCCTTCAAGCATCTCGGCCGTGTTCGTATCGCTGCCGTCTAGATAAAGCTGTAGTGGCGCTGGGGCGCCGGTCACGATGCTGTCGCTCCAGCCATTCGGCACGATCAAGGCCGCTTGGACGCGATGGCCGAGCAAATCGTCTTCCCTAACGACGGAGGGCGCCTGCGTCTTCCAGGCAAACGTTTTATTGGCCAGGATCAATTCGATGAAACGGTCCGCGCGCTCTGTCCCGTCGCGATTGATCAGAATTGCGGGAACATTTTCCGGTTCGCCTGCTTCGAAAGCGTGCCCAAAGACAAGCGTGAAAATCGGCGGCAGAATCAGAAGCAGGAGCAGGACACGCCGGTCACGATAAATATGGAGGAACTCCTTGTAAGCGACGCTGGCGATGGCGCTCAGGGAACGGCGTTTCATGTCTCGGACGACGCGAGGATCATATTGACGATTGAAATCGGTTTCATGATTGCGCGGGTTTAAGGAGCGCGTTGTAACCCTGGGAGTAGGCCGTGAAAACATCTTCCATGTCGGGCTCGACCCGGCGATGACCGCGCCAGTGGAGATCTTCGAACGGCCACGAAGATTCCCAACTTTGGACAAGCTGATCCGGATCAGCGGTGTAAAGACGCAGGCTTCCGCTGCGGAGGGAGACCCCGAGGATTTCGGGCAACTCGCGAAGCCGGATTAGCGCGGGCATGACTGGCTCGACATCGATCTCGAGAAGGCTGGACCGGAAACTTTCCTTCAGCTGGCGCGGCGAGGCCTTTGCCAGGAGCCGGCCTTCCTCGATGAAGCCCACTTCGGTGCAGCGTTCCGCTTCATCCATGTAATGGGTGGTAACGAAAATCGTGATGCCGCGGTTGCTCAAATCGTAGAGCAAATCCCAGATCTGCTGGCGATGGACTGGGTCCAGACCCGATGTCGGTTCGTCCAGGAAAAGCAGCGGCGGATCGTGAACGAGCGCGCAGGACATCGCCAGCATCTGGCGCATGCCGCCGGAAAGTTCGCCCGCCATGGCGTGACGTTTTCTCTCCAGGTCCGTCAGTTTGAGCAGACGCTCCAACCGCGCCGAAATGCCTTGGCGCGGCACGCGGCTGGCCCCGGCGAAAAACCGGATGTTCTCTTCGACGGTGAGATCGCGGTAAAGGCTGAACCGTTGGGCGACGTAACCGAATTGCGACCGGACTTCCTGGCGATCCCGCCAAACGTCAAGGCCCGCGATTTTCGCGCTGCCGCCTGAAGGGTGGAGCAGCCCGCAAAGCATGCGGATCGTAGTTGTTTTGCCAGCACCATTGGCGCCCAGAAAACCGAAGATCGTTCCGGGGGCGATCGTCAGGGACAGAGCCTGGACGGCGTGGACGTCGCCAAACGATTTACTCAGGCGGTCTAGGACGATGGCCGGTTCGCTCATGGACGTAACTGTAGAGGTGCTTGTGCCAGGCACCTAAGCGATGAAAAGGCGCGCCTCGCTCAGGCGCCTCTACACCTTGCAACCGAAGCACTATGGGATAGATGTGGGTTCTTCCAAATGGAAAACAGAATTCCTGAAGCAAAGCGCTCCGTTCGCGTCCAAAATTTGATGCGCTTATTTTCTCTCTCTCTTCTGGGGTCATTCCTCGTTTCGACCGCCGCCGCCGACCCGGCCGCTGAGATGGCGAGCTTTTCCGTCTTTCCAAACGTCAACGTCGCCGAGCTAGCGAAAGGCGAGGCCAAGGTTGCGCACGGCCCCGCCCTGTCTGGTAGTCTCATTTCTGCGCAAAGCTGCTTCGTCGTCGCCGGCGCCCCTGCCCGGGTAAGCGACGCCTTGCGGCAATGGAACCCGGCGCGGCATTCCGAGCTCAAGGTCATGATTCATTCGGACCTGCCCGGTTCGCCGACGGCCGCGAGTTTTTCCCGGCTCGCGAGCGCTCCCGATAATGGAGCTGTCCGATCGCTTGTCAGCGCCACTCAAAAGCTCTCGCCCGATCTCCAGATTAGCAAAGCAGAAGAAAAGCGCTTCGCAGGCCTGACCGGCGATCGAATGGCGGGACCCATCGCAGCCGCCTGGGCGGAGGTGTTGAGCGCCCGGGCCCGCGCCGGACGATCAGGTCAGCCGCCCTACGATCATACCGGGCAGAACGTGCGGCCCTCGGACGAGCTCAACGGTTTGCTTCGCGCCAACGACAAAATTGCGCGGCAGTTCTCTGGAGTCCTGAGCGGCGGGGGCGACCCGTTCTGGGAATTGCTCACCGCGGACGAGAAAGGGGTCCTGACCCTGGGCGCATCATTTCGCCGGTCGGGAAATAATGGGACCTACCAGGCGGCCGACGTTCTCTACTACGCAAGCGGTGGATTTTATGCCGGGCTGACTCTCTACCAACTCTGGCCGGTTGACGTCGGCGGCAAGCCTGCCACCCTCGTTTGGCGCGGCGACTTCATCTCGTCCGCCGAGGTCGCAGGGCTCCGCGGAATCGAGCGGGTGGCCTCGGAATCCGCGATGATGCGCGATATTTCCAAGGCGGTTTCGCTCTTTCGGCGTGACACAGGGCCGGCTCGCTAGCACTCTAGCCGCCCAACTGCCTTTCTGCCGCCCATGAGAATTGTCTCCAGCATTGTCATACTCTGCCTCGCGTTCGCCGCGCAGCGGGCCTCGGCCGTCAAGGTCGAAACCTTCACGACGAAGGAAAACAAGGACCTGGCTCTGGTCGATACGCAGTCAGCGTTCCCCTTCGAATTTGAAGTCGAAGGAACGTATGTCGGCGATGGCGACGTGGAGCGGGGCGAGCGCGGCGACATGGTCATTCGCGACTTCCACGAAACTCAGGGACTGATTCGCTTCATCTACACGCCGATGACGAAGATCGGAATCCTGCGGCTGGGGCTCCAGACGGAGCGCTATTCATTCAGCTTCGGAAACCTGGCTCCCATTCCTGACGACCTGCATTCCACCGCGTTTATCATCGGGCTGGACACGCAATTGTCCGATTCCGTTCTAATCCGGGTCGAGGCGCAACCGGGTTACTACGGCACGGACTTCGACGACTTCGGCCGGGACACCTTTAACGTGCCTTTTCTTATCGGCGGGACTTACATCTACAGCTCGAGTCTCCAGTTTGTCTTCGGGATCGGCTTCGATGCGTTGCGCCAAACCCCGCTCCTTCCAGGCGGCGGTGTGCGCTGGAAGTTTGCGCCGGAATGGACGCTCAACGCCGTCGTGCCCAAGCCTCGCCTTGAATACCAGCCGAACAGCAGCCTCTTGTTGTTCGCCGGCGCCGACATCCGGCTCTCGAGCTACCGGGTCGAAAAAAACTTCGGCACCTTGCGCGGCGACACGGCGCTCAATCACGCATCGATCAGCTACCAGGAATTGCGGACGGGCGCCGGCCTGGAGTGGAAGGTCTCGACCGGGGTGAAGCTTTCGGTCGAAGGCGGCTATATCCCGTTCCGGAGTTTTGATTTTCATCGAACCCAGGTCCGGTACCACCAGGAGGGTGGCGCCCCATACGCCCGGATCGGATTTTCGGCGGCGTTTTAGCAATGTAGAGGCGCTTGTGACAAGCGCCTGAACTTTAAGACAGGCGGTTCACCCATAGGAAGGCGCTTGGCGCAAGCGCCTCTACATTCCGCCCGGCTACGAACACCGCTTTCCGTACAACTCGGTTCGGCGATGCGCGAATACGCCCATTCGTTCCCGGACTGACCTGACAACTTCCTCGGAGATATCCGCGACGATCAGCTCCTCGCGGTCGGCGGAGGCGCTGGCCACGGTTACGCCATAGGCGTCGATGATCGCGGAGCTGCCGCACGAAGTTATTCGATCGTGGATTCCGACTGCGTTCGCGAGCACCACGTAACTCTGATTCTCGATGGCCCGCGCAAGCGCCAGCACGCGCAGATGCTCGACGCGAGGGAACGGCCACGCCGACGAGACCAGGAAAACGTTCGCGCCTGACTCGCAGGCCAGGGTTCGATAGACCTCGGGAAATCGCAGATCGTAACAGATCGTCAGGCCGACCTGAAAACCATCAAGCTCGATGCTCATCAGCCTGTCGCCGGGCGTGAAGCATTTGTGTTCCTCGATCGGTGCCGGGCTGAAAAGATGGCTCTTACGATACGTCGCGATGATCTGGCCGCCGCGATCGATTGCGACCTGCGAATTGTAGATCGCGGCCTCCTCCCGCTCCGCGACACCGCTGATAATTCCGATGGCATGCGTTCGCGCGACCTCACGCAATTGCGGGACAGCCCCTTCCTCGAACGTGGTCGCGTATTGCCGGATGGCCCGCATCGAGTAACCGGTGTCAGCGGCCTCGGGAAAGATTACGTAGTCGGCGCCCGCCTCTTTCGCGCGAACCGCAAAGTCACCCATCTTGCGAACGTTCGCTTCGATATCGCCCGCCACGGACGCAATTTGGGCCGACGCGATTCTCACAACCCGAGGCTACTGCAAATTCTTGTCGAGCGCGCCGATCTTTCGCATTTGCGGCCAGACCCAGGAGACGCCGAGCACCACCGCTATGGTCCCTATGCCGCCCGCTACAACAGAAATCACAGGACCGAACAATGCCGCGGTGAGGCCGGACTCGAGCGCGCCCAGCTCGTTCGATGTTCCGATGAAAATATTGTTCACCGCCGAGATTCGGCCCCGCATTGAGTCGGGCGTGACGAGCTGGAGCAAAGTATGGCGGATGACCACGCTGACACTGTCGAACACGCCCGTGAGAAATAGCATGACGAGCGAAAGCGGCAGCGAACGGGAGAAGCCAAAAACAATCGTCGCGAGGCCGAACCCCGTTACGCACCAGAGTAAGGTTTTCCCCGCGTTCTTCATGGGCGGCAGGTAGGCAATGAGCAGGGCCATGATGAATGCGCCGATACCGGGCGCTGCCCGCATCCATCCGAGGCCGATCGGGCCGCAATGCAATATCTGATCGGCAAAGATCGGCAGGAGGGCCGTCGCGCCGCCCAGAAAAACTGCAAACATATCCAGGGTGATTGTCGCGAGCACGACCTGCTTGCTCATCATGAAGCGCAAACCTTCCTTGAGGCTGCGCCATGCGTTGCGTTCCGTACTACTCCCCTGATCGCTGCTCCGGATTGGCAGGATTAGGAAGAAAAAGGAAAGCGCGCAGGCCGCATCGAGGGCGTAGATGAACGGGAACCCGGCGCGGACGATGAGCAATCCGCCGAGGGCTGGGCCGACCACGGATCCGATTTGAAATACGCTGCTGTTCCAGGTCACGGCGTTGGCGAAGACATCTCGCGGCACGAGCTGCG
Organism: Chthoniobacterales bacterium; assembly: GCA_035536995.1. Lineage (GTDB taxonomy): Bacteria > Verrucomicrobiota > Verrucomicrobiia > Chthoniobacterales > UBA10450 > AV80. The sequence continues at coordinate 73,107 of DATLNB010000022.1, read as the reverse complement.
GAAAATAGGAGCTGCGCGCGGCCCACCCGAACGTTCTGCCAGTCGCGGAGACAAGGAGGATCAGGTAAATGAGCGGGATCGAGAGATCGTCGAAATGAAAATACGTGTGCCGCTCGAAGACTGAGGCGACCGAGAAGAGGAATCGATTTGCCGAGCGGAGCGCGCTCCAGTCTGGCATCGAGAGGTGTTGGAAAGAAACAAAGGCCAGAGCCAGCGAACAAACCGCGCTCAGCGCCTGGCTGATGAGCACGATGCGTTTCCGGGGAAAGCGGTCGGCTACGTGGCCGGCCGGGAGCGAGAGCACCACCACGGGAAGAGCGATGACCAATCCCACTAATCCAAGGGCGGTCGCGGAATGGGTCCGCGCATATATTTCCCATTCAACGGCGACGATGAACATCAGCCGGCCGAGAACAGAGATCAGGTTGCCGGCTGTGTAGAAAGAAAATCCGCGGTGGCGAAACGCGGCGTAGGGATCGTGCTTCGCCGTCTGTTTTTTCTCGAGCGCACCTTCCGCCGTGGTCGGCCGGGCCGCGCGCGCCGCTTCGTATGCGGGACGCGGGGCGTGAGGATCGTTATCGGGCATCGGTGAACGCGTCTGCGTTCACACACGCGCAGGAGATTGTAAAACCGTTGGTTCACCCCGCAACCGCGCGCTCGCCGCGATCAAACGCTGCACGCTCCAACGCCTTCTGGATGTGCCGCCAGCTTTAGATGACGTTCCAAGCATGATCCTCTACAGCGTCACTATAACAATTGAGGCCGACGCTGAGTCGGAATGGGTGAATTGGATGAAGGAAGTCCATATTCCAGAAGTCCTCCAAACCGGTTGTTTCATCGAGTGCAGAATGTACCGGGTCCACGGTGTCGACGGCAACGAGCCGGCATACGTGATGCAATATCAATCTCCGTCGATGGAGGAGTATGAACGGTATCGCGAACAATTCGCGCCTGCTCTCCAGAAGGACCACACGGATCGATTTGCCGGCCGTTTTCGCGGGGCCCGGCAAGTTTTAGAGGAAGTCGCGCATGTTCTCCTGCGCGCCGAGTAATCAACGGCGGACCGCGATGCCCTGCGCTTCAAAGCGGCCTCCTCGCAAGAGCGGCCCCGAACCAATGAAGGCGCGCGCCGGGAAACTCTTGGTGAAGTAAGTCCGGTACACCTCGTTGAATTTTTCGTAGAGGCTCAAGTCGGGACAAAAGATCTGGACCGAAACGAGATCGTCCATCGTCAGGTCGGCGGCGTTGAGTGTTGCTTTGATTCCGTCGAGCAGGAGCCGGATTTCTTTTTCAACATCCTCCGGTGCGCGCCCCGTCTGCGGATCGACCCCGATTTTACCTGCCAGATAGAGTGTGTTGCCGACGAGCACGGCGTCGCTGAAAGGCAGGTTGTCCGTTCGGCCAGGAAGGACAATGTGCCGCGAAGGCCCGATGACCGTTTTGGGTTCCGGACTAGCAGCCTCTGCTCCCGGCCTCATCGTCATTCCCGCGGTAATCGCTAACACGATGGTCACAACGCCGAGAGCGGACCGGCTGGCTGTCGTTAAATGTATCAATGTGCGCATGAGCGAATCATGCGAAACGGCGCGCCGCCGCGGCAAGCTCACGCAAACGGCGGAGTTGCCCGGCCCCTCAGGGATTCTGAAGATTGAAAACTTCGAAAAGGCCTACCCCGGCCTGGCCGGTTCGTTCGTGAATGACTGCGGTGTAAGGACCCGATGGGAGGGTCGTAATAATGGCGGACTCGAGGTCATTTAGGGGCGCAAGCTGTGAATTTTCGATCTCGCTTTCCGGGCCTTCGCGCCAGTTGTCGTTTGCCGCGATCAATGTGCCATGAACATCGCGTAGCTCGAGCGTCGGATCCGGCATGGTATCGGTAATGCCGGCGGTGCTGAGCGAGGGCCCCGCGGTGCGGACCAGGATGCGGGTGGTTCCGGTCGTTCCGTTGACGATGAATCCGCCGATGATCACATCACTTTGCGGGCCGACTGCGCCGCGCGTGCTGATGTTGCCGAGGGTCGAGTTCGTAGTGGGACTCAAATCGTAAATTTCCACCAGCGCCGTTCCGATGCCGCCGTCTTTTCCATCGATAACCGCAGTGTATGCACCCGGTGCCAGGGTCCGGACGATGGCTGATTCGCGTTCATCCGTCGGCGGAATACCGCTGCCGTTGATCTCCGCTGCCTGCGTGTCAGCCCAATCGTCGTTCGTCGCGATGATGGCGCCGCCGGCATCGTGCAATTCCAGAGTTGGGTCGCCCAGGGCGGAGCCCACTCCGAATTGATCGAGCGAAGGACCAAGCGCGCGAACGATCACTTTCTTCGATGTCGTCCCCGAAATGATGAATCCGCCGATCATGCGATCATCGCCGGCGCCGGCGCTGACGCGGGTGGATATGTTCGCCAGGTTCTCCGCTACAACACTAAACGGTGGATACTCCACGCTCCCGTCAGTTCCATCAGGGTCGCGCGGGAATTTCGCATAAGGCAGACGGGCACCAAGATAAGCGAACTGATCTGCGCGAATGGGAAATGGCGCGAGAAAATCATGCGTGCCGGACGCGCCAACAATGTCGTCCTGATCGACACCGTCACCGCTGATCCCGATCGCGCCAATCAGCTGACCGTTCCGATAAAGCGGGAAACCACCCGGAAAAATTGTGATGCCGTTCGGGAAACGAGCGTCCAGGCCGCTGGCATCCAAAACATAGTTAGGAAGGGCGGCGCGATTGAACCCGGAGAATTGCTCCTGCAATCCGTAGTACGGTCCTGGGTCCTGCACGTCGAGCCCCGGCGGATACTTGGTCTGGGCCAGGAAGCCGACCGTCCGGGTGGACATGGCGAATGAGTTGTTCGAGAAGCCGACCGCGGTCCGCGCTTTCTGGACGGCAACATCCCAGCTGAACAAGGTTGCCTCGCCCGTTCGGAAAGTGCCGAGGCAGGTCGGCGACACGGTCGGATCGTTCGGGAAATTCACGACCGTGATGAACACCTGCATGGGGACTCCGATTGGCAGCCGGATTCCAGCGCGAGTCGTACGGGCGCGATCGGCCGCGAAGTTGATGATGGTCGCAACTTCAGCGGCGGTCAGGCGCGGCCGGCCATTGATCGGGGTTGAAATGGGATCGCTGCTGATAGGCTGGCGGATCTCGCCCTGGACTCCGCCGAAAGTAGCGATCGGATACGGGAATGGCGCCGGCGCCCCGGTGACCGGAAAACCGCGCGCAGCCGCACCCTGGGTGACGGAACCGGCAAAGGTCGTCGAAGACAGGACGTAGGGCAGCGCGATCCCATTGATATAAACATTGGTGGCGAGGATGGAGGGGGAAGGCCGGAAGCCGGTCTGCCCCGCAAGCGCAATGTCTTCGTCCTTGTCGTAATCGCCGATGAAAGCGAACGGATCCTGCGAACGGAATACCAACGGACCAGGGACCCCATCGCCAGTTACTCCGATCCCGCCGACCAGTCTCCCATCTTTGTAAAGTGGAAGCCCACCGGGCGACCCGTCCAGCGACGTGCCGAAGACGGGCACGATGGTTAGTCCGGGGCTGGGTGAGAAACTGATCACGCTGCCAGGCGCGCGGAATTTATTGATGTCCGAGCTAAAGAGATTCGATAACCCGACGCCAACCAGTGGGCCGGGGGGAGTGTTGCGGACGCCGGGGGGAAAGTGCTGCTGGATAATGAATCCGGCGGTGCGGGTGGTGAAGGCATTTTGGTTGCTGCTGAGATAGGAGGCGGTCCCGGCTTTCGAAACGCAGCTGGAGATTTCAAGCGGTGTCGGTTCCGTCCCGTTCACGCTCCAGATGGCAAGGACGTTCCCCTCGCGATCGGTTACCGCGATAACGCTGTTCGGGGAAATCTGGAGAGCGCGCGCCGTCGCCTGATCGACGATGGTTTGGACGTCGATCGCGGTCAGCTGTGCTTTCGCCAGGGACGGCGCAAGCAACAGGCTGGCGATCGCCAATAGCGCAGGAACTCTCACGGGGCTGGCGTTCATACTAAAATTGCGGAGCTACGGCTATGAAAATAGCTGCTCGAGGGACGCCTGCCGAGTTTATGCATGATTCTGCTCAGGATCCTGATCCTGATCCATTCGACGTCGCTCACAAGATCATGAGTATGATCAGGATCAGGAGCATGATTGCGAGCGGGGAAAGGGGGTTTTCCGCAGGGCCCTTGAGCTTGCTAAGAGGGAAGCGTTTCCGTCATCCTTCGCCTCCCTATGCCCTCGTGTCGGCCAGTGAGCGGAGCGCGGAGCAAGCGTGTGCTCGCGGCGCTCGCGGCGCTGGCCCTTGCCGGGGGCAATCCGCGCCTGGCCGGGGACGACACTACACTCGCGACCGACGGCGCGAGGGTCGAAATCAACGGCGGCAAGCACCCGCGGCCTCGGCCGAAAACCAGGCCTGTTGAAATCGATCTGGGAGACAACAAAGAGGCAAGAGTCGAGGTGCCCCGGCAGCGCCGGGAACGCGCCACGGTTCAGATAGACCTCCGTGACAACAAGGACGCGACCGTGGAGATCGTGCGAGAAACCCGCGGCGCCAACGTCGAGATCAATGGTTACCGTGTCAGGGCACGGCATGAGCCGGAGCGCCGCTATCTCTTCGGTCAGGAAGAACTGGTCGAACCGCCTTTGCCTCCTTCGCAGTTCAATCCTGATCCCGGCGGAGGCAATTCCCTCGTGGAACCGGAAGAGCCGCCCGGCTTGTTTCCCCCGGTCCTTGCCCAGCCGATCGAATATGGCGATGAGCCATTGCCGCGGTCGTTAGGTCTGCCCCGGCGCGGTGTCCGGGAAATGAAACCAGAACGCCACCGGCTCGACTACCAGGAATACCCCGATTCAGAAAATGAGCGCGGACTTTTACCAGGCTCGGAGCCCGTGCCCAACCGTTGGTTTATCGGATTCGGGCGCTGGCAACGCTACGCCGATCCGTGGACGGAAACGCCTTATCAAACCGGCCGGCTGCGCTTCTGGCATCCCTATTTGCAAAGCACGCTCAAAGGCGATGCACCGATTATCGGGCAGGACATTTTTCTCAACCTCACCCTGAACGATTTTTTCCAGTTCGAAGCCCGGCGCCTCCCGATCCCAAGCGGGGTCAGCACGGCCAGGCCGAACAGCTCGGAATTCGTCGGTCGAAGCGAGCAGCTCTTTTTCTCGAACGATTTTTCGATTGGCGTCGATCTCTTCAAAGGCGAGACCGCATTCAAACCGGTCGTGTGGGCATTGCGGCTTCTGTTTGTCGCGAATCAGAACCACATCCGGGTTAAGGAAAATAACGCCCTCGATCCTGATCCTCGCGGGCCGGGCTACACGGCGCCCCAACCTATTCCAACCTTTCCCGTTTTCGGCGATCCGACCTCCGGCCTCGGGCCCGGCCTCACCCGGTTGCCAGGCGATCTGGAAGGCACGCGTTACACCACTCGGACCAAGTACTGGTACGCGCTTCAGGAAGCGTTCGGTGAAATCCATCTGCGCGACCTGACGAACAACTACGACTTCCTCTCATCGCGCTTCGGGATTCAGCCGTTCGTGAGCGATTTCCGCGGATTCATTTTCAACGATTCCAACCTCGGCATCCGGATTTTCGGCAACTACGACAACAACAAGTGGCAATACAACGCGATCGCGTTCGACATGCGCGAGAAGGACACTTATTCCGATCTCAATAAGTTCGATGCGCGCGACCAGCGAATCATCGTCCTGAACGTTTATCGTCAGGATTTTTTCGCAAAAGGGTATACCGCGCAGCTCAGCTTCCACGCGAACTTCGACGAAGGCTCGCGTCACTTCGACCAGAACGACTTCATCACCCGCCCTGCGCCGATCGGCGCGGTCCGCGATCATTACGTGCAGGCCTACTACCTGGGCTGGGCCGGCGACGGCCACATCGGACGGCTGAACATCAGCCACGCCCTTTACCAGGTCTTCGGTGAGGACGGTTTCAACGGGATCGCCCAACAGCGAGTCTCGATCAACGCGCAGATGGCAGCGCTCGAGCTGTCGATCGACAAGGACTGGCTTCGCTTCAAGCTGTCAGGCTTTTACGCCAGCGGGGATTCAAATCCGCGTGACTCCGACGCGAGAGGGTTTGACACGATTTTCGATAAACCGTTTTTCGTCGGCGGCCCGTTCAGCTTTTTCGTTCACCAGGGTTTCAACCTCGGCGGCACTTCCGTGAACTTTAAGCAGCGTGACAGCCTGGTAATCGATTTGCGGACGAGCAAAAGCGAAGGGCAGTCCAACTTCGTTAATCCGGGGACAATCATTCTCGGGTACGGCACTGACGCCGAGATCACACCGAAGCTGAAAGCGCTCCTGAACGTGAATTACATCTGGATGGCGGAGACGGAAACGATTCGCCAGGTCCTGATGACAAACCATACGAGCAACGAGATCGGGCTCGATTGCAGTCTCGGGATTCAATACCGCCCTCTCCTGACCAATAACATTATCATCAGCGCCGGCGCCGGATTCCTGATTCCAGGCGCAGGTTACAAAGACATTTACCGGGCGAATACGAACCCGGTATTTGGTTATCCCGGACCGAGCGCAGGGAAGATCGATAATTTCCTCTACAGCGGAATTTTCACGCTGACGCTGACGTATTGACCGATGGAATCGGAAAAGCACCAAGCTCCAAGCTCCAAGCTCCAGGGAAGCTCCAAGCATCAAACTTCAAAACCAGCGCTCGCCACTGGTGCCGGGATGTTGGTGCTTGCTGTTTGGTATTTCTCTGGAGTTTGGAGCTTGGTGCTTGGTGCTTCCGAGGTCGTTCTCACGACCGACGGCACCGGTCCGCCGACCTCTCTGCCGCCGAACTTCTCGGTCACGGCGCCCTCGGCCCGTCCGAAACAAAACCTGATCGACCAATCACAGGCTGCGGCGGACGCAAAAAGCGTGGGGTGCAATCAGTGTCACCAGGGCGTGGAGCCGATGCACCAGGCCCCGCACGTCGTGCTGGGTTGCACCGATTGCCACGGCGGCAATCCGGCCGCCGGACTCACCAAAGAACAGGCGCACGTCCAGCCGAAGCACAAGGAGTTCTGGAAAACCTCCGCGAACCCGCCGAACTCCAACGTCTGGTTGAACCATGAATCTGCTGAATTCATCCGGTTCATGAATCCGGGCGATCTAAGGGTCGCGAAGCAATCCTGCGGGCTTTGCCACGACGACATCATTAGGCGGGTCGATCACAGCATGATGAATCATGGCGCGATGTTGTGGGGCGCCGCCCTCTACAACAACAGCGGCTTCTACCTGAAGAATTACCGATTCGGCCAGGCTTACGGTGCGGATGGGGCGCCGCTCCGCCTGATCAACTACACCCCGGTGACGCCTAACGACACAAAGTTTCGCGGCATCCTTCCGTATCTCGACCCCCTGCCCCGCTTCAATCTGAGTAACCCGGGCAACATCCTCCGCATTTTCGAGAAGGGCGGTGAAAAACAATTGCAGCTCGGCCTGCCCACCACGGAGGAACCGCCGGGCCGGCCACTCCGACGCTTGTCGGAGCGCGGTCTCGGCACCCTGAATCGGACTGATCCCGTGTTCCTCGGTCTCCAGAAGACGCGGCTCCATGATCCGCTTCTCGGATTTCTCGGGTCGAACGATCATGCGGGCGACTACCGCTCGAGCGGGTGTTCGGCCTGCCACGTGGTTTACGCCAATGACCGTTCCCCGACCAATTCCGGCTGGTGGAGCAAATACGGGCACCAGGGTTTAAGTTTCACCGCGGACAAAACCATTCCGAAAAAAGAGCGTGGCCATCCGATCACGCACCAGTTCACGCGGTCCATTCCGTCGAGTCAGTGCATGAATTGTCACATGCACCAGGGCAACCTCTTCGTGAACCCGTACCTGGGTTACACCTGGTGGGACCAGGAAACGGACGGCGAGTTCATGTATCCAAAGGAACAACGGAACCCGACCGACGACGAGCTCGTTATCGAGACCCAGGCCAATCCCGAGGCGGCAGCGGCGAAGGGGCTCTGGGGTGACAAGGATTTTCTCGACAGAGTCTCAGAGCTCAATCCAAAGCTGAAGAACACCCAATTCGCCGATTACCACGGCCACGGCTGGGTCTTCCGCGCCGTTTTCAAACACGACCGCAAAGGTGACCTGCTCGACCTGCGCGACAACAAGATCGCGCATGACGATCCGCAGAAGTTCGCGAAGGCGGTTCACTTGAAAGACGTCCATCTCGCCAAGGGAATGCAATGCACCGACTGCCATTTCGACTTCGACGTCCATGGCAACGGCATGCTCTACGGCGAGCCGCGCAACGCCACGACGATCAACTGCATCGATTGCCATGGCACAATCGACCAGCGGCCGACGCTGGTTACGACCGGCAATGCCGGTGCAGTTAATTTGCTGAACACGAGCAACACGCCCTGGGGGCCGCGCTTCGTCTGGGAAGGAACGAAGCTTTATCAGCAGTCCACCATGGCCCCCGACATCCGCTGGGAAATTCCGCAGACGATCGACACGATTGATCCCTCGTCTGCGCATTACAATCCGAAGTCGGCTTACGCGAAAACGCTCAAGCGCGACGGAAAAACATGGGGCGGATTGATTTCAACCGATCCGGTGGAACGGCGCTCTCGCCTGGCGCATGACAATGGCGCGATGGATTGCCAGATCTGCCATACGTCGTGGGCGACGAGCTGTTTCGGTTGTCACCTTCCGATGAAGGCAAACCAGCGAGTCCCGCAAAACAAGTTTGAAGGCGTGACCGACCGCAATTTTACGACCTACAACCCGCAGGTCGTCCGCGACGACGTCTTCATGCTCGGGATCGACGGGACGGTAAAAAAGAACCGGATGGCGGTGATCCGCTCGTCCAGCGCCGTAGTCGTCAGCTCTCAGAACCAGAACCGCGAGTGGATTTACTCACAGGCCCAGACGTTCTCCGCCGAAGGTTACAGCGGCCAGGCCTTCAACCCTCATTTCCCGCACACCACCAGCGGCGTCGGGACAACGAAGAATTGCACGGACTGCCATCTCTCGAAGAACAACGATAACAACGCTTGGATGACTCAGCTTCTTGGGTTCGGCACTGGGACGGTCAACTTCTTTGGCCGTTACGCCTACATCGGCGAAGGGCATCATGGACTTCACGCCGTGGTTTGGACCGAAGCGGACGAACCGCAGGCCGCGATCGGGAGCCATCTCCACAAGATCGCGTACCCGGATAACTACCGGAAACACCTGGAAGCAGGCGCAATTTTGAAAGAAGCGCATGAGCACAGCGGGCACGACATCCAGGACCTCGTTCTGCGCGGAGAGTACCTCTACACCGCGAATGGACCGGGCGGGTTTGAGGTGTTCGACGTGGCGAACATTGATCAAAAGGGTTTCTCGGAACGAATCGTGAGCGCGCCCGTTTCACCACTCGGACAACGCACCCGCGTGAATACGAAGTATGCGACTTCGGTTGCGCTGCCAAGCACCCTCGCCCTTGACCCGGCCCGAGTCCGGCTGCCCGAGAACGAGGAACAGCCGATCGATATGTTCTACGCGTTTGCCTATGTCTCAGACCGCGAAGAAGGGCTCGTCGGATCGAACGTCGCGACCCTGGTTGATGGAAATCCCGATAACAATTTCCTCAAGCGCGATGTGACATTTAACCCGGACGGCGCGCTGACCGGGGCGAGCTTTGTCACGGCGGCCGGTCACCGCCTTTACATGACGACTCCGCGCGGGCTGTTCGTTATCGATTGCACCGATCCGATGAACCCGAAACTGGGCGGTCAGTATACGGGCGATTTCCTGCGCAACCCGCACTGCGTCTCGATCCAGTTTCGCTACGCATTCGTGACCGACAGCGAGGGTTTAAAGGTGCTCGACATTACGGATCCATATCGGCCCGTGCCGATTCCCGAAGCCACGGTCGGGCTGCGCAATGCCGGGCGCCTTTATGTCGCGCGGACGTATGCATATGTCGCCAACGGGCCGGAAGGTCTGGCTGTCATCGATGTCGAAAATCCGGAGCGGCCGCGTCTCGACCAGATATTCAACGCGGAGGGCCAGCTGAACGACACGCGGGCCGTCCAAGTCGGGAGCGTGAACGCATCTCAGTTCGCGCTGGTCGCCGACGGACGCAACGGCCTGCGGGTCGTGCAATTGATCTCGCCGGACACGGTCGCGGGCGCGCAAGGATTCAGTCCCCGGCCGAGCCCAAGACTTATCGCAACTTACCCGACGAAGGGCGAAGCGATCGCGGTCTCCCGCGGGCTCGACCGCGACCGCGTGGTCGATGAAACCGGCGGACAAACCGTCGTGTTTGGCCGGCGCGGTTCCCGGCCGTTTCATCTCGGTGAGATGGAAAAGTTTTATCTCCGGGCGGGGGGCGGATCGAAGGACGGCCGGCAATGGAGCACGATCTACCGCGTGGAAGATGTGACCGCGCGGAATGGCAAACTGATGACGAAGAGCGGAGTGATGTTGACGCCGCTGCCGGGTCCGGAGCCTGCGGCCACCGTCAGCCCAACCCCGCCGCTGGATTACCCACCGGATATTGAGCCGAGCCCGATCGAAGGCCCCACTCCACCGCAACCGTAGCAACACCTTCACGCCGGGCGCCAGAAAAGGCATTGCCGCCGGGGGCGCTTTTCAGTTAAAAATTTTCCATGGCTGACAAAGCAAGCAAACTTCCGGAGAACGCCCCCGGACCTTGGTACGTGGATAACACCTGCACGCCGTGCCGCGTTTGTCTCGACGAAGCGCCGAACCTACTGAAATACAACGACGACGAGACCTATGTGTATTTCTACAAGCAGCCCGAGAACGATGAGGAAACGGCCGCCGCGCAGCGCGCCATGGATGTTTGCCCGACTCTCGCCATCGGCAACGACGGTGAATAGCTTTTCTGAAGCGGCGGCAATCCATGACCGCCAACTCGCGGCGATTTTCAAAAACCGACGGTCGTAAACCGCTGCTTTAAAATGGCAACTGAAACTCCCGCACCGCCCGCCGCCAAACCAGCTTCACAATACACCCGCGCTAATCCGTTCCCCGCCAGGATGACGGTCAACCGCACTCTCTGCAGCGAAGGCTCGGAAAAAGACACGCGCCATTTCGAAATCGATCTGACCGACTGGGGCCTGAGCTATGAAGTTGGCGATTCGCTTACCATCTGGCCAACAAACGATCCCGCGCTGGTCGATCAAATCCTGAAAGCGATCTCCGCCGCGGGCGACGAAAAGGTCAAAGGCCCGAAAGGCGAAACAACCTTGCGCGAGGCCCTCTTCCGAGATTGCCGCATCACGCAAGCAACACCCAAATTCTTGAAGATGATTGCCGAGCGGGCCGACGCCGCGCCGTTGCTGACCGAGTTGCTCGACCCGGAACGCAAGGAGGATCTCGACCGCTATCTCTGGGGAATGGAGATCGTCGATTTTCTGAGTGAGCATCCCTCGATCACCATCAGCCCGCAGGAATTCGTCGATACGCTGGCAAAATTGCAGCCGCGGCTCTACTCGATCGCCTCGAGCCTGAAAGCGTTCCCGAATCAGGTCCACCTGACGGTAGACGTCGTCCGTTACACGAGCCATGGCCGACAGCGCGGCGGGGTTTGCTCGACCTTCCTGGCGGACCGCGCCGAGAACGTGCCGATACCGGTGTTCCCCAACGCGTCGAAGTTCCGCCTCCCAGACGACAGCAACATCCCCATCATCATGGTCGGGCCCGGAACGGGGATCGCTCCGTTTCGCGCTTATCTCCAGGAGCGCCGAGCCGTCGGGGCGAAGGGAAAGAATTGGCTGTTCTTCGGGTCACAGAAATCGGCCTGCAATTATTTTTACCGCGACGAATTCGAGGAGATGCAGCAAGACGGCACCCTGACGCGTCTCGACCTGGCCTGGTCCCGCGATCAGGCTCACAAAGTTTACGTGCAGGACAAGATGATGGAGAACGCGGCCGAGCTCTGGAAATGGATCGATGGAGAAGGCGCGCATTTCTTTGTCTGCGGCGACGCCCGGCGAATGGCCAAGGACGTGGACGCTGCCTTGCGCAAAATCGTGCAGGAACATGGCGGCAAAGACGTGGACGCGGCCAACGAGTACGTCGAGAAACTGAAGAGCGACAAGCGCTACAAGCGCGACGTTTACTAGACCGCGAAGGCACCGCACGGCGGACCGGCATGACAACACCGGGAACGCAAAGACCGGGATCAACCCGTCAGTACGCGGTCTTTTTGAGTTACCGCCACGCTGATAATAAAGAGCAAGGCCGGCAGTGGGCGACCTGGCTGCATCAGTCGCTCGAAGGTTATGAGATCCCAGCGGACCTCATCGGCGCCCTGGACGGTCGAGGGGAACCGATCCCGCCCAGCCTGTATCCAGTATTCCGCGACGAGGAGGAATTGCCGGCGGATGCCGACCTGACGCGAAACATCCAGCAGGCCTTGGAAAACAGCGCGCTCCTGGTCGTTCTCTGCTCCCCGCGCGCGGTCGAGTCACGCTTCGTCGCGGACGAAATCCGTTATTTCAAAGAGCTGGGAAAATCGGACCGCATCCTCGCGTTCATGATCGATGGCGAACCGAACGCCTCCGATGATCCGGGAAAAGCAAAGCTTGGAATTCCGCCGGAAGCGGAGTGTTTACCGGAACCGCTCCGCTATGGCGTTGCGGGCGACGATGGACAAATCGACTGGAGCCGGCGGACGGAACCAATCGGCGCGGACGCCCGGCCAGACGGCATGCCGGAACAAGGCTGGACAACGGGCGCGGCCCACCGCGAAGCGCTGCGGAAGTCATCGCAACTGAGCGACCGTGAGATTTCGGAAAAGGTCCATGGCTACGAGCAGCGCCTCGAGCTCGCCAAGCTCAAGGTGGTAGCCGGAGCGCTCCGGGTTCCGCTGGGCGTTCTGACGGAACGCGACAAGGCGATGCAACTTCGGAAAGCGAAGCAGCGTTCGCGGGCGCTCAGGCGGTGGCTGGCTGCGGTCGCGGTGCTAGCGCTGCTCGCTGTGGCTGGCGGAATCTTTGCCTGGCAGCAAAAACAATCCGCCGAGCAGGCCAAAGCTCGCGCTGAGTCTGCCCTAAAGGAAACGCGGAAAACCCTGAGTCGATCCGATTTCTTTCAAGCTCTTCGTGCGATCGACGAAGACAGGGACATGGATGCGCTCCCTCAGTTAACCCGCAGCCTCTCGCTCGATCGGGATAACCACGGGGCACTCTGCCGATTAACAACACTTCTGACTTACCGGCGCTATCCGACTCTCCATCGTCGGCTCAAACATCAGAGCAGCGTCAATACAGCGGAGTTCAGTCCGGACGGAAAATGGGTGGTCACGGCCTCGGAGGACAACACGGCGCAAATTTGGGACGCAGCAACCGGCAACCCACGCACCGAGCCGATGAAGCATGAGGCTCAGGTCAAGTCAGTGCAGTTCAGCTTGGACGGAAAACGGATTGTAACCGCGTCCAACGACAAGGCGGCTCGAGTCTGGGATGCAGCGAGCGGCAGAGCTCTCACTGAGCCGATGAAACATGATGCGAGAGTGACGGCAGCGAAGTTCAGCCCGGACGGTAGACTGATCGTGACCGCATCAGCCGACCAGGCGCGAGTTTGGGACGCCTCGACGGGCAACCCAATCAGTCAACCTATGAAGCATGAGGGGGAACTCGCCACCGTGCAATTCAGCCCTGACGGAAGACGAGTTGTGACGGCCTCACCGCGGACCGCGCGAGTTTGGGATGCAGAAACGGGCCACCCACTCGCTGAGCCGATGAAACATGATGACGGGGTGAGCGCAGCGCAGTTCAGCCCGGATGGAAGACGAATTGTGACCGCGTCCTGGGACGGGACCGCGCGAGTTTGGGATGCGGAGACCGGAAGAGCGCTCACGGAGCCGATGAAACATGATTCCTTTGTCTGGACCGCGCAGTTCAGCCCTGACGGAAAACGAATTGTGACCGCGTCCTGGGACTGGACCGCGCGAGTTTGGGATGCGGAGACGGGGAAGGCTGTCGGCGGGCCGTTGAAACATGATTCGGAAGTGAACGCAGCGCAGTTCAGTCCCGACCAGACTCGAATCGTAACCGCATCGCGGGACAAGGCCGCGCGAATTTGGGATGCGGAGACCGGGAAGACTGTTACGGAGCCGATGAAACATGATTCGCAAGTGAACTCAGCGCAGTTCAGTCCGGATGGAAAACAAGTTGTGACCACGTCATACGGCAACGCGGCGCGGATTTGGAATATAGAAACCGGGAAAGCTCTGAGCGAGCCGATGAAACACGAACACCTCCTGAACTCCGCGCAGTTCAGCCCGGACGGAAAGCGGATCGTAACCGCGTCCGGGGACAAAAGTGCGCGGATCTGGGATGCGGAGACGGGCAACCCGCTGACCGAGTCGATGATACACGGAGATATCGTGTCCACCGCGCGGTTTAGCCCGGACGGAAGACAAATTGTGACCGGGTCAAAAGACAAGTCCGCGCGCATCTGGGATGCGGCGACCGGACAGAGTCTGGCCGAGATGAAACATGATTCAGGCGTGTCGAACGCGCAGTTCAGTCCGGATGGAAAACGGATCGTAACCGGTGCCGGAGATAAGACAGTGCGAGTCTGGGACGCACAGACCGGCAAGCTTCTCATCGAGTCGATCAAACACGATAAGCCGGTGACGAAGATGCAATTCAGTCCCGACGGAACACGGATCGCGACGGTGTCGCGCGACTCCGCGCGAATCTGGGACGCAGCGACTGGAAGGGCTCTGAGTGAGCCGATGAAACATAGTCTCGTCGTGACCACAGTGCAGTTCAGCCCCGATGGAAAACGGATCGCGACCACAGGGTGGGACGATACCGCGCGAATTTGGGATGCAGCGACGGGCAAGGCTCTCCCCGTGGAGATAAAGCATGGTCCTATAGTGACCAGCGCGCAGTTCAATCCGGATGGAATGCGAATCGTAACGACGTCGACGGACAAGACCGCGCGCATTTGGGATGCAGCGACCGGCAACGCACTCACCGAGCCGATGAATCATACCGGCACCGTCCAAAAGGCGCAGTTCAGCCCCGATGGAAAACGCGTCGTAACTGCGTCCGACGACGATACCGCGCGAGTCTGGGACGCGCAGACCGGCAAGCCTGTTACCGATTCGATAAAACATGCGAGGGCGGTAGACACGGCACAATTCAGCCCGGACGGAAAAAGGATTTTGACCACGTCGTCGGACAAGACGGCGCGAGTGTCGGACATCATGCCCGATGGGCCGTGGCCAGAATGGTTACTCCCGCTTGCGGATGCGGTCGCGGGACAACATCTGAGCGACGGCGGGTTCTTTGAATCGCTAAGCGAAGACGCTAACCATGTTCTCGAAGCGCTTAAGGAGCGATTGGATCATGAATCCGCGGATGATGCCTGGGTGCTTTGGGGCCGTTGGTTTTTGGCAGATCCCTCAAAACGCACGATCTCGCCATTCTCTAAAGTCACGGTGCCGCAATACATCGAAAACCGGCTGAGCGAAAACACGCCTGAATCGCTTGAGGAAGCCAGGACATTGGCCCTGGGAAACGACGACTTGATGACACGTGTAAAGGCGGCGCGGGACGCAATCGTGAAACCTGCTCAGTAATCATGCGACTGCAGTCGCTCGCCCTTTCCAACCGGCGCGCGTAGCTCCAAATATTCCGATTAGGAAAACCGTAAAGCTGATGCCGCTGACGGCCCCGCCCCACTGGAACCACCATGGGCGAAAGGAAACGACGAGACGCCCCGCTGTTCCCGCGGGGACCTGGATGAGCGGCATGAGCCGTCGATACGAATCGACTTTGAAGGACTGATTTCCGACCGTCGCGCGATAACCACTGAAGAAAGGCCGGGACAATCCGAGCAAAGCTGGCCGGGTTCCCGCCGGGACGTCGATTTGAGCTTCGACCCCGTGCCGGAAATCATGGATGTCCGAGATTGTAGCCGGCGCGAAGTGGTCGTTAGGTTTGAAATCAATTCGGGAAAGTGACCGGACCGCCGGGAGAGGACCTCCCCTCCGGTGGAAGACGCGACCTTCGTCGGTTTTCGCGACGAGCTCCCACTCGGAGGCGGGATAGGGATCAGTCGAGACCTGGCTGGCGATAATGATTCCGTCGACCCCGAGCTGAGCGAGCAGACCATCAGGTTCGCTCTGACTGTAAAGGGCGAGATTGGCAACGTCGGGATGGATTTCTCCGTGAATGGCGGCGGCGAATTCGCGCGCGACCCCGGCCGGCCGAATCGGGCTGTAACCGTTAACCAGGCGGACGCCCGCGAACATCGAAGTGCTCCCGGGACGGACAGTCAGCCCGAACGGCTCGGGATGCTTTTCAACGCGGTAGGCATGTTCGGGCCCTGGGTAAATACTGAAATAGAGACGTTGCGGATCGAGCGGCGCAGGTTCTGTTAGCTCCTGAGCGAGATTGTATTTGGGAACGCCGCAATTTGGCGGTATTGAAAGATAGGTCGCGAGCAATGCCGCGAATGTGATCACTGCGGACGTCCATCCGCGCGCAAAAGGCGCGCGCGCTGACCCAAACATTTGCAGTGACTCTGCAGCGCAGAGCGCAAGAACGAGGTGCACCAGAGGGAGCCAGCGAAAACTCCAGCGAAACACGCTCGCGGTCGGTAGCATGCAAAGGATGAGCGCGATGGCGAGCAACCCAAGATCCCAGCCGATCCGTCGAGCCAGTGCGCCGCGAAGAATTACTAATCCGGCGACTAACGCAGTCGGTGCAACCAAACCAGAAGCAAGCTCCGTCGCGGTATGCGGCATCAATCGCGATGAGAAATCGACCCAGTCAACGGTCCAGCCCGGATAAATAAAACCGGGCAACGCCGAAAGCGGCACACGCCATTGAAAGTGCTCGGCGCTGTCCTGGACCGCGCGAGCCGAACCGTGCACGTAATCGAGAAGCGCGAACCAGGCCGGCGCGGCCAGACCGAACCCAAGCGCCATCCCGGCAACGAGCGGCCACAGGGAGCGCAGCTTCCGGGTTTGGCCTAACGACCGAATCGCCAGCCACGCCGCGAGGAGCACCAGCATCAGGACCGTGTAGGGAAAGCCGCCGGTAACGACCAGATAGACGAAGGGCGCGGGCCAGAGAAAACGCCACTTGCTTCGAGCTGGATCGAGCGCTCGCTCCAGGCCCCACCATGCCCAGGGCAGCCAGGCGAATGCGCCGAGCGCGCCAAACCAGTCAGTCGCGCCCCAGCAAATGATCCAGCCGTTTAGCGCAGCCACGAGCGCGACCAGAAACGACAACGTTGGCGGCAAATTTCGGCCGCGAGCGAGCATGTATCCGCCCATGGCCAGGACGAACAGGTGGGCCATGGATAAGGCAGCCGCCTGCTGGGGAAAGGCCAGCGGCAACTTCCAGATCAGCACGACCGCGGCGTTAATGAAGACCGAGAAAGTTCCGTATTGGAACTCACCGGCGAGATTGCCACAAACCCACGAATAGGGACTCAGGAGCGGCAGCTGGCCTTCGGACCAGCTCCGCGCCATGTCGGCGAAAACAGGAAGGATCGACAGCTCGTAATCGTCGTTCCAAAAAACGAGCGGATCGCGCCAGAGAAGAACGAAGCAGAAGAGCACGACAACGGCCCCGGCCGCAAAAGCGCCGAAGATATCGCACGGCGCTTTTGTCAGGTGCCTGACACCGAGCTGATCGTTTCCCTCCCGGCGTTTCACAGAAACGCCCTACAACACCACTGGTGTTCCTTCGGTCAGGACGCGCACTTTCTGTTCAATGCCGTGGGCGCTGGCTGCTGTTAAAAGACGCGCCGGCGGTTCGTCGAGCGGTTCGTAGCCGAGACGGAAGCTGCCGTAATGCATCGGCACAAGAGTGTTGCCGCCCAACTCAAGAAAAGCCTGCACAGCTTCCTCCGGATTCATGTGGACTTCGCGACCGGTCGGCGCGTCGTACGCCCCGATGGGTAGCAGGGCGACGTCGATATCGTGGCGCTCGCCGATTTCCTTGAACCCGTCGAAATAGGCGCTGTCCCCACAATGAAAGATGGAACGCCCATCCATTTTCACTACGAATCCGCCGAAGCCGCGGTGCAAATCGGCCAGGAAACGCGCACCCCAATGCGCACAAGGAGTGAGCGAAACCTCCAGCGGACCGAGCTTCACCGTCTGCCAGTAATCCAGTTCATGAACGATATTGAACCCGAGATCATGGACAAGATTGCCGACCCCGATTGGAACTACGATCGGTTGATCGGCCGCCACTTTGGCGAGCGTGCGCCGGTCGAGATGGTCGAAGTGCGCGTGAGTTACTAAAACGAAATCGATTGATGGCAGGTGATGGATTTCGAATCCGGGTTTCTTCAACCGCTTAATGACTTTCAACCACTTCGACCAGATGGGGTCGATCAGGACGTTGACTTCGTGTGTCTGGATCAGAAAGGAAGCGTGCCCGATCCAGGTGATCCCGATCTGGCCTTTCTCGATCTTGGGGAAGTGCGGCCGGGCGTGGTCTCCCGAACGCTTGGTGAAAAGAGACGGGATCAGGACTTCGGTGAGGAAATTGCGCTTGTGCCAGTTCTTTTCAGGGCGCAACCGGACGCGGGTAGAGCGTTTGTTCTCGGCGCCGTTCTCGCTTGCCTGGCGAATGACGTTCCTTCGGCTTTTTTTCGAAAAAGGAATCGGCACGGCGGCCCCAGCATATAAGCTGGAAAGGGTGAATCAAAGGCTTTCGGGGCGCGCACCGGTCAAGACGGAGCTATCGGGATGAGTTAGCGCCGCTTCCCCCCTCGAACCGTGAAGCCGCAAGTTGCGTGGGCACGTCAGCCCTTTTTCGGAATCGCGCTTTCTGCGGTGCTCGGCGTTCTGGTGGCGGACAGATGGCCCTACGATGGGGGTGGCCTCGCGCTGCTGCTCGCGGGTGTTGGCGGGACGGCGTGGCTCATCCGTCGCTCTTTGCTGACGTATGCCGTTGTCGGCCTTGGCTTCTACTTTCTTCACAGTCAGCGGACCATCGACTCACCCGGCCAGGACTTGGCTCGAGCGCTCGGCGAGGAGCCTCGGCCGATCACGATTGAAGGCCTTGTGATCAGCGAGCCAAAGATGTCAGAACGCGGCTCGGCATCGTTCCTCCTTCAGGCAGAATCGATTGAAATTGATGGGCACGCGCGGCGCAGTCGGGCAAAATTTCTCGCACGCTGGCGGTACGCCGTGGAGTTCGGAGACACGGTCCGGCTTTTTGGAACCGCTGAAAAAGTTGAGGGCCCGCGCAATCCTGGTGAGTTCGACGCCAGAGCATACTTACAACGACAAGACGTTCATCGCGCGTTGATCGTCCGATATCCTGAGAATGGCGCCCTGGTCGGCCGCGGGGGCGGAGCCCACATCCTGCGAGCCGCGCAAAAATCACGTACCTGGATGCAACACGCTCTTTCGCGCGGCCTCGAAAATTCACCGGACGTCACCGGCGCAATCAACGGGATGGTGCTCGGACTCCGGCACCAAAGCCCCGAAGACATCGAGGAGCCGTTTCAGCAAACGGGCACGCTCCATTTGTTTTCTGTTTCGGGGCTGCATGTCGGGATCATGGCGCAGCTTCTCTGGCTCGCTGCTCCTGTTCTGCGCCTGCGGCCGAAATGGGCCACGGCACTAATCATCCCGTTGCTTTTCTTCTACGCGGCCGTGACCGGGCTGCATACATCGAGCGTCAGGGCAGCTTTGATGGCCGCGGTTTTAATGGGAGGTTTTATTGTCGAGCGCCCGGCCTTTTCCTTCAATGGCCTTGCGGCGGCCGCGGTCATCATCCTGGCGTGGAACAGCCAGGAGCTGTTTTCCGTTGGCTTTCAACTCTCGTTTTGCGTCGTCGCTGCCATCCTCCTGTTGAACGAACCAGTCTTCGCCCTCCTCCGGCGGTGGATTGCACCGGATCCTTTTCTACCTCGAAGCCTCTTCACCGCGAGGCAGCGCGCGTTCCAACGATTCCTGACCTCGCTGGCTCGGGCTACCGCCGTGTCTTTCGCGGCGTCGATCGGATCACTGCCCCTCATGATCTGGTACTACCACCTTGTGACCCTGATCTCGCTTGGCGCGAACCTGGTCGTCGTGCCGATCGCGTTTTTCGTGCTGGCCAGCGCTCTTGTGTCGCTCGCTACCGCGCCGGTCTCGATCTGGCTTTCGGTCGTTTTCAACAATGCGAATTGGGCGCTGACGAAACTGATCTTCGCCGCTGTCCATTTCTTCGCCCAGATGCCTGGCGGGCATTTTTATGTCGAACATCCGCGCCCGCCGAAGAGCGACCTCGAGATCAATGTCCTCGATCTGCG
Organism: Chthoniobacterales bacterium; assembly: GCA_035536995.1. Classification (GTDB taxonomy): domain Bacteria; phylum Verrucomicrobiota; class Verrucomicrobiia; order Chthoniobacterales; family UBA10450; genus AV80. The sequence goes on along the minus strand of DATLNB010000022.1, from coordinate 52,827 downwards.
CGGAGGCGCCGCGATCCATGTCCGCGCCGGTAAGCGCGACTGGCTCTTCGACACCGGCCCGGCGCGTGATTACGAGCGGACCCTTCGCAGCTATCTGCGGAGCCGCGGCATAGATCGCCTGGACGGACTGGTCCTGACCCACGGCGACGCCGGGCATGTCGGCGGCGCGATTGCCACAATGATCGATTTTCGGCCCCGGACCCTCATCGACACCGCCGGCGAAGATCGTTCGCTGGCTCACCGAAAATTCAATGAATGGCTCTCAGCCGAAAAACGTCCACGCCAGCTCTGCCATGCCGGCCACGAGATCCGGATTTCGCCCGAGATCACGGCGCGGATACTCTTTCCGCCCGCCAATTTTCGCGGAAATCGCGCTGATGACCAGGCGCTCGTGGTGCAGCTTTTTCTTTTTCAAAGACCGCGTGCGCTCCTGGTCTCCGACAGCGGCGCTGAAACCGAGCAGGCGCTCCTTCGCGCTTATCCCGAACTCCGCTGTAACGTTTTGATCAAAGGCCAGCACCACTCCGGTGTCTCCGGTTCGGACGAGTTCCTCCGACGCGTTCAACCGGACGCGATCGTAGCGACGTCGCGTGATTTTCCGGAAAGCGAACGAATTAAACCGGATTGGGCGGAGGCGCTGCAGGCGCGAAATATAAAGCTGCTCCGCCAGGACCAGACCGGCGCCGTTCAGCTTCGCTTCACGCGGGACCGTTGGGAATCAACGAGCTATGTGACCGGGGAGATCTTTCGCAGCGACAGCCGATGAATAGCGATTCCGCGACTCGTGAACATCTTCTCGAACTTGCTCATGGCCGGAGATGAAGCCCATGGAACTTCCACGAAATTGGGGGCCGCAGCAGCATAGCCGCGAATTTGGCTGAAATAGGCCGGATCATCAGTCGCAACGTGGAGCAGGCCGCCGTCGACGAGGGCGCGGTTAAGCTGGCTCAGAAATTTCGCGGTAACGAGGCGACGCGAGGAATGGCGCCGCTTTGGCCATGGATCGGGAAACATGAGATGAAAGGCAGTGACGGAGTCCCCTGCGAGCAATTCAGACAGGGCAAGGGATATTTCGAAGCGGAGGACCTTTGCGTTCGTTAGGCCACGCTGCTCAATCTTGCGACAGGCACTCCTGATCCTCGCTTTTTGCTTTTCGATGCCGAGGAAGTTCCGCTCCGGATTCGCCGCGGCGAGGCTGGCTAGAAATGAGCCCTCTGCGCAGCCCAGGTCGACCTCGACCGGAGCGGTCCGCGCGAAAACAGCTTCAAGGTCCAGCGGCTCGAAGCAATTGACCGGGACGACCTCCGCCCCGCTTGCTATGTTGAACGCATGAGCCGTCATACGATGCGAATGTCTTACCGGTTGGCGATCTGTCTGCTCGGAGCAGTTGGATGCTTTGCCACGTTTCCCGCCAAAGCGGCGGAAGAAAGTCCTTCACCGACGAAGACCGCGATTTTCGCCGGCGGCTGTTTTTGGTGCATGCAACCGCCATACGACAAGGCAAGAGGCGTTGTCAAAACCGTCGTCGGCTACAGCGGAGGTAGCGCCGATGACGCGACCTATGACAAAGTGTCCGGTCACCGGACCAAACATCGCGAAGTGATCCAGGTAACCTACGATCCGGGCCAGATCAGCTACGAGCAATTGCTCGAGATCTTCTGGCGCAACATTAATCCCACCCAGGCGGACGGGCAGTTCCATGACGTCGGCCTCAGCTATCAGGCGGCAGTTTATTATGCCAACGATGAGGAGAAGAAAAGCGCGGAAGCTTCCAGAGAACAGCTCGCGAAATCAGGCAAATTCCCGCGGCCGATCGTGACCGAGATCCTCCCGATCCAGCCCTTCTTCCCGGCCGAGGAATATCACCAAAAATACTACCTTAAGAATCCGGCGGATTACGAGCTCTACCACGTCGGCTCCGGACGTGTGAGTTTTCTCGAGAAGATCTGGGGGGCGGTAAAGAAGGACTAGGCTGACTTTGCTCCAGCCCTGACGCTTTCGACCCAGGCGCGCAAGGCGGCTAGATCCATAAAGTTTAGGATGCGTTCGGCCGGGATGCGTGCCTTGAGCGCTGCCGCGAGTCCAAGCTCGATGAATTCTAACTGTTCCGGATGGTGCGCATCGGTGCCTAAAGAAATCCGAACCCCTTCTTTCCGCGCGATCTTTAGCAGAGCCACGTTCAGGTCCTGGCGGTCCGGATAGCTGTCGATCTCGACGGCTTTGTTGAGTTTCGCGGCGGCAGCAAAAACGCGAGGCCAATCGGCTTTGAGTCCCAGCCGAAAATTGTAAATCCTCCCGCGGGGATGACCTAAAATCTGAATATCCGGATTCCGGACCGCCGCCAGATAGCGAGAGGTCTGGTCCTCCTTCGTCCGAAGAGCGGAGTGGAAAGCGCCAAGGACGAGATCGAGCCGGGCCAATGCCGCCGGCTCCATGTCCCCCTCTCCACGTGGATTCAGATTCATCTCAAGCGAGCGCAACACCGTTAGCTTCCCGCTCCGGTTCACCCGATTCCTCTTCGCAATCTCTTTCCCTTGCCCCGCCAGCGCGCCCTCATCAATTCCGCCCGCGATTTTCAAGCCTTTCGAATGATCGGTGACCGCGATGTAATCGTAGCCTCGCGCTTCCGCGGCATCGGCCATGTCCGCTACGCTCCCGGATCCGTCACTCCAGGTCGTATGCATTTGCAGATCGCCGCGAAGCCGTGCCGCCCATCGTGGATCTCGGGACAAAATAATCCGTGCGTCGGCTCGCGTTAGAAAGTCCCGCCGGATCGCCGGCGCGCGCACAGTCGCAGCAGCTCCCTCCTCGATCCAACCGCGGATCTCCTGCGCCAGGAACGGGCCGACGCCGTGCAATTCGGTGAGCGCTCGGCCCGCGGCGAGTAAATCGGTCGCACGTTCGGTCCAGAGAAAGGCGCTGCGGGCCGCGCGCCGATAAGCCCGAACCAAGATTCCGGAAGCGGTCTCAGATTTACGGGCCAATAGCTCCGCTAAGTCCGCATTCGAAGGTCCTGCTTTATCCACCACAACTCTTCGCCTCCGAAGGCGTCTCCGACGGTATTTTACGAATGGTCGGGGCAGGACCCAGAAAGCGGCATAGCCATTGCTATTAAGATCGGTGCGAGTCAGGAACTCACTACTCAATCCAAAGTTACGTTACGTTCCCTTGGCTTTCGCGGCGCGATCTTAACCGATCGCGCCTTTTTTTTGGCGATAGCTACGGCTTAACCAGACTCGGAGCCTGGACGAACACCGCCATGGGTGTCGGAGGCGAGGCCTGCTCTAGTGAAGTGAACGTATAAAGCTCGGATTCATTGGCATTGACGAACTCCGCGCGGCTTACCGCCATCGGCTCGTTCAGGATCCGCGAAAGCTCTTGCGCCAGGACGATGGCAATCGCGCGTGGATCGCGGGTGTAAACCGGAATTGGGAATGCGCCCGAGTTCCGATCGTAGCCGTAGATATTTCCCTCGGTTTCCCAGACGCAATACGCGTGGCCGGCCGGATGATTCTCAAAACGGACGAGGAGGATTTTGGCCCAAAAGTTTTGATCCAGGGTGTGCTGTGTTTTGACCACAGCGAGATAATTGCAGGCGGAGATAACGCACCCGTTTAAGACGACCAGATCATTTTCGCCGGGGTTGAGGATTACCCGCTGGCGGCAGGCGGTCGTGGAGAGCAAAAGGAGGGCAGTCGTGAGGGTATATAAGGAGCGATAAAAAAACTTCTTCATAGAGGCAACCAGTCGGGAGACGCGTTACGAATAATTATGGCAATTGGTGTGGTTATAGCACCAATCCTGCTTTATTGGGAAGCTTTATCTTCGGGTTTCGCTCCGAAGACAAGAAACTTCCCCTGTACACGTTTCTAGAGACCCCGCTCGTAACGCCGCCGGCTCCCGTCCGCTGCCTGAATCAAAAACGAGTCCTTTTGCACCTCGAGCAGCCTATCCCGATCGGTCGCACCCGCCGGGATATGGCCGAAAGCATCGCTCGCGTAAACATAGAGGAGGTCCATACCCTGGACCGACCATTTACCCGTGAACTTGGAAACCAGCTTGCCTTGGTTGGTCACCTCTCCAGAGAACTGCCCGTCAGAGCGAAACCGGTAATGGCACGATTGAACCTCGTCCCGATAATGCCAATCTCCCACAAGAGCCGATTTCGTCGGAGACTCGAGCGAGACGCATGACGTCACACCCAGGAGGCAAACCAAGAGAAATTCCCCGATCCGGCGCACAAAGGAGCATGATCAACTCTCCAGTCGCCGAGCGCAATCGCGGTTAGTCGGCTCAGGCCCTTAAAAGCAGCGAGGGCGGCCTCCCGGGGGAGCGCCGCCCTCTAGTCAGGCTACTCCAGAAAGGTTAGTTCTGCGCAACGAGCGTTGAGGCCGCCCGATATTTCTTTGCGCCGGCGTAGGCGTAGAGGGGTTGATAATTTTTCCGTCCCACTTGCGAGGTCGTGCAAGCCGTCCAGTTGAAGGTTGGGTCGAGGACGTAGGTCCCGCCGTGCGTCTCCCAGGCGAGCCAGGCGTGCGTCTGGCGGCTGGCGGCAGTGCGCTTGCCGATGACGAGGCGGACATTGGTCGCGCCGTTCTCCTGCATTTTTTCGTAAAGCGCGACGGCTTTGGCTTTGCAATCGGCCGGCGCCCCGGACTGCGCTTCCGCGGGCGTTTTCCAGAAAGTGGTGAAGCCGTACGGGATGGAGCGGAGATCCGCCATCCATTGATTCACGACGGCCATCGAGACCTGCGAATTCGCTCCCTTGCTGGAGGCGGTCAAAACCGGGCGAATGCGGGCCATTTGACGGTCGTAAGGGGTGGCGTTGACGGTGAAGAGGAGGGCGTCTGCGAAGGCGGATGAGGCGGCAACGGAGAGGAAAAGAGCGGCGAAGAGAAGGGATTTTTTCATGGTCGGCTTTTTATAGTTGTTATTCTGACTATAATTACTATAAGCAACGGGCGTGCCACGATTGGAGGACCAGATATGGATGTCGGCGCCCACGCTACCGGCCGGTGCAATGCAGGTTGTGGGTTGCCGGTGCCCAACCGCGGTGCGGATCGGCGTGGCCTGAATTGGCCGAGGTTTTCCGGGAGGAGGAAGTGGAGGCGAGGGGAGTTGAACCCCTGTCCCCGAAGCCATCAACGCAAGCTTCTACATGTGTAGCCGATGATTTGTTTTAAGGGGCCAAGCTTTGCACCGGCACACTGCCGGCCCCCGAGCGTCCACGAAATTCCTTCACCGCCCGGCGCGGTCGCTCCGCCAGACAATTAGCCTGCTGTCCATGTTCCCGGCCGTAGCAGGCGTCCAACCGTGAACATCGCGGTCAATTAAGCCGCGAGAGCGAGATCTTGGTGATCTGCGTTTATTTGTTTTGGTCCGGATTTTAACGAGGCCAACGAACCATCCTCGACATGCCGCCTGCGCTTCAAACTACGAGTCGAAGCCAGTGCGCCCCCAATCGCAGAACAGTATCATTAGCGAGACTTCGCTTCAACTAACCCTCCTTGACCTGTCACTAATGCACAAAGAAATCCCTTGCGCAGGGGAAACTGGAGCCGAATCAATCTGCAATGCCCGACTTGAGGGACTTTACCGGCTCGATCGCCATCGTAATCTCGAGCTGTGACGCTTTCTTCGATACCTGGCGGCCGTTCGTCTATTTCTTTTCCAAGTACTGGCCGGACTGCCCATTTCGGGCCCACCTCGTTATCAACAGTCTCCGCGTTCGCTCAAACATCCTCCACCCCATCGCCGTAGGTCCGGACAACGACTGGGCGTCCAATATGGCAATTGCCCTGGGACAGATTCCCCACTCCCACATTCTCTACTTCCAGGAGGACTATTTTCTTACCGGCCCGGTCCGAACCCAGCAGCTGGCGTCCGATATCGCCTACGCATTCGAGCGCGACGCCGCCTCGTTCTGTTTCTACGGGCGATCACGTCTGGAGGATAATTTCGAGGCGATCAACGAAAGGTTCGGTGTCGTCCCGCCGGACTCCGATGGCCGAACGCGCCTGCAGGTGACCCTGTGGAAGAAATCTGTCCTTCAATCCGCGCTGCGTCCGGGTGAAACAGCGTGGAACATGGAGGCACGCGGGAGCGAGCGGACCCGCGACCTGTTGACTCTCTCCTATTCAGGGCAGGACGGTGTTCCGATTCCATACCTGATGTCAGCCATCTCACGACGGCTGTGGACCCAGGAGGCCCTTGACCTTTGCGAACAGGCTGGGGTCAAGATCGAGCCGCGCATCCGGTCAACTCTGACGCACGTCCCGTGGCGGCGGCGGTTTCGCCGCGGTCTCGACCGGACGCGACTCTGGATGGCTCTGGCCAGGCAAAACGAGACGCCGCTAAACATAGACCCCCCACCGGGATGATTGAAAATGCCGGCGCCGAGGCGGTCGAAGGAACGCGTAGCTTCGATGATATCCGAAGGCGCGTAACCTCATGGAACCCAAAACCGAATCTGCCCTAACCAGCGAGAGAACCGAGGCAGGGATGCTTGACCGGGCCCTCCTGGACTCGGCCCTCGATTGCATCATTTCGATGGACACGGAGGGACGGATCATAGAGTTCAACCCGGCAGCCGAACGGGTTTTTGGTTATTGCCGTGCCGACGTGATCGGGAAGGAGCTCGCCAGCCTCATTATCCCACCGCCTCTGCGCGACCGGCACCGAGCAGGGCTGAAACGATACCTCGAGACAGGGGAAGGCGCGGTCCTCGGAAAGCGTCTCGAAGTGACCGCGCTCCGGGCGGACGGATCGGAGATAACGGTCGAACTGGCGATTACGGCGCTTCAGCGCGCGGCCGGGCTGACATTCACCGCGTACCTCCGCGACATTACAGATCGGAATCGGGGCGAAGAAGCCAGCCGCCGCCTCGCAGCGATCATCGAGTCGTCGGACGATGCAATCGTAACCAAAGACTTGAATGGGATTATTACCAGCTGGAATGCGGCGGCCGAGCGGCTGTTCGGCTACAAACCCGAGGAGATAATCGGAAAATCGATCCTCACCTTGATCCCGCCTGATCGCCAACACGAAGAGCCGAAAATTATCGAGCGCATCCGCAGCGGCGACCGGATCGACCATTACGAGACCGTCCGCCAACGCAAAGACGGCCGGTTGTTCGATATTTCGGTCACCGTCTCTCCGCTCAAAGATCGGGAAGGCCGCATAATCGGCGCATCCAAGATCGCCCGCGACATCACCGAGAGGGTCCAAACCGAGGGCCGCCGCCGGGCCCAATACTCGGTCGCGAACCTTCTCGCCGGGTCTGCGACGCTGGAAGAATCCGGGCCGCGGGTTGTTGAGTCGATCGCTGCGGTTGGCAATTGGGTAGCCGGTTCCATTTGGCTGCGCGACCGCGAAAAAGACGAATTGCGCTGTATTGCCAGCTGGCATCGCGACCAGGATGGCCTGGCTGAGTTCGCGGCCGCGACGAACGCGATGGTCCTCGGCAAGAACCAGGGGTTCCCCGGGCGCATCGTGGCTTCGGGCAAGCCCGGCTCGATGGAGGATTTGCCGAACAACCCGCAGTTTTCCCGTGCCGCCGCGGCGGCCGCCGCGAACCTGGGCGGCAGCTTTGGATTTCCACTCCAGGCCGAAGGCGAAATAAACGGGGTCCTGGAATTGTTCAGCCGCGAGCCCGTCCCGCCCGACGACGATCTCCTCTCGCTCGTCGAGGCGCTGGGCAGTCAGATCGGCCTTTTTGTCCGCCGGCGAGAGATTGAGGCCGAGCTGAAGCAGCAAAAGGAAGCGGCCGAATCTGCCAACGCGGCCAAGGACCAATTCCTCGCCACCCTCAGCCACGAGCTCCGGACCCCGCTTACGCCCATCCTCATCTGGGCCGGCGGGATGATAAACGATCCTTCGCTTCCGCCGGAGGTGGATGAAGGCCTGCGCATGGTTTGCCGTAATGTCGAACTCGAGGCACGCCTGATTGACGACCTCCTCGATCTAACCCGGATCGCCCGGGGCAAACTCAGGCTTCACCTCCGTAAATCGGATGCGCACGACGTCCTGACGCATGCCATGGAGATTGTTCGCGACGAGATCAGTTCCCGCGACCTCAATCTCTCGGTCGAGTTGAATGCTGCCGATCACATGGTCCTGGCAGACGCTTCCCGGTTACAACAGGTTTTCTGGAACGTTTTGAGGAACGCCTCGAAATTCACGCCGCGCGCCGGCGCCGTGACCGTGCGGACCCTCAATCCCGGCCGGGGCGCGCTGCACATCGAGATCAGCGATACCGGCATAGGGATCGAGCCCTCATATATTGAGAAAATCTTCGACGCTTTCGAGCAGGGCGGCATCCGCCGCGAAGGCCTCGGTCTCGGCCTCGCTATCAGCAAAGCGATCGTTGAGATGCACCACGGCTCAATCCGCGCCTTCAGCGACGGGGCCGGAAAAGGCGCCCGGTTCGTTATCGACCTCCAGACCGCAGCGTGATAGGACCTGTTCGTCGTATACGACGATTACCGCACCGGCCTGGCCACCAAAATCCCGGTATGTGATCCGAATTTGTGCAGGTAACCGGAAAGCGTCGAGTCGATCACCACTTTGCCGTAATTCCGCGGCGCAGAAGCATGCATAAAGTGGAGCGAGCCATCCGGCTGGCGAATCGCGAGCCCCACGTGTGAAGTAGCGAACATCTGCCGCCCATCGCGCGAGACAATGCCTATCACGTCGCCGCTGCGCAGTTTCCCTTCGATGGAAGCCACCCGGCTCTTTGGTATCTGGTAAAGCGGCCGGCTCGAGACGCGTTCCTCCATTTGCCGCAGCGGCCCCAGCAACGCCCGGTTCGACCGCAAATAGCGGTAATGCCGCCAACCGACCGTCATTTCCCTGGCCGAGTGCGGCACACTCACTCCGCCCAGGCTGCGCGTCACGTCCTCGACCAGCCCGCGCCGATCGTTATCGGCAAGCCAGTCCTCGAGGTAATGTAAACGCGACAGATACTCGCCCGTGCAGTTGCCGCCCCGATACCGATCCAGCTCGATGTAATGCAGCAGCCGTTCCGGCGTCCAATTCTCCTGTGGTTCGCTCATCATCCGTGACATCCCGACGGCGATTTCGAAAAACGTCCAGCAATCCAGCCCCACGAAATTCACCGAGGGCGCCTCGATCCGGTCGTCAATCTCGAGCGTATAATTCTTGTAGCGCGTCCCGATCATCTCCTTGCCGATAGTCACCGTCCGCTCGCCGAGCGGCAGCGCGGACCAGTTCTCCGCCTTTGCCTTGGCCACGATCTTATCGAACTTGTCCCGCCCCTTGAACACCGTCGAAAACGGCAAAGACGCCGCGTCCGCTGTTGCCAGCACCACGAAAAACAAAACCCCAATGATCTTCCCCATAATGTGACGGGGAATGTAGACAGAATTTACCGGATTAACAGGATGGGGAGTTCGGCACCCCTCTTTCTCCATCCTGTAAATCCTGTTAATCCTGTCTAAATTTCGACCGTGCAGGACCTCTTCCAGTCCACCGACGAGCCTATTGCAGAGGCCGTCACCGCATCCGCTCCCCTTGCCGCCAGGATGCGCCCGCGCACCCTCGACGAATTCGTCGGCCAGGAACACATCCTCGCGCCCGGAAAGCTCCTGCGGCGCGCCATCGAAGCCGACCGCCTCCCTTCCGTGATCCTCTCCGGCCCGCCCGGCACCGGCAAAACCACCCTGGCCCATGTTATTGCCGACATGACTCACGCCAAGTTCGAGCGCCTCAGCGGCGTCGAGAGCAATGTCGCTGAAATGCGCAAAGTCGTTGCGGCCGCCCAAAACCGTCTCCGCTCCGCCGGCCGGAAAACCATCCTGTTCGTCGACGAGATCCATCACTTCAACAAAGCCCAGCAGGACATTCTCTTGCCCGACGTCGAGAGCGGGAACCTGCGCCTAATCGGCGCCACCACCTACAACCCGTTCTTCTACGTCAACAGTGCCCTCGTCTCCCGCTCCCAGGTCTTCCAGCTCGAGTCCCTCAAGGTTCAACAACTTGAGCAACTCATCGACCGCGCGTTGGCCGACAAAGACCGCGGCCTTGGCAATCACACCGTCCGAATCGACCCCGAAGCCCGGACCCACCTCGCCAAGCTCGCCGACGGCGACGCCCGCAAATGCCTCAACGCTTTGGAAGTCGGCGTCCTCACCACGCCGCCTGATAAAAAACAGGTCATCCACTTTACCCTCGCCGTCGCCGAAGACTCCATTCAACAAAAAGCCATCGTCTACGACAAGAAAGGCGACGCCCACTACGACACCATCAGCGCCTTTATCAAAAGCATGCGCGCCTCAGACGAGAAAGGCGCCATCTATTGGCTCGCGAAAATGCTCCACGCCGGCGAAGACTTCCGTTTCATCGCCCGCCGCATCGTCATCTTCGCCAGCGAAGACGTCGGCCTGGCCGACCCCGAAGCGCTTCCCCTCGCCATTGCCACCCAGCAAGCCGTCGAATTCGTCGGCCTCCCCGAAGCCCGTATCCCCCTCGCCCACGCCGTCTACTACATGTGCCGCGCCAAGAAGAGTCGCGAAGCCTATGAAGCGCTAGGCGCTGCGACCGAAGAGATTGAATCCGAGCAAACCGAGCGCGTGCCGGAACGCCTGAAGAACAAACACTTCCCCGTGAACCCGGAGGGGTGAGGCGAAAAGCGTGCTAAACAACCGGACCGGATTTTTCAGTCTAACGGCAGTCGCCTTCTTCATTTACCCCCTGCACGAAGTCAGTCGTCCCCCGGAACCACATCGCGATGCCGAAGCAAAGGGCCGATGGCTTGAACCCTCCGTTTTGACTTGAACGTTACTTAGGCTCAGCGCCGTCCTCAGCGGTGTCCTTTGGGGGTTCCTCCGTGGTCTTCGCGGCGGCTTCAACGGTGAACTTCGCCGTTGTGGCTAATTGGTCGTTTGCGTAAATGTCCACGTGATATTTCCCGGCGGGCCAATTCTTCCCGGGCTTCGTGCACGAAAAACTTCCCTCGGTGGGGTCGCCTTCCATGGTCATAGTTTTTTCGGCGATCTTGGTCTTGGCCGGCGCGGCGTCGCCTATATCGTCTGCAAACCAAACGGCGCGCAGTTTATCGCCCTTCTTAACGCCTTCCATTCGCAGGAGGGCGAACACCGCAGGCGTATCGCGCGCAAAAATCGTGGTGGGCGTTGCATCGGTGCCGGTCGCGGTCTCCGCTGTCATTGTTACTTCAGCGGCGCGCGCGACGGACGCACAAATCATTATTCCGATTAACCAGGCGAATGCTTGTTTCGCTGTTTTGTTCCGCTTCGTGCTCATCTTTCGTATTCCTAACGCGCCAAGAGAGCGCCGCGGCCGCAGGAAAGTATTCGACCGCTAAGTAAGTCACCAGCTGGGCATTGATGGGACGAGGGGCGGGAAAGGCTTGGTCGGACACGGCGAGATAGCGCCCTGGCTACAGTCGCGTGAGGGATTAATCGCTGACGTCAGAGCGCGATGGGCGCTACCCGCGCGGCAATGCGTCTATGCCCGGAGGAATGCGCTCGCGCCTCCGCTAATCTACGGTATCGAGCTTGATCCCGACGAGCTTCCAATCGCCCTGTTCCTGCAGATACTGCAATTTGAAAACGACGCGCTTGGGCGTGGTCGGGTAGTAGCCGTTGACCACAAGGACGTCATCGGAATTGATCTCGGCGGGTTTGTTGAAGACGGGCTCGAGTTTCTTGATCGGGGAGATGTCGAGTTCCTTGTCGATGAAGTCCTGGAAAAGTCCCTGCAATTTCTCCGGCGTCGTTTGTTCCTGCCAGAGTTTGGCGATGTCTTTGTAGAAACCGGTGAAATCCTTCGCCTGCACGCCTTTGTTAAAGGTGAGAAGCGTCTCGAGCGTCATCGACTTTAGCTCCGTTTCGGAAGGAACCTTGGGCGTCGCCGCAAATGCGACCGCTGCGACGATCAGGCTGAGGGAAACGAGATATATTTTTGTCATTCGCGGACATTCGTTTTTCCGACTGGGGCGGTCAAGGTTAATGAGGCGTGCCTGCGAGCCCGCTTTGCGCAGGGCATTAGCTCCGTGGCAGAGTCGAAGCAATGGCGAAGGACCGGAGGGATCAAGCTCGGCAGGTGGCGGCGACAGCGTCAGCGCTCCGGAAGCAGTTGCATTCACGGCTCACAGCGTGGTTCGATCAGAGTTTTCCGGCGTTCACGCACGCGCAGTTGTTGGCGGTGCCGGCGGTGCTCAATCGTGAATCGATCTTGCTGACTTCACCGACGGGGAGCGGCAAGACGCTCTCAGCGTTCCTTGGAATTTTCGATGCGCTGCTAAGGAAGCTGGATGCCGGGAAGCTCGGCGCGAGCGTGCACTGCATCTACGTGTCCCCATTGCGCGCCCTTGCCTACGATATTGGGAAAAATATCCGGGCGCCGATTATCGGTATGGGTTTGGAGAAGCAGCTGCGCATTCATCTACGCACGGGTGATACACCGGCGAGCGAACGAGTTAAGTTCCGGGATAAAGCGGCGCACATTCTGATCACGACGCCGGAAAGCCTGGCGGTGATGCTGGCGCAGGAAAGTTACGCGGCGCATCTCGGGGAATGCGAGTTCGTGGTGGTAGATGAGTTGCATTCGTTTGCCGGGAACAAGCGGGGCGCGGACCTGACCATTTCGCTCGAGCGGCTTGAGCGACTACGCGCGCACGTCGTTGGTAGGAACGGCGCGCTGTCCCGTCCGCAGACATCGCAGCGCGATGTCCCTACCATTTGCCGGATCGGGCTCTCGGCGACTGCGGCGCCGCTGGATGTGCTGGCGCAATTCCTTGTCGGCCAGGGACGGAAGTGTCGGATTGCTGAGGCGCAAACGGAGAAGAAGTCGCTGGTGGAGGTGTTTTCGCCGATTCGGCGCAAGCCGTATCCGCCGGCGGGCTACACCGGGGTACGGCTCTACGCAGAGCTAGCGGAGCTGATTCGGCGGAGGAAGTCGGTGCTCGTGTTCACCAACGTCCGTTCGGCCGCCGAGCAGGTTGGGTTGCGGCTCAAGGAGTTGTTGCCGGAATTGGCGGAGCAGATCGAGATTCATCACGCGTCGCTCGATCGGAGTGTCCGGCTCGAAGTTGAAGACCGGCTCAAGAACGGCGAATTGCGCGCGGTGGTTTGCTCGACCAGCCTCGAGATGGGGATCGATATCGGCGCCGTGGACCTGGTAGTGATGGTGGCCACCCCGAAAGGGGTCTCACGCGCCATCCAGCGAATCGGGCGCTCAGGACATTCGCTCGATCGCAATAGCCATGGCGTGCTCGTGGCAACCAACATCAACGATCTCGTTGAGGCGACTGTAACGGCAAGGCTTGTCCGCCAACGCGCGCTTGACCCGATAAAGATCCAGCAAAAACCGTATGACGTTGTCGCCCAGCATGTCGTCGGGCTGGCGGCGGTGGCGCCAATCGGTCTGGACGAAACGTTCGCACTCGTCCGCCGCGCCTACCCGTTTCGCGACCTGACGCGGGATGAATTCGACCGCATTCTCGAATATCTAAAAGGGGGCGGCGCGGCTCTCGAAAAACAGTACGCCGGAGTCTTCGGAAAGATCCAGGTGGAAAACGCAACCATTTCGCTCGCGCATCCGAAGATCGCCCGCGAGTTCCTGGTCAACATCGGCACGATCCACTCCGAAGGATTTATCGATGTGCTCCTCCGTCATCGCCGGCTCGGTTCGGTGGAGGAAAATTTTGTCAAGCAACTGAAGATCGGCGACCTGTTCGTGCTGGGTGGTCGGACTGTACGATTGATCGATACCGGTGTGCAGGAAGCGTTCGTCGAGCGAGCAGACGGACATCTACCGACGATCCCGCGCTGGAACGCCGCGAAGATGCCGCTTACCTCGAATCTGGCCCGCGCTGTCCGCCAGCTTCGAACGGACGTGGACGGATTGGTCCGCGAGAAATCCGATCCAGAAATTGCCGACTGGCTCGTAGAACGATATGACCTGTCGATCGCGAACGCCCAGGCCATCGTCGAACTGTTCCGCGCCCAGCTCAGCATTTCAGATATTCCGGTCGGGCGAAAAATGCTGGTCGAGCTTTATCGGGAAGGGGGGCATTCACACTGTTTTTTCCACTCGCTGATCGGGCGGAGCGCGAACGACGCGCTATCTCGCATCGTAGCCTTGCGGGTAAAAAACCGAATTGGTGGAAACGCCCTGGTGACCATCGACGATTATGGGTTCCTTCTCACACTGCGAAAGTTTCAGGAGTTACCCCTCACAGAATTGCGCGCCTGTTTCGAGCGTGCGGCGGCTGAGGAGCATCTTGCGCTGGCGTTGCGCGGGTCGGAACTGGTGAAGTGGCAGTTCCGCGGCGTAGCCCAGACTGGTCTGATGGTTCCGCGAAATCTGCCCGGGAAACAGCGGAAGCGGAAGCAATTCAATTGGAGCGCTGAGGTTTTATTCCGGGTCCTGGAGCGGCATGAACCGAACCACCCGCTCTTGGTTGAGGCCTACCGGCAGGCGACCCACACGTTTCTCGACGCAGAAAGCGCCTATTCTTTTCTGGACGAAGTCCAGGCGTTCGAATGGAAGCTACTGGAGCTGCCCGTGGTCTCGCCTTTTTCGTTCGCCATCTACGCCAGCGTGATCAAGGAAAATATGATGCTGGAGGACCCGACGAGCGCGATCGAGCGGATCTATCGGGAGATGTATGCAAAAGTGGAGAGCGCCGCGGCGGCGGCCTCCCCGTCGTAGAAACGCGAAAGGAGTGGGACCTTTCGATCCCACTCCTCCCACACATGAGCGAGGCTTCTCCTTAGCTTTTGCTCTGCGAAAACCTAGTTTTTGCTCTGCGAAACCACTTCGTTGAGCTTGAAGATCGGCAGGAACATCGCGATCACGATTCCACCCACGATCACACCGAGAAAGACGATCAACATTGGCTCGATCAACGACGTCAGGGCGTCGAGCATGGCTTCGATTTCTTCGTCCCAGAAGTCGGCCATCTTCTCGAGCATGGTGTCGATTTTGCCCGTCGCTTCACCGGCCGCGACCATTCGCAGCATCATCGGCGGGAAGATTGGCTTCTTGGAAAGTGCGACAGAAAGGTTGTCACCTTTCTCTACGTCGCCGCTCACGCCGTTGATGCTTGTCTCGACGACATGGTTGCCCGAGGCACCGCCTACGATGTCGAGTACTTCGAGAATCGGCACACCGCTGCGGATCAGCTGGGCAAACGTTCGCGCGAAACGCGACATGCAGATCTTATGAATGAGAGGACCAAACACGGGCAGCTTCAGCTTCCAGCGGTCCCAAAGTTGTTTTCCGCGAGTTGTCCGGAGGAAGGTGCGGATGCCGAAGAAAGTGCCGCCGATTCCAAGCAGCAGAAAATACCATTGGCCGCGCATGAAATCGCTGACGTCGATCAAGAACTGGGTTGGCGCCGGCAGCTGCGAACCGAAATCCTTGAAAATCTCGCCGAAGATCGGGACGACCTTCACGATCAGGAACGTAGTGATTCCCATCGCAATACAGATGACAATGACCGGGTAGGTCATCGCGGACTTGATCTTCTTCCTCAACCGGGCGCTGGCTTCGAGGAAGCCCGCCAGACGATCGAGAATCTCAGCCAGCAAGCCGCCGTGCTCGCCAGCTTTGACCATGCTGACGAACAGTCGATCGAAAACGCGCGGATGTTTCGCGATTGATTCGTGGAAAGTTTCACCGCCTTGGACGCGGGTGGTCACATCGCTAATGATATGGCGCAGGTTCTTTTGCCGCTTTGGGTCGCACTGGTCGTAGAGGGCGGTGAGGGCCTGGACGAGCGAAATGCCGGCCTCGATCATGGTCGAGAGCTGGCGGGTAAACAAAACGAGGTCGGTTTCTTTTACCGTCCAGGTTTTCTTACGGGTCTTGCTGGCGACGGACTTTTGCTGAAGAGACAGCACCATCAAGCCACGACTCATGAGGCTGGTGACGGCGTTGTCCTCGTTCAAGGCATCTTGGATGCCGGAAACGATCTTCCCGGACATATCTCGGGCTTGGTAGGAGAAGGTGATCATGTTATGGTAATTATATTCCGTATAGCACCTATGGTGCCAGTCCTTTCCTCCTTGGTTCCCCCCCGGTCTTGAGGAGGTTCGTCGGTTGGAGGATGCTCAACCCCATGGCAATGGCTACGGAAATCGCCCTCATCGCGCCCGGCATCTATTTCTGGCAGGCCTTCGATCCGAAGGTAAAAGCCGATCTTTGCTCGTCGGCCGTCGACACCCAGAGCGGGCTCTTTTTTATCGATCCGATCCCGCTGGAGCGCGAGTCCCTCGAGGAGGTCGGGGCCAGGCATGAGATCGCCGGAATCGTCGTGACTAACGAAAACCATGAACGCGCCACAGACGCGTTCGCGGAGCGCTTTCGGGTACCGGTTTTTGGCGGTAAAACGCCCTCTGAATCGAGGCCTGCGGGTCGCTGCCAACCAGTCTCCTCAGCTCAGGAAAAGTGCGCGGAATTAACGGCCATCCCGGTGCCGGGAGCGCCCGCAGGGGAAACCGCGCTTCACTTTGCGAGCCAAGGAGGAACCATGCTTATCGGCGACGCCCTGATCAATCTTGACCCGTACGGTTTTTCCCTTCTTCCGGCCAAATACTGCACTAATGCCAGACTGATGCGGCGATCGCTCGAAAGCCTTCTCGATTATCGATTCGAGCGAATGCTTTTCGCGCACGGGACCCCGCTTGTCAGCAACGCCCGGGTGCGCCTAGAACAACTCCTGGCGAGCAGTTCCTGACAAAGTCCATGGAAGCGGACGCCTTAAGAGGTTCGAAAGGCCCAATCACTGGTTTCCTGGAGCTGATCCGTTTTTCTCACACCATTTTCGCCTTGCCGTTCGCGCTAGGCGCGTTGCTTGTCGCCGCGAACGGTCGCCCATCCCTTCGCGTGGGGTGCCTTGTCGTCGCCTGCATGGTGCTGGCAAGAACGGCCGCGATGCTTTTCAATCGTCTCGTCGACTGGCAAATAGACCGTCGAAACCCGCGCACAGCTGGCCGGCACCGCTTAATGCCGAAGTCTTTGGCCTGGGTGCTGTTGTTCGTTACGAGCGCTGCGTTTCTCGTCGCCAGTGCCGCGATCAACCGGACGGCAGGCATCCTCGCACCGGTTGCTCTGGCCATAATCTTTTTTTATTCCCTCACGAAACGCTTCACGAACGCCACCCACTTTTTCCTCGGCCTCGCGCTCTCGGTCGCCCCGGCAGGCGCTTGGATTGCGCAGACCGGCACCCTTGCTCTGCCGCCTCTCATCTTGGGTACCGGGGTGGTTTGCTGGGTGGCAGGCTTCGATTTGATCTACGCGATCCAGGACGTCGAATTCGATCGGCGCGAAGGCTTGCATTCGCTGGTCGTGCGGCTTGGGCCGCCGACAAGTTTGCGCGTCGCGCAAGGTTTACATCTGTTGATGTTCGGCGCGCTGATTGGTTTTGGCGTCTCCGCCGGGCTGGGGGTCGCCTATTACGCGGCCCTGCCGTTCGTCGCCGGCGCCTTGATCTACGAACACCTGAGCGTCCGGCGGCTTGACCTGGCCGCGATCAACCGGGCGTTTTTCCAGAGCAACGCCTTCGTCAGCGTGGTATTCGTGGGCGCGGTCGCCGTCGACCGATGCTTTTAAGCCTGGTCGAGCAGGGCGATCCGCTGGGCGTGGCGGCCACCCTCAAACTCGGTAGTCAACCAAACCCGGACAATCGCGAGGGCTGTCTCCTCCGGGATGACGCGTTCGCCCATGGAAAGGACATTAGCGTCGTTATGCTGCCGCGATAGCCGTGCTGTTTCCTCATTCCAACAAAGAGCGCAACGCACCCCCGGCACTTTGTTTGCCGCCATGGCTTCCCCGTTTCCCGACCCTCCGAAAACAATCGCGCGCTCGCAGTCACCGTTTACCACCGCCCCAGCCGCCGGGCGGATAAAGAGCGGATAATCCACCGCGTCAGTGCTGAAGGTGCCGAAATCCTTTACCTCATGGCCAAGCTCAGCGAGGAGCGCCTTGACCTTTTCCTTGTAATGATACCCGGCGTGATCTGTTCCGAGCGCAATCTTCATACGGCGCGTTTCTAATCATCGCGACGCCGCACTGTCGAGCGAAAGCTCTAACTGGCGCCGTGCAGCTTGGCCAATTCGCTCCAGATTTCGTGCTCTCGCTCTGTGACCTTTTTCGGGATTTGAATTTGGGTCAGCACCAGAAGGTCGCCACGCGGGCCCGAAGCCGTTGGAAGTCCATGGCCGCGGAGGCGGAATCGCTGGCCGCCCTGCGTTCCCGGCGGGATCTTTAGCCGGGCATGTCCCTCGAGGGTCGGCACCTGAAGCTCGCCACCAAGCGCGGCCTGCCAGGGCGGGAGCTTTGTTTCATGAATCAAATCGGCCCCTTCAATTGTAAAATCCGGGTGGCGCGCGAGCCGCACCCGGAGGAAGAGGTCACCGCTTTTGCCGCCGCCCGCGCCAGCTTCCCCCTGCCCGGCAAGGCGGATTCGTTGCCCCTCGTGAACGCCTTTCGGGATCTTCACCTGGTACGACTCGACCTTGTTTGAATTGCCGCGCCGGAGCGAAATCGGCCGCTTCGAGCCGTGGAGCGCTTCTTCGAGCGTGACCATGATGTCGGCCTCCACATCGTTCCCGCGTGCTGCTTCTGCAGGGCGCTGCCCGAAACCCGAGCCGCCAAAACCGGCCTGCCGGCCTCCGCCGAAAAACGCTTCGAAGAAATCACTGAAACCAGTTCCGCCAAACTCGAAATCGATTCCGCCGCCGTCCCCTGTTGAGTACCGCCGAAATCCGCCTCCGGGCTGGCCGCCATATCCGGGTGGCGGCTGGAACCCGCCGCCCGGCTGGTTCCAATTCGCGCCGAGCTCGTCGTACTTCCGTCGTTTGTCGGGATCGCCCAGGACTTCGTACGCTTCGTTGAGCTGCTTGAATTTTTCTTCAGCAGCCGCCTTGTCCTTGTTTACATCCGGATGGTATTTGCGGGCGAGTTTCCGAAACGCCTTGCGGATATCGTCGTCGCTCGCCGTCTTCGGAACGCCAAGGGTTTCGTAATAATCTCTGAATTGCACTGCCATTTTCTGGCGAGAACTTTCAGCGTGGCCCGCCCGTTATCAAGGAGCCGCACTCTACAAACATCGAGGCCGTGAAACCACGATTGTAAACCGCCGATCCGCGATATTTTTCTGCGTGCATGATCTGCCACAAAACACGGCCCAACCTCGGCCGTCGCGGCGGCTGCGCCTCCTGCAGCAACATGTAGATCGTCTGCGCCAATGTCGTCGCTGCCCTCGCATGATTCCTCCGCCCGTCTCAGGCGGGCCGATCCTGAGCAAAGTCATGCTCATCGGCCAAGCCCCTGGAATTAAAGAACCCGTGCTGGCCAGGCCCTTCGCCTGGACCGCCGGGCGCACTCTCTTCGGCTGGTTCCAGCAATACTGCGGACTGACCGAAGACGAGGTCCGCAGAAGAATATATTTCGCGGCCGTCTGCCGCTGTTTTCCAGGCAAAACACTGAGCGGGGGGGACAGGGTCCCAGCGCCCGACGAAATCAGAAATTGCTCTACCTGGATGAACGACGAGTTCAGGCTGCTCGAGCCTGATTTGATAATACCTGTCGGCAAACTTGCGATTGCCCAGTTCCTCGCCGTCGAAAAGCTGGACCAGGTCGTCGGGCGCAGCTTCCAAATCCGCGACGAACACCTGTGCTGCGACTTGATTCCGCTACCCCATCCGTCCGGCGCCTCGCCCTGGCATCGGATTCCGCCCGGTCTCGGGCTCCTTGGCAAAGCCATGAGACGAATCGCCCGCCATCCTGCGTTGCAAAAAACGCTGCCGCCTGATTGAGCCTCCGAAATTCCACGTTGGACGTTGGGCTTCCGACGTTGGACGTTTGCGGCCTTTCCTGAAATGACAGCAAAAGTCCTGACCCGCTCCGACCTTCCCGAATCAGACAAATGGGATCTCACTCGCCTTTTCGTTAACGCCGAGAAGTGGCGCGAAGATTTCCTCTGGGTTCAAAATACTTACTCCAAGATCTCGGACTGGAAGGGGGCCCTCGGGAGGTCCGCCGACTCAATGGCCGCCTGTCTCGAGTTCGAAAAATCGCTCGACCTGAAAATCGAGCGCCTCTTCCATTACGCATCCCTTCAGCTGGCCGAAGACAGCGCAAACCCCGACTTCCTGGCCCGGATGGGGCAGTTGCAGAATCTGCTCACAAAAATCAGCGAGGCTGCGTCCTTCCTCGGCCCGGAGATCCAGGCCATTCCAGATGACTCGTTTGCGCGCTTCGTGGAGGAGCCGGTTCTGGCGGAATGGCGGACAGCGCTGAAGAAGATTCGGCGAATGAAGCCGCACATTCTGTCGGAGCCGGAGGAACGGCTTCTCGCGCTCGGCAGCGCCGCTCTTGACGGCTACGACGAGACGTTTTCACAGCTGACCGACGTCGACATGAAGTTTGGCGCGCTGGTTGATGAGAAAGGCGAAGCACGACCGCTCACCCAGAGTTCCTACAGCTCGTTTTTGGTGAAGCGCGATCACGACCTGCGGAAACGGGCGTTCCACCAATTCTACGACGAATTTCAGGATCATCAGTTCACCCTTGCAGCTTCCCTCGCCTATTCAGTCAAGGCGGACGTTTTCCGGGCCCGGGCTCGGAATTATCCTTCCGCCTTGGAGGCATCCCTTTTCCGCGACGACATCCCTGTCGCGGTCTATGACGGACTGACGGCGGCCGTCCGGGCAAACCTCAAGCCGTTGTTTCGCTATTACGAGCTGCGGAGGCGCGTCCTCGGGCTGGACGAGCTGCACCAATACGACACCTACGTCCCGCTGGTGCCCGAAGTTGAATCGCACGTCACTTTTGATCAGGCCATTGAGACCAACGTGGCAGCCTTTGAGCCCCTTGGTTCCGAATACACCGCTGCTCTCGCCGAAGGTTTGGGCGGGCGCTGGTGCGATCGGTACGAAACAAAGGGCAAACGCAGCGGCGCCTTCTCATCCAGCAGCTTTGGCGCGCCCCCATACATCCTGATGAATTATAAGGAGGACGTCTTTTCCGACGTTTACACCCTCGCCCACGAGGCTGGCCACTCCATGCACACCTGGTTCTCTCAGGGATCGCAGCGCTTCCAGGACTATAGTTACCCGATCTTCCTTGCGGAAGTGGCTTCAACCTTCAACGAAGAGCTCCTCACCCACCATCTTCTCGAGAAAACCGACGATAAAAAGATGCGGGCTTACATCATCAACCGCCAGATCGACGATATTCGCGGTACGCTCTTCCGGCAGACGATGTTCGCGGAATTTGAGAAAATCATCCACGCCGTCGAGGAGCGGGGCGACGCCCTCACCTTGAACGTCTTTAAATCGGAATATCGAAGCCTTCTCCAAATCTATTTCGGCAGGGACGTCGTCCTCGATCCCCAACTCGACTTGGAATGCCTGCGCATCCCGCATTTCTACAACGCGTTTTATGTTTATAAATATGCGACTGGCATCTCGGCCGCCGTCGCCCTGTCCGAACAAGTCTTGTCCGGAAAACCCGGCAGTGTAGAGGCTTACCTCGGCTTTCTGAAATCGGGCGGCTCGAAGTTTCCCCTGGAGACTCTACGGGCGGCCGGCGTCGATATGACAACGCCTGCTCCGATCGAGAGCACTCTCCGCCTCTTCGAGCGCCGGCTGAGCGAGCTCGAAGCGCTGCTTCTGTAAACGATCGCTCCGCTCTGCGCGCGGGGACTGGCAAGCGGTGTGCTTAACCAGTCCACGTGCAGTTCGAATGGCAATTGCAGGCCGCCTGCGGCTACGCAGAGCTAGGCATGACCCGAGAGTCCCTCGCTGAGCTCGACGCTATCGATAAACGCCATCAAAACCGTCCGGAGGTCCTGCAACTCCGCCTTCACCACCTGATGCGCCAAAAAAAATGGGCGCTCGCGTTACGAGTGAGCCAAAAGCTCTGCCGGGTGGCCCCCGATGCCGGTGCCGGATTCCTTCACGCTGGATTTTGCCTCCATCAACTTGGCAAAACCGCCGAAGCCAAGAACCTGCTGATTACCGGGCCGGTCGCGTTGCTGAAAGAGCCGATCTATTACTACAACATGGGGTGCTATGAAGCTCTCCTCGGCAACGTCCACGATGCCGAAGCAAATCTTCAGATCAGTTTTAAAATGGACAGTTCCTTCCGGGACCTTGCGAAGAAAGATCCCGATTTGAAGGCGCTCCATGCGGTGATTTGATCGAAGAGCGAGACTCTTCGGCGGTTTCATACCCCTCCTCCCTGGTTTACGCTCGACGGTGAATCAGGAGTCGCTCCAGCAGCTATTCCACGAAAACTTCGCCCGCTTCGGAGAGCTCGGAGCGGCCGTCTCCGTTTGGCAGCATGGGAAACCGCTGTTGGAATTGCACGGCGGATTTCGGGACGCAAACCGCCAACACGCTTGGACCGACGATACGCTCGTCCTCATTTGGTCCGCAACGAAAGGTTTGGGCAGCGCATGCCTGCTGCATGCTTTGCAGCAACACCGGATCGGGCTTGACCGGCAGGTCGCTGAGTTCTGGCCGGAGTTCGCTCAAGCCGGTAAAAGTCATGGAACCCTCGGCCAGCTCGTTTCCCATCAGGCCGGGCTGAGCGCGCTCGACGAACGGACCGACATTCTCGACTACGCTTCAGTCATTGCCGCTCTGGAAAAACAGAAACCACTCTGGCAGCCCGGAACCGCGCACGGTTATCACGCGCGGACCTTTGGGTTCCTGATCGACGAAATTGTTCGCCGCGTCACGGGAAAAAGGATCAGCCAGTATTGGCGGGAATTCCTCGCCGATCCGCTCGGGCTCGATATCTGGATCGGGTTACCAGAGTCCGAGCATCATCGCGCTGCAACGACCTACGCCGCGAAGGCCGGCGGCGAGCAAACCCCGGCGGCTTTTTACCGGGAGTTGGCCTCGGCAGGCACACTGGTGCACAAAACTTTTACTTCGCCCTCCGGCCTTCACTCGGTCGCCGCGATGAACAAGCCTGAGAACCGAGCGCTCGACATCGTTTCTTTTAGCGGAATCGGCAACGCTACTTCTCTCGCGAAGTTTTACGCGATGCTCGCGAATGGCGGCGACTTAGACGGCCAGCGCTACTTCGAACCCGAGACGGTCGCCTTGATGACAACGCCGCTGGCTTCCGGGGTGGACGCGATTTTCCAGATCCCTACTGCTTTCTCGGCTGGCTTCATGAAGGACGCCCCGGAAAGCGCGCGCCGAATCTTCGGGCCGTCGCCTGCCGCTTTTGGTCATCCCGGCGCCGGTGGCAGCAATGCTTTCGCCGACCCCGGGAGCGGCCTTGCGTTCGCCTACGTCATGAACCAGATGGAACGATCGCTACTGCCTAACGAGAAATCGCTTCGCCTGATCGATGCGCTTTACACCGAAGACTAACGCCACGGTCGCGGATGCCGAAAAGATTTGAGCAGGCGGTTTGCGCTCACTCGCTCGGTCAAGGGAATTTCATTGCAAAGCGCGGAGGCACCTGCGCACCGTAAGTCAGCCTCAGCCCGCAGGATATTGCGACCCGGTTCCTACCCGCGTCTGCCATATCCAAAGATGCTCTGGTTTTCCGGAGGTCTTTATGAAGCGAATGTTCCGATTGACGAAAAAATGTGCGCGCCTGTGGCTGGCGACCGCCCTGTTGCTGTCGATTCAACTCGCCGAAGTGCGTGCGCAGTCCCCGCTGGACGGTTTCGACCCCAACGCTGACGGCCCGATTTTAGTCGTTGTTGTGCAGCCCGACGGCAAGATCCTGATCGGCGGCGATTTCACCCAGCTTATTCCCAACGGCGGACTATCGATCAAGCGCAGTGGGCTGGCCCGACTGAATACGGATGGAACCGTCGACACCTTCTTCAATGTACGGCTGAACAGCCCGGTCCGCGCCATTGCGGTGCAGGCTGACGGCAAGATCGTTATCGGTGGCGATTTCACCAACATCTCGGCGAACGGCGGGCTGCTGGTCACGCGCAATCGCATTGCCCGCGTGAATTCGGACGGCACGCTCGACACCGCATTCGACCCCAACGCGGACGGCCCTGTCCGCGTCCTAACGCTGCATCCGGGCGGGAGAATCCTGGTTGGCGGCATCTTCACGAATATCGGCGGAGCGACCCGCGCGAACATGGCACGCCTCAACGCGAATGGGTCGGCGGATTTCTTTGATCCGGCGCCGAACGGGACGGTGAATGCCATTACACTAGACGCGAACGGTATTTTGGCCGGCGGCGCATTCACCAAGATCGGCGGCTCCATCCGCAATAGACTGGCCCGCCTCGGGCCCGGTGGTGACGCCGATTCCTTTAATCCGAACGCGAATAATTCGGTCTTCGCCCTGGCCCGGCAGGCGGACGGCAAAATCCTGGTGGGTGGCATCTTCACCAGCATCGGCGGCGTGACGCGTTCACGGATAGCGCGGCTCGCCCCAACGACCGGCGCGCCTGATTCCTTTACGCCGGAAGCCAACGGTGACGTCTACTCAATCGCGCTGCAGGCGGATGGAAGGATTTTAGCCGGCGGTGCGTTTACGGTCATTGGAGGAACGGCGCGCATCGCGATGGCACGGCTTGAACCTGAAAGAGGTCGCGCTGACTCGTTGAATTCAAACTCAAACGGCCAAGTCTTTTCCATCGCGGTGCAGGATGACGCGAAGATTTTGGCGTGCGGTGATTTCACGAGCATCAGGGGCCAGGTGCGCAATCGGATTGCGCGGCTCGAAATAGATGGCCGGCTCGATCAAACCCTCAACCTGAACATCGGGGCAGCACAATCTGGCAGTGTTCGCGCGACCGCCGTCCAAACAGATGGGAAAGTTCTCATTGGAGGCGCCTTCACCTCAATTCTGGGCACGGCCCGTAACAACATCGCACGGTTAAACACCGACGGGAGCCTCGATACTGGCTTCAATCCAAACGCCAATAACATCGTTACCTCCATCGCGGTCCAGGCAGATGGCCGGATTTTGGTCGGCGGGTTTTTCACGAACATCGGTGGAGCGCAACGGACCTCCCTGGCCCGGCTCGATGCTGTCACCGGCGTGGCCGATTCGTTCAATCCAACTCCGAGCGGCCACGATATTCACGACGTCTCTTCGATCAGTGTGCAGTCCGACGGCAAGATCGTGATAGCCGGCTTTTTCACGCGCGTTGGTGGTCAGACGCGCAATAGCATTGCGAGGTTGGATCCTGTCACCGGTTTGGCGGACGCATTTGACGCGCAAATGGTCGGTTTCAACGGCGGTAGCATTGCCGTTGCGATCGTGCAGCCCGACGGGAAGATTTTGGTCGGTGGCAGTTTTGCCGGCATCGGCGGCCAACCGCGCACGGGCATTGCCCGATTCAACGCGGACGGCACCCTGGACTCTGCCTTCAGACCGGACGCTGATTTTAGGGTCCTTGCGATCGCGCTGCAGGCCGATGGCCAGGTTTTAGCGGGCGGGAATTTTACGAACATCGGCGGGGCAGCGCGGAATTTCATTGCGCGCCTCGATCCGACCACTGGGTCGCTCGATCCATCCTTCGATCCCGAATTTAATAGCATTATTTTGTCAATCGCCGTGCAGGCAGACGGCAAAATCCTGCTATCGGGCCTTTTTGAGCGCGAGGGAACCGTGACGCGTAATCGGATTGCGCGCTTTTTTCCCAGTGGCTTGCTGGATCGGTTTAACCCGAACGCTGACAGTGAGGTGCAGGGGGTCACGCTCCAAACCGACGGCAAAGTCCTGGTCGGAGGAAAATTTACGACTGTCGGCGGACACCCGCGTAATCTTTTTGCCCGCTTGAGTAACGCCACCGCAGCGCTCCAAGACCTGACCGTGACGCAAACCACCATCACGTGGACGCGCGGCGGTTCGAGCCCCCAATTCACCCGCGCCACCTTCGAATCTTCGCCGGACAATGTGAATTTCACCTTCCTCGGCAACGCTTCGCCATCCGGCAGCAACTGGGTCTTAACCGGTCTGAGCCTGCCCGCTGGACAGAACACGGTGATCCGGGCCCGCGGCTTTTACCGCAGCGGCAGCTCTAATGGGTCAGAAAGCGTCGTCGGCTTTCGGCGAAATGCGTTCTTCGCCGCTCCGCGTTTCGTCATTGGCGATGGTAACGCAATCGTCGGCCAGCGCGTGGTCTTCTGGGGGCCGCAATGGGCGAAATCGAACGTGCTGAGCGGAGGACCTGCGCCTTCGAGCTTCAAGGGTTTTGCGGGAACTGGCGCAGCTACGCTGGATTGTGGCGCACGATGGGACACCGAGATCGGCAACAACTCGGCGGCCCCTCTGACTTTGCCGGAGAGCCTGGAGGTCATCGTGGCGAGCTCGATCTCGAAGTCGGGCGACCGGATCAGCGGCGATGTCCATTCGAGGGCCATCGTGCGGGTAGACCCCGGTTATGACGGTAACTCGGGCAAGGTCGGCACAGGAACTGTCCTCTCGGTTAGCTGCACCGGAGAGTAACCGGTGAACGAGCCCTTACCAGCCGCCGGATCGGGTCATGCGAAGGTTTCACGGCCTGTTGATCAAGAGCCTTTCTCGCGTAATCCGAAGCAATGAGGACGTTCACTGAAACGCTGCAGATTCGCACCAAAGGCAAAGGGACGTACGAGATCACCGATCAGGTGGCGGCCGCGGCGGCCAGGAGCGGGGTTGGAACCGGCACCGCTACCGTGTTCGTCCAGCACACCAGCGCGAGCCTGGTGATTTTCGAAAATGCCGACCGCTCCGCTCGCATTGATCTTGAGGAGTATTTCGAGCGGCTCGTCCCCGAAGACGCAGATTATTTTACGCACACCTCCGAGGGACCGGACGACTCCACCTCCCACATCAGAATGGTTTTAACGAGATCGAGCGAGGTGATTCCCATCACCAAGGGGGAACTGCACCTTGGAACCTGGCAAGGAATCTTCCTTTTCGAACACCGCCGATCCCCTCACCTGCGACGCGTGGTCGTCACTATCCTGGGCGAATAGCCGCGCTCTTCACCGAACGAGCGGAAAGTTTTAACTTCGCACCACGCCCTGAACGGCGGATAGTCGGCAGGCATGCAAGCCGACCTCGAGCGCGTCCTTTTCGACGAGGTAACAATCCATCGCCGGCTGGATGAGCTGGCAGCGCGAATCTCGACCGATTACGCCGACCGCGAGCTAACTGTCGTCGCGATCCTTAACGGGAGCGTGATTCTCATGGCGGATTTGCTCCGACGGATCCCGCTTCCGCTGAAGCTCGATTGCCTGAGCGTCGCGAGTTATCACGGCGGCACCAAAAGCGTAGGCGAGCTTATGTTCCGCCAGGTTTCACTCCCTGATATCGCAGGGCGTCACGTGCTCATCCTCGACGACATCCTGGACAGCGGCGTTACCCTGGCCACAATCCGCGAGAAACTCGCAACGGCCGGCCCCGTCAGCGTGCGGATTTGTGTGCTCCTGGCGAAAAAGCGGGAGCGTGTCCGCGCCGTTGAGGCCGAGTACGTCGGCTTTGAGATCGAGGACGAATTCGTAGTCGGCTACGGCCTCGATTACATGGAACGCTACCGCAACCTGCCGTGTATCGGGGTGCTTCGAAAAGATCTGATCGTGCCGGGGACATGACCGTTCGCGTCCAGTTCTTCTCGAGGTTGCGCAACGTTGTGGGTAACTCGGAGATCGATCTCGATGTTCCGGACCAAGCGACCGTCACTGGTTTGCTCGAAACACTCTATTTGAACACGCCTGCTCTCCGAGACTGGGACAAAAGCATCCTCGTAGCCAGCGGCGTCGAGTTTGTCGGCCGTGATTACGTTGTGCAGCCGAATGACGAGATTTCCATCATGCCGCCCGTCCAGGGAGGCTGATTCTCGTCAATCCCTGAAATTCTTGAAGTTCGTGGCCACCCCAAAATCGCGGCCCCGGACAAACGCTATCACTTCCTGGAGGTCATCCCTTTTTTTTCCTGTCACCCGAATCTGGCGATCCTGGAGCTGACTCTGGACTTTGAAGCCCTGGCCTTTGATGGCGAGGATGATCTCCTTCGCCTTGGTTCCTTCAAGGCCCTGCTGAATTTTCAATTCCTGGCGCGCGTGCCCGATGGATGAAATTGAAGGCTCAGCCTGTTCCACATTTCGCAGATCCACGCCGCGCTTGCTCATTTTGCCGACGACAATTTCGCGCAGGCCGCGCAAACGCGATGCGTCCTCGGCCGTAAGCGTGACCTTGTCTTTCTCGACCACGATCTCTGCGGTCGAGCCCTTGAAATCGAATCGGGTTGCGAGTTCTTTGCGGGCCTGGTTGACGGCGTTATCCAGTTCCTGCGCGTCCACTTCTGAGACAATGTCGAACGAAGGCATGATGGGAATTTTCGATTTTGGATTTCCGATTTTTGATTGGTGACGAATCTTGAGCCAATGCGGTTTCGATTGCGCCGTCAAGTACGCGCGTTGTTTGTCGTGGCGATGCTGGGCGGCCTCGGGGTGTTCCCGGCATGTCAGCGGAGCGCCAAGGAAGAGAAATCGCTGCGGGCTGAACTGCGGAAGGCACTCGAAGAGCAGTCCTACGAGCGGGCTGCCGATCTGGCCCGGCGCCATCTCAAATTGAGACCACAGGATAACGGCACTTGGGATCGGCTGGCGCGCGCCCAATTCGGGATGCGGGATTTGGCCGGCGCAAAACAGACTCTGGGGATGTGGCGCCAGACAGTTTCCCGCCCTTCCGTTAAACTGGAGGAGTACAGCGGCGATCTGGCGGCGATGCAGAATGATGACGCGGGTGCAATTGATGCCTGGCAAAAGGCAGCCGCTCTGGACGCGAAAAATATTCCCGTCCTCGAGAAAATTGCGAGACTTCAAAAGCGGCACCACTTTTGGGCAAAAGAAGAGACCGCGTGGAGTGCGATCATCGCGGTGCAGGATTCGGCGGTGACGCGAACCAATCGGGCCTTGTGCCGCCGGCGCCTGCATCGCTGGCACGACGCATTCGAAGACCTGGAAAAAGCGAAAACAATTGCACCCGACGATCCGGAGGTGCAACGAACTGCAAAGCTTTTTGAAGGGACGTCCAAACTGCTGGCCGAAATCCGCGAAGTCGATTCGGCCCTCGCTATCTCTCCAAACGACGCGGGCTTGCTCGGCGATCGCGCGCTTCTCTTTCTTCGGGCGGAGGATCCCGAGCTTGCCCTCGAAGACGCGATCGCAGCGGGCCGCATCGGCACCTGGGCAATGCGACCGAAATTGTTTCAGGCTCTGGCCCTGATCGCCTTGGGCCGGGCGGACGAAAGCGAAACCGTCGGGGTCCACAAATTCATCCGGCTCCCTGCTTTGACCCCGGAATTTCTTGAGAGCATCGGCCGGCTCGACTCGGAGATCTCGGCGGAACCAAACAACGCGGAGCTTTATGTTTCGCGCGCGTGGCATTTAAACGAGATCGGCCAGCCGACCCTGGCGCTTCAGGATGCGGAGACCGCCGCCAAACTCGATCCGAAAGCAGCAGCGCCAGCCGCAGAGGCCAGCTATGCCCTGACCAAACTCGGCCGTGGGCGGGAAGCACTCGAGCAAATCAAAAAAGCGACTGAGCTTGATCCAAATTTCGCAACCGCGTGGCAATATCGTGGGGAGCTCGAAATGGCCCGCGGGGAGATTCTATCCGCCATCGAGTCCTTCACCCACTCGCTTGAAGCGAACCAGACCGTAGTCGCGCTCGAGAAGCGCGAGCAATGCTATCGCCGTCTCGGAATGGTTATAAAAGCGGAGCAGGATCGCAAAGCGCGGGAGGAACTGGCGCGAGCGGCAAAATGATCAATACGTCTTCTCGATCCGAATATTCCCGCGCCGGGCTTCGAGCGCGATAGCGGTGCGCGCATCCGACCCGAAAACTTCGGCGATCGAATGAATAATATCGCCCGGTTTCGATCCGGCGGGCGCGAACGCGTTAGTGATCCGTCCGTCGGGCGCACTGGCACTCAGATTGATTGACGCGTCTGTTGGAAAGCTGGCCCGAATGTTCCCGCGTGCGCTAAACGCCTTAACCGCGAACTCGTGGTTCTCCCACCAATCGTAGGCCACATCGAGGCGCCCTGTCTCCACCCGCAGATCCAGGTCTCCAAAGCAATTGTGGCCGACGACCCAGCCGTTTGCGAGACGCGCTGTCGCGCTGCTCCCCGGACGCAAACCCTCGACAAGAATTTCGCCATTGGTGAGTTCGAGTTGCGATACCTTCGCCGTCTGCGGAACGATGATAATGTAATCCACCGTGCCGGAACGGTCGCTCAGCGCTCCTTTTCGCGGTGGAAAAACGGTCTTGATGGTGACCTCGCTCTTCGATGCGTTTACGTCGACCACGATTCCGTGCAGCCGCTCCTTCACATACGCTTTCTTGAGCGCGAAGATCGTGATTTTCGGCGCCGTCCCACCGTAGATCCGAATCGAGCCGTCGACATTAGCCACACGCAGTGAGACCGCGGGGTCCACGTCGTAGTGCTGCTCAACGGTTTCCTGGAGTGCCTCCGCTGCGAGAATGCCCTGCGCCGATCCAATGAGGAGTGCGGCAATAACCGCGAACAGCTTATT
This sequence comes from Chthoniobacterales bacterium, assembly GCA_035536995.1. Classification (GTDB taxonomy): domain Bacteria; phylum Verrucomicrobiota; class Verrucomicrobiia; order Chthoniobacterales; family UBA10450; genus AV80. The sequence continues at coordinate 22,310 of DATLNB010000022.1, read as the reverse complement.
CATACCGGAGCGCGACCATCGGATCGACTTTCATGGCCCGCCGGGCCGGGATGTAGCTGGCCAATGCAGCAGCAGCGACGAGCAATCCGATTACGCCGAGATAGGTCATGACGTCAGTCGCGCGGACTCCGTAAAGCATTGTGCTGAGAAGCCTGGTCACGGCGATCGATCCCAATATTCCGACGACCATGCCAGCGAGGACCAACGCGAAGCTCTGGCGGAAAATCATTCGTAACATATCAATGCGTTGCGCTCCGAGCGCCATGCGGATGCCGATCTCATGGGTTCGCTGGGATGTAATGTAGGCCATGACGCCGTAGAGCCCGACCATCGCCAGGATAAGCGCGGAGCCGGCAAAAACGCCGAGCATAACCATGCTGAACCGGCGGTTATCGAGCGAAGCCGAGACGATCTCCTTCACGGTCTCAAACTTTGTCGGCATTTCCGGGTTCAAGGCGCGAGCTTCCCGGCGCATCGCACTGACCAGGGCCGCAGCATCGCCGCGGGCGCGGGCAACGATCGAAAATTGGGAAGCAGTCGCCGGCCGCTGAAAGTAGTTGGCGTAAACGACTGGCCGCGGCTCCGAGTCCAGGCCGTTGTCTCGGACGTCACCCACCACTCCAACCACATGGAGAAGGCGGACATCCCCATCCATATTCCCGTATTGAATCTGGCGGCCAATCGGATCCTGGCCGGCCCAAAACCGTCGCGCCATCGTATCGCTGATCACCGCCGCGTGCGCTCCATCCGGACCGTCGGTCTCCTGGAAGAGGCGACCGCGAAGCAACGGAATACTCATGGCGTTGAAATAACCCGCACTGCTGACCCGGAAATCCGCATCGCCCGTTTTGTTGCTGCCGCGGAGCGCATTGAGTTGTTCGATCAGGGCCGGGATTGTTTGTGGCGGGTTGGCGCCGTCTTCAATAATGAATGTGCCGTTCGCCCCATCGCCGCTCATCGGCAGAGCGTTTATGCCGCCTACCGCAATGACGCCGGGAATATTCTGGAGGCGTTCCAGCAGCTGTTGATAGAACTGGGCGAGACGGCGTTGCTCGGCCGGTTCCTGGGCACCAGGCATTGAGACCGTCATTGCCACCGCGCTCTCAGTTTGGAATCCGGGATTCACCTCCATCAGACGGAGAAAGCTGCGGCCTAACAACCCCGCGCCGACTAGGAGAACAAGTGTCAGACCGACCTGGGCAACGATCAGGAGGTTTCGAAACCGGGTGCTTCCACGGCTGGCCGACTTTCCACGCCCGCCGCTCTGCAGATCAGCCTGCAATTGTTCATGTGACGCGCTGAGGACGGGAATGACGCCGAGCAGAATCCCAGTCAGCAACGAAACCGCGAGCGCGAAGCCGAGCGCGGTGGCGTTGACTCCGATCTGCCCGACCCGCGGCAGATTGCCCTGGTAGCCACCCACGACCAGATCGACTCCCCAGATTGCGAACAGAACTCCGATAGCGCCCGCTCCGAGCGTGACAAGCAGCGTCTCGACCAAAAATTGCCGCGCCAACCGCCAGCGAGACGCGCCCAAGGCAGCACGGACCGCGATCTCCTGCCGCCTCGCCGTCGCTCGAACCAGGAGCAGGTTCGCGACATTCGAACAGGCAATGGTGAGCAACACGCCGACCGCAATGCAGACAACCACGAGAACGCCGCGAAGATCCTTAACGAATCGCTCGCGCAAAGGCGTCAGTCCAAAGCTGGCGGCGTCAGTGAGGCTCCCGTGTTCGATCTTCAACTGGCGACCGACCGCGGCAATGTCGGCGCGCGCCTGGTCGAGGGATACGCCCGGCTTGAGCCGCCCGGCGGCCCGCCAATTGTGGGCGGTGCGCGAAGTATTCGGCGGCCATACATCGGAGCGGAACCAGACGTTAGTGGCAGGAGGAAATTCGAGATCTGCGGCGACAACTCCGATGACGGCGAAGCTGCGATTAGCGAACCGAATCGAAGCGCCTTCCAGATCGGGCCGGCCGCCGAGATAGCGCCGCCAGAATCCTTCGCTCACGACGACGGCTTCCTTTGTATCTGCGGGATCGGATGAGGCGAAGACCCGCCCAAGCGCTGGTTGGACGCCAAGGACCCGAAAGAAGTCGGTCGAGACCGCGCAAACGTTGCCACGGACCGGTTCGCTTCCGCCCGCGATGGCTTCGGGGAATGCACTGTATTTGGCGACCGCTTCGAAACTCCGGTTTCGCGCGGCAAGGTCGTTGAAGTTCGGCTCGGCAAACGACATGCCGCGGCCTTTCTCGTCGAGCTCACGCAGCTCGACGATCCGCTCCTGATCTGGATACGGCAGCGGCCGGAGCAAAACGGCGTCGAGCACGCTGAAGATTGCCGTCGAAGCACCTAGACCGAGCGCGAGCGTCAGGACCGCGGTGATCGAAAACCCGGGCCGCTTAAACAGCGAACGAAGAGCGTGTTTGAGATCAGAGATCATGGGAACCTCATTGATGCCGCAACGCCACCACCGGATCGACCCGAAGCGCCCGGCGCGCGGGGATTAGGCAAGCGGCGAGTGCCACGGTTATAAAAAGGAGCGTGACCGCGCCGAAGGTTGCCAGGTCAGTGGGCGCGACGCCATAAAGCAATCCGGTTAAAACGCGCGTTGTCGCCCAGGCCACACAGGTGCCCGCGGCAACACCGACCAGGGAAAGTGTCAGGCCCTGGCGCAGAACGAGTCGCAAAACGTCGTTGGCCTGCGCGCCGAGCGCCACGCGTATGCCGATCTCGCGGGTCCGTTGTGCGACTGAAAATGCGAGGACGCCGTAGAGTCCCACACTCGCGAGCAGTAGCGCCACCCCGGCAAAAATGCCGAGGAGCATGGCGTTAAAGCGTTGCTCCGCGAGCGAAACGGACATGACCTGTGGCATCGCTCGAACCTTGGTAACCGGGATCGAGGGATCGACCTTCCAGATCATGTTCTTACACTGATTGATAAAGCCTGGATCGGCATTCTGGGGGCTCCGTACTACGAACTCGCTCCAGCGTTTCCAATCCTGTCCGGACTGCGCGTACGGCGTGTAGATCGCCGGTTCTTCCGAGTTAGCCAGACCAAAATGGCGGACATTACCGACCACGCCTACAATCGTAATCCACTCGACGCCTTCACTGCGGGCCCAGCGAATTCGAGCGCCGATCGGATCCTGCCCTCGAAAGTACTGCTGAGCCATGCTCTCGTTTATCACTCCAACAGCAGGAACATCCGCTCGATCGCTGGCGTTGAGAGGACGTCCTCGCAGAAGCGGGATTCCGAGGACACGAAAGTAGTCGCCCATGATGGCACGCGAATAGAGCTCGGGCTCCTCCCCCATCGGCATCGCCGGACGGCCCTCAATGATGAAGTTATGATTGATGGCGTTTCCACCAAGCGGCAGCTCGCTGATGATGGCCGCCTGAACCCCGGGGAGATCGTTGAGGTTGGCGAGGACCTGCTCGCGGAATTGGGTTTGCTGTTTAACCGTTTTGTAGCGCACCTCTGGCAGGTCAACCCGCATCGTGACGACGTTTTCCGGATTGAATCCAGGCGCGACGCTCGTCAGCCGCCAAAATGCTTTGCCGAGCAACCCGGCGCCGACGAGCAGAACGAGGGCAAGACTTAGCTCTGCAATCACAAGGCCGTTGCGGAAACGCGAACGCGCGGCTGTAACCCGGCGACCGGCGGAGCTGAGCGCTCCACTGATATCGGTCCGCGTCGCCTGCCACGCTGGGACAAGCCCAAATATAACCCCCGTCAAAAGAGCGAGGGCAAGGGTGAAGACCAGGACCCATCCATCGAGATGCACATTTTCGACGCGGGGAAGGTCCTCCGGTTTCAAGGCGAGGAGCGCATCTATTCCCCAGCTGCCGAGCAGCAGACCCGCACCCCCGCCCATCAAAGAAAGCAGGGTGCTCTCCACCAGAACCTGCCGGACGAGACGGCCCCGGCTCGCGCCGAGCGCGGCGCGCACGGTCAGTTCTTCCGAACGCGAAGCCATTCGCGCGAGCAATAGATTGGCGAAGTTTGCACACCCGATCAGGAGGACCAGGCCGACCGCGCCGAACAGAATCAGAAGCGCCGGCCGCACGTTCCCCACCATGCGCTCCTGCAGCGACATCAGGACACTCTGCCGGTTTTTATTTTCGTCGGGGTTGGCCGCGGCGAGGCGTTGGTCGATCACGCGCAGTTCGTTCTGCGCTTGGGTCATCGTCACCCCCGGCCGCAAACGCGCATAAAAGCGAAGGAGATGAGCTCCACGTGATTCGGCGGCAATCGGGTAGAAAACGTGGATCGGGACAAAAGCCTCCAGGCTTGGGCGCGGCGGCCGGAAATCCGCCGGGGTAATCCCGACGACCGTGTAAACCTGGCCGGCGAGGCTGATGCTCTTACCAATGATGGCAAGATCGCCGCCGAATTGCCGCTGCCACAGGCCATGGCTGAGGACGGCGACACGTTCTCCGCCAAAGCGATCGTCGGCGGCCGACAACGTGCGGCCCAGCATGGGCCGAGTGCCGAGGACGCGGAAAAAATCGGACGCGACCAGGCCAATCTCGATCTGGATTGGCTCTCCGCCGCCGGAGTAGTCCGCAGAGTGAGCCGAGACTCCGCCGACGGTTTCAAAAGATTGGCTTTGGCTCTGGAGGTCCTCCAATTCAGGCACCGATTGATTCGAGCGCAGGGTCACGAGACGTTGCGGATCCGGATAAGGCAGCGGCCGCAGCAACACGCCATTGACGACGCTGAAGATGGCCGTGTTCGCACCAATCCCCAGGGCCAGGGTGATGACGGCGATCAGCGTGAACCCGGGATTCTTGCCTAACGAACGGAATGCAAACTTTAAGTCGGAGAGCATGGAAAAATTGGCGGCAGCGAATTCGTTACTCGTAGCGGAGCGCCACCATCGGATCGACTTTCATGGCGCGCCGGGCGGGAACGTAACTCGCCAGCAACGCGGCCAGGCTCAGGAGCAGAATGACCAGGGCATAGATCGAGAGATCGTTCGTTCCTACCCCATACAAAAGTGACTTGAGCACCCGCGTCGAAATGAGCGCGACGATGAAGCCAATTGCGATCCCGAGAATCACCAGGGTCATGCTCTGTCGCAAAACCATTCCAAGCATTTGCGTCTTCTGCGCGCCGAGCGCCATCCGGATTCCAATTTCTCGTGTCCGCTGGGTCACGCTGTAAGCAATCACGCCGTAAATTCCGATCGCCGCCAGGACCATGGCGACTCCGGCGAAAACGGCCAGCAACATCATGTTGAAGCGCGGCTGGGCGAGATGGGTAGCCACGAACGCGGTCATCGGCTCGAGCGTCGGCACGTACAAATCCTTGTCCACTTCACGGATGGTGCGCTTCACGTCGCTGTTCAGGCCGACCAGATTTGTCGAGCTGACGCGCAACACGACGTCGAGGCTCCGTCCTGGGTCCTGCGCGAACGGCACATACATTTCCGGGCCTTGCGGCTCGGCCAGGGAGTCGTGCCGAGTGTTGCCCACGACCCCGACCACCTCATGAGTGTTAAATTTGTTTTCGGGCTGATCGATCATCACCTGCTGGCCGATCGGGTTCTTCCCGGCGAAATGCTTTTGGGCGAAGGCCTCGTTGATCATGATCACGAGCGGTGAATCCTTCGTGTCCGCGCGAGTAAAGTCCCGCCCCTGGAGCACCGGGATTTTCATCGTCTTGAAGTAATCGGGCTTCACCAGGAGGTAGCTTGCTCCGGGATGATTGCCGCGCGGCAACGGCGCAGCGCCGCTCGGCATGAAGGAAGAGGAACGTTGGTTCTGACCCAGCGGCAATGGATTGACGCCCCCCGCGGCTTCCACGCCGGGAATCGTGGCGAGCTTCTCCATGATCCGATCGTAAGTGCGGATTTGTTGATCGACCTCGGGATAACGAATCCGCGGCAGCGTGATCGATAGGGTCATGACCCGCACCGGGTCGAAGCCCGGATTCGTCGCACGGAGATTGTAGAAGCTCTTAATCAGCAACCCGGCGCCCGCCAGCAAAAGCAGCGACAGGGAAACCTGCGAGACGACCAGGAACGCCCGGAGTCGATTCGTATGCAGGCCACCCGTCGACCCTTTCGCTCCTTGCTGGAGCGACTCGTTTACGGCCGGCCGCGAGACCTGCAGCGCCGGGATGAGGCCGAAGAGCAAGGTGCTGCCAATCGCGAGGACGAAGGTGAAGAGACAGACGGTCGTGTTCACCTTGATATGGCCCAGGTGGGGCAGTCCTTGCGGACCGGCCGCGCTGAGCAGATCGACTCCCCACCACGCCAGCAGCAAACCGGCGCACCCGCCGAGGACCGCGAGGAGCAGGCTTTCGCAAAGCAGTTGCCGAATAACCAGCGCGCGACTGGCACCCAGCGCTGTCCGAATCGCAATTTCTCGACTGCGCGAAGCCGCGCGAGCGAGGAGAAGGTTCGCCACATTCGCGCAAGCAATGAGCAGGACCAGGCCAACCGCGCCGAGCAGGACCAACAACGCGGGACGAACGTCGCCGACCACATCCGTGTGCAGCTTTACGACCGCGGTACCGATGAAGTTCAGGTTCGTGTCCGGATATTGCTTCGAGAGCCGGCTCGCGATCGAGGTCAGCTCAGCCTCTGCCGTCTGGGGCGCGACGCCCGGCTTCAATCGCCCCACGACCGTAAGAAAGTGGGACCCGCGATTAGTCAGGAATTGCTGTCCGAGATACTCCAGCGGCAGGGCATAATCGATGTGCTCGTCCTCGATCGGGAATTTCCAGCCCGGAGGCATGACGCCCACGACTGTATGCGGACGCGCCGAGATTGTGATCTGCTGGCCGACGATCTTCGGGTCGCTCGCGAACGCGCTTTTCCACAGCGGATAAGTCAGGACAACGACTCGGTCGGCCTCGTTCTTTGCGTCCTCCTTGGTAAATGCCCGGCCCAGCAACGGCTGGACGCCCAGGACATCGAACACCTCGGGCGTGATGGCGAGGCCTTCAAGAGACTTGGCATCTTCGGCAAGCGACAACGTCCCACCGGTCCGAGTATAAGATGCCATCGCGACGAAGCTCTGGCTTTGGTCGCGCATATCCAGGTAATCGGGAAACGAGTGGACGTTACCGCGCACTTTGCCGTTGTCGGTCGGGTAGCGCCCCCAGACATTGACGATTTCGTCGGGATTCTTGAACGGCAATGGTCGCAAGAGCACCGTATCGATCACGCTGAAGATGGCGCTGTTCGCGCCTATCCCGAGCGCGAGAGTCAGGATTGCGATGACGGCGAAGACCGGAGCTTTGATCAGCATCCGGAAGGCGTATTTGAGGTCGGTGAGCATGATTGGGTGTGTAGGTTAGTGGGGCGTTGCGGGGGAAAATGACGAATGACCAATGACCAATGACGAAGGAATGACCAAATGACGAACCGCCGAAAGAAGAGGCCTTGGAACTTCGGGCTTCATCATTAATTCGTCATTCGTCATTCGTGCTTCGTCATTTTCAGACAATGAATCCATCGCGGAGCTGGATGATCCGGTTGCCATAGGCGGCATTTACATCGGAGTGCGTCACCTGAATGATCGTGGTCCCCTGCTCGTTCAGGCTCTTGAACATCTCCATGATCTCCTTGCCCTGGTCGGAATGGAGATTGCCGGTCGGCTCGTCCGCGAGGATGAGCTTCGGGTTCGCAATCATGGCCCGTGCAATACTGACAAGCTGTTGCTGGCCGCCCGAGAGCTGGCGCGGATAAAGGTCTTTCTTTCCGACGATGTGGAACTTGTCGAGGGCGTCGCAGACGATGGAATCCCGTCCGGCCTTGTTCACGTGGCGATAGGAGAGCGGGATATCGAGATTCTCGTAAACCGTCAGGTCGTCGAGGAGATGGTAGGCCTGGAAAACGAAACCGATTTTCTCGTTCCGCAGCGCTGCGCGCTCCTTCGGCTTCAAGGTATGGACCCCCGCGTCATCGAAGAAATATTCGCCGCTCCAGGCGTGATCGTGCATTCCGAGGACGTGGAGAAGCGACGACTTGCCGGCGCCCGACGGTCCCATGATGGAAACGAAGTCGCCCTCATTGACCTCCAGGTTGATATCGCGCAGGACGTAGAAGAATTTGCCTTTCGCGAGCGGATAAAAACGCTCGAGATGTTTGAGTGTGATCATTGCCATAAGGAGTTAGCTCTGCGCCAGGGCGCGGGTGGGATCAAGTCGGGCCGCCCGGCGCGCCGGCAGATAACAGGCGAGCAGGGCGACGAACAGGAGGATAAATGGAATTGCCACGAAGGTGGCAGGGTCGGTCGCGGTCACGCCGAAAAGCAGGTTGCCAATGACACGCGTCAGCGCGAAGGCCCCAGCCAGACCTACGGCGACGCCAATCAAACTTAGCGTCATCCCCTGCCGGATCACCAGGGTGAGCACGTCTGATTTTTGGGCGCCGAGCGCCATCCGAAGGCCGATTTCCTGGGTCCGCTGAGTAACCGAGTAGGCCATCACTCCGTAAATACCAATGGCCGCGAGAAGCAGGGCCGCGCAGGCGAAGACCGCAAAGAGCTGCATCGAGACACGCCGCGTGCCTAACGAGTTCATGACCACATCATCCATCGTCCGGACATTGTAAACGGGCTGGTCCTTGTCCAGCGCCTGCACTTCGCGTCGCATGGTGGTGGCGAAGGCGGCCGGGTCGCCTGCGGTTCGGATCACCAGGGCCATGAAATTCCACTGAGAGTCCTGGGCGTGCGGCACATAGTTTTGCGCACCGCTCTCTCCGGTGAGGGAGCTCGTCTTCGTGTCGCCCACCACCCCAACGATCTCGCGCGGGAACTTTTCGTCGCGCCAAATGGTGAGGCGTTTGCCGATCGCCGCTGCCGGCGAACCGAAATGACGTTTCGCCGCGGATTCGTTGATGACGACGACTTTCGGCGCCTCGGCATTATCGCGTAGCTCGAAGGTGCGTCCGGCCAGGAGCGGAATCTGGAGGGCCTTAAAATAATCCCCGGTGATCGGCGAATAGCTCGCGTCGATTGCTTCGTCCACGGTGAGGGGCCGGCCTTCCGGGATGAAAGAGCGCCCGATCCCGTAACCGCTCGCATTAAGCGGCAAATTGATCGCACCGCCGACGGCCTGCACGCCCGGGGAAGCCGCGAGCCGTTCCTTCAACCGCTGGAAGAATTCCACGAACCCCTGGTCTTTGTATTTCGCGCCCGGTAATGAAACGGAAGCGATCAAAACATTGTGCGCGTTGAAGCCGGGCCGGACCTCCTGGAGACGAAGAAAGCTCTTAATCAGCAATCCGGCGCCGACCAGCAGCATCAGCGAAAGAGCCACTTCGCCAATCAACAACAGGCTGCGCGCGCTCGTTCGGCGATGTCCTTCTCCGCTGCGTCCGCCCTCCTTCAGCGCCGTGGTCACGTCCAATTTCGAAGCTTGGAGCGCCGGGACAATTCCGAAAAGAATCCCGGTCAGCGCCGACACGCCGAGAGCGAAGGTCAGGACGCGATAATCGATCCCGACCTGATCCAGCCGGGGTGCACCTTCGGGAACGATTGCCATCAGGAGATCGGTCAGCCAGACGCTGAGAAGAAGTCCCGCGATCCCGCCGATTGCTGAAAGCAGAATGCTTTCGGTTAGCATTTGCCGCAGAACGCGGCTCCGGCTCGCGCCCATCGCGGCGCGAATCGCGATTTCCTTTTGCCGCGCCGCACTGCGAGCGAGAAGAAGATTGGCGACATTGGCACAGGCGATCAGCAGAACGAAGCCCACCGCTCCGAGCAGCGCGAGCAGCGACGGCTTCACTTCGCGCACCAACCGTTCGTGGAGCGGGGAAAGATTCGTGTCCCAGCCTTTGTTCGTCTCGTGAAATTCCTTCGCGAGACGTGCGTTCACCCCGCTGATCCGGGTCTGCGCCTGCGCTAGATCGACGTCTGGATTCAACCGTGCAATCGCGGACCACGAGCGGTTATCCCGCGGTTCTTCGGCGACACTCACCGCGCTCGTCACCCAAATTTGAGTTTGTTCCGGAAACTCAAATCCGGGCGGCATCACCCCGATGACGGTGATGGGTCGCGAGCTGATCTGGACCTCTTTGCCCGTAATCGCGGGGTCGGAGCCAAACCGGCGCTTCCACAAACCGTGGCTGATGATCGCGACGCTGATTGTGCCGGGTTTATCGTCTTCCGGAACGAACGTCCTCCCCAGCATCGGCTGGACACCAAGCACAGAGAAGAACCCCGGGGTCACGCCTACGCGTGGCACGCGCTCCGGTTCCGCCCCCTCGGCACCAAGGTTGGCGTTGCCCGTCCAGAACGCCGCGGTGTTCGCGAAGAGATCCGACTGTTGCGTCCAATCGGTGAAGTCGAGAAAGGAGATGTTGCTGTCGGTTATGCCTTGTCCCGGATTTTTGCCTTCGAAGTAAATGATTCGTTCGGCGTCGGGAAACGGAAGCGGGCGGAGGAGAACGCCATTGACGAGACTGAAAATGGCGGTGTTCGCGCCGATGCCGAGACCCAGCGCAATCACGGCCACGGCCGTGAAACCCCGGTACTTTAGGAGCATGCGGACGCCGTAACGAATGTCTTGCAGGAGTGTATTCATAGGGTGTTTCGGTCGACGGGGCGGCCGGCCTTCATGACGAATTTCACTTTTTGTAATGCAGTCAGGTCGTTCAAAGGATTGCCTTCCACGGCTATGATGTCGGCAAACGCGCCGGCTTTCAGGGTGCCGATCTGGCCACCGAGACCGACAGCTTTCGCGGCCTCCAGGGTTGCAGTGCGGATCGCCTCGAGCGGCTTCAACCCGAGTGCGGTTAGCTCAGCGAATTCTTTCGCGTTTTCGCCGTGAGGAATAACGCCGGCGTCAGTGCCGAACGCGATCGGCAGTCCCTCACGAACGGCCGCGCTGAGGTGCGCCTGCAGTTTCTCATATACGCCGGCCGGAGCACTTCCTTTCAGCGAGAAAAGGGTGGGAATCTGGATAACCCGATACTTCGCCATCTGCGCCACGGTCGGTTGCGAAGTGAACCCGCCGTGAACAATAACGTCGGCCCCGTGAGTGACCGCGGCCGTAATCGCCCGCTCGCTGATCGCGTGGACGGCGACGCGGCGTTTCAGGTCGTGCGCTTGCTCGATCGCCGCGCGCAGTTCCTCGTCTGAAATTTCGCAACCGTCCGGCTTCGCCGCGGCATCGGCCAGCCAGCCGGAAGCGCATACTTTGATGAGATCGGCGTCCTGAGCGACGTCCTCCTTTACCCGCGCCCGAAAAGCCTCGGGGCCTTGCACACCGATGCCCTTGAAGTCGCAGGTACCCTTTGAGACGCCAAGCCACGGCCCCGAACTGACAACGCGCGGCCCCGGAAACTTTCCGTCGCGAATTGAGTTGCGGATTTTAATGTTGGCGTAGTTCAGCGCGCCAAGGTCCTGGACGGTGGTAAACCCCGCCTTGAGGGTGGCCCTGGCATTCGCTTCCGCGTTGCCGCCGAGCATCAAATGAACGTGGGCGTCGATCAGCCCCGGCATCAGGGTGGCTTCGCCCAAATCTAATTGCTCGCCCTTCGCCGCGATCTCACCCTTCTTGCCGACCGCCGCAATCCGGTCGGCTGTGACGACGATCACGCCGTTCTCGATCAGTTCGCCGCGTTCGACATCGAGCACCCAGCGCGCGGTGAGAGTGCGGGTATCATCAGCAAACGTGGGGGCGGCGAACACACAGAGCGCGAGCGTGAGCAGGGTTGGAAACAAAAGACGGCGGTTTGGAAAGCGCCGCTCCCTGGTTTTGCTGGGGCACGTTTTCATGTTCGGGCGAGCGCCTTGATCGGATCGAGCCGCGCGGCTCGTCGAGCCGGCAGATAGCAGGCGAGAAATGAAACCACCACGAGTAATCCAGCGATCGAAAGAAACGTCGCGGCATCGGTCGCTGCCACCCCGAAAAGGAGGCTCGCGAGCAATCGAGTGAGGGCGACCGAGCTAAGCAGGCCCACCACGATGCCCCCGATTGTCAGCGACATGCCCTGACCGACGATCAGGCGGAGAACGTCCCGGGCCTGCGCGCCAAGAGCCATGCGAATGCCGATTTCGTGGGTCCGTTGGAGAACGGCCTGGGCCAGGACGCCGTAAATTCCGATCGCCGCCAGCAAGAGCGCGAGCGCGGCAAACCCGGCCAGCAGGAACATCGAAATGCGGCGCAATGCGATAGAGTCGGCCAGCACTTCCTCCATCGTGGCGACGTTGAAAACTGCCTGTTCCGGATCGATCGCGAGAATCTCTCGCCGAACTGTGTCGATCATCGCGAACGGCTCAGTGCGGGTGCGGACGACCAGCGTGAGGGTCGATTGCGGCTGCTGGAGTTGCGGCAGGTAGATGGCGGTCGCTCCGGACGTGTCGAGTCCGTACTGCTTCACGTCGGCGACCACGCCAACGATGGTGCGCCAGGGGCGTTGAGTGACCGGCTCTGAATTATAGAAACGCACTCGTTTGCCGACGGCATCCTCGTTAGGCCAAAACTTCTTTGCCATCGACTCGCTGATCAGGACGGCGAGCGGTGCATCGGCCGTATCCTGCGGGCTGAGAGCGCGTCCGCGCACGACCGGGATGGCCATGGCCCGGACGTAATCAGGAGTGACAAAATAGCTATCGACCTCAGGGAGCTCGCTCGGCGGGCGCGGCCGCCCTTCGATTTCAATGGTGCGCCGGTCGAAGTTGTCTCCCGCCGGCAGGATACTCGATAGGCCCGCCGCCTCAACCGCGGGCAGGGCCTGGAGCCGTTGCACAAGCCGATCGTAAAAACCGTTCCACTGTTCCGCTGTGGCGTACTTCGCCCGGGGCAACCAGACGTTCATCGTAACCAGGCGCTCCGGGTTGAAGCCGGGATTCACACTGTTGAGGCGGACGACGCTCTTGATCAGCAAACCGGCCGCGATCAATAGCACCATCGCGAGGGCGATTTCGGTCATGACCAGCGCGCTCCGAAGCGGGCTGCGAGTTGTTCCGGCGCCCGGAGTCCGGCCGCCCTCGTTAAGCGTCTCGTTGAGATTCACCCGCGACGCACGCCATGCGGGTGCCGAACCGAAGCCCACGCCGGTTATCACGGAAAGAACACAAGCGAACGTGAGAACGCCGCCATCGATCTCTATCGTGCCGAGCATCGGCACGAGACGCGAGCCAAGCGCTTCGATCGCGCTCGTGCACCATATCGCAGCGAGAACGCCCAGTGCGCCGCCCGCCGCGGCGAGCAGGATGCTTTCCGTCATAAACTGCCGAACCAGTCGCCCGCGGCTCGCGCCAACGGCGGCGCGAATCGCCACTTCGCGGTAACGCGCAATCGAACGCGCGAGCAAGAGATTGCCCACATTCGCGCAGGCGATCAGGAGCAGAAAGACCACGGCGCCAAGCAACATGATGAGCGCCGGCCGCACTGGATTAACCAGGTCATCGCGCAGACTGACAAGGTGAACACCGATATTGGCGTCGCTCTCCGGGTGCTCGGACTGGAGTTGCCGGGCTATCAGCTGCATCTCCGCCTGCGCGCGCGAGAGTGTTACGCCGGGCTTGAGCCGCGCAATCGCGCGGAGATGCCGGGAGGCGCGGTCTTTTTCGTCGGGCTGCTCTGCCACGGGCCGATAAAATTCGGCGGGTGCCGGGAGCAAGCCGCGCGGCAACGAATGAAAATCCGCGGGGAGAACGCCGACGACGGTGTAAGGCCGCGCGCTGAGGGTGATGGTCTTGCCGACAATGTTCGGATCGCCGGCGAAACGCTTTTGCCACAATGCGTAGGTCAGGACCGTGACGTAGTCGTTGCCGTCCACTTGTTCCTGCGAGGTGAAGAAACGACCGAGCAGCGGCTTGACTTGCATCACGTCAAAGAAACCATCGCCGACCTGGGCGCCGAAGATCCGCTCTGGCTCCCCGGCCCCGGTCAGGACCGGGCGGAAATCGCTGTAGGTGCTGATCTCGGTGAAGACGTGATTGCGCGCGCGATAATCGGCAACATCGGTGGCCGAAACCTGGCCGCGCGAGCTGCCGGCGGCCTTATCTTCGCTCCACACGAGAACAAGCGTTTTCGGCTCGCTGTACGGCAACGTTTTCAGCAGCGCGGCGTTTACCACACTGAAGATCGCGGTGTTCGCGCCGATGCCGAGCGCGAGTGAAATAACCGCGATGGCCGTGAAGCCAGGGCTTTTAAACAGCATCCGTGCGCCGAAGCGAATATCCTGGAAAAGCATGCCCATATCAGTTCCCTCGGAGGGCCGTGCTTCGGCACGGCCGTCGATATGTTTGAGGCCCAATAAGTCGGACGTGCGGAAGGACGTCCCTCCGAGAAATGAATTTCGCGCTCATGGTTCTCGCAAGGCGGTGATGGGATTGACCTTCATGGCCCGGCGGGCTGGGACGTAAGTCGCGATCGCGGCGACCGTCAGAAGCAGCAATGGGATGGTGGCGAAGACGACCGGGTCTGTTGCGGAGACTTGATAAAGGAGGCTCTGGAGAAGCCGGGTCAAAGCGAAGGCGGCGACGAGGCCGATCATGATCCCGATGATCGTTGTCGCCATTGAGTTGGAGAAAACGAGCCGAAGAATATCACCGCCACGGGCACCGAGAGCGATCCGGATTCCCATTTCATGGGTCCGCTGCGTAACGGTGTATGCGATCACGCCGTAAATGCCCACGGCGGCGAGGACGAGCGCCAGCCCGGCGAAGACCCCGAGCAACAGCATGTTGAAACGGCGCTGCGCCATGGAATCGGCGAGATACCATTCCATCGTCTTGATCTCGGAAACCGGCTGGTCCTTGTCGAGCGCCTGGACCTGTTCGCGCAGTGTTTGGCTGAGCGCGGTCGGGTCGATCGTCGAACGCATCACGATTATCAGCGCGGAGCTTACGCTCGACAGATAACCCGGCGTGCTTTGGGACAGCGGAACGTAAACCTCCGGCTTTACGTCCGCATCGATGCCGTAATTTCGCACGTCGGCCACCACGCCGACGATCTCGCGCAAGTCTTTCGGAGCGCCACTCAAGTCCAGCCGTTTTCCGATCGGGTCTTCGCCAGGGAAATAGCGGGCTGCCAGAGTTTCGTTGATGATGACAACGCCAGGCGCATCCTGCGTGTCCGGGGCAGCGAAAGTGCGGCCCTTCAACATACGCATGCCCATCGCGGCGAAGTAATCCGGACTGATCACGCGATAGTCGGTCATCGCCCTTTGTCCCGGTTGCGCAGGCGGCCGTCCCTCGACGTCGAACCCAGTTGAGCTGCCGCCATTGAGTGGAATGTCGGTTACGACGCTGGCCGCGCTGACTCCAGGCACGTTCCGGAGCCGCTCGAGCAACCGATCGAAAAACGCCACCTGTTCTTCGTGCTTCGGATATTTCGCTACCGGAAGCGAAACAAAAGCGGTCAGGACATGGTCGGGCTTGAAGCCTGGATCCACCGCGAGCAAACGCGCGAAGCTCCGCATCATCAACCCCGCCCCGATCAGCAACACGAGCGATAGCGCCACCTCCGAGATCACGAGCAACGCGCGCATCCGATGCCGCCGCGGAGCATCGCTTCCGCCGCGCCCGCTTTCCTTCAAGCCTTCGTTCAGGTCGGACTTGGAAACCTGCCACGCGGGCGCAAGGCCGAAGAGGACGCCAGTTAACAAAGACACCGCGGCTGTGAAGAGAAACACCGTGCGGTTGACGCCAATCTCGGCGAGGCGCGGCAGGTTGGCCGGCTTCAACGACACCAGCAAGTCCAGGCTCCAGATGGCCAGGATCAATCCAAGCGCGCCGCCCGCGATCGCGAGGAGAACGCTTTCCGTGAGAAGCAGCCTGACGACACGGGATCGGCTGGCCCCGAGCGCGCCGCGAATCGCCATTTCCCGGTGGCGCGCCGCTGCCCGCGCGAGGAGCAGATTGGCCACGTTCGCGCAAGCGATCAGAAGAACGAACCCAACCGCGCCGAGGAGCACGACGAGCATCGGCCGGACATCACCCACTATGTGTTCCTGGAGTGAGACAACCTTGGCTCCGATTCCGACGTTCGTTTGCGGATATCGCTCGGCCTGGTGCCGAGTGATCGCGTTCATGTTCCCCTGCGCTTGCTCGAGCGAAATGCCCGGCTTCAGGCGCGCGACGACGTCGATATAATTTGTGTCCCGCGTGGCGCGTTCAGCCGCGTTGAACGCGACCGGCGTCCAGATCTGAGTGCGGGGACTTGGAAAAGCGAAATCGCGCGGCATCACGCCCACGATGGTGTAGGTCTGATCGCTCAGCGTGATCGTCTGCCGAATCACGTTCGGATCGCCTGCGAAACGGCGTTGCCAGAAGTCGTAGCTTAGGATGACGACCCGTTCGCCGCCGTCGCGGTCTTCCTCAGCAGTAAAATCGCGGCCCAGCGCCGGTTGCACCTCGAGCAATTGAAAGAGATCGCTGGAAACGCGCGCGCCGATGACCCGCTCGGGTTTATCCGTGCCGGTCAGGTTGAATCCCTTGCCGACGTAGGTGGCGATGCGCGAGAAGACCTGGTTCTCGGTTTTCCATTCGAGAAAATTCGCGGGCGAATTCGGAGCCTCGTCGAGGGTCGGTTGGGTGCCGAAAACGCGGACCAGTTTTTCGGCGTGCGGATAAGGCAGCGGACGCAGCAGGACCGCGTTGACGACGCTAAAAATGGCGGTGTTCGCGCCGATGGCGAGGCCAAGAGTAACGATCGCGACGAAGCTGAAGCCAGGCGACTTCGCCAGCATCCGAACCGCATATCGTAGGTCGGCCAGCATGGTGTTTGACTATCCGCCGTGCCCCAATGCGACCATCGGATCAGCCCGCGTGGCGCGAAGAGCGGGGATGTAACTGGCCAGGAGTGAAACAATGCAAAGCGCGATGGTCACGCCGGCGAAGGTGGCCAGGTCGAATGCCCCAACGTTATAAAGCATCGCCCGCAGGGCCCGGCTGCTCACGATCCCGAGTATCAGGCCGGAGGCTGTTCCGATAAGAACGAGCTTCGCGGCTCGGCCGATAACCAGGCGCAGCACATCGGAGCGTTGCGCGCCCAACGCCATCCGCACGCCGATCTCATGCGTGCGTTGCACGACGAGGAACGACATGACGCCATAGATGCCCACGGCAGCCAGGACGAGCGCAACCGCAGCGAAGACGCCGATCAACAGAACCGACAAACGCCGGGGAGCGATCGAATCCTTCGCGATCGCTTCGAGCGTACTGATATTAGCGATCGGTTGCTCCGCATCCATGGCCCTGACCTCGTTCCGGATCGACCGCACGAGAGCGGTTGGCTCGAGCGGACTGCGCACCGCGAGGATCATCCCGCGATAAGCCCGTTGCGCGTGCGGCAGGTAGTATTCAGGCTTCGGCTCCGCATCCAGTCCACGGTGCCGGATATCGGAAACGATCCCGACCACGGTGGTCCACTTAATCTTGGCCGGATCGGAATCGTCGAAGTTGACCCGCTTCCCGACTGCGTCCTCACCCGGCCAATATTTCTTCGCCATCGCCTGGTTGATGATGACGACCCCGGGCGCATCTACCGTGTCCGCATCGTTGAAGAAACGACCTTTGATCAGCGGCGTTTCCAGGACCCGGAAATAATCGTTCGTCACGACCCGAATTTCTTCGTCGGGAAACACGCCGGTTGCCTTGTCGTCGCGGCCTTCGATGTGGAACGAGCTGTCGCTGTTATTCCCGCTGAGGGGAAGAATCGTGGTAAACGCAGCGTGCTGAATGCCGGGCAGCGCTTGCACGCGACGCAAGAGCTCCGCGTAGAAATCGCTGACCGGTTTGCCGCGCGCATATTTCGCCAGCGGCAACGACGTCTCCATGGTGACAATTCCGCGCGGATTGAAGCCGGGGTTCACGTTTTGCAACCGAACGAAGCTCTTGATCAGCAACCCGGCGCTCACCAATAAGACCAGGGCCAGGGCGACTTCCGCGATGACCAACAGATTGCGAATCCGATTGCGCCGGATCCCGCTGGTCGATCCGCGACCGCCCTCCTTCAGCGTTTCTGTCAGCTCCGCCTTGCCGCTCGCCAAAGCCGGCACCAGGCCAAAAAGGACACCGGTAACAACCGAAACGCCGAGCGTCACGATCAGAACCGTGAGATCAAGATTCGCCTCGCCGATGCGCGGCACAGTCTTCGAGCCGATCGCCTGGAGCAATTCGACGCCCCAAAGTGCCAGGAACGTTCCGGCCGCACCGCCAATCACGGCAAGCATTACGCTTTCGGTAAGGACCTGGCGAAGGAGTTGCCAGCGGCTCGCGCCGAGCGCCACCCGAATCGCGAACTCCCGTTCGCGCGACCCGGCCCGCGCGAGCAGCATCGTGGTCAGGTTCGCGCACGCGATCAACAAGACGAGCGCGACTGCGGCGAGGAGAATGCCCAGGGCGGTTCGCATTCCACCGACCACCTGCTCGTGCAGGGAATAGATTGTGCCTCCAAAGCCAGTCGCGGCCTCGTAGTTGTTGGGAAAATCCCGGATCCAATTCGCGTGGAGCGCGGTCAACTCAGCCTGCGCCTGGGCCTGGGACACGCCGCCCTTGAGCCGGCCAATCACTCCGTAACTGCGCGATCCGCGCGACTCGAGCTCATTCTTCGTAAACGCGATCGGCTTCCAGATGTCTACGCGTTGGGCAAACGTCCCGCCCTGGATGTTGAAGAGAGGCAACGGGAATTCGAATTTCGCCGGCATGATCCCGACCACGGTGAATGAGCGGCCATTGAGGGAAAGTTGTTTGCCGACCAGGCTCGGATCCGAATTGAAACGCCGCTGCCAAAGCCGCGCACTAATCATGACGACGCCGTCATTACCTTCACCGCGCTCACTTTCGTTAAACGTGCGGCCTGCGATGGGCTCGATCCCGAGAAGCGGAAAAACACTCGGCGCGACAACCGCGCCCTGCACCCGCTCAGGCACGTCACCGGCGGTCAGATTCAAGTCGATATAATCGAACGCCGCGAGGCGGTCGTAACTCTTCAGGTTTTTCTCGTAGTCCTGATATTCGGGCGCGGAAACCGGGATGCGATCGAGCCCCTGGTTCGCGAACTTTTCCCAGATCAAAACCAGATCCTGCGGCGCCTTGTAAGGGAGAGGCCGAATCAACAAGGCGTTGACCAGGCTGAACACAGCGGTGTTTGCACCGATGGCGAGAGCGACCGTGATGATCGCGACCGCGGTAAAACCCGGCGTGTTGACAAGACTGCGAAAAGCGAGGCGGAGATTTTGGATCATGACTGGATAAGTTTGGTTCGGTTCACTTCACCTTCATCTCCTGGATGACGTCGCCGTTCGGCCGGCGATTGACCAGGCTGACGACACGACCTGAGTCGTCCTTTACGAAAACCAGCAGGACGTCGGCTTGTTTGATGAAGAATTGATCGGGCGATTGCGCGAACAACTCGACCTTCTCCGAGCCGATCGCGGTAAACAGCTTGTCGCCTTCCGCGGAGATCGTGCGGATTCGGCCGGAAGCATTCTTGTAATCGCCCAGATAAGCGGACCACGCCTGGGGATCAAGCTTCGTCGCGAGTCGTTCGCGCGAGAGAGTGGTGAGTTGCCCGGCAATGAATTGCCAGCGCCCGTCCTTTTTCGCGTAGGAATTCGTGAAACGCAGCACGAGCTCGCGACGCCCATCCTTTGCCGTCTCAACGAGGTTGCCGATGAGAATTGCGGCATCGCCATAGATACGGGCATTCGGCTCTTCGACGGTCAACACCGGCAATGGTTGCTCCGGAGTGGAGGGCCGCATGACGCCCATCAGGTCCGCCTTCGTGGAAACGTTTCCGCTGCTGTGAACAACCGTCGCGTCGTGCGCCATCATCCGGTCGAACTCGGCTTTATCCGCAGTGGCGAAAGCGGCAAGCCGCGCCTTTTCGAAATTCACAATCTCAACCGCGGCCGTGTCTTCTTTTTCGGCGAGCGCGATGATGGCTACGCACGATGCTCCCAGGAGCAGGACCAGGAGGTGCGACCGCTTATTCATAACGAAGGGCGTCCATCGGATCGAGGCGCATGGCAGCTCGGGCCGGCAGATAACAGGCCGCGAGGCCGACCAGGAAGAGGACGATGGGGACAACGGCGAAGCTCGGCGGATCGTGGGCCGAAATGCCGTGCAGGCTTCCGGCTAACAGTTGGGCCAGGAAGAAGGCACTGACAAATCCGATGGCGAGGCCGGTGAGAATAAGGCGCAGGCCCTGGCCGGTGACGAGCCGCAGGACATCGCCGGTCTGGGCGCCGAGCGCCATTCGCACCCCAATCTCCTGGGTCCGCTGGCGAACCGAATACGCCATGACGCCGTAAAGTCCGAGCGACGCGAGAAAAAGCGCGAGACCGGCGAAGATAGTAAAGAGCGTCCCAAAAAAGCGCCGGTCCCAGAACGATTGCGCGACCACTTCATCCATCGTTAAGACGCGATAAATCGGAAGGTCCTTGTTCACCGCCAGGACCGTGTTGCGCGCCAGGTTAGCGAACTTCGCCGGATCGGTCTTGGTGCGGACCATCACAGACATGAACCGGCTGGAGAGTTGTTCCTGCGGGAAATACGCGGCGGGAATTGGCCGCCGGTTGGTCAACCTTTCGTAAATGACCGGTCGGACAATGCCGACAACGGTCGACCACTTCGGAGGTTCGCCGGCCTTGTCGAGCAACCGTAATTGCCGGCCGATCGGGTCCTGGTTCGGAAACCAGGCCCGGGCGCCGTCTTCGTCAATCAGGACGACCCGCGGCGCGTCCTTCGTGTCGCTGGTTGTGAAATCGCGGCCGCGGACGAGCGGGATGCGCGCTGTTTCAAGATAGCCTGGGGTAACAATGAGCTGCCGCATGTTTCGCGCGTCCTGAAGCTGTTTCGGCTCCGCTTCGCCTTCGAGAATGAATGCGCTGATTCCGACGTTACCCGAAGCTGGGAGCGACGTCGTTGCGGCCGCATTCTCCACGCCGGGCAGACTCGCGAGCTTCGGGATCAGTTGGGTAAAGAAGCGCGGCGCTGCTTCGGTATCGGGGAACTGCGCTTCCGGCAGGCCAACGCGGAAGGTTAATGTCCGCGACGGATCCATTCCGAGGTCGGTTTTCTGGAGATGCATGAAGCTGCGCATCATCAGGCCCGCGCCTACTAAGAGAACCAACGCCAGCGCGACCTCGGCCACGACCAGTGCGTTCCTCACCCGCTGGCCTTTGGCACCGCCGGCGCCGGTGCGTCCGCCTTCCTTGAGCGAATCGACCAGCCGCGGATGCGAAGCCTGGAGCGCGGGCAGCAATCCAAACAAAATGCTCGAGACGGCGCCGATCCCGAGAGCAAAAGAGAAGACGCGCCAATCAAAATCGAACCGGATCCAATACGGCACTTCATTCGGCAGCGCCGTCAGCATCAGATCGACACCCCACACTGCAAAGAGCAGTCCGAGCGCGCTGCCGACCATTCCGAGGACCAGGCTTTCGGCGAGCAATTGCCGAATGATTTGCCGTCGGCTCGCGCCCAGGGCCAGCCGAATCCCGATCTCTTTGGCCCGCGTGGCGCCGCGTGCCAGGAGCAAGTTTGCGACGTTCGCACACGCAATCAGATGGACGAAAAGGACCGCACCCATCACGAGCAGGGTCAGTTTCTTGAAGTTCCGGACATTCTCTTCGCGGAAGGGCGTGACGTGAACGCCCACACCGGTGTTGCTCTCCGGATATTGGGCTGAAAGGCGTCCGGCAATTGCTTCCAACTCCGCCCGGCCCTGCTCGATCGAGACGCCTTTCTTCAGCTTCCCGATACAATCGAGGAAGAAATTCCCGCGCGGGTTCTCCTTCTCTGCGATCTGGAGCGGCATCCAGATGTCGCACACTTCCGGGAACCGCCAGCCCTTGGGCATGACGCCGATGACGGTGACCTGTTTCCCGTTGATTGGAATGATCTTGCCGACAACGCCACGGTCGCCGGCGAAATGGTTCTGCCAGACTTCGTAACCGATAAGCGCGACCGGCGCCGCGTTGAGTTCGTCCTCTTCGGGCCGAAATTGCCGGCCCAAGATCGGCTGGACGCCGAGGAAAGAGAAGGTGTCGGCCGTGATCAGGCCGCCGAGGTAACGGGCCGGCTTATCGCCCCCTGAAACAATAAAAGTTATTTCCTGGACGGCGCCGATTCCTTCGAAGGCTGTCGCGTTCCGCTTCCAATCAATGTAATCCGGAAACGCGACTCCCGAATTATGCTCGGGGTTGCGCGCAAAAAACTCGGAGATCGCGACCAGCCGGTCCTGGTCTTGGATCAAGGGCATCGGCCGCAAAAGGAGGGCGTTGATCGACGAGAACATCGTCGTGGACGCCCCGATGCCGAGGGCGATTGCCAGGACGGCAATCGCCGTAAACCCCGGGGTCTTTACGAGCATCCGACACGCGTATCTG
>DATLNB010000021.1:0-60746 GCA_035536995.1 Chthoniobacterales bacterium | reverse complement strand
CCTTCGGCCCGCCGATCGCGTCGAAAAGAAGATTGGCCGCGGTGTTATCGCTTTGTTTGATGGCGGCGGCGCACAGCGCTTCCAACGTTATCCCGCCCTCCTTGACGTGTGCCCGTGTGACCGGCGCGTATTCGAGCAGCTGCGCTTCACCGTAGGGCACGAACCGATCCAGCTTCTCCTGCCCCGCATCGACTCGCTTCAAAACCGCCGCCACCGCCAGCACCTTAAACGTACTGCACATGATGAAGCGTTCGTCCGACCGGTAATCGATCCGGCGTTGTGTCGAAAGATCGATCGCGGACACTCCAATGCGGACGTTTCCTCCCGCCTCGAGCCTGGCGAACTCAGCGTTGCCCGGATTCTGTGGGGCGTCGTCCGCAAGAACCCCGCCCCCGAGAAGCACAAACGAAAAAATCATCAGGCGCAGGTAGGAAAAGCCATTCATCAAGTGAAGAGAGGTAGTTAAGTGTTCGGCGGCTTCTTAACGCACATTTGCGAATCAATCCACCGGGGCCTTGGCAGACGAAACGTCAAGCGCGCCACGCTGGTCGGACCTTGGTCGCGTTGACATCAACGCCACCCATTGCTTCTGCCGCTACTTCGCTTCCTGGAATTTTTCACCGGTCCAGGTGATTCGGTGCGCGACCTTTCCCGACCGCGTGCTCCGCACCAAAATTGTCTTCCCATGGCGCGGCAAATCGAAGTGCCATTTTTCGGATGGCCCGCCATTCTCTGCCTGACCCACGTCCGCGATAGGAAAGACGGAGTTGTCGAGCCGCCGCATTTTTCCGTCCGCTCCGCCTTCGAACAACTGGAGGTAAGTTCCCTTCTCTCCCTCCGTACTGCCTGTAGAAACGACAATCAAAGGACGGCGGTCCCGATAGCGAAAGAGCGCAACTTCAAAGGTGCCCTGCGCCCCATCACCCTCGCAACGGATATACCCGTTTTTCGTGTCGATGATGTTCCCGGCCTGGCGGATGAACCGCAGCATCTCCGCGGGCGTCCCTTCGAATGTCCGCGGCGGGAGTTGGGCGAAATACTCGACGATGGTGAGCTGCTGCGGACCTTCTTGATTGCCCTGGCTTTCCTCTGCTTTCAACGCGAGGAGGCAGGCGAGTAATACAGTCGGGATCAATCTGGGAAATTTCATCAGAAAAAGGGAGTAGCAGAACAATAAGATCGCGGCGCGTCCTACTTCGCCTGGACAAGCAAGGTCGGTCGTCCCCCGAGCGTTTCGTACCACGCCTTTGCGCGATGGTCGCTTCTTTCCCAGATGAGCTTGCGTGGATTCTTTATCCATTCCTTCCCGTCGGAATTCCCCTGGAGAAAGGTCGACATTTCTTTTTGGGAGAGCCTGCCCTTGTCCGCTCGCGAGTACACTTCGGCGATGCTGTGACCTTTTTGAAATTGGACCAGAGCGATGTACTCACCGCTCGGGGTCTTGTACGTGTTTGTCGTTACGCCCTCTTTGTCCGGCGGGTCGGTCTCGATAGGCTTTCCGAAAAGCGCGGTGACTTGTTCTTCAGTCTGGCCCAGGCGGCCGAAGGCCTGTTGGCTCAAACCGAGGACGATCGCGGCTGCAATTGTCATGATCTGTTTCATAATTGGTCGTATCGAATCTAAACGAACTTTAAAGTGATAGCTCCGTAGTTCGCGCAAAATTCAATTCACTCCTTTTTACTCCGTGCCCCGGAAACCCGAGCGAGTTGCGCGGCCGGGTTCCAATTCGCAGGCCGTCTTCGCCGGCTCGACCACTTCATTCCTCCATCCCGCCAGGTCTCGCGCCACTGATGATAGGAGAACCCTTGATCGTCGTCCGTCACCCCAAATTGAAATCCACAGCTTGGACAAATCTCATACGAGCCGCCGCTGTGTTTGCTTCGTGGCGTCTCGCGCAATTCCGGATAACCGCAGACGGGGCAGGTGTGTTTCATTTTATCTCCACGTTTTCAAATCGACGTTCCGGCCGGGCTGCCGCCCGAAATAGTCGCGGCTTCCGGGTTTGAAGAAGGTCTTGGTTGTGCCGTCACGATTGTAGGCCGCGAACGCGCCGGTTTTGGGATCGAATACCCGCAACACGCCGGCCTCATCTTGTTTCGCGGGGAATCCCTCCGCCTTCGCCTGTTGAAGGAATTCCCAGGCCATGCGCGCGTAGTCCTCGGCGTTCTTCGCCCCGAAGTCGCGCCCATGGCGCGCAAAATGGTCCGGCAGCGACGCTACGCTTCCCCAGGTTATGCGAGCCGGCGGGGCAGAGTTGACGACCGGCGGCACGATCGTCGTGGCCCCCGGGGCCGGCTCGGAAGTCCTGGGATCGTCAAGGCCGAACTTCTTCGAACCGAGCCACAAACGCGCCGTGCCCACGGTGGCCGTGTAACTCACATTTGGCCGGAGGTTCGCGACCGTTATCGCGTGTTCGGTGGTAGGGGCCCGGTCCGTGGCTTCGCGTACGAGAGCGCTCGGAGAAATCTTCAAACGAGCGCCCGTCGGAACATCGGTCTTCCATTGCACCGTGGCCGTGCTGCCAAGGATCTCAACGCGGACTTCTCCGAGCAGTTGGGTCGCCTGCGTCGGCGAAGCCGCTACCAAAAAGGCAGCGGCAAGAAATAGAAACCGCCTCACCCGCGTCGCTCTTTGATTGATGACAAGATGTCGGCAAGTAATTCGCCGCGTGGCTTCGCGCCGAGGTTGCCTTTGCCGTCGACGCGGACATTGACCGCATTCGCTTCCAGGTCTCGGTGGCCGATGACGAGCATGGTCTGTGTTTTCATCTAAGGCGCCTTCCCTGGTAACGAGAGTCGAACGAGGTCCCCGTTTACGGCCAACCATACCTGGTGATTGGCCGCGTCCACGAAACAATTCCAACTATGGAACCATATGTTAGGGAACCGGAGCGTTTCAGTGAAACGAAACTGCTGTGCGTCGTATCTGCCGAGCACAGCTGTCGGTCTGGGCTCGTCGACGTTTTCCAAAATGACCGCCCAATATTCGTTTGGTTTGTCAGTGGGCTGGAGCGAATGGCCTTCGAGTCGTTGTAGCGGTCGGAATTCACCGTTGACGCGTGTATGTTCGCCGGTGCCGGGATCGATCAGGTAGAACTCCGGATTTTCCGGACCGGCATCAGGTTTCAGATCGTTGCTTGGCCGGAAGTGACGAGGGTCGTCGCGTTGCCGATAAAGGAGAACGCGTTGATGCGCCGCGATCCAGGCCAGGGGATCAAAGTTGTCGGCCGACGGAAGGTTGACCTGAAACATTCGTTTCGAACGAAGGTTGATCCGCACAACGCCATTGGGCGTGGCCCACGACTCGTAGTTAGGTGTCTTTGCCACAACGACCCATTCGCCGCCCGGACAAACTACGGGCCGGGAAAAAACGCCTCGTGCGATCAAGTGACGCTTCTTGTCTTTCGTGACCGCCCACAAAGCGTCGCCCCGTTTTTGCCCGGATGAATTCGCTACCAAGATGGCGCCTTTTAACGGGCCTTCTTCCAGCGAGACGGCTTTCTCTGACGCCATAGCCTCGGAGCCTTCCGGAGGTGCCTTTTTCTCGGTGAAGTCGTCCGACATTCCATCTGCGGTCAGAACGTGCCATTCGAGCGATTTGGTATGACTGTTTCTAACGCTGACGGCGGGCTTGGCGTTTTTGGTGTCAATGCTCTCAATCTCGCCCTGCTCGTTGGCGTGGACGACGCGATATCCCGGTAGTTTTTCCAAGGCGGGATAGCTGACCTTCATGGCCGGTTTGCTGAGGCTTTCCAATCGTGTCGTTAGTTCGCCGTAGATGGCCGGATCGGGGCCCGGTGGTTGACCCCCAAATTCCACCCGCGGCGCGGCATTGGCGCCTGGAGGGTTGTTCATGTAAACGCGCCGGCCGCCGGCGCGCGAGATGTGAAGGTATTCGTACTGCACGCCGTCCGCTGTTCCCGTATCGAATGGTGGCAGGTCGTCGATTTGTTCGCGGTCAATCCATTCCTTGAGAGAATCCATTTCTGTCGCGGCCACCTCGCGTTCTTGAAAACGACCATTCCCGTCATTGCGACGCAGAATGACGCGGTCCTCGTATCGCAGCAGAAGAGCCTGGCCGCGCCCGCCCCAGGTGCCTTCACTTAAGAGGGCGTAAATCTCCCGTGGACCCTCTGAAGCGAGAACAAGATCTCGGGCTTCAGCCTCGCTGCGGTTAATATCTCCCTGCCAGACCTCCCCACTCGAGTGCGGATAACCGAGAATACGAGCTTGATTTTTGGAATGGGACCAGAGGGCCTCGCGAGATGGCACCGAATCGTTTGCTTCCAGATAAAGCTCGGCGGCTTTCGCGAGATGTTTGTCTGGAGAAGAAAGAAGCCCTGCCACCGGTGGGATAGAGATTTCAACGCGGCTTAGCCGAGCTACCGCCAGAAGGACGCGCGTTGCGACCGAATCGTCGCCCGCGATCACCGCCTGGATCAGAGCCGCCTCTCCAGTTACTCCAGCCTGCACTCCGAGCGCAGCCCCTTTCAGATCGCGCACTTGAGCAAGCGGAGCCGAAAGGTTGGTGCGAGCTTCGATGAGCTGTTTCACCCATTCCGCCGTTAGTTCACCGGCGCGCAAGCCATCGGTGATCGATCTCAGCGCGTTCGGGGTCTGCCATTGGGCAACGAATTGTCGAAGAATGTCCGCTGCCGCTGGGTTCGTTACGGCAAGCCGGTCCCCTTCCGCCGAGAGCTCGGCGCTCAACTTATCATCGGAAAGCTCACACCGAGACAGCTCCCTTCCCATACTTACTCGCGGATCGAGCGGCGTCTTCGACGAGAAATCGTCGGCCGTCTCAACTTCCTTCTGGCCTTCCGGCGTAGACTTTTTTTCCGCGAAATACTTCAACGCTTCCACCATTTCCGCTATGGAGAGAGCGCCGAGTTTCAACAATGCTCGGGTAATGGTTCTTCGATGATAATCTTCCTTTTCCCGTTTCAAGGCACGTTTTAGCGGCTCGCCGGCCTCGCGCGCGTTGTAATGCGCGAGCGCCTCGGCGACGCCTGCGAGTTCGTATTCCGACGCCGTCTCGGCCACCTTTAAGAGGCTTGGCACGGCTTCGGGAAGGTCAACCCGGTCGAGGCTCTGAATAAGACGCAGCCTGCCCAGAAATCCCTTTCGTTCCGGCGCCCAACGCGGGTTTTCGAGCCAGGGCAGCAGCGGACGTAGCGCATCGGCGCGCGCGTTTTCAATTTGAAATTGGATCAAGACGAACACAGCATTCGCGTGCACCTCAGTATTCTTGCTTGCCACTAGGGGCACGACTTTCGGAATCCAATAGTCCGGCCTTGCTGCTACAACGTCTCCTAGCAGGGTTGGTGACCGGCCTTCGACGTTATACTCCGCTACTTCACTCAGACTTCGGTCGTGAAACAAATTCAAGAACCACCGATCATCGACCGAGTTTTTCTCGGCCATCACGCATAACAACGCCAGTCGGCGTGGCTCCCTCTTAGATTTCGAATCCGCCGCGATCCGTTTTAACTCGTCCAGCCAGTGCGCCGAAGTTGGCGGATGCGTTTCCGCGGCGAAATGCTCGTGAAGATTCGACAGCGCTAAAACACGATGCATCAAATCGCTGCTCGTCGACTCCTTTAGGAAAAGCTGCTTGGCGCCCGCGCGGTCGAGGCGAAGCAATGCCGATGTCGCCTCGCGAATGTCCGGCTCCGATACGTCGTCCGGAAAAAAAACGCGCCGGACGAGCTCGTCTCGAAAATAGTTTCCGTGCGTCATCAGGGCATGGCGAACCATTAGGGCTTGCGACGCGGCTCCGGGCGCATGTCCTGAAATCAGTCGGTCGTACAGTTTCTTTAATCGCTCCTGCACTTCGGGCGAGTCGAGAGCTAGTCGGGATAATAAAAGCGTGATTTCTCCCGGGGCTGCTTCGCAAGCTTCGAGGAGGCGCGCGCGCGTGGCGTCATTGGGAATCTCCGTCTCGGGCGCGGTTCGCCAGTAGTTCACCAATTCCAAGACCGCCGCGTCCGGCGGGGGCTTGCGGGACGGAGTTTCCTTCCGTTTCCTCAGATGTTCACGCCAATCGGGTGCCGGAGCGGGCGTTTTGAGCAGAGCATCGATGACCGCCTCCGCTTTCGATTCCGGATTCGTCGGCTCCGAATTCGCAGCAAGGGCCGAGGCAAGGCAAAGTGCGCAGGCCCAACTTAAGGGAGAACGGTTTACCCGCTTCACGAGACTACGCCCGTCGCTCTTTGATCGACGACAACAACTCGGCGATCACTTCGCCGCGCGGTTTGGCGCCGAGGTTCCCTTTACCGTGGACCCGGACGCTGACGGCGTTGGCTTCGAGATCGCGGTTGCCGATGACCAGCATGGTGTGGACTTTCATCTGCTCGGCGTTCGCGATCTTGGCTTTGATGTGGTCGGTGCTGGCGTCGAGCTCGGCCCGGACCTGATGGGCCCGAAGCTCGCCGCAGATCGCGCGTGAATAGTCGAGGAGCGGTGCTTCATCGCCGATCGGGAGGATCCGGACCTGTTCGGGCGAAAGCCAGAGCGGGAAGTTGCCTGCGTAATGCTCGATGAGGAAGCCGATGAAACGCTCGTGCGTGCCGAGCGGGGCGCGGTGAATGCAGAGCGGCGTCTTCTCGGTGTTGTCGCGGTCTTTGTAAACAAGATTGAATCGGCGCGGCTGGGCGAAATCGACCTGGTTGGTGGCGATCGTGAATTCGCGGCCGATCGCGCTCCAAACCTGGACGTCGATCTTCGGGCCGTAGAAAGCGGCTTCGTTAGGCACCTCGACGTAGTTGATGCCGGCGCGCTGGAGAACGGCGCGGGTCATGTCTTCGGTCTGTTTCCATAACTCCGGCTCGTTGACGAACTTTTCCCCGAGCCGGGACGGATCGTGGGTGGAGAAGCGCATGACGTAGCGCTCGATCCCGAAAAGCTTGAAGTATTTCAAATACATCTCGTTCACCGCGTTGAACTCGGCTTCGAACTGGTCCGGCGTCATGTAGAGATGGGCGTCGTTCATCTGGAGCGAACGCACTCGCATGAGCCCGAACAGCTCGCCACTTTGCTCGTAGCGATGACAGGTGCCGTATTCGGCGAAGCGAAGCGGCAGGTCGCGGTAGCTGCGCGGCAACGCCGCAAACATCTTGTGATGATGCGGGCAGTTCATCGCTTTCAAGTAATACCGGTCAACGCGACTCTCGGGTAGGGTGGGCGTCTCGCCCGCCGAATCGGGCATCTTGCCCGATTGAACTTCGTCTTCGGCGGTCCAAACCCATTCGTATCCTTTCTCGGGCTCAACCAGTCCTGCCCGTTCTGGATTAGAAAGGATGTAGTGGAATTTCTCTTCGAGGTCTCGATCGCCACGGACATAACGGTCGAAGCGCTCCTGCTCCCAGACTGCGCCGCTCGTGCCTTCGATCCTGTTAATCTCTTTGGCCGTGAAAGATTTGATCGAGTGCATCAGGTCGCTGAGCGGCCAAAAAACGCTCTCACCCGATGGGTCTTGCTCCTTGATCCACGGTTGGAAAAGAACGTGGACGTGATCGGGCATGATTGCCGCGGCGAAGAGCGTGTAACGCTTGTTGTTGAAGTGACGTAACGCGTTGAGAACGGCTGTGCGGGAGGCGGGAGCAAGGGGGCGATGATCGCGAGTGGTAAACGTGACCGCGTAGATTGCCCACGGTTGTTCGAAATGCGGGAGCCGGCGGCGGCGGGTGTAACCGGCGGAGGAAGTTCGTTCAGGCAAGATGCCTGAACCGGCGGGCGAGACGCCCACCCTACCCGAAACATCGGGCAGTTCCATCGGTGGGAACATCGAATCGGCGTAGTAGGGCAAGTGGCCGCTCTTCTTGTAAAGACTTTCGCGGGCGAGGTTGGTTGAGCGCACCCGCTGATAGCCGGCCGCGAATTCCGTTTCCCGCGCGAGTTTCTCCAGCTCATCGATGATGGCGGCGCCGCGCGGAAGCCAGAGAGGCAGGCCCGGTCCGACGTCGTCGTCGAAGGTGAAAAGTTCCAGCTCCTTGCCGAGCTTGCGATGGTCGCGCTTCTTCGCTTCCTCCAGCATCGCGAAGTACTCGTCGAGCTGGGTCTTGTTCTTGAAGGCGGTGCCGTAAACCCGCTGAAGCTGGGGATTCTTTTCGTCCCCTTTGTAGTAGGCGCTGGCGACGCTGGTGAGCTTGAACGCGCCGATGTTGCCGGTGCGCATGACGTGCGGGCCAGCGCAGAGATCGGTGAACTCGCCATTGCGATAAAGCGAGATCTCTTCGCCCTCAGGAATGTTCTGAATGATGTCGAGTTTGAATTTCGACGGAGTAGATCGCGGCGCGAGCGCGGCCAATTCCCCACGCTCAGCCATGGCCAGTGCTTCGTCGCGATTCACGGCGACCCGCTCGAAGGTGTGGTTCGCCTTCACCTCCTTTTTCATCTCCGCCTCGATCTTTTCGAAGTCGTCAGGCGAAATCCGGTGCTCGAGCTCGAGGTCGTAATAAAACCCGTTCCCGACCGGCGGCCCGGCCGCGAACTGCGCCTCCGGCCAGATCTTGAGGATCGCTGTCGCGAGGACATGCGCCGCCGAATGGCGGAGCCGCTCGATGTCCGTCATCTGGGCGCGTTGCTCGAGAGTTTTGCGATCGTCAGGCATGTCGGCGAGCAATCTAGTGCGGCCCGATAGCCGCGCGAGAATTTTCCACCGGCAGGCAGCAATCCCGCGACCGTCCGGCCAGGGCGTTGAATCCCCCCTAGAAATCGTTGCCGAGTTTGCGCAACGCCGCGATATCGATCTGGTCCTTCTCGCGCGCGGATGGCTGTTTGAGCCGAATCAGGCCTTCGGCACCGAGGAAATTTACCGTGGTCCCCTGGATCTCCGTCTGTCGCGACTGCCGGATCAAATCTCCATAAGCCTGGCCGCGCATCACGGTAAAGATGTCGAGAGGAAAGTCTTCGATTACGCGCACTGCTCCTTCCGCTTCATCAAAATCTTCATAGGCGAGGTCGCGGGCGTGGCCCTGCCCAAAAAAAGCGAGCGCTCCCAGCAAGCGTTCCACATTTTCCTTTGATCGCGCGATCAGGATGTCAACGTCTTCGGTCGTCCGAACGAACCCATTTAAGGCCACGGCGACGCCGCCGACGACGATGAAATTAACTCCGGCCCGGGCGAGGCTGACCAACAACTTTTCGTACGGGGTGTCCATCGTCCCTTGATGATCGCCTAAGATTCGCCGCAAAACCATTGAGCCGGTAAAGCCGGTCCCACACGTCGACTGGTGCTCTTTTGCCGACGACCTTCTTCAGAATCTTGGAATTACTCTGCTCGGGCATCTACTTCACTTCGGCGAGCTTTTTAATGTCTACGCGCTTGAGCCATTCCTGGAGTTCTTTCGACTCCTGGTTCTGGGTCTCGATGGTCAGCACGTAGCGCTTCGCCACCATCAACCACAAAGTCCCGTGCTTGCCTTCGTTCTCGAAGGTCTCGAAGCCAGGCATGCCTTCGACGGTGAGTGTCTTGGTGTATCCCTCGGCCGTCGACGTGCTCATGTTCCAGGCCGCGGTCGTCGAAGCGACGTACTCCGGGTTCGCCGCCGAATCGAGGATGCTGATTGAGGTGGTCGGCGCCGTGTCGGAATCGCCTTTCTTATAATCGCGGTGCACGCTCGTGATCTTGGTGCCGCCCACGTCCTGAGTGTCGCCTTCGGGTTTGTCCGCCGTCCAATCCGCGGGCGCGTTCGGCAGAATCGGCAGGAGTTTCGAGAAATCGACGACGTCCGTTAGCTGCGGCTCTTCAGCGCTCGGGCCGGTGGCGGCGAACGCAATCGTGAGGATAAGGACGGCGACGGCGGTTTTCATGCGGTCAGGCGCTGGTACTCGATTGACTTTAACGAGGGCGTTTGTCAAGACGCGATCGATGGGCGCGGGAAATTGCATTGCTGCGGAGCGCTGGATCGAAGGCGTCCGGCGTCGCCCACCGGGCGACGGCTACAGAAGACGGCGGTTTGTAAACCGCCTCTCCTTGATTGAGCTTCGGTCGCCATGGCAATGACAGGTTTTGAAATTCGCGCGACAACGGAAGCCGACGTTCCCGTTATCCTCGGCTTGATCCGCGATCTGGCGGAATACGAACGTGCGCCCGATGCGGTGTTGACCACAGAAGCGGGTTTGCGCGACGTCCTTTTCGGAGAAAAGCCGGCCGCGGAAGTTTTGCTGGCGCTGGAAAATGAAGAGCCGGTCGGATTCGCGGTTTATTTTTTCAACTTCTCAACCTGGCTGGGCAGGCCCGGTCTTTATTTGGAAGATCTGTTCGTCAGCCCGGAAATGCGCGGAAAAGGTTACGGGCGCGCCTTGCTCGTCCGGCTCGCGCAGATCGCCCACCACCGCGGCTGCGGCCGAATGGAGTGGGCGGTGTTGGATTGGAACGAACCCGCGATCGAGTTTTATCGGAGGCTGGGCGCCCGGCCGATGGATGAGTGGACCGTTTTCCGGCTGACGAAAGAGGGTATTGCCGAGCTCGCGGCCGCCAATCCGCGATAGGACATATAGGACCTATTCCAGAAGCTTCGCGAACGCGCGAACCGGAAAGGTTCCCATGCCTTTCACTTTTACGGGGACGGCAAAGAAGCGCGCGCCGCGGTCCGGCACGGCTCCGAGATTGCACATATGCTCGACGATCGGGATCCCCGCGCCAAGCAGCTCCGAATGAACAGGGCGAGTCCCGTCGTCGGTTGAATCGATGTTGAACGAATCGATGCCGACGAGAGCGACGCCAGCTTCAACGAGTTGTTCGGCGAGCCCGCCGGTAAGATGAGGATGATCCTCGAAATATTGATCCGTGCGCCAGTGCGCATCCCATCCGGTTTGCACGAGGAGCGCTTTTCCCTTCAAAGACGCGAGCTCGACCGGCAGCTGGTCGATGGCGCGGCCGCGGCGCTCGGTCATGCGAACGACCACGCAATCGAGATCGGCAAGCGATTCCAGTTTGAGTTGCGATAAGTCGTCGCCATCGGCGTAACGGTGAAAGGGAGAATCGAGATACGTCCCGGTGTTTGCCACCATCTCGATTTTGCCGATCTGGAATTCGGTGCCCGCTGCGTATCGTTCTCGGGAAGCTGCGCGGCTCAGATAATCGCAAATGAGTGGTGCCGGGAGGCCTTTGTAGGTCACCATGCCGTGCTCGACCGTGTGGCTGAGGTCGATGAGATTGGCTTCAGGCACGGCGCAAGATTGCATCGTGAACCGCTGAAATGAAAATCGAAGATTACGGGTTCCTGAGCGACACCCAGACCGGCGCGCTGGTTGGGCGCAATGGTTCGATCGATTGGCTGTGTTTTCCGCGGTTCGATTCGGGCGCGTGTTTCGCGGCCTTACTCGGCGACCCCGGTAACGGCCGCTGGCTGATCCAGCCCAAAGAAGAAATCGCCGGGACGCGGCGCCGTTACCGCGACGGGTCCCTGATCCTCGAAACGGAAATCGAGACTGCTGGCGGCTGCGTGCGGTTGATCGATTTCATGCCGCCGCGCGGGACGAACCCCGACATCGTCCGGATCGTCGAAGGCGTTCGGGGCCAAGTCGCGATGGCCATGGAACTGATCATTCGCTTCGATTATGGCCGGGTCATTCCGTGGGTCCGGAAGCGGAACGGTGACCTCGAGGCGATTGCGGGTCCGGACGCATTGGTGTTGCGAAGCGCAATCGCCACTCGCGGTGAAAACCTGACAACCCTGGCCGACTTCACCGTTACCGAAGGCGAGCGTTTGCCGTTCGTGCTGACCTGGTTCGCGTCCCACGAAAAACCGCCGCGTGCCATCAACCCGGAGCACGCCCTCGAAGAGACGGTCGCCTACTGGAAAGAATGGTCTGAGAAGTGCCAGCCGCAGGGCGAATGGAATGAACCAGTCCTGCGATCGCTGATAACGCTCAAAGGACTTACCTACGCGCCGACCGGCGGCATTGTCGCGGCGGCAACGACGTCGTTGCCCGAACAAATCGGCGGGGTCCGCAACTGGGATTATCGGATTTGCTGGCTCCGCGACGCGACCTTCACCCTCTACGCGTTGATGAACGCGGGTTATCTCGACGAAGCGCGCGCCTGGCGGGAATGGCTCCTCCGGGCGGTAGCGGGAAGCGCGTCGCAGATGCAAATCATGTACGGGGTGCAGGGCGAACGGCGCCTCGACGAGTACGAAATTCCCTGGCTCGCTGGGTATGAAGATTCGAAGCCGGTCCGGATTGGCAACGCCGCTTCAGAACAGTTTCAGCTGGACGTTTACGGGGAAGTGCTCGCGGCCATCTACGTGGCTCACCGCGCGGGGATCGAGACGAGCGACGCTGACTGGCACCTGCAGATCGAGCTGATGAAGTTCCTCGAAACGAAATGGCGTGAGCCCGACGAGGGCATCTGGGAAGTGCGCGGCGGCCGGCAGCAGTTCACCCATTCCAAGATGATGGCCTGGCTGGCGTTCGATCGCGCCGTCAAGCTCGTGGAACAATGCAATTGCGCGGCGGAACAGGAACATCTCGAGCGCTGGCGGGCGGTTCGCGACGAAATTCACCGCGAGGTCTGCGAGCGCGGGTATAACTGGGAGAAAAACGCCTTCACGCAAATCTACGGTTCGGCCGAGCTGGACGCGAGTCTCCTCATGATGCCATTGACCGGATTTCTTCCGATCGATGACGAGCGCGTGGTCGGCACCATCGACGCTATCCAACGGGAACTGGTCTGGGATGGTTTGGTCCTCCGATATCGGACGAACGAAAACAACGTGGACGGATTGCCGGGCGGCGAAGGGGTCTTTTTGCCCTGTTCGTTCTGGCTCGCCGATTGTTTGCACCTGATGGGACGGACCGAGGAAGCGAGAAACCTGTTCGAGCGGTTGCTCGCCCTCCGCAACGATCTGGGTTTGCTCGCCGAGGAATACGATCCGCGAGCGAAACGGCAGCTCGGCAATTTCCCGCAGGCGTTCACTCACGTGGCCCTGGTGAATACGGCGAGCCGGCTTTCCGGACAAGCCGGGCAAGACTAGAATCCGCCGATCTGAATCAGGCGCTTGATCGCGTCCTCCCCGGTGACGATGCCGATGAGGTTGCGTTGCGAATCGATGACCGCGGCGAGACCGAGCCGCGCGGCGCGGAGACGCTGGATGATGCGATATGCGGGTTCGGCATCGCGGGCGATGACAATGCGGCGCATGTAGCGCGAGAGCGAGTCGCCGCGCGTTTCGTCGAACACCACGTCGAGAACGTCAACCAAGCCGAGCGCTTCACCCTGGGCCGAAATGACCGGGAGACGGTCGATCCCGCGCGCGGCACTCAAGCGGAGCGCTTCCGTCAGCGACGTATCGGGTGAGATTGTGACCGCCTTTTCCAACGGCACCATTACGTCGGCCGCGCGGACATTCCGGAAATCGACGACGTTGTGAATCATCGCGCGCTCGGTCGAGGTGAGGGAACCTTCGCGCTCGCTTTGGACAGCGATCTGTTTCAGTTCTTCGCGTGCAATAAAGAGCCGGCCCGATTCGGCCCGGCGGGGCAGCAACAAGTTGCGAACGACTTCTCCGATTTCGAGCACCGGCCACAGCAACACGGACACCCATTCCAAAACGCCCCCGAGCGCGGCTAGGGCGCGAAACGGGAACCGGCGGAACAGAGACTTCGGGAGAACGCTCAGGACAAACAGGTAAATCGGGAGCGCGATGACGATTGCAAAAAGATAGCCAAGGCTTCCGAAGCGCGAGACTAGGAGACGCGTCAGGATAAGGAGGCCAAGGATATTTGCCAGGTTGGTCACGAGGAGGACGGTGATAAGCAGCCTTTCCGGGCGTTTCGTGAGCCGATCGAGGCGCAACGCCGCCCGCCGTCCCTGTTTCACGTGGTGGCGAAGACGAACCGGATCCACGGAAAGCAGGCCGGCTTCAATCCCCGCGAAGAAAAACGAGATCGTCCAGAGCAGGAAAATGGCGAGTCCGTAGATCATGGGTGGGTCGCGCCGTTCCCTTCCGTATCGGGATCGAGGCACGCGGTTTTTTCGAGCAGGATTTCTTCGATCCGTTTCCGGCCGGCCCGGCGGATGGTGACGGCAAGGCGCGGCATTTCGAAACGCGTTCCCGACGGAGGCAAATACCCGAGCCGGTTGAACAGGAGGCCGCCAATCGTGTCGAGTCCTTCCGCTTCAAGCTCGAATCCGAGATGCTCGCTCAGATCATCGAGACGAGCGTTGCCGCTGACGAGGAAACGGCCATCCTCGAGCGGCTCAATGTAAAGGTCGGCGTCGCCGAGCGGCGCGGCATCGCTGATGATCTCTTCCACGATGTCCGAAAGGGTGATGATCCCTTCGGTCCCGCCGTATTCATCGACCACGATGGCGAGCCCCTGCGAGTGGGTGAGGAAGCTTCGGAGGAGGTCCATCGCTTTCATCGTCTCGGCCACGTAGGAAGGCGCGCCCATCAGCTCGGTGTAATGGTCCCCGGGGTTGACCAGGAAAACTTTCACGTCGAGCACGCCGACGATTTGGTCGGGCGTGTCTGCGTAAACCGGGACGCGGCGATGGCGGCGTTGGCGTAATTGGGCGATGGCCTCTTCGTTGGTCAGATCATCAGGAAGCGCGAAGGTGTCCACCCGCGGCGTCATGCAATCCTTGGCCGTCTTGTCCCCCAGCTTAATGATCTCCTGGATCATTTCGCCTTCCGCCTCGTGCAAGGTGCCCTGTTCTTCACCGATCTCGACCAGGGTCTCGAGCTCTTCGTCGCTCAACCGCATTCGTTTCTGGAGATGAACCGGCGTGAGGCGGTCGACGATCGCGGTGCTGGCGGCTTCCAGGACGCGGCCGACCCGGTCGAGCAGTGGCATCATCGTCTTGAGGGTGAACACGCCGAGGGCCGACAGGCGGTAAGGCGCGGAGAGAGCCAGCAGTTTCGGGATCAAATCGCAAACCACTACGACGATGGCGAAGATGACGGTCGCTGCGAGCCAGGTGGAGATGCGCCCGGCAAGCGGGCCCTGCCAGATGAAGAAGAGGCAGAGAACGATCAGCGGAACGTTGGCGAACACGTCGCCGAGCAGAAGGACATTGAGGACTTGGCGCGGGTTTTCTCTGAAGACCGTGATGAAATCCTTGAGCGATCGGTGTTTTTCTTCGAGCCGCCGAAGCTGATGCGATTTGAGCGAGAAAAGCGCCGTCTCCAATCCCGAGAAAAGCGCCGACCAGACCAGGAGAACCGCGATGAGGAACAGGAAAACAATGAGCGCCGCTGGAGTCATGGATGCTTGCGGCGGCTGAGGTGGAGCGTTCGTTCCTCGCGAAGACTGAAGCGTCGTCGTTTGCCCATCATCGCAGGCGCCCTCAAGTTAGGGCCTTCATGAGCAAAGGCGAGAGGATTTCGCGGTTTGTCGAATCGCTGGCCGGAGACGGGGAGCGCTCAAAGAGCGGCCGGCTGGCGGATCATCCGTATTACCGCGCCTTTTTTCAGTGCTGGAACGAGCAGCGTTATTACGAAGCGCACGATGTTCTCGAGCAGGTCTGGTTGCACGACCCGATCAGCGCCGAGGACGCGCAATATTTCAAAGGGTTAATCCAGGCAGCTGGGGCATTCGTTCATCTCCAAAAACATTTCGAGCATCCGACCCACCCGAAACACGGGAGACGGCTGGGGCCGGCCGTGCGCCTGTTCCGGCTCGCGGAAAACAACCTGAGTGCCTTTGGGCCAGAGCGGCATGACCTGGATCTGGCGCGGTTCCGCGAGCTGCTTGGGCGTTATCGAGCAGCCGTCGAAGCGGAGCCGGGAAAAAATCCGTGGACCCCGGAGACCGCGCCGCAGGTAACTCTTCTGTAGCCGCTTCGCTGTGCGAAGCGTGTGAGAGCGCACTTTCTCAAGGTCCGTGCTCATTTCGCCAACAGAGCCGCGTCGCTACAACCTTGGCTTTGCGAATCAACGCGATAGGGTAACCAATGGCTAACCAGCTCGAACACGAGAAATCCCCGTACCTCCTCCAGCACGCGGATAACCCGGTGGAATGGTACCCGTGGGGCGAGGAAGCCTTTGCCCGGGCGCGAGCGGAGAACAAACCAATCTTTCTCTCGATCGGTTATTCGACCTGCCATTGGTGCCACGTCATGGCCCACGAGTCGTTCGAGAGCGCGGAGGTTGCCGCGGTCATGAACCGCGAATTCATCAATATCAAGGTGGACCGCGAGGAACGGCCGGACGTCGATCGGGTTTACATGACGTTCGTCCAGGCCACGACGGGTGGCGGTGGGTGGCCGATGAGCGTCTGGCTGACGCCCGAGCTCAAGCCATTTGTGGGCGGCACCTATTTTCCGCCCGAGGATCGCTGGGGTCAGCCCGGCTTTACCAAAGTGCTGGAGCGAATCGCCACGGCGTGGAAGCAGAACCACGAAAAAATCTCTGAGCAAGGCACCAGTATTATTGCCGCGCTGGAACAGGGAACGGCATCAGCATCCGCCGACCCCGGTGCCAAGCTCGGCCGGAAGACCCTCGAGGCCGCCTACCAGCAGATCGCCCGCGGTTATGATGCCCATGAAGGCGGGTTTGGCGTTGCTCCGAAATTTCCGCGGCCGGCCACGTTGAATTTCCTGGCCCGGGTTTACGCGCGTGATCCGAAAACGGAGAGCGGCAAACACGCGCTCGAGATGAGCCTTTTTACCCTGCGAAAAATGGCCGCGGGCGGAATGCACGACCACCTTGGCGGCGGCTTTCATCGCTATTCGGTCGACGCGTACTGGCACGTCCCGCATTTCGAGAAAATGCTCTACGATCAGGCCCAGCTTGCGGTTGCATACCTGGAAGCATTTCAGATTACGCGGGAGCCCGTTTTTGAAGAGGTCGCGCGCGACACCCTCGATTATGTCCGCCGCGAGATGACGGCCAAGGCCGGGGGCTTTTTCTCAGCCGAAGACGCGGACAGCGTTGTTCCTGTAGCGGCGGTCTATGACCGCCGAGAACCGGAGCCTGACGGCGGTCATAGACCGCCGCTACAGAAGAAAGCGGAAGGCGCGTTTTACGTTTGGGACAAGAAGGAGGTCGACGAAGCGCTCGGTGACGCGGCCGATCTCTTTAATTTTCATTACGCGGTGAAGGCGGAAGGAAATGTGTCGGCGGGAGGCGATCCGCATGGGGAGTTCACCGGGAAAAATATTTTGATCGAGCTCGGGAGCGTTCCCGCTACAGCAAAACATTTCAGCCGGGACGAGGACGAAGCCCGGAAGTCGCTCGCCAGCTCGCGCGAGAAGTTGCTCAGCCTGCGAGCAAAACGGCCCCGACCGCATCTGGATGACAAAATCATCTCGGCCTGGAACGGCCTGATGATTTCGGCGTTCGCCCGGGGCGCACAGATTCTTGGCGAGGAGGGTTATCTCGAGGTTGCGGTTGGGGCCGCCGGGTTTCTCCGCCGCGAGTTATACGACGACGCGCAAAAAGTCTTGTTCCGCAATTATCGGGAAGGGCGCAGCGCAGTGGAAGGGTTCGCGGACGATTACGCGTTCGTGATCCAGGGATTGCTGGATCTGTATGAAGCGTCGTTCGACGTGGCGTGGCTGCGGTGGGCCGTCGATCTTCAGGCTACCCAGGACCGGTTGTTCTTTGATCAGGAACGAGGCGGCTACTTCAGCGGGGCCGGGAATGACCCGAGCATTTTGCTTCGGCTGAAAGAGGACAACGACAGCGCGGAGCCGGCGGCGAGCTCGATCGCCGCGCTGAACCTGCTCCGCCTGGCGCAAATCCGGAATGACGCGGCCTTATACGAGCGGGCGGAGAAAACTGTGGACGCTTTCGCGCCGCAAATCGGCCATTTTCCGAGTGCCATGCCCCAAATGCTGGTGGCGCTCGATTTGTCGCTGAGCAAGCCGCGGCAAATCGTGGTTGCGGGAGATCGCGATTCGGCGGAGACGCGCGCCCTCGTGACTGAAGTGCATCGTCATTTCGTCCCCAATAAGGTGCTGCTCCTGGCTGATGCGGGTGAAGGTCAGCGTTATCTGGAAGAAAAGCTGGAGGCGTTGCGCGGGATGAAGCCGGTCGATGGGAAGCCCGCGGCATATGTTTGCGAAAACTTTGCCTGCAAAGCGCCGGTGACGGAAGCGGGCGCGCTGGGCGATTTGCTGCGGCTGCGAAGCTGAGCAGCGTTTCCTACTTCGTAATTCCTACTTCCTACTTTTTTCCGCCTCATCCTGCGCCGCCGCCGTTCAACGTCGGCTTCGCTGCCGGCAACCGTTTTCGCCGCCGCAAACGCATCCAGTTGTTCCAGGTCTTGCGGACGCTGTCGCGCGGCGTGAGGTAATGCTCGTTGAGCTCATTGCTTTTCACGAGCTGCGCGAGGACGCCGCGGACGGAAAAATCGTCGGTATTCAGAATGGTGTGCGCGATCCCGATGGCTTCGGCGTGGTGGGCATCGCTGGCCGCGGTCATGGGGAGGCCGCGCATCTGGGCGTACTTGAAGGCATACCGGTTGTAGCGCCGCAAGGTGGTCGCGGCGTTGAACACTTCGAGCGCGTCGATCGGGAGCGTTTCCAGGACGGGGAAGCGGATTCCGGCCCGAAACAAATCGTAGGGATGCGGCGGGATGGCCAGCCCGCCCCGTTCATGGATAATCTCGCAAACCTCACGGGCCGGTTTGCCTTTTAGATACGGCAGGGTTGTCCCGATGCAGAGGAGGTGGCCGTCGGCAGTCGTCACTTCCACCCCGGGGATAATGAGGAAATCGTCCACCGGCAGGCCGTCTTCGCGCATCAGCCCCTTCTCCAGCAGATAGGTAATGGCGTCACAAGTATTGTGATCGGTGATGGCGAGCCCGTGCAACCCCTTCTCCCGGGCCGCGGCAATGTTTTCCTCGGGGCTCGACACGCCGTCGCCGGAGAAAAACGTGTGGGTGTGGAGGTCGATGTTGAAGGCCACCGCCCGGAGGCTAGTTTGGCCGGCGCGAAATGGGAAGTGTCGGTTTCAAGGAATGGGCCCTGGTTTGTGAAGCGCTCGGGCGCGGCGAACAGACCATTCTGCTCCGGAAGGGCGGTCTGGCCGAAGGCCGGCAAGGATTCCGGTTTCGGCATTCCGAGTTTTTCCTTTTTCCGACGTTCTTTCACGAGCAGGTGGGGAAAGTGCGGCGCTCCCCCACCGCGATTCCGCCAGGAAGAGATGGGGAAATCGAGATCCGGTCTTTCGCAAAGCTCGAGGCGCAACGGAAGATCACAGCGTGGGAGGAAGCCGCCGCGCTGGAACCGCTTCACATTCTGGCGGAGTCCGTCGTCCGGGAACGGTTTGAGTATAAAGGCGCCGGGTTGCACGCAGCGCTCGTTCGGGTGTTTCGCCTCGAACCGTCTTGGATTTCGGCCGACAAGCCGGCTTACGGTGGCTGTCGGTCATGGGTGGATTTGCCGGCGTTTCCAGCGGGAATCAGATTTGACCCGGTACTCGGCGATCAAGAACACGGAAACCTCGTTCGCCGCTTTCATGCGAGCGCCCCTTCGTAAAACGGGAAACGCTTCCGCGCCAAAGGCGCGGTTCAGGTTAGCCTGGGGCAACGCCCCAGGTATTTGGTTTCCGCCAATGGAGCCAGCGCTGAAGGCGCAATTCGTTACGTCAGCCGACCGCTTCGACGAGATACGGCGTCTCGACCGGTGCAGAGTGACCATCGCGGTTGAATTGCATGTCGCAAAGCCGGCGATAATAGACCGACTTTTCCAGCAACTCGCGGTGGCTCCCGACATCCTTGATGACTCCCTGGTCCATGACCACGATCTGGTCCGCGGACAGAATCGTTGAGAGCCGATGAGCGATCGCAATGACGGTGCGTCCAGCGGAAAGGGTGTCGAGCGCCATCTGGATTTGCTTCTCGGACTCGGAGTCCAAAGCAGAGGTTGCTTCATCCAGGAGGAGGATGGGCGCGTTCTTCAAGAGCGCTCGAGCGATCGCCAGACGCTGCTGCTGCCCGCCGGAGAGGAGACAGCCTTTGTCGCCGATGGTCGTCTCGTAGCCTTGCGGCTGGGCGATGATGAAATCGTGCGCGTATGCGGCCCGGGCCGCGGCGTAAACCTCTTCCTCTGTCGCGTCCAGCCGGCCGAACTGGATATTCTTGAAGATCGTCTCGTGGAACAAAAAGGTTTCCTGCGTCACCAGCCCGATCTGTTCACGTAACGACTTCTGGGTGACGCTTCGGAGGTCCTGCCCATCCAGCCGAACGGTGCCGCTGGTCGGGTCATAGAAACGCAGAATCAAAGAGAGAATGGTGCTCTTCCCGGCCCCGCTCGCTCCCACGAGCGCATAGGTTTTCCCGGGCTCGATCCGAAGCGTCAGGTTGGAGACGGCATTGGTGACGGTGCCCGAATAGCGGAAACTGGCATCTTCGAACTCGATCAGGCCCTTCGAACTGGTCAGCGCGATGGCGTCCGGCGCATCTTTGACGTCCGGTTGCGAATCGAGGATCGCGAAAACCTCGACCGTCGCCTGAATCGAGCGCTGCATGACGACGTGCATGCGACTGAGGGTCTTGATCGGCTCGTAAAGTAATACGATGCCCGCGTTCAGGGCGATGAAACGCGCCGCACTCAAATTGGCCGCGTAAATATAAACCAGCGCCAGCGCAATCCCCCCGGCCGCGATTAGCTCCACCAACGGCCCGACGGCTTCCATCGACATGATCATGCGCATCATGTTTTCGAACTGGAGCTTGTTGCTGTGGCGGAACTGGTCTTCCTGGTGTTTCTCCCGCGCGAAAGATTTGATGACCCGAATCCCGGAGAAGGTTTCCTGCATCGTCACCACCATCTGGCCCATGTCTTCCTGCTCGTACTGAACGGCTTTCCGCGCTTTCCGGCCGTAGAACATGATTGGGAAAAGGCAGGCCGGAAAAAGCACCAGCGTGACCAGGGTAAATTTCCAATCGAGATAAAGGAGGACAGCGACGCCGCTGACGATGGAGATCGGCTGCTTGAACAAATCGCTGCTGACCGTGGACACGGCCATCTGCATTCCGCGGGTGTCGTTGGTGATCCGGGACATGAGGAAGCCCGAGCGCATCCGGTTAAAAAAGTCCATCGAATGCCGGACCATCTTCGTGAAGAGCTCGTCGCGGATATCGGTGACTACGCGATTGCTGACCCAATTCATGTAGAAGGAGTTGCCGTAAGCGAAGAGACTCCGCGCGGCCATGACGGCCGGAATCCAGAGGCAGGTCAGGATAATGGCGTTGATTTTGGGGCCGGTATTCAGGATCGACGGGTTTTCCGCGAACTGCTGCGGAGTGGACGGGGCCCCTCCGTGGAAAACCTCGCCGGTAACTTTAGCCAAAACCAGGGGCAGGAACCCGCTGATGATGCCGAAACCGAGGCCGCACCCAATCCCCATGATGAAGCGGAACTTGTACGGTTTTACGTAGGCAAAGAGCCGTCGGTACGGAGCCCAGCTGGTGCGAAACGTCTGCCAAAAGGAGGGCTTGGCTGGTGCGGCTTGCGGTTCACTCATAAGGCACGTGCCGCCGGAGCCGACAGCAGCGCTTCCATAGCACGAATCACCGCTTCAGTCGAGATTTGGCTCATCGGGACGGCCCGCTGTTTTGGGTTGAATTCGGTCACCGGGCCGTCGTTTCGGCCCAGGAGAACAAGGGCGGAACCGGACCGGGGATGCCAGTGAAAGGGATTGGTCGGCCCGAAGAGGACTACCTGAGGGGTATCCCAGGCCGCGGCGAAGTGCATCGGCGCCGAATCGACCGTAACCAGGAGGCGGGCCTTGCGGACCAGCGCCGCCAGAGTCAGCAGGTTCGTTTTCCCAGAAAGATCGATCACCGGGGACGCGGCCGCGGCTTTGATCGCCGCAATCTGGGACTGTTCCATCGGGGAGCGCCCCCCGGAGAGGACGCAGGTCAGGCCGGTCTCGTTCGCGCAACGATCGATCGCCTCAGCCCAGCGGCCCGCTTCCCAGAATTTTTCCGCGCGCGCGGACCCGGGATGGAAGATGACAAATTCGTTTTCGACCTGCGCGCCGCGGAGCAGCTCTTCGGCTTTGGCGACTGTGGCCTCGGGCAATTGAAGCCGAATGGCGCGAGAAGCGTTCTCGATCCCCAACGGCTTCAACAACGCAAGATGGTAATCGACCGTGTGCAAGGAGCCGACGGGCGCGTCCACAAATTCGTTGTAACTCCGGGCCCGCAGCTTTGTCCGGAGGAAGGGATGATCGGCTGTAATCCGTTGTCCTGCGCCGGAAAGAAAGGTAAGAAAGGCCGACCGATCGTTCCGGGTGAAATCGAGACAGTAATCGTACTTGCCGAGGGAGAGAGCGATCCAGTCGAGCGCGTCGTCTGTCTTCCCGCGGACCTCGAAGACCTTGTCGATCCCAGCAACAGCCGGCAGCAGCTCTCTCACGGCGGGCGCAACCACAAGGGAGATGAAGGCCCCCGGATATTTTTCGCGGAGCGCGTTGATCGAAGGCGTGGTCAGGATCAGGTCGCCGATCCGTTTCAGTTGGAGGAGGAGAATGTTCACGATCTCATGCTCCTGATCATGATCCTGATCTTGCTCATAGGTCTGGAGGGAAGGATCAGGAGCACG
Organism: Chthoniobacterales bacterium; assembly: GCA_035536995.1. GTDB lineage: Bacteria > Verrucomicrobiota > Verrucomicrobiia > Chthoniobacterales > UBA10450 > AV80. The sequence goes on along the minus strand of DATLNB010000021.1, from coordinate 38,240 downwards.
ATCATGATCAGGAGCAGGATGGAAGAATCCTACCGACGCAGCTTCATCGCGATTTCGTAGGCGATCAGAAGGCGCGTCCGGAAATGGTCCCAGGTGAAGTTATCCACCACCCGGCGCCGGGCCGCTATGCCCATGCGTTCAACCTTTTCCGGATGCCGATAAAGCTCGAGAATTGCCGCGGCCAGATCTCCCACGTTCCCGGGCTGGATGATTATTCCTTCCACTCCGTTATTCACCACATCGCCGGCTTCGCGCGTAGTAATATGGGGAAGCCCGCAAGCGGCAGCTTCATAGACCACCTTGGCGCTCCCTTCGCACTGGGAAGGGAAAACGTGCACCGTCCCCTGGCTGAGGTAATTCTCCACGTCCCGCTTGAAACCGACGACCCGGATATTATCGCGCCAAAACTTTTTCAGGTGCGGCTTCGCTTCGTCATGGACCGAGCCAACCAGCCAGAGCTCCGCGTCCTTCAGGTCGAGCCGGTGCCATGCTTCGAGGAGGTGGTGAATGCCCTTGCGCTCGATCAAAGCGCCCGAAAAAACCGCGCGGAATATTGGCGGGCGTGGCCCGGGTTTGAATCGCTCTACATCCACGCCGCGGGGCAGGTAATAAAGTTTATCCTCCGGGAAACCCTGGACCCGGAAGGTGTCGGCAGCTTTCTGAGAAAGGACCACCAGGATGTCGGCCAGATCGTATTCTTCGATGAAACGTTCCCGCGTCTGGAGCAGGTTTTCTTTCCAGGAACGGGAGGTCTCCGGCGCCGACGTCGCCGGCCGATCGGCCAGGACCTTGCCCCGGTCACGGTGCCAGGTGGGGATTTCGACGATCGAGGGAATGCCGAGCTTGCGCGCTACCCGCAGCGACTGGAGGCAATCACCCGACCAGCTGTGGAAGAGATCGTAACGCCCGCTCCCGAGGTGCCGGGACGCGATCCAGTCGAGGTATTTCTTCTTCGCGCCATAGTAGTAGGGGCGATCGAGAAATGAGATCAGACGGACCGGGTGCCAGCGGAGCGAGTAAATGAGGTTCGCCGGGATTTCGCGCTGGCGATTATCGTAAGCGATCGCCCGGCCAAGGAAGCCGCCCCGATGCGACGCGCGCAGGGCCTCGAACGCGTCAGTGTCCAATCCGGAGCCGCCGATGCGCGCGAAAATCGAGTAAAGCAAATGGCGCGGCAGGATGCGCTCCGCCCGGGGCGCAGGCTCGACAACCGGAGGGGCGTTTAGAGTTTCACCCACCATCGGCTAACAAGTATTGTGGCGTCCCCAACCAAGTAAAGTTTCCATGCCTGCGCGTCGCCAGTCCGGCTTCGGACCCAATCTTACCATAGGATTTGTCCGGCGCGGCTTTTCTTCCAGTGGCGGGGCGGAGTCCTATTTGACGCGGCTGGCTGCCGGGGTCAGCGCCGCGGGCCATCGGGTGTTGCTCTTTACCGGCCCGGAATGGCCGGCAGCTGAGTGGACTGTCGGCCCGATCCGACGGGTGAACGCCAGGTCGGTAAAGTCTTTCGCCCGCGAGGTCGAAAGATTGTCCCGCGAGCAATGCGACGTCCTGTTCAGCCTCGAACGGATTTACCGTTGCGATATTTACCGCGCCGGCGATGGCGTTCATCGCGCCTGGCTGGAAAAACGGGATGCGCTGGCAGGCCCTCTGCAAAAAGTGAGCCGCTTTTTCAATCGAAAGCACTCGGCGACGCTCTCGCTCGAGGAATCGCTCTTTGCGAAAAAAGGGGCAAAAGGGGTCATCGCGAACTCGAGGATGGTTAAGGAAGAGATCGTCCGCTATTACGGCTACCCCGCCGACCGGATCGACGTGGTCTATAATGGCGTGCCGCTCGAGGCGACGGTGCGTGCGGCGGAGGACCGCGCCCATATGCGCGAGAGCCTCGGGCTCGGCCCAAACGACGTAGCAGTGCTGTTTGCCGGCTCGGGTTGGGAACGCAAAGGATTGCGCTTTGCGACCGAGGCGGTGGAGCGGCAGAGCAAGCAAGTACGGCTCCTCGTCGCTGGGCGCGGTGAAGCGCGGAGGTTCGGCTCATCGCGCGCGCAGTTTCTCGGGGTCGTTCGCGAGATGCCGTCGCTGTATCTCGCCGCGGATATTTTTCTTTTGCCCACACTTTACGATCCGTTCTCGAATGCCTGTCTGGAAGCGCTCGCCGCGGGCAAGCCCGTGATCACGACGCGCGCCAACGGATTCTCTGAGATCATCGAAAACGGGAGGCACGGCACTGTCATCGAGAGCCCCGCCGACGTGGCCGCTATTTCAGACGCTATCCAGTTTTGGTCGGACGGGCCGCGCCGCCAGCAGGCGCAACTTGAAAACCTGGCTTTGGCCGCTCAGTTCGATATATCGCGGAACGTCCGCGAGACCCTGAGCATCCTGTCGCGCGTCGGCGCTTGATCTTCTGTAGCCGCTTCGCTGTGCGAAGCGTCAGAGCGGTCATCGCCTCCTGGATGCGCGATGCGTCGCCCACAGGGCGACGGCTACAGCACTAGCTCGCCGCGAGCGCGGCGTCCACGTGCGGGAAAATCAAAAATACCTGGTCGAGCCGCGCGATCTCAAAAATCGGCCGCACGTTTTCCTGTAATCCTGCCAGGATGAACTTTCCGCCGTAAGCCTCGACGTTCTGCATTCCCTCGATCAGGACCGCGAGGCCCGAGCTATCGATGTAAGAGACTTTCGAGAGATCGACCACCACGCGTTGCGGCTTCTTCTCGATCATGGCCGCGAGCGCGGCCGAAATCCGGGGCGAAACGTGCAAATCGATTTCCCCTTCCAGAGGCAACACATTTGGGGCGTCGGGTAAAGTCATACGGTCAAGTTGGTTCGCAGAAGGTCCCCCTTCCGGCCGTGGGCAATCGCTCACCAGCCGAGGGTCTGTCTCACTTCGTCCACATTCGCCAGATCATCAAAGAGAAAGTCGGGCTGATGTTTCGCCAGCTCTTCGCGCGACCACGATCCGGTCGCCACCGCGATGGTTCGCGCGCCAAAGGCCTTGCCGCAGGCAACGTCGTGGCCGGTGTCGCCGACCACGTCGATCTGTTCCGGAGCGAAATCGCAGCCGGCATGTGCGACTGCGCGGGTCAGGGCACATGGCCCGAGCGCATTGCGATCGTGGTGATCGTCCGCAAAGGCGCCAAATGGAAAGAACCGCCAGAGATCGTAATGCTCGAGTTTCAAGCGGGCGCCGCGTTCCAGGTTACCGGTCAAAAGCCCGAGCGTCTTGTCCGGCTGGCTTGCCAAATGTTCCAGCAACTCACGAATGCCGGGCAGGACCCGGCCAGGCCGTTTCGGCAGCTCTTCCGGCAAAAGGTCAACGTAGCGGCCCAGAAACGAGTCGACGTTCACGTCCGTCACCGGCCGGCCGTACTTTTCCAGGATCTGGTGGGCGATCGCGCGATCCGTGCGGCCCGCTATTTCGACGCCGTTTAAATCGCCGTCACCGCCAAACCATTCGGCGGTTGCGCGCACGAGCGCATGCAGCCCGGCTGACCCGGTGTTCACCAGCGTGCTATCGATGTCCCAAAGAATTAGGCGGCGACCGGCCATAATGGAGCGCAACGCTAGGCGGAATCAGCGAGGCCGAAAGCTCCAAATTCCAAGGGACCAAGCTCCAGGGAAATTCCAATCATCAAGCTCCAAATCGTTGCGGGGCCGCTTATTGATGTTTTGGATTTGGTGCTTCTTTGGAGCTTGGAGCTTGAGGCTTGAAGCTTAGACCTCGGCGCTTTCCGCCCTTGTCGAAGCTGTATCTACCGGCAACCTTCTACCCCATGTCAGGACCGACTTCCGTTAAAGTGGCGCTCGCCAGCGCCGAACCGATCCCCGGTATTCTTGTTCGGGGATGGGTCCGCACCCGGCGCGATTCGAAAGATTTCTCCTTCATCGAGCTGAACGACGGATCGTGCCTGCGCAGCCTCCAGATCATCGCGAAGAATACGCTGGCGAATTACGCGGAGGTGCAGCGTCTTCAGACCGGCGCGTCGATCGTCGTCCGCGGCGATCTCGTTGCATCACAGGGCAAAGGACAGGCGTGGGAAGTTGTCGCGAACGAGATCCAAATCGTCGGCGCCTCGGATGAGACCTATCCGCTCCAGAAGAAAGGGCATACGGCAGAGTTTCTCCGTGAGATCGCCCATTTGCGCCCGCGCTCGAACCTCTTCGGCGCAGTCTTCCGGGTCCGGAGCCGGCTCGCCTTCGCCATTCACCAGTTTTTCCAGGAGCGCGGTTTTGTTTATGTCCACACGCCGATCATTACCGGGAGTGACTGTGAGGGAGCCGGAGAGCTTTTCCGGGTTACTTCGATCGATCCTAAAAGCCCGCCGAAGAAACAGGATGGTTCGGTGGATTACGCGCAGGATTTCTTCGGGCGCTCGACCTTTCTTACCGTCAGCGGACAACTGGAGGCCGAGGCATTCGCCTGCGCCCTGACGAACGTTTACACCTTTGGCCCGACGTTCCGCGCCGAGAACTCAAACACCTCGCGGCACGCGAACGAGTTCTGGATGATCGAGCCGGAAATGGCCTTCTGCGATTTGCAGTGCGACATGGATCTGGCCGAGGAGATGGTAAAATATCTGATCCGCGATATCCGGACGAATTGCGCGGACGATCTCGGTTTGTTCACGAAATTCGTGGACAAGGAATTATCGGCCCGCCTCGATTTTGTGATCGATCGGCCATTCCAGCGAATCAGCTATACCGACGCGGTCGAGCTTCTAAAACAGAGCGGGGAGAAGTTCGAATTTCCCGTCGCCTACGGGGCGAACCTGCAATCGGAGCACGAGCGCTGGCTGACGGAGAAACATTTCAAATGTCCCGTGACCGTTTTCAATTACCCGAAAGAGATTAAGCCGTTTTACATGCGGCTGAACGACGACGGGAAAACCGTGACGGCCATGGATGTGTTGGTGCCCGGCATCGGCGAGATCGTCGGTGGCAGCCAGCGCGAAGAGCGGCTCGACGTCCTCGAAGAAAATATTCGCCGGCACCAGATGGATCGGAAAGATTACAAATGGTACCTCGACCTGCGCCGGTACGGGACTGTGCCCCATGCCGGCTTCGGCCTCGGGTTCGAACGGATGCTCATGTTCGTAACCGGTGTCTCGAATATCCGCGACGTAATCCCCTTCGCCCGGACTCCCGGCAGCGCCGAATTTTAGGCGGCTTACCCAATCACCATCTTGACGGCTTAAAGCCGTCAAGATGTGGTGGCAACAAGCCTCGCTTGCGGCAGGTCGTAGCCGAGCCTTCGAGGGGCCGTCGCTCGGCCAGATCGAATGCCTGGTCCAGCGCCGGCTACTTTCGCGACATTCCTCCTACGCTGATCTTGACGGCTTAAAGCCGTCAAGATCAGCGGGGCGTTTGCTCCTCGTTCCCAAACTCTGGTTGGGAACGCACTTGTCTTCGAAACTCTGTTTCGCCGACGGGGCAACAGAGTTGCCGGGACATTGTCATTCCCAAACAGAGTTTGGGAACGAGGAAAACGAAACGGCGACACCGAGTTTGTACCGACACAGCGCTGTCGCTACAGCGTCCTCCGAGCGTAAAATTTCTTTGTGAACCTTTGTATCCTTTGGAAAAGGTATCTTCATGAGCACCCTGACCCGCTACGCCCTCGTCCCTGTCTTCGCCCTCGCCACTGCACTCACCGCCGCCGCGGCTGAAGACCTGGCACCGATCAAAGCCGAAGTCACCAAGCGGCATGACGAAGCCGTGAAACGATTGCAGGATTGGATCAGGCTGCCGGCCATCGCCGCGGAAGATCTCGGATATCCGCAGGGCGCTGAATACATGGCGCAACTGGCGAAGGATGCGGGTTTCCAGCAGGCAACCGTGATCAACACGGAGGGCAAGCCGGGAGTATTCGCGACACTCGATGCCGGGGCGAAAAAGACTGTTGGGCTCTATTTCATGTATGACGTGAAACAGTTCGATCCCAAGGAGTGGTCCTCTCCACCCCTGGATGCGGCGATCATTGATAAGCCCGGAGTCGGCAAAGTGATGATGGGCCGGGGCGCGGTGAACCAGAAAGGGCCGCAAGCCGCGTTTCTCGCGGCGCTGCATGCGATCAAAGGCGCGAACAAAAAAATGCCGGTGAACCTTGTCCTGGTGGCGGAAGGCGAAGAGGAAATTGGCTCGCCACATATCAGCCAGATCGCGCTGAGACCCGAAGTGAAGGACGCGCTCGCGAAAACGGTCGGCGTGTTCATGCCCTCGGCTTCGCAAGGTTTGGACGGGATCGTCACCGTAAGCCTGGGCGCAAAGGGCGTGATCGAGTTGGAGCTCACTTCGAGCGGAGAGAAGTGGGGACGCGGTCCGGCGAAGGACATTCATTCCTCGCTCAAGGCGATGGTGGACAGTCCGGCCTGGCATTTGATCAAAGCGCTCGACACCCTCGTGTCGGACGACGGCAACGACATCACGATCGAAAATTATCCGAAGCCACGCCCGCTCTCGGCCGAGGAAAAGAAAATGATCGCCGATGCTTCGGCGCGGCAGGACGAAGCGCAGCGGAAGAAAATGCTGGGTGTCCAGCGTTGGATCAACGATCTGCCATGGCAGCAGGCCCAGGAGCGATTGGAGTCGCAGCCGACCGTGAACATCGAAGGATTGGTCGGCGGTTATACCGGCCCGGGCGGCAAGACCATCCTGCCGCATAAGGCCGCAGCGAAGATCGACATGCGCCTGGCCCCTGGTATGAAAGCAACGGAAGCTCTCGCCGCGCTTAAAGCCCACCTTCAAAAACGCGACTTCGGGGATATCGACGTCAACATGACGGGCGGTTACGACCCGACCACGACACCAGCCAGTGCGCCCTTGATCCAGGCCCAGGTCGCGGTCTTAAAAAATGCGGGGATCGATCCGGTGATGTGGCCGTGGAACGCCGGTTCGTATCCGGGATACGTATTCACGAACGAACCTTTGAAGCTCGCCTCAGGGCATTTTGGCCTCGGTCACGGAAGCGGGGCCCACGCGCCCGATGAGTATTACCTGATCGAATCGTCAAACCCCAAGGTGCAAGGGTTCGACGGAGCCGTGATGTCGTTCGTGGAATATCTCTACGAGCTCGGGAAGTAACTCGAACTAAACAGGATTTACAGGATTAACAGGATGGAGTGACAGACATCGCCCGACGACGCCCCAATCCTGTAAAATCCTGTATTTTCCGCCACCTAAAGTTTAAGGCCGCGAAAAACGAGGGCTACTTCTTCTTGCCTTCGCCGGGGCGGTAATCTTCCTCGGCAGCTTCGAACGCTTTCTCGAGGCCGACCATGTCTTCGCCGGGACGCAGGTTGTCGAACGCTTCCGATTCGCGCTTAAGCTCTTCCTCGGAATAATTCGCGGCCTTGATCGAGAGACCGATCCGGCGCTCGACCTTGTCCACCTTGATGACACGGGCTTCGACTTCCTGGCCGACTTTGAGCACGTCTTTCACCTTGGCGACGTGGTCTTCGCTCAGCTGGGAAATGTGGACGAGACCGTCGATGTCGTCCTGCAATTGGACGAACGCACCGAAGCTGGCGAGCTTCGTGACCTTGCCAGTAACCAGATCGCCGATCTTGTATTTCGAATCGATCTCTTTCCACGGGTCGTCGCTCAGCTGTTTGATGCCGAGGCTGATCCGCTGGTTAACCTTGTCGATGTCGATCACGACCGCTTCGACTTCGTCGTTCTTCTTAAAGACTTCGCTCGGATGATTGATCTTCCGGGTCCAGCTCAAATCGGAGACATGGATCATGCCGTCGATGCCGTCTTCCAATTCCACGAACGCGCCATAGGCGGTCATGTTGCGGATCGCGCCTTTCACGTGGCTGCCGATGGTGAATTTCTTCTCGATCTCATCCCACGGGTTGGGCTCGAGCTGGCGGAGGCCTAACGAAATCTTCTGCTCTTCCTTGTTCACCCCGAGCACCACGGCTTCAACTTCCTGCCCCTGAGTGAGGACGTCGGACGGACGCATGATCCGCTTCGTCCATGACAATTCGGAGACGTGAATGAGACCTTCGACACCTTCCTCGAGCTCCACGAACGCGCCGTAAGGCACCAGGTTCGTGATCTTGCCTTTGACGTGCTGGCCCGCCGGGAACCGCTCTTCGATCTGGTCCCACGGATTCTTCTGGGTCTGCTTCAGGCCTAACGAGACGCGCTCTTTCTCTTTGTTGATATCGAGCACGACCACTTCCAGCGGCTGGCCGACCTTGAGCAGCTCGCTCGGATGGCCGAGGCGGCCCCAGGTCATGTCGGTGATATGGAGCAAGCCGTCCATCCCATCGAGGTCGATGAACGCGCCGAAATCGGTCAGGTTTTTGACCGTACCGTTGACCCGGTCGCCGATCTTGACGCCCTCCAGGAATTTCTGGCGTTTCTCGCTCCGCTCCTGCTCGATCAATTCGCGCCGGCTCAGGACCACGTTTTTCCGGTCGTCGTTGATCTTGACGATCTTGAAGTCGTAAGTGTTGCCGACGAACTGCTGCAAATCTTTCGGCGGAATAATATCGATCTGGGAAGCCGGCAGGAACGCTTCCACGCCGATATTCACCATCAGGCCGCCCTTTACGACGGACTTCACCTTGCCCTTGATCAATCCGTCGCCGGCAAAGACCTGGGCAATCTTGTTCCAATTCTGGCGGTAAGCTGCTTTCTCCTTGGAAAGCACGACCATGCCCTCATCGTTCTCGAGGCGCTCCAGGAGGACTTCCACTTCATCGCCCACTTCGAGTGAATCGATATCTTCGAACTCGGAGGAAGGAATGATGCCCTCCGATTTGTAGCCGATGTCGACCAGGACTTCCCGGGGACGGATCTCGAGGATGTGTCCTTTGACGATGCTACCTTCCTTGAAGTCGCGGTACGACTTCGCAAGTAAATCCTGCATTAACATAGTGGTAAGTTCCCCGGGCGGCCGCCAGGCCGCTTTCTGTCTTTGGCCGCGGCGCTCCTACGCCCGGCTCAGGCCCAGAAATGGGGACGGAATACTAGCGCGGATGCGGGGCAGGTCAACCGGGGTCTTACCGGTCCTTCCTGCTCATGATCTTGATCCTGATCCTGATCGTTTTGGGCGGCTTGGCCTCAAGTAAAGATCATGAGCAAGATCATGAGCATGAGCAGGAGAAAGCGGGGTCATCCCGAGCCGCGTAGACGGCGAGGAATCTCCCGGGCGGTCTGGCGTGACGCAAATGCTTAGTGACGCATCCGTCCCGCCGATCGCGTGGATCGGGTAAGCGGTTTCCGGGTAATTGGTCTGTGACGGCGGGGGCCCTCGACTGCGCTTCGCTCCGCTTGGGATGACAACCTTGAATTTCCGCCTATCCTTTTCTCGTCCGCCGAAGCGTGTCCCTCGCTGTGAACCGGACGTTCCGAATGAAATACCTCTTCGCTATCCTGGGCCTCGCTCTCGCTTCGGTCGGTCTTGCCGCCTCGCCAGTCGAACAGCAGGTCGCCGAGGCAATCAAGGCGCCCAACCTCTCGGTGGTCCATCTCTGGGCGCCCTGGTGCTCTAATTGCCTGGCCGAGCTGAAAAGCGGCGGCTGGCAGAAGACGGTGAAGGCCAATCCGGATGTGAAGTTTTATTTCGTCTCCGTCTGGAACGCCGGCGACGACGGCCGCGCCATGCTTGCGAAGTTCGAGTTGGCCGACCAACCGAACGTCACCATCGTGGCCGATCCAGGACCGCGCAGCGGCGACGCCAAGATCAAGCGTTTCCTCGACCTGCCCCTGAGCTGGATCCCATCGACCTGGGTTTATAAGGGCGGCGATCTTCGTTATGCCCTCAATTACGGCGAGGTCCGCTTTGACGTGCTCCAGCAATTCTTCGCCGACAGCCAGTCGGAATGGTCTCACAAGAACGATCCGAAATAGCATGAGCCTTTTGCACGGCGCACCCGCGACGCACCAGAAACCGCCTTCGATCCTTTCCCTGATCGGCGACACCCCGCTGGTCGAGATCACCCGGCTCGACACGGGACCGTGCCAGCTTTTCCTCAAGCTGGAGAACTACAATCCCAGTGGGTCGATCAAGGACCGGATCGCGCTGTCGATGATCGAGGCGGCGGAGCGCGAAGGAAAACTGCAGCCGGGCGGAACCATCATTGAAGCGACCGCCGGGAACACCGGCCTCGGCCTCGCCCTGATCGGGGGCGCAAAAGGCTATCGCACCATACTCGTCATCCCCGACAAGATGTCGCAGGAGAAGATCGCCCACGTCCGCGCGCTCGGGGCCGAAGTGCGCCCGACCCGCTCAGACGTGACCCGCGGGCATCCCGAATATTACCAGGATATGGCGGCCCGGCTGGCCTCGGAAATCCCTGGTTCCTTCTACGTGAACCAGTTTGGCAACCCTGCGAACCCGCGCACCCATGAGCTCACGACCGGCCCTGAGATTTGGGAAGCGATGGGCCATCATCTCGATGCGGTCGTTTGCGGCGTCGGTTCCGGCGGAACGATAACCGGGCTATCGCGCTTCTTCGCCAAGGTGCAGCCAAACCTCGAAATGGTCCTGGCCGATCCGGCCGGTTCCATCCTGGTCGATTACGTGAAGACAGGAAATTTCGGGACCGCTGGAAGCTGGGCGGTGGAAGGCATTGGGGAGGATTTTGTGCCCGATATCGCGGACCTGTCGCGTGTCGCCGAGGCTTACACAATTGATGACGCGGAGAGCTTCTCCGTTGCCCGTGAGCTGCTCCGCAATGAAGGGATACTGGCCGGATCATCGAGCGGAACCCTCGTCGCCGGAGCCCTTCGATATTGCCGAGCGCAAACCCACAAGAAGCGGGTCGTCACCTTCGTGGCTGACGACGGAAACAAATATCTGTCAAAGATGTATAACGATTTCTGGATGGCGGAGCAGGGGTTCGTTCGCCGCCCAGCGCAGGGCGACCTGAGCGATCTAATCAGCCACCGGTTTGAAGCTGGCGAAGTTATCATCGTCGGCCCCGGGGACACTTTGCTAACGGCAGTCAAACGGATGCGGTCTGCGGACGTTTCGCAGGTTCCGGTGGTGGATGAGAGCGGAAAAGTAGTCGGGCTTCTCGACGAATCCGATGTGCTCGTGAAAGTCCATCAGGATCCGGAGCGGTTTAATCACGCGGTGCACACCGCGATGACCGACAAGCTCGAGACGCTCTCGCCCTCCGCGAAAATGAACGATTTGCTGGAGGTCTTTGAGCGCGGCCGCGTCGCCATCATGATGGACGGGGACAAGTTCCTCGGCCTGATCACGCGGAGCGATCTGCTATCTTATCTCCGCCGGCAAATGCCGTAGCACGAATTGAGTCCGCAGATTTCGCAGATTAACGCAGATTTGTTTGAGCGATGACCGTCGCGACCCCTTCCTCTTCCCTTAATCTGCGAGAATCTGTGTTAATCTGCGGACGACATTCCTCATGAAAAAACAACACGACATCGCGACGCGCGTGATTCACGCCGGCCAATCTCCTGACCCGACGACCGGCGCGATCATGATGCCGATTTACCAGACGTCCACCTACGTTCAGGAAAGTCCCGGCAAACACAAAGGCTACGATTATTCGCGTTCCATCAACCCGACTCGCAGCGCTTATGAACGTTGCGTGGCGAATCTGGAAGGCGGCACCCGCGGCTGGGCGTTCGCTTCTGGCCTCGCCGCGATGGCGACCGCGCTCGACGGGTTGGATAGCGGCTCCCATGTTCTGGTGAGCGACGATCTTTACGGCGGAACGTTTCGTCTTTTCGAACGGGTCCGCCGTCGGTCGGCCAATCTCGATTTCACTTTCATCGACATGAGCGATCCGGCGAAGGTCGAGGAAGCGATGCGGCCCAACACTCGGATGGTCTGGGTGGAAACCCCGAGCAATCCGCTATTGAAGCTGATCGACCTTGAAGCCGTCGCGAAGATCGCGAAAGCGCGCAAGGCAATCAGCGTTTCCGACAACACGTTCGCGAGTCCCTGGATGCAACGCCCGATTGAGCTTGGGTTCGACATGGTCATCCATTCCGCAACGAAATACCTGAACGGGCATTCCGACATGGTCGGCGGCGTAATTGTGGTCGGAGAAAACAAGGAGCTCGGCGATCAGATCGCGTTTCTTCAGAACGCGGTCGGGGCGATTGCCGGACCTTTCGACAGTTTCCTGGCGCTGAGGGGATTGAAGACCCTCGCACTCCGGATGGAGCGCCATTGCGAGAACGCGCTCGAGATCGCGCGGTTCCTGGAGAAAGAACCGAAGGTAGAGAAGATTTATTACCCGGGACTGGAGCAGCACCCGCAACATGAGCTCGCCAAGAAACAGATGCGCGCATTTGGAGGGATGGTGACGATCGTTTTGAAGACGGACCTGGCCGGGACGCGCCGATTCCTCGAGAACACCCATCTCTTCTCGCTCGCCGAAAGCCTGGGTGGTGTTGAGAGCCTGATCAATCATCCTGCGATCATGACCCATGGCTCGATCCCGCCCGAAATGCGCGCTGAGCTGGGGATCACCGACTCGCTCGTTCGGTTATCGGTCGGCGTCGAAGACGTCAATGACCTGATTGATGATCTCAAGACGGCCTTCGCAGCGATTTAGTAACGCTTCTCAGCTGTCATCCCGAGCCGCGGAGACGGCGAGGGTCCTCCCAGTTGTAATCCTGGTCACGCAAGCGAAGACCACAGCGTCGCATTCCGAAAACGCCTGACGTATCGCGGCAGCGCCTAAGCGACTGTGAGGTCCCTCGCAGTCTTCGCGGCTCGGGATGACACGTTTTCTTCGCGCGTTGTTATTTCGATGGTCGAGAGGTAAATGTTGCGCACGATGAGCAGCAGCTTCGGACAGCTTTTCCGGATCACGACCTGGGGCGAATCGCATGGCGGCGGGGTAGGCGTGGTGATCGATGGGTGTCCGCCGCGGATCGAGCTAAGCGAGGAAGACATTCAATACGAGCTTGATCGACGCCGTCCCGGTCAAAGCTCGATCACGACTACCCGCGCTGAAGCCGATCAATGCCGGATCTTATCCGGAGTTTTCGAAGGCCGAACCCTCGGCACGCCGATCTCGATCATGGTAGCGAACAAGGACGCGCGCCCGGAGGCCTACGCCGAGATGAAGGACACCTACCGGCCTTCCCACGCTGATTTTACCTACGAAGCGAAGTACGGGATTCGGAACTGGCAGGGCGGTGGCCGTTCCTCGGCGCGCGAAACGATCGGGCGCGTCGCGGCCGGCGCGGTCGCGCAGAAAGTGTTGCGCGCCCTTTGCCCCGAATTCGAAGTCCTGGCGTATGTGAGCCACGTCCATAATCTCGCGGCCTCGATTGATCAGTCGGCCCTCACCCGTGAGCAGATCGAGGCCAACGCGATCCGATGCCCGGACCCCGTTGCCGCGGAGAAAATGATTTCCGCTATCCAACAGGCCCGGGCCGATGGCGACTCGTTAGGTGGGATCGTTTCCTGCCTTGTCCGTGGCGTTCCCGCAGGACTGGGCGAACCGGTTTTCGATAAGCTGGAGGCCGACCTCGCCAAAGCGATGTTGAGTTTGCCCGCCACCAAAGGCTTCGAGATCGGTTCCGGTTTCGCGGCGACTACGGAACGCGGCTCCGAGCACAACGACCCCTTCGAAGTCCGCGATGGAAAAGTGCGAACGGCGACCAACAATTCAGGCGGCGTCCAGGGCGGGATCAGCAACGGCGAAAACATTTTCTTTCGCGTCGCCTTCAAACCGCCTTCGACGATCGCCCGGGAACAAAGAACGGTAACGGCCGCCGGCGAAGCGACAACTCTGGCCGCGCGCGGCCGTCACGATCCGTGCGTTTTGCCGCGCGCCGTCCCGATCGTCGAAGCCATGGCCGCGCTGGTGCTTTGCGATCACGCGCTGAGGCAGCGGGCCATTGCAGATTTCAGATTGCAGAATCCAGATTGAAAGAAACCTGATTACGGGCGCTTACAACCAATCTGAAATCTGAAATCTGCAATCTGCAATGAACTCATCCGGCTCCACCCTCTGGCAAACCGTCTTTCTCTCCTTCGCCGCGGTTCTTCTTTTATTCGAAGTGATGCGGGGCTACCGGATGGGACTTCCGCGGCAATTGATGCGGGGCGCGGCCATCATCGCGGCTTATGCGGCGGCTTATTTCGGAGGGGCGCTGTTGCTTCCGCTCTTACGGCCAATATTAAAATGGCCGGATTTCATCCTGTCGCTCATCGGGGGCGCGGTGCTCGCCTTTGTTGTTTACGGTGTGATCTCCGGGCTCGGCTCGATTCTTTTCAAGCGAACAGCCCAGCATGAGTCGGCTAGCGTGCGCCTGATTTATGGCCTGACCGGCGCATTCACCGGAATTTGTTTCGGGTTCTTTTTCATCTGGTTAATTCTCGTCGGCATCCGCTCCGTCGGCGCCATCGCCGACGCCCAAACCACCGCGCGGCCGGAGCCAACCCGTTTTCCTTCAGCCCGGACCACTGACAAACCGGCAGCCCTTCCCAATCTTGATGCCGATTCCCTTGCGGGGTTTCTTGCGCGCCTCAAAAATTCGGTGGAGCAGGGCACCCTGGGCGAGGTCATCAAGAAGAGCGATGTCACACCGCCCTCCATTTATCAGGCTTTGAAAGACGCCGGCACTGTGGCGGGCAACCCGGAGAGCGCCCGAAAATTTCTCTCCTTTCCCGGCGCGATCGAGCTGAGCGAGCACCCAAAGATCGTGGCCCTGCGAAACGACCCCGAGGTTGCGCGCCTGATCCGCGAAGGACACTTGCTCGAGCTTCTCCAACATCGCCGCCTCCTCGAAGCCGCAAACGACCCGACACTGGTGGAGAAAGTGAAGCAGTTTGATATCAAAAAGGCGCTGGAATACGCGGCGAGCGAAAAGGATTAAGGATTGCAGATTGCAGATTTCAGATTGCAGATTGGGGCATGAACCCCATAGAACTGAAACAGAGAACCAAGCAATTTGCCTTACGAATTTTGAAGCTCGTCGGTGCGCTGCCTACAACAATCGCAGGGCGAGCAATAGCGAACCAGTTGGTTCGCAGCGGGACCTCCGTAGCGGCGAATTATCGAGCAACCTGTCGTGCCCGCTCGAAAAATGAATTTATCGCGAAGGTTGGCGTCGTTCTCGAAGAAGCAGATGAAACGCTACTTTGGCTTGAACTGATTGCCGAGGCTAAACTGCTGCCACTAAAACGCGTCGAGTATCTGCTCGTCGAAGCGAATGAACTCGTGGCGATCATGGTCGCGTCGCGCAAATCCGCCTCTTCCAATCTGCAATCTACAATCTGAAATCTGCAATGGTCACCACCATCGGCCTCGAGGTTCACGCGCAGCTCCGGACGCGGTCCAAGATGTTCTGCGCTTGTCCGGTGGAGTTCGGCGCGGCGCCGAATTCGCATACTTGCCCGACCTGCCTGGGATTGCCGGGAGCGTTGCCGGTCATGAATGCGGAGGCGGTCCGGCTGACGGTGCTCACGGGGTTGATGCTCGATTGCGAAATTGCCGAGATCTCGCATTTCGATCGGAAGAATTATTTCTACCCGGACATGCCGAAGAATTACCAGATCACGCAATTCGCTCGCCCGCTTTGCGCCGGAGGAAAGGTCCAACTCCACGATCTCGCTTATCCGAGAGACGCGCAGAAGAAGATCGCGACGCCGGACAAGGAAGTGCGGCTGACCCGGATTCATTTGGAAGAAGATGTAGGCCGAAGTTTTCACATGGAGAACAGCACGGGCATCGATTTCAACCGGGCCGGCACGCCGCTGCTCGAGATCGTGACCGAGCCGGAGATCAGCTCGCCGGAAGAAGCGTTCGCCTTTCTCACAGCACTGAAACAGACGCTGCTTTATGGCGGCATCAGTCACGCCGACATGGAGAAGGGCCAGCTCCGTTGCGACTGCAACGTGTCAGTTCGGCCGGAAGGACAGTCCGAGCTCGGGGCGAAGATCGAGATCAAAAATATGAACTCGATCAGCGGGGTCCGGCGCGCGCTCGCCTTTGAGGTCGGCCGGCAAATGGAAGCATTGGCTCGCGGCGAAACTCTTCAACAGGAAACGCGCAGGTGGGATGACGGCGCGGGGGAGACGTTCGTTATGCGAAGGAAAGAGTCATCGCATGATTACCGCTATTTTCCCGATCCTGACCTGGTGGCGTTCCAGACCGCGCCTTTTCTGGAGGCCGCGCGGGCACGAATGCCGGAGCTCCCGCAAGCGCGGAGAACCCGTTTTGTCGAACAATATGGCGTCAGCCCCTACGACGCGGGCGTGCTGGCGAACGATCTGGAGCTGGCCAGCTACTTCGAAACGGCAGCAAGAACAGCGCGTAATCCGAAGCTGGTCGCGAACTGGATACTGAACGATCTGCAAAGCGCCCTTGCGAACGCCGATCGCTCGATTGCCGATTGCCCGGTTGCGCCGCAGTGGCTGGATGAGCTGGTTAACTTGATCGAAGCCGGGGCGATTAGCGGCAAACAAGCGAAGGACGTGTTTGCCGAGATGTTCGCGACGGGAAGAGACGCGGCCACGATCGTGAAGGAGAAAGGAATCGTGCAGCTCAGCGACACGGGCGCGATCGAAGCGCTTTGCGACCAGGTCATCGCAGCCAATCCAAAGCCGGTGGCGGATTTCAAAGCTGGCAATGCGGCGCCCCTGAATTTTCTGAAGGGCCAGGTCATGAAACTGTCGAAAGGGACGGCGAATCCGGCGCTCGTGGGTGAGATCCTCGAGGGGAAGTTAAGGTAAGATCTCGCACAAAGGACACAAAGGTTCACAACGGAAAAAATCCCTTTGTGTTCCTTTGTGCCCGTTGTGTGAGGATCTTCGGAAATGCGAATCCTGATCGCGCCGGATAAGTTCAAAGGCTCGCTGACCGCGGCCGAAGCAGCGGAAAATATCGAGGCCGGGCTCCGCGATGTTCTGCCGGATGCGACGATCGCGGCGATTCCGATCGCGGACGGAGGCGAGGGGACGGCCGAGGCCATTCATCGGGCGTGCGGCGGAGAATGGATCAGGTGCCGAGTGCAGGACGCGCTCGGCCGCGAAATCGAGGCGCGCTATCTTTGGATGCCCGAGCGCGAAACCGCGGTAGTGGAAATGAGCGAAGCGGCGGGGCTGTGGCGGATCAAAACGGAAGAGCGGGACCTGCTACGCGCAACCACGTACGGCGTGGGCGAAATGATCCTCGATGCATCACGGCATGGCGCCGCGGAAATCGTTGTCGGCCTGGGGGGCAGCGCCACGAACGATGGGGGAATGGGGATGGCGCGGGCCTTGGGAGTTCGCTTCGTGGAAGGGGAGCCCGCGCGCGAAATAACGATGCCGGGCGAGCTGACGAACCTTACCGGGATCACCGGCGCGGAGGGTCTCGATATCTTGACGGGTTTGAGCCGTCAGGATCGGAAGAGCGCTTTGAAACTTATCGCGGCCGTCGATGTCCGGAATCCATTGCTGGGAGCGCGCGGAGCGACCCGGACGTTCGGGGCGCAGAAAGGGGGGACGCCGGAACAACTGGAAATTCTCGAGCGCGGTTTGGCGCGCCTGGCCAGCGTGGCGCAACGCGACCTGAGGTGCGATTTTCGCGAGACCGCCGGCGCGGGCGC
Source organism: Chthoniobacterales bacterium (assembly GCA_035536995.1). Classification (GTDB taxonomy): domain Bacteria; phylum Verrucomicrobiota; class Verrucomicrobiia; order Chthoniobacterales; family UBA10450; genus AV80. Next base: position 20,702 of record DATLNB010000021.1, on the reverse strand, counting down.
GGCAGGTGGGCTTGGGTTCGGGCTCCTAAGTTTTTGTGGCGCGCGGATCCGGCCGGGGTTTGAAGTAGTGGCGGACTTTGTCGGACTGCGCGGCGCGATAGAGCAGGCGGATGCCGTCATCACGGGCGAAGGCCGGCTCGACGACCAAACGCTTGAAGGCAAAGCGCCGGCCGGCGTTGCCCGAACGGCACGCGCAGCCGGGAAGCGCGTCTTTGCCCTCGTGGGGAGCACTTCGGTGGCGGATTCGTCCCGGGCTCTTTTTGACAGGATAATCCCGCTTCGAACGAGCGGCGTTTCCGTCGAAGAGTCGATGTCGCGCGCGGCCGAGCTCCTTCGGGAACGGGCGCGAGAATTGGCCGGGATGATGTAGAATGGCCCCTGCAAAATGGACGAGGAGCTTCCTGAATCCATAGCCCCATTCGTTTTCTCGGACCCGGCCGGGAAACGCTGGCCGCGGCTCCGACTGGCCCTGCTTGTCGTGGGAATCGCCGTTTTCCTCGGCGCAGTCCTGTTCGTCCAGACGCTCTTTGTTGCGCCGCAGCTCAATCTGCCTTTTTCGCTGCGACAGTTGAAAGGCCAGCTCCGGTCCCTCCAAACCGTCAACCCGGCGGGCCAGACCCACGCACCTCTCGCTCTCTGGGAAAAGTTCGCGGCCACCCGCCTGGCCCGCAAGAGACCGCAGCCGCCGGCGCCGCACCACGTGCCGGCGCATCCACGAAAGAAGTCGGAGAGCAACGAAGTGCGGCTCGCCTTCTACACGAACGGCGATCCCTACAGCTACAGCTCGCTGGAACAGCACGCCGGACAGATCACGCATGTTTGTCCGGAATGGATGGCGATGGCGAACGGCTCCGGCGATATCGAGATCGATCCGGACATGCGCCTGCCGAAGCTCGCGGCGAGCAAGGGTTTTGCCTTGATGCCGCTGCTGACGAATCTCGTTGGGGAGAGCTGGCAACCGGAAGCGGTCGAGAACATCGCGCACGGCTCCGTCGAGCGGCAGGACCAGTTCATCCAGAAAGTGTTGTCCATTTTGAACGAGGCGAAAGCTGCCGGCGTGGTGGTGGATTGGGAGCAACTGGATCCTGCTTACCGGAAGGACATCAGCGCGCTCCTTGAACGGTTCGCCGACGCATTGCACAACGACGGCAAACAACTCTGGCTTTGCGTCCAGCCCGGGCAGAACCTGGACTACATCGATTTCGAAGAGCTGTCGGACAACGTTGATCGCTACATCGCGATGCTGTTCGACGAATCTTCCGGCGCAGATCAACCGGGCCCGCTCGGGTCGCGCCGATGGTTCGAAGGGTGGCTCAACGTTTTGCTCGAAGGCGCGGACACAAACCAGTGGATCATCGCGCTGGGGAGCTACGGTTACGACTGGACCACCGGAGGAAAAAAGGCCGAGCTGATCAGTTTTCCCGAAGCGATGAGCCGCGCCAGTTACTCCGGGATCGAACAGACGACCGTCGCGGCCCCGCATTACAACCCGTATTTCTATTACCAGGACGCGGGCACTGAGCATTCGGTCTGGTATCTCGACGTGGTGTCGTTCCTCAATCAGGTGCGGCGTGTTCGTGAAGCGAAGGCTGGCGGATTCGCGCTCTACCGTCTCGGGACCGAGGACGTCGCAATCTGGGACGCGCTCGCCATCCCGGACAACTTCCAAATGGACACGGCGACACGCGCAGCCCTCGAAGTCCTGAAAGGAACCGACACGATCGCCGATGTCGGTGAGGGGGAGATCGTGTCGGTGGACGAAACGCGTGCTGATGGTTATCGAACCGTGGCGGTTGATAAAGAAGGTTACCTGACCGCGACTTACTCGAAGTTCCCGCAATTCCCGACACTGTATCACCAGGGTGCGGGCGGACCGCACCAGGTCGCCCTTACTTTTGACGACGGTCCCAACCCGGAGTGGACGCCCCGGATTTTGGACATCCTCAAAGCTTACAACGTCAAGGCAGCCTTCTTCCTTGTCGGCGCGCACGCGGAAGAGTATCCGGGCCTCGTCCGGCGCATCGTCGCGGAAGGCCACGAAATCGGGAACCACACCTATTATCACCCCAACCTCGCGGAGTGCTGGCCGGAGCACATCCGCCTGGAGCTCAATGCTACCCAGTTATTGATCGAAACCATCACGGGCCGCTCGACTACTCTGTTCCGGCCGCCCTACGCGGCGGACACGCATCCGTCAAAAATCACCGAGCTCAGCCCGCTCCAACTCGCCCAGGACCTTGGATACCTGGTTGTCCTCGAGAACATCGATCCCCAGGATTGGGCCCGGCCGGGGGCCGACGTCATTCTGCAGCGGGTGAAACAACAACGCGGAGACGGCAGCATCATCCTTCTGCATGATGGCGGAGGCGATCGGGAACAAACCGTCGAAGCGCTTCCGGGCATCCTCGAATATCTGAAAACGCGGGGCGATTCAGTCGTTCCATTGAGCACGCTGCTCGGGACGACGCGCGACACACTGATGCCGTCGACAGAGCGCCATCCGCGATCGCTTACTCACTTTGTCTCGGGCGCTGGCTTCCGGATTTTTCACGCCGCGGAGCAATTCCTCTGGGCTTTCATGATCGTGGCCACGGGGCTGGTGGTCCTGCGGACGCTACTTGTTATCATCCTCGCGGCGCGTTTTCGCCGGTTCTGGCCGCGTCATTTCCAGGAGCCGATCAGCGTGATCGTGGCCGCGTACAATGAAGAGAAGGTGATAGCGAAAACCCTCACGAGTTTGCTGGCCACGGATTACAAGGGCGACCTGGAAGTGATCGTAGTGGACGACGGCTCTTCCGATCGCACCGCGGACGAGGTCGAAGGAATCGTGGCGCAGGACCCGCGACTCCGTTTGCTTCGCCAGCCAAACCGCGGCAAGGCCCGCGCGCTTCAACGCGGATTATCTGCCATGCGCACCGGGGTAGCCGTTTTCCTCGACGCGGATACGCAATGCCAGCGCGACACGTTGCGGAGGCTCGTCGAACCGTTGTCGGACCAGACGATTGGCGGAGTCTCGGGCCACGCGAAAGTGGGGAACCTGCGGACGTTCATCGCGCGTTGCCAGGCACTCGAATACACCTGCGGTTTCAACCTAGATCGGCGCGCTTACACGCGGTGGAACTGCATGACCGTGGTTCCGGGAGCGATCAGCGCGATTCGCAAATCCGCCATCGACGACGCGGGTGGGCTCAGTTTGGAAACGCTCGCGGAAGACACTGATCTGACGCTGGCTTTGCACAAGCGCGGCCAACGTATGGTGTACGTGCCGGAAGCGATCGCCTGGACGGAAGCCCCGGAAACCGTGGCGACCCTGGCGCGGCAACGGTTCCGCTGGGCTTACGGGACTCTGCAATGTCTCTGGAAACATCGCGACATGGTGTTCAACTGGCGTTATCGGGCGCTCGGCTGGTTCAGTCTGCCCAGCGTCTGGTTTTTCCAGATTATCCTGGTCGCGATCACGCCGATGGTGGATTTGTTCCTGCTCGCTTCCCTGCCGTTTGGGGCCTGGAACGCGGTCCTGCCGTTCGTGATTGTTTTCCTGAGCATGGACGTGCTCCTTGCGACGCTGGCGTGCATCATCGAGCGCGAATCGATTTTCACCGCGTGGCGCATCCTTCCAATGCGCCTGATCTATCGCCCAATGCTGAGCTACGTGATCTGGAAAGCGATTTTCCGGGCGGTGAAAGGCGCGTTGGTCGGGTGGGGGAAATTGGACCGGACGGCGTCCGTTCCCGCTCGCGCGTGACCGGAAATGACGAATGACGAATGACGAATGACGAAGGAAGCTCGAATGCTCAAATGACGAAACAGTGATCGCATTGCGCGCCAAATCATTCGGGCTTCGTCATTATTTCGTCATTGGTCATTGGTCATTCGTCATTTTGGCCATGAGCCTCATGGCGTTCGGCGCGTGCCGTAAGCCCGAGGTAGCGAAACCCCGCGTCGACTCCGACGGTCCCGTTGAGCTTCTCCTGCCGGCCAAAGGCGCCTACACGGGCGCGTTCATCGATTTCGGCGACGCCGAAGACGAGGTGAAGATCGAGACGATCGAGGAGTTCGAAAAGATGGTCGGCAAACACCAGGCGATCGTTGCGTCATCGAGCTATTGGGGAGAGCAATCTTTTCCGACCCGCAATCTAACGGTGATCTGGCGTTACGGCGCGTTGCCGCTCGTCTTCTGGTCGCCCTGGGATCGCCCTTATAATCAAAATCGTGGGCCGGATAAATTTAGCCTGACCGCGATCGTGGAAGGGAAATGGGACGCCTACATCGACAAGTGGGCGGACGGCGCGCGTGAGTTCGGGAAGCCAATGATCGTAGCCTTTGCCAACGAGATGAATGGCGATTGGTTCCCGTGGTCGGGCTGGTATTACGGCGCCGATAGGGCGGTCAGGGCCAGGCCGGTTGAGTGGGAAGGGCCGGCCCGTTTCAAGCAGGCCTATCGGCACGTGGTTGACCGCGTTCGGGCCCGGGGCGCGGCCAACGTGAAGTGGATGTTTCACACCAACAACTATTCCTCACCTAACGACACCTGGAATTACGCGCCCGCCTATTATCCCGGCGGAGATTACGTCGACTGGCTCGGGATGAGCGTTTACGGCCAGCAATTCAAAGGCGAACCGAATCCCGACATTCCATCGCTGGTCGACTGGCCTTATGAGGAAATGTGCAGCCTCGATCCGAACAAGCCCGTCATGATCGCCGAGTGGGGGACCGGAGAATTTCCTCACGTTCCTGAAGACCGCGGACTGCTAAAACACGAATGGATCGCACAGGGGCTTGAAATGTTTCGGGCCCGCTATCCGCGGCTCAAGGCCGCGATCTACTGGCACGAACGCTGGCAGAACCGCGACCTGAGTTACAGCAACCTCCGGGTAAATTCGTCGGTCGAAGCGTTAGAAGCATACCGCGCAGGAATCGCGCATCCGGATTGGCACGGGGAGCTGATGTTAAGGCCGATGGGCGAGCAAAAGTGAGGGCGAACTGGGCATCCGAGGAGCGAGGAACTGATGACGCCAAAAGCACCAAGCTCCAGAGAAGCACCAAACATCAAACAATAAGCGGACGCGAGAGAGGTGGTCGGGCTGACCCAAGTCATGCGTGTGCCGCGCGAACTTTGGAGCTTGGAATTTGGAGCTTCTTTGGAGCTTGGTGCTTGGGATTTGGAGCTTCCGCGTCGCTTTGCGGCGCGCCTATTCCGCCCGCAACGCCACCATCGGGTCGACCCGGCTGGCCCGGAGCGCGGGAATCCAGCAGGCGAGCAGGGCGACGGTGCCGAGGAGAAGAGTTACCCCAATGAACGTCGTCGCGTCCACCGCGCTCACTCCATAGAGAACGGTCTTGAGCAACCGCGTGGCAAGAAAGGCGATGAGCAGTCCAATCCCCGAGCCGATAAGCGCCAGGGTCATTCCCTGCCGTAAGATTAACCGGCGCACGTTTGCGCCACGCGCGCCGAGGGCCATTCGTAATCCGATCTCGCGTGTTCTTCCCGCAACGACATAGGACATGACGCCATAAATTCCGACGGCGGCCAGGACGAGGGCGAGAATCCCGAAACTGCCGAGCGCACCCGCCGCCATTCGCGCGGGGAAGAGCGGTATCTTCATGTGCTCGGTCAGTGTCTTCACTTCGTAGAGTGGCAGGGTCGGGTCGAGGCTGCGCATCTCGCGCTGGATCGCGGCAAGCGTTGACCGCGTGTCCCGGGCGGTCCGCGCCACCAGCGCAACGCCGGTGCTGTAGTCGCGCAATTGCGGACGGAAGATAGCGGCCTTGGGTTCTTCGCCGAGGCTGTTGTATTTCCCGTCGCCGCAGACCCCGATGATTTCCCACAGCGGATTTTCCGGGCCGCTGAAATTGAAGCGCTTCCCGATCGCTTCCTGGCCCGGGAAAAACTTCTTCGCAAAAGTTTCATTCACGATCGCGACCCGGTTCTCTTTCTTGTCTTCCTGCTCGGTGAAATCGCGGCCGCGCAAGGCGATTCCCATCGTCCGGAAATAGTGGGGCGTGACGGAAGCGGGAATCGCTGGAGGCAGTTGGGCGCTGGCGGCAGGCGGCTGGCCTTCGAGGTAAATCGAGGTGCTATTGTAATTGAGGCTTAACGGAATGTTGTCAGTCAGCGCCGCCGACTCGATCCCGGGGAGAGCGCGGATCCGTTCAAGCGCCTGCTTTTGAAACGCGCGGCCGCGGGTTTCATCATAACCCTGGAGGCCGACGTCGAATGAAACGGCCACCGCGTTTTCGGGATTGAATCCGGGCCGCATCCGCTGCGCTTCCTGGAGACTGCGGACGATCAGGCCGGCGCAGATGAGCAGCACCAGAGAAAGCGCGACCTGGAGGACAACGAGGCCGTTCCGCAGACGGGAGCGGCGAAAACCGGCCATCGAGGTTTCGTCTTTCAAGGCCGGGACGAGCTCGGGCTTGGATGATTGAAGAGCGGGAATGAGGCTGAAGAGCACGCCGGTCAAAAGCGAAAGGAGGAGAGTGAAAGAAAGAACGCGCCAATCAACCCGGAGATCGAACATCAGGGCAACATCAGTCGGCAATTTGATGGTCCGTACGAGATGGTTGATCCAGGCGGCCAGGATCACGCCGCCCGCGCCGCCGAGGAGCGAGAGGGTGACGCTTTCCGTCAGCAACTGGCGGATGAGCCGGGCCCGGCTGGCGCCGACTGCAAGCCGGATGGCGATTTCTTTGCGGCGCTCGGTCGCGCGGGCGAGGAGGAGGTTTGCCAGGTTAACGCAGGCCAGGAGCAACACGAGCGTGCCGACAACTGTCAGGACCGCAGCGAAAGTCAGGACGGCGTTTCGGATATCGGGAATGAAAAGGCCGGGCGGGATGAGCTCGATTCCACGCCCTTCGTTGTCCTTCGGATTTTCCTTCGCCATTTCCAGGGTCAGGATCTTCAAGGCGGCTTGCGCCTGGTTTTTCGTCACGCCGGGTTTGAGCCGGCCGACGACGAAGGAATTGTCGCTGTCCCGGTTGTCGAGGTAGGTGCTGCCTGGCTCAATGACTGGCGCCATCATGAGCGGCGCCCAGATTTCCGGCGAGTAGGCGACCTCGGTGCCGATGAACCCTTTCCGGGCCACGCCAACTACCGTGAAAGGAACGTTATTCAAAGAAACAGTGCGGCCGACGATTGCGGGGTCGGCCCCAAAGCGTTTCTGCCACGCGCCGTAACTGAGAACGACGACGGGATGCGATTTCGGGGTTTCGTTTTCTTCGGGGCGAAACCCACGCCCCAAAAGAAGCGGGACACCGAGAACATCGAAATAATTCGCCGAGACAAGAGTGCCCCAGACGCGCTCGTTGTTTCCATTGTGACTGAGACTCGCGACAACGATCCGGTAGGCGATCAGCCCGGAGAAGACCTGGTTGCGATCACGGTAGTCCTTGTAATTAAGCCATGATTGGAGGGTGTAATCAGCGCCGTTGTGAAGGGTGCCATAAAGCTCCTGCAGCTCAGAGGCGTTCTTAACCGGGAGCGGACGGAATGCGACCGTATCGACCAGGCTGAAGATCGCCGTGTTGGCGCCGATGCCCAGAGCCATCGAGATGATTGCGAGAAAGGTGAAGCCGGGCCGCTTGAGCAGCTGGCGCGCGCCGTAACGGAGGTCCTGGAAAAGCGTCTGCATGGTTTTCTCAATTGGGATGCAGACCGCTCCTGCTTTGGATTCAGATTCTTTCGGAGGGACGTGCTTCTGCACGTCCAAGGCCGCGCGTCGACAATTGCGGACATGCGGAAGCATGTCCCTCCGAGAATTTATTTTTGCGGTGGGAGTGGCTGCTGCCAATCCAATACGAGCTTCCAGCGGCCAGCCGCGTCCACCTGCCAGACTTGAAGGAAATGGCCCGCCCGCGCGGGCTGCGAACGCGTGTCGGAACAACTGCCGTAGATGTAGGCCAAATCCGCGCTGCTGCTCATGTCCGTCTTCATGACCTCCATCGCGACACCGGCTTGCTCCGGCCCGAGCAGTTCCGTCCCCGGCTTTGTTCCGACGGTGGGAAATGAACCTTCGCGATAAAGCCGGACCTCTTCACTGCCGAATTGCCGAAACGCCTTTGTGAAATCGAGCTTTGCGGTGGCGATGAATTCGGTCTGTGCCTGTTGCAACGACTCCAGAGTTCCTTTCCCGGCACCCTTCGGCGTAACCAGCCGCAACGGCGTTTTCGCATCCGATTTCGTATTCTCGATTCCGCAATCCAGCGCGACTTTCCACGTCCCGTCCGCTTGCTTCTTCCAAATCGAGATGAAGTGCCCGTAGCCGGTGAATTTTCCATCGCCTTTCTTCGCCCGCCATTTTGATGGGCCGGTGTCGTATCCAAAATCGCCGCTGCGCGCAACCGCAGCGAAGTTGGGTTCCCAGACGAGATCCAAGCCGGTTTCCTGACGTTTCTCCCAGCTTTCCCGGCCGTTCACCGGACCGGGTCGGAACATGATGCCATCCGGCGCGAGGAACTCCAAAAACGCCGCACGCGTTCCCTTTTCCTGGCCGGTTTCGTAGAATTTTTTCTCGGCAGCCGCGATCTCGCGGACGGCTTCGTCCAGCGTTCCGGCACGAAGCATAACTGCGAAAAGAGCGATCAACAAAAGCGAAACGGTGCGCATGAGCGGCGATTCTTTCGGTTACCCGGCGCGGTTGCCAAGGCGGAAATGTTGCAAACTTTGCCTTGGGTGCGTTGAACAAGTCTGTGGAGGGACGGGCGCCGTCCCGTCCCCGAGATGCTGCGCGTAAGTGAAATCGTTGAGGACGCCATAGCGGGCGTCCCTCCCGGAAAATCAGATCAGTTCAGCCGATACACTTCAACCAGGGCGTTGCCAATCCCGCCGTTCTTGCCCCGGACGATGGCGGTCGTGCTTCCCGGGGGCCGCGTGATCAGAATGGCTGACTCGGCATCATGACCGGGCGCGAATCCGCTCGCTGCGATCGCACTTTGATCGGTGTCGCGCCAATTGTCGTTTTCCACGATCAAGACCCCGTTCCCGTCATGGAGACTCAGGAAGGGATCCTGCAACGCGTCCGGAACGCCAAGTCCGCTCAGGGTCGGTCCGATCGCTCGGACGATAACCGGCACATTGGCGCTCGCCGGATGACCCGCGATGAATCCGGCAATCATGACGTTCGTGCCGGTCTCGACAAACCCGCGTGTGCTTACATTGGCCAGTTTCGAATCCGACGCGCCTGACAGATCGTAAATTTCAACCAGGCCGACGCCGGTCGTGTGGTTCTTCCCACGGACAACGGCCGTGTATGATCCCGGCGCGAGGGTCCGAAGGATGGCTGATTCGGTGCTGAAGACGGGCTGCAATCCGGTTGCACGGATTTCCTCGCTCTGGGTCGTAAACCAATCATCGTTCGCCTGGAGCTCCGTGTTCCCCTGGAAAAGAGTAAGCGTCGGGTTCTGAAGCGCGCCCGAGACCCCAGCCCCTTCGAGCGAAGGTCCGATGCCGCGAATCAAAACGGTTTTTGGTTCGGCGCCGGCAATGATGAACCCACTGATCAGCACCGCGTCGCCAGTCCGGACGCGAAGGCGGGTGGAAATGTTCAACAGCTTCCCTGGCGGGGCTGCGTACCCGAGCGTTCGGAAATAGGCGCGATCATCGTCGTTGATCGTGGTGCGATACGGGAAATGGATCCCGATCAGGTGCGAGAAATCGCCTTCGTGATTGATCGTGTAATTTGGGGCGGGGCCTATCGCATCGAAGTAGGTGTTGGGGTCGGATAGGTTCGCGGTGCCGGAGACGGTACCTCCTGGGTTTACCAGCGGATTTCCCGCGGAGTCGAAGAGGAAGGTGTCGTGGCGCGTGACCTGAGAGCTGGCCGGATTCGCAGGATCGATCCCGGAAACCGCGCCCAGGATGTGAATAATCTCGTGCCGCGTCAGCCCTTTCAGGTTGGCAACGAAATCGAGGTAGTTAACGGCGCCATCGCCGTTTTGATCGGCGTAGAGCGAGAGGTTGAAGCTGTATTCGATGAAAGCGTCGGTCGCGGCGCCGTTCACATCGGAGCCGGTGCGGATTTTGATGTAGGTGTTCCCGTCCCGGAATCCTCCGGGTTGCAACACATGCGAGGCGGTGTTCGCCCCCGCGGCGTAGGCCGTTGCCATCGAAGAGGTGATGCTCAACTGGATCGTTGCGCTCTCCGCGAACTCCCGGCCGATTTCATTGAGCACGGTCTGGAGCGTGGAGCGCGCGAGGCTGCCGTGGGTAGGGTCGTCCCAATTCTGGTTCGTGTGACTGGTCACGTCTGGGAAATCAAGAGCGAACGTGACTTCAGCCTGGGCAAAGGGCGAGAATCCGAGGAGGGCGGCGAGCGCGCAAGCGAGACAGGCGCGGGACATGCCGGAGAGTTGTGGCGATCCCTTTCAACGCGGTCAAGGGAATAAGTCTTCGCCACGGGCGCGGTAAACAAAAGCCGCCGCCCGCGACGTTTTCCCAACGATGCGCAAACTTCTTAAACCGCTTCTTGCAATCGCGACCATTTTATCGTGGGGCTTATGGCAGGCGCCCGAGCTGCACTCGGCCGATTCGTCGGGAAAATCCACGATCGAGGTCCCACTCCAGACCGATGGCTCTTCGATGCCGACAATCGAAGTCATGTTGAACGGGCAGGGACCGTTTGTCTTTGGGTTCGACACCGGAGCCCAGGCCGGTCCGCGGATTGACGTGTCCCTGGTCGAGAAGCTCGGTTTGCAATCGACCGGCCAGGTCCAGGCGATCGATCCTTCCGGAAGAAATCCGCAGACCTCGCAGACTTACCAGATCGATTCGATCTCGCTCGGCACTTTGCGGCTGGCCGGCGTGACGGTCGCGGGACGAAGTTTCAAGAACTCGCCGAGACCGTTAAAGGTGGATGGGATTATCGGTCTCAGTGCCCTCGCGGATTACCTAGTGACCCTGGATTTTCCGGGGAAGAAACTCCGGATTGAAAAGGGTGAGCTGCCGAAAGCGGACGGCGCGGAGGTGCTCGATTACAAGAACTCCGCCGGGATCGCCGAGGTCGATCTCAGCGTTGGCGACAAGAAGATCAAGGCGCATCTCGACACTGGAAATGCGATCGGCGCCTTTGTTTTCCCGACAGTTTTTGCCGAGAAACTGAACGTCGCCGGCGAGCCGCGCGTCGTTGGGCGCGCCCGGAGTGCGGGCGGTGAAATGGAAATTAAGCAGGCCCAGTTAAAGGATGTGATCCGTCTCGGGCGCCACGAATTCCCGGATGCGACAATCGTGTATCCGGCGCTCGGCGACATCGCGAACGTTGGATTGAAAACGCTGAGCCAGTTTGCGGTCTCGTTCGACCAGAAGAACGAACGAGTGAGGATCAAACGCTGAAAAGCTGAAAAGCTGAAAAGCTGAAAAGCTGAGATGCTGAGATGCTGAGATGCTGAGATTTCAGCTTCTCGGCTTTTTAGCGATTAGCTTCCTCCTTGCCCGCGTGGGTTACGAGCGCTTGAGTCTCTTATGCGCTCCATTTCGGCCCTCGTTCCCAAACTCTGTTTGGGAACGCACTTGTCCACGAAACTCTGTTTCGCTGTCGCCTTTCTTTTTGCGGACCCGCTTCTCGGCCAAACTCCGACACCCACTCCTTCTCCGGCTCAGCCGGATACGATCATTCACGCCGGCTCGCTTCTCGATCGCCCCGGGAAAGATCCTCGGCGCAACGCGAGCGTTTTGATCGCGAAAGGAAAAATCGTTTCGGTCCAGGACGGCTTCGCGAAAGCACCTGAGGGCGCAACGGTGATCGATCTGAAGGACCGGTTCGTCCTCCCGGGTCTGATTGATTGCCACGTCCACCTGACCTCAGACCGCGCCGGACTCGAAGGCCAGCTTGCTTCGGTGACCGACAGCGCGGCGCGTCATTCCTACGAAGCGGCCTGGAACGCGCGGAAGACGCTCGACGCCGGTTTCACGACGGTACGCAATCTCGGCGGCCCCGATGGCGTGACGCTCGCGCTCCGTGACGCCATCGCCAAAGGCTGGCAGATCGGGCCGCGCATCATCGATGCCGGTTCCGGCATTTCCACGAGCTCCGGCCACATGGATTCCAGCCTCGGTTTCCGTGATGAACTCCACGACCTGCTGGAGCGCGACATGACAACCTGTGATGGCGCCGATGAATGTCGCAAAGCCGTTCGCCGTCAGATCGCGCGCGGCGTTGACGTCATCAAAATCGCGACCACTGGCGGGGTGAACAGCATCATCGGCCTTGGGCTCGGCGCGCAGATGTTTGACGACGAAGCGAAGGCGCTCGTCGAGACGGCCCATCTTTACGGGAAGAAAGTCGCCGTCCACGCCCATGGCGCCGATGGAATCAACGTGGCGCTGCGGGCCGGAGCGGACTCAATCGAGCACGGGACTCTGATCGACGATGAATCGCTCAAGCTCTTCAAAAGCTCGAAGGCGTACTACGTGCCGACGCTTTCGACGATCAACGGTTACCTGGAGCGGATCGCGGCGAACCCGAACGCCTACGCGCCTGAAGTGCGGAAGAAGATCGATTGGCGCCTCAGTATCACCGGGGAAGCCCTGAAGAAAGCTGTTCCCGCGGGGGTAAGAATCGCCTTCGGCACCGACGCCGGTGTCTCCAAGCACGGGCGGAACGCCGATGAGTTCGAGCTCATGGTGAAGTTCGGCATGACCCCCGCGACCGCGATCCAGGCAGCGACCACGAATGCGGCCGATCTGCTCGGCATCCCGGATCAGGTCGGTTCACTCGAACCGGGCAAGGCTGCGGATATCATCGCGGTCTCCGGCGATCCGCTTTCCGATGTGACTGTCCTGAAGAAAGTTTCCTTCGTGATGAAGGACGGGAACGTGCACAAGCAGGAGCGGTAGCCGTATCGCTTTAGCTTTCGTCTCGCCCGGAACGCTGAGCAGCGCAGATGTCGAGGCCGCTCGCATGCGAGATCACCAAGGGTAAGGTGTAAGCATGAGATCAAAACAGTCGGTTACAATTGTTGGCTTGTTTGTTTTGCTCGGTTGCCTGGAGCTCCAGGCGCAAATACCGGACGCGGCGGCAGGCGGCCACCTTGTGTTGGACAATGGCGTCAAAGCCCACGCCGGCCTCGACCAGATTTATGGCCGCTTCTCCGAGGGCTACAAAAAGCTCGACCCAGCCGCAGTGGCCGATCTTTACACTGAGAACGCCGCGTATCTGGTCCCCGCACAGAATCTCGAGATCGGGCGTCAGAAAATCCTGGATGGCTTCACGAAATTCTTCAATTCGGTGAAACAACGCAATGGGCGCCTCGAGATTTCATTTCGCATCGCGCAACGACAGGTGGAGCAGAATCTCGCCTACGATGTTGGAATCTACACGCTCACTTCCTTCGACGACAAAGGCGGGTCGCGATCGAGTCAGGGGAAATTCATCGTCGTCGCGCAGCCGGGCAAAGACGGCGTCTGGCGTTTTCAGGTGGACGGCTACAACGATCTCCCGAAACCACCGAAATGATCGCTGGGATTTTCGCCAACTGGCACAGGAAGTTGCTCTGTGATCAGCCCTCTGCCTTGCACGCGACATAGACGGTGCTGGCTGATTCGCTCTCCGTGATCGGATTAGGAAATGTCACGACGTGGGCCCGCGCTGTCGCGAAGACAGCGCCCAGCGTTTCAAGGAACTCGTCATCCGGCCCGTCATCCGACCAGAGCGCGAAGACTCCTCCCGGATGCAAATGGGCGGCGAGCGCACGCAGACCACTGGTCTCATAGAAGGCTGCATTCTGCGGGTGCAGCAGGTTGCGCGGCGAATGATCGATATCGAGCAGGACTGCGTGAAACTGCCGGCCCGGCTGCGCGGGATCGAAGCCCGCTTCCGATTGAGCCCGCGCGAAGAAATCCGCCTGCAGCATTTTCGTGCGCGGATCTCCAGTGATTCTCCGGCCGAGGGGAACGATCCCCTGGCGATGCCATTCGATGACTGGCTCGAGCGCATCCACGATCAACAACGACTCTACTTGCGGAAATTCGAGTGCAGCGACCGCCGTGTAGCCGAGCCCAAGCCCGCCAACCACGACATCCCACCCTTCGTTTTTCAACTCGGCTAATCCGAACCGTGCCAGAGCTTCCTCGACTTCATGGAACAAGCTCGACATCAGGAAAGCCTCTCCGAGTTTCACCTCGTAGACTTCGAGCCCGCCTAACGACAGCATGCGCCGCCGGCGGAGGATCAAATCGCCCAGCTCCGTCTTTCGATAATCCAGTTCTTCAAAATCACGATTCATCGAAAGGTGTCGCTCAAACGCGCTGAAGAGTGAGATGGATAATTTCCGCGGGCGCCCTGGTTCTCAACGGAAACCAATTGCCGACGCCATTGGAGACGACGAGGTGGCTGTCGCCCCGACTGTAATGGCCTGACCAGTAGCGAAACATCCACGGGCCGAAACCGGTCTCGGCGTTTAGCATGAGCTGGCCGCCGTGGGTGTGGCCGGCAAGGGTAAGGGGCACGCCCGCGGCCGCGGCCGGATCGAAGGCGTGCGGGTGATGCGCGAGAAGAATCGGGAACGCTTCCGGGTCCCGGAGCGCAATCAATTCCTCGAAAGCGGCGGTGATGGTCCCGTCGTCATTGCCCTGGCGCCGCCGAAATATCGGACCCCCCCAGCGCTGGCCGAGGAGCTGCACGGGATGATCGCGAACGGTAAGTTGCGCGGTTTCGTTGACCAGGAGCGGAATCCCGGACCGTTTTACGTGGGACTCAAAAGCTTCGCGGCCTGGAAACAGGTCGTGATTGCCTTCGATCATGTAAACGCCGGAAGGCGCATCCAGTCGACGGACGGTCTCGATACCTTCAGGCAACTCGTGGAGGGCGCCGTTGATCAGGTCGCCGGTGAGAAGGACGAGGTCGGACCGGAGATCGTTGACCGCGGCGGTCATCTCGCGAAGTATTGCGCCCCGGGTGAACCGGCCGGCGTGGATATCGCTGACGTGCGCAATGGTAAGCCCGTTAAGAGCCGCAGGCAGATCGCGGATGGGGATCGTCATCCGGCGGACTCGGAATTGTTCGAGTTGCCGCAGGGCAATGGCCGTTAAACCCACCGTGAAGAGCTGGGGCGTGAAGGCGGCAGTAGCAGCCAGGAAGGCCCGCCGGGTTATCGCATCGCTTTCCGGTTTGATGGCGTGACTGGCCTCGCCCTTCCGAATTTTGCCAATGATCCAGGCGAGGAGAGCTACCAGACCCACTGCAATCGAGAGCGGAAGCAGAAGCGGCAGAACGATCAGGTGCCAAAGATAAACCGCAGATGTGAAAACTGCGGGAAGCCGGTCCCACACCTCTGAACGCCGCGAAGCAATCACGGCGGCGAGGCCGGCAAGCTGCAACCCGAAGAAGAAGCTGTGTAGAATCCGCGCCTGCGCTTTCCAGCCTGCCCTTTGCAGGACCCGATCCGCCACGAACCACCAGCCAACGTCCAGCAGAAGCAGGCTCGCGATGATGATGGTGACGATCGACATGCCAGGAGAGGCTACCGGCGGCGCCTGGTAATTTCCATCGAGATGCAGTTCTGAACCCGCGACGAATACCGCGGCTCAGCCGCCGCGCCTGGTAAGCATAACCGCCAGCGCCAGCGTGCCCGACATGAACAGCATGGAGGTGATTGTGTAGGTCGCGAAAACGACGAGGCCTTTTAAGATGGCCGGAAGCCAGGGTTCGCCGTAAGCCCGGCGCAACGCCAGGAGCAGGTAGATCGCCGTCCAGGCCAGCGACCCGGTTGTGATGATCCAGAACGCAGGGGTGTAGTTCTCGATTGAGATCTGGAGTCCGAAGAGCGCCAGGAACGGCCACACGATAACAAAGGAGAGGAAGAGGAAAGCGAGAACGTGCAGCGCGAAAATGAGGTGCTCGGTAAAGTAAAGGGCACGGCGCCGGAGGAAAAGCTTGAGGGCGAGGGCCACAAACAACGGATAGACAACCTGTGACATCGAGATGTAGCGCTGCCAGCGGGAATTAAGTTCCTGGGCGATCTCGGGGGCCGGTATCCCGCGTTTGGCTGCAAGCTCATCGAGGAGGCGGGGTAGGCGACCGTCCGAACCCGCAGCAGCGAGCGTTCGCACGTCGTAAACGGCCGTTGGTTGGTGAATGGAATAGAGCACGAGCGAGAGGGCGAAGCAGCCGAGATACAGTTTTACCGGGCCGAGGTAGCGCTTCCGCCGGCCACTCCAATAGTCGCGCGTCAGTTGACCCGGCTTGAAAAGGAGGAGCCGGAACGTTTGCCAAAACTTCGAATGCTCGAGGTTCGTGAATTCGGCGAAGGCTTCTCCGGCGATGCTCGAGAGCTTCCAGTCGGTGCGGTCGCGCCGTTTCTCACCGCAGTGGCTGCAATACGCGGCCATGGCGGTCTCCCCACAGTTCGGGCACGCATCGGGCGACTGATTGAGCGGAGCACTCACGGTTGCTGCAGGCTAGCAGTGTGCGCCCTGTCGGCAAAAAGTTCCGGCGCGCGCTAGACAAAATACGCAGTTGGCGGCGTTTGGTTATTAAAAGACCGTAAAGAGGTCATGGAGAATGTCGTCACTCATGAAGAAAATTGGAAAGTTTGCATTGCGGAACTGGGCCCCGGCCTTGTTCTCTTTGCGCGCCAATTTGTCCGGTCGGCCGCGGACGCGGAAGACATTGTCCAGGACGCGTTTGTCCGGTTCTGGCGGAAGCAGCATTCGATCGAAAATCGCGGGCTGCTTTACGCAACGGTCCGCTCGGTCGCTCTCGATCTTCTCCGGCGCGACGCTCGCCGCGCCCGGCGCGAGGCCACGGCTTCGGCGGACATGGAGCAAACTACCGAGCCGCAATTCAATTTTGATGATGGTTCGCAGCGTGAGCTGGCTGCGGCCATCGACCGGTTGCCAGTGGAACAGCGTGAGGTGCTGGTCATGAAAATTTGGAATGAGCTGACCTTCGCGGAGATCGCCGAAGCACTTGGCATCTCGCAAAACACGGCGGCGTCGCGTTATCGCTACGCCCTCGCGGCACTCAAAAAGAACTTTGTCGCCCATGAATGATTTTTCAGAGCTTGAAGCAGAATTGAAGAAGCTGCGGCCGCGCCCGATGTCGCCGGACCTGTCGGCCCGGATCGAGATCAGCCTGGCCCAGGAAGCGGCGGGGCGGGGGACCGCAACGGCCGGCGTTTTGCCGAAGGAGCAGAAGCGTTTTCGCATGAATTGGATGGGGCTTGGCCTCGGTCTGGCCGCGGCCGCAACTTTTCTGTTGCTGGCGAGGGTGAATGTGGACCGGCCTTCCAAGAGCCCAGGCCTGGCCTTGTTAACGCCAGCCCCGCTTACTCCGGCCGCCAAAGCTGTGAATGAGTTTGTGCCTTCCGCGTTAACCCAGGTGGTTTACGACACCAAGGACGAGGGCCTCCATTATACCAATGGCAGTGATGAGCCGATGCGCCGCGTCCGTTCGCGCAAGCGCGAGACTGTCCAGTGGAAGAACCCACAAACCGGGGCTTCCCTCCGGGTCACTTATCCCAAGGAGGAAGTAACTCTCATCCCGGTCTCAGGACAATAACGCAGAACCATTACCACTTTAAGAATCACCCTTAACCAAAACCAAACAATGAAGACAAAAACATTAGCTATGATCGCAGTCCTCGGGCTGCTCCCAATCGCGGCCTTCGCGCAAGCACCGGTCTCGCCCGTACCGCCGGTGCCGCCAGTCCCACCAGTGTCGCCAAGCCAGACGATCCCGCCCTACAAGGAGAAAGACAAGGACAAGGACCGCCCGAAAGTGCCGGTCACCTATCTCGGCGTGGAGACTTCCAGTGTTCCGCGCGTAGTCAGCGAACAGCTCGGCCTCCCGAAAGGCTTCGGCCTCGTCGTGGATTACGTTGTCCCCGATGGCCCGGCCGCGGCCGCGGGCGTTCAACAGAACGACATCATCAAGATGTTGAACGACCAGATCCTGATGGAACCCGACCAACTGGCCAAGCTGGTCCGGAGTTACCAGGACGGGACCAACGTTACCCTGACCATCCTGCGCAAGAACGCGGAGACCAAGGTAACTGTGAAGCTAGGGAAAAAGGAAGTCCGGCAGCGCGACAACGACTTCGGCATGTTCAACATGGAGGACTTCAACGAAAAGATGAAGGACTTCAATGAGAAGATGAAAGACTTCCACGTGAACGTTAATCAGGAGAATATCGGTCCTGATATTCGCGAAACCGTCCGCACTGCGCAGCGTGAAGCTGCGCAGGCCCGGGCGGAAGCGCGGCAACGCGCGCGTGAAGAAGTGCAGCGGGTTCGCGAGCAAGCGCAACGAACTCGGGAAGAAGCGCAGCGCCAGCGGGAAGAAGCGCAACGCCATCGGGAGGAAGCACAGCGCTCCAGCCGTGAAATGCGGGTGTTCAGCAGCGACAAGGGCGCCTTGAAATCGACGACCATCGATCTCGGCAAGGCGACGATCGTGTTCAGCGACGACAAGGGCGAGCTCAAACTCGAGACGGTCGCGGGGAAAAAGATCCTGACCGTAAAGGATCCCCAGGGCCGGCTTCTCTTTAGCGGCCCGGTGGATACGAAGGAAGAAGTCGACAAGATGCCTCCGGAAGTGCGCCAGCGTTACGAAATGCTGGATCAAAGCCAGCTGCCGAATGTCCCGAGCCTCAGTGCCGATCGGGACGACCACGATAACGACGACAACGACCGCGATGACGACAGTGATGATGACGACAACGATAACGACAAGGACACCGACAGCGTCGATGTCACCCAGGTCTCGCTCGAGAAAGTATCCTGTGGTTCAGCGCCGCAATTGGCGCGCAACATTAACCTGATCTCAATCTAGCCGGGACGCAGCGCACGACCGGCAGGATCAGCTTCTCATCGGTTACCATGCCATGAAAGGAACGGTCATCGTAATTATCGCGATCCTGATCGCGGCGTTAATTGCTTCCGGCCAGTCTCCCACCGCCGCGCAGTCGCCGCAGCAGGTTGAAGAGGCGCCATCGGACCTGAGCGCTTATCTGGATTCGCTCGTCAAAGAGAGCAAGCTTTCCGGCGTCGTCCTGGTGGCGAAGGACGGAGTAACCCTCGCCAGCAAAGCGGCCGGTGTAGCAAACAAAGCTACCGGGGCGGCTATCGATCTGAACACCAAGTTTAACCTCGGCTCGATGAACAAGATGTTTACGGCCGTCGCCATCGCGCAGTTAGCCCAGGCTGGGAAACTGTCCTTCACTGACACCGTCGCAAAACATCTGCCCGACTATCCGAACAAGGACGCAGCGCAGAAGGTGACGATCCATCATCTCCTGACTCACACCTCGGGAATGGGCGTGTACTGGGGCGAGAAGTTCGCCGCGCAAAGGGAGAAGTTATTGACTGTGAGCGCGCACTTGCCGCTGTTTGCTTCCGAGCCGCTCTCGTTTCCTCCGGGCGAAAAATTCCAATACAGCAACTCGGGCTTCATGCTCCTCGGGGGGATCATCGAGAAGGTCTCGGGAAAAGACTACTACAGTTACGTTCGGGAGCACATCTATAAGCCGGCGGGGATGAATGACACGGGGTTCTACGAGCCGGGGAAGGAGATCCCGAACCTGGCGGTTGGTTATACCCGGATGTCGCCGCAAGGACAGCCGCAGGAAGAAATCCGCGATAACAATAGCCTGCGTGAGGTCAAAGGAGGGCCCGCAGGGGGTGGCTTCTCCACAGCACCGGACCTGGTGAAGTTTCACCAGGCACTTGTCGGCTACAAGCTGCTCGATAAGACCCACACGGAGCTGGTGACTACAGGCAAAGTAGAAGGTCCGCGCGGGATGGGTAAATACGGATACGGATTCGGGGATAGGACCGCCGATGGCAAACATAGCGTTGGGCATAACGGTGGCGGGCCCGGGATAGCTGCGAATCTCGAAATGTTCCCGGAGCTGGGTTACACCGCGGTGGCGTTGATGAACTCCGACCCGCCAACCCTGATGCCGATTGTGAAAGGTGTCCGGGACCGGATCCCGGCGAAGTAGGTTTCATAGTCCGCCGGGACCTTAACCCGGCTTTCGGCAGCCCCTACGGCTCGGGGCCAACAGCTGCCCGGCGGACTAACTTTGCGGCTAACTAAATCCGCCCGCGAATGGAGGCTGCAGTCGGCAGGCGTTCATGTAGTTTTTTCAGCTGTTTCTTGGACATAACGACAATAGCCCAGCCTTTCAAGGCTGGGAGGATGTGGCAGAAGGTAGAGTCCCGGCAGGGACGGTAGAAGCGTTCTTTCGTCCCTTGCGGGACTCGAATTTCGCGCGGGTGACCTTCCCAGCGCTAAAGCGCTGGGCTATTGTCATGATGTCCACGAAACGGCTGGACGAGATACAGTGGTGGCGGGACTGGACCGGCCTGTTCGGGGAACCTAAAGACGTCCGGATCCAGGGCCGAGCAAGCTTTTTCGTTCCGCAAGGACACGGGCCGTACTTCCCATCACGATAAATAGCGACAGAACGAGCATCTGCCACAAAGGAAGGCGAAAACGCGGCTGATCGTCGACCAGGAAGCAACTGGCGGCGAACATGAGAAGACCGGTTAGAGTCAGGGTGATGGCAAGGGCCGGGAACCCCGTCTCCCGCGGATTGCGCCAGCTCACGAAAAGTAAAGCAAGCAGCGCGATGGACCATGCTGCAAAGACCTTGTCATAGGTCCATTTCGCCCCGAACTGAAAATAACTGTATCGCGACGGCAGCGAGGAGATCTGTTCGGAGGTATGGTCGCGAAAAGGGGTGAGCTTCTCGCAACCAATCATGTC
>DATLNB010000020.1:0-9302 GCA_035536995.1 Chthoniobacterales bacterium | reverse complement strand
ACTCCATCACTCCATAACTCCATCACTCCATCACTCCATCACTCCATCACTCCATCACTCCATCACTCCATCACTCCATCACTCCATCACTCCATCACTCCATCACTCCACCTACCCTTTCTCCACTTCCCTCGTCTCGATTGGCACGGCGTGCTTGCTCGGGGCGACGCGGCGGCCGGCCCAATTCGCGTAGACCTGGGTGAACTCGGCCCCGAAGAGCAGGATCTGCGACGAATAATATATCCAGAGCAACAAGGTGATGAGCGAGCTCGCGGCACCGTAGGCGGAAGCCGCCGCGCCGCTCCCGAGATAAAGCCCCAGGGCCCATTTCCCGATCCCGAAAAATATTGCGGTAATGACCGCGCCAATCCAGACGTCGCGCCACTGGATTTTGGCGTCGGGCAGGTACTTGAAGATCATTGCGAAAAGGAAGACGACGACCGCGAAATCGAAGATGAGATAAACCGAGACCGCGATGGCAAGGCCGCCGGGCAGATGCGCTTGGACGTAATGACTGAACCCCTTCAGCAGCGCCTCGATCGTCAACGAGACGAGCAGGAGAAAGAAAACGCCGCCAAGCATGCCGAACGAAACGAAGCGGGCCCGCAGAAACGACATGATCCCCTCGCCCGGTTTCGCTTTTACGCCCCAGATCGTGTTCAGCGCATCCTGTAATTGGCCGAACACGCCACTCGCCCCAAAGAGCGCTAGCGCTATCCCGATGATCGTCGCCATTGTGCTCTTGCCCGGCTTGGACGCTTCCGCGGCGATATCGGTCACGACCTGGACTGCGCTTTTATCCAGAAAATAGCCCATCTGTTCGGTGACCTTGCTCCAGGCACCGGCCGGATCCTCTCGGAAAAGAACACCGATGATCGCGAGCAGGACGAGCACGAGCGGCGCGAGCGCGAATACCGTGTAATAAGCGAGCGCGGCGCCCAGCTGCGGCGCTTTGTCGTCCATCCATTCGATGGCGGTTTGTTTCAGGAGACTGAATGCGTTTCGGAAAAATGCGGGGCGTTTGGCCATAAATGCTACAAGGCAATCGCATCGCGACGCTGGATCGGGCGCTCCGGGCGCGATGGTTCACGGGCGCGCGACGTGACACGGCATGCGACCTTAGGGGACTCCGCACGGCAAGCGCGCGACCTCGTGCTGTTACAGCTGTTCCGGTTCGTCCAGGCTGGCGAAGCGAACGCTGCCGTTCGGAAAAAAGGTAAAACTCCAGCCGCCGGCAGTGGCGAGCGCGGCAATCATGGTCCAGCCGCTGCGGCCCGATGCCTCACCCGCCAGGGACTGCACGTCCGCCGGGCTGAGGATGGCTTCGCCGCGTTGCTCGATCGCAGCGCGAATTTTGCCGATAGGGTCGACTGTTGCGTCAGGAGCGGACTGCAGAAGGGTGGCCATAAGTTAAACGGTCGTGATAGGCGAACGAGGAACGCTTATGGGACGCACCGGCATGAATTCTATTCACGCCCGTTGCGGACCCCCGGCGATCGGGAGCGCTCGATCCCCCGGCGAGATGCGTTTACGTCTGGTGGACTGGATTCAACACCTGCAATGGCCCGCGATGGCCGCGACTCTTCTCTCGGCCTGGCTCGTGGCCGAGCAATCGAAAAAGAAACGGCAATGGGGCTTCTGGATTTTTCTGGTCAGCAACGTTCTGTGGGTCGCGTGGGGCTGGAAAGCGCACGCGTACGCCTTGATCATCCTCCAGTTCGGCCTTGCGGTTTTGAACATCCGCGGCGTCGCCAAGAACGAGCGCAGCTGATCCAGCAAGGCGCGGCGGCGTCCAGTCCGTCGTGGGCGATAGAAAATCCCCAATTCTAGTCTTCGTCGCGAGCTCCAAAAATTGTTGAGCTCTTTCCGCATTTTTCCTCGCGTCTACTCCCTGAGGCCGTGATCCACCCGGAAAACGCCTCGATGAAACTGGAGAAAATTATGACGCCACTTCCAAAAATGCTCTGTGCTTTCGCGCTTCTTCTAATACCTGCCGCCGCGCAGGCTGCGCCTAACATTTATCTAAACGGCTACATCCACGATTCCACTACCCAACTTGCTGGAGCTGAGCCCAATGGAGGTGGGAATCCCAGTCCCAACTCCTTGAGCCTGCAGACTCCTCTGACCGCGAAAACAGGCGCGGTCTCGGTCGCCATCGCGGTTGATTATAACGCAATCAGTCTGCACACCCAGGTGGCAAGTCCGAACAATCCGCAACAGCAATACGGGTTGGATTCTGGAAAGGTGAACGGGTCGTTCCAGGATTCTGTGACGATTAACGCCCCGGGGAAGACCGGCGCGCGCGGCTTTCTTGTCGTGGAATATCTGGTCAAAGGTTCGTTCAGCGTGAGCGGCGCCATCGACCCCGATTCGCAGACGTTCGCCGATTATCAGTACGACCTGAGAGTCGGCAATGGGTTCGGCGCAGAACACGATCCGTACGTACAGGGCTTTTACCGTGTTTTTGCCGACGGAACCGTGGAATCCGGTTCGCGAGACATCCTGAACAAGAAGGGTCAGTTCAGCCCGGCGTTTACGTTCGGTTCGCCGTTTCCGGTTAACTGGACCCTCGCTTCCTGGGTCCGTTCCTCTCAGCGCCGCCCTGACAATTACGTGGTCGACATCACCAATGCGTGTATCCGGATCGTGGCTGTCCTGGATGACCAGGGCAAGCCGGTTTCCGGTTTTTCCATGACGTCTGAAAGCGGAACCGCCTATGGAGAGCCGAAGCTCTGGGCTGCGGGCCGGGACCTGGCCGATAATGAAAAGCCCGACGGTTCCGCCGAGACTAATTCAGTTAATGAGACGGTGCCGCAGTGGAGTTACGGCTATCGCTCTTCTGCCACCGGCACGGACCTCACCCTGTTTACCGCCGCCCAGCACACCAATACTTCCCCAGGCCGCGCCGGCAATCCCAATCCGGCCCAGGAAGCGGTCGAAGGCTGGGACCCCGACGCAGTAGTCACGGTTAACACGGGTAACACGGACGTCGTTTATGATTTCGGGTTCGGGCCGTTGAAGCCGCTGCTTCCTGGCCAGATGTATTTTCATCCGTCCGCCAGCAACGGATTTGCGGTGGCCCGCTGGACCGCGCCGGCCGCCGGCCGTTATAACATCGTGGCGCGCTGGCTCGATCTCGATAACCACGGCGGCAACGGTTTTTCGTGTCATGTCGTGATCAAGGGGGTCGCGGTCTTCAACCAGGATGTTGCGAACGATGGCGGCGTTGACATTCCTCTCCAGAATGTGGATCTCAACGCCGGCGACATAGTTGACTTCGTCGTCGGTTCGCGCGGCGATTTTAGCTTCGATTCCACCGGCTTCAACGCAGCCATCAGCGTTGCGCCTGCGGTTCAGATCTCTGTCCCCGGGGCGGCAGCTGGCAAAGTCACCGTAACCGAAGGCAGCACTCTTTCCGTGACCGCAAATGTCCTTTTCGAAAATCCTGCGGCGACTGTCGAGCTGCGCGACAACGGAATGGTGATTGCGCGGGATAACACTGCGCCGTACCAATTTGCAGTCGACAACATCTCATCAGGTTTTCATCGCCTCATGATCGTTGCAGTCGATAACCGCGGGATTGAAGGAACTTCGGATACCGTGGACGTGACCGTCAATAAAGCGCCCGTCGCCGCCGCCAGTGCGGCGAGCGATAATTCGGCGCAGCCGGCCGGAGCGACGGCTACCGGGCGATCCTATGAGTTCACGGAATCTGGAGGAAATTGGAGCGACCCGACCCGGTGGACCCCCCATGGTGTTCCGGGTCCCGGCGACAACGCGCACGTTGCCAACAACGCCTTTGTTGTCCTCGACCAGAACGTCACAGTGGACTACCTGGTGGTCAGCCTGGGTTGCACGCTTCAGGGACTTACCGGGGAAAACCAGCGATTCCTAACCGTTCAGAAAGGAATTTTCCTCGATGGCGATTTGACCGGTTTTTCGTTGCAGATCCTCGAGCAAGCCACCTTCGCAAGCACCCTGCCAAAAGGATCGATTTTACCGGAACCGACGCTCACGGATATGCTGATCATAAACAGAGGAACGACTGTGTTATCTCAGGATATCCTCGGCAAGGGCAGCACGTTGTCACAGAACACGGGCAAGATCACTGTCCAAGCGCCACCCGCTTCCAACAGGACTACGCAAGTCACGATTCCACAGCTCCAACACGACGGTGGCTCACTGTCGATTGCGCCAGGCTCAAAACTCGTCACCGGCAGCGCTGTGCTGGCGGCCCCAACCCACATGGTGGCGGCGGGGGCCGGCAATATTGTGGCCGCGGGCGCTGGGAACCTGATTGGCTCTGACGGGGCAAGCCTGATCGGATCTGACGGGGCAAGCCTGCGGGGGCCGGACGGCGCACCGCTGGTGGGATCGGATGGCGCCAGTCTTGTGGGCAACGCGGGCAACACCATCGCGCCGTTTGCCGCGGAAGGAGCAACCGCCCCGAGCGGGATCGTGCTGAAGCCCGGAGCGGTCATCACCGGCCGGGGCAACATTGTCGGGGATGTAATTAACGAAGGGGGATTTGTCGCGCCGGGGTCGGGGCCGACCGACGTCATCCGGATTCTGGGGAACTATACGCAGCAGTCCCAAGCCACCCTCGTCCTGGACGTAGGTGGAACGAGCGCAAATCCGCCGCAGTACGATCAGCTCCAAATCTTCGGCACAGCGACTCTGGGCGGGAACCTGGTGGTGAACTCGGTCGGTGGCTTCACTCCAGAGCAGGGCGATTCGTTTACTCCCCTCACCTACACCTCTGCGAGTGGTAACTTCACCAGCATCACCTCCAATGCGCAGGTTACAGTCGGCTCGACCGGCGTCACTATGAAGGTCACAGGCCCGAATCCGCCCGCCCCCAAGGCGCTCAACATCGCCACCCGCATGAAAGTGGAGACCGGCGACAACGTCCTCATCGCCGGGTTCATCATTACCGGTCCGCAGCCGAAGAAGGTCATCATTCGCGGTATCGGGCCGTCGCTGCCCTTCGGCGGAGTGCTGGCCAATCCGACCTTGAATCTCGATAACGGCGCGGTCACCAACGACAACTGGCGCACGAACCAGGAACAGGAGATCATCGCCACCACCATTCCGCCTTCGAACAATTTGGAATCGGCTATCGTGGCTACGCTTGCCCCCGGGCCGCACACCGCGATTCTCGCGGGCGCGGGCGGTGCGACCGGCACCGGAGTCGTGGAAGTCTATGATCTGGACTCCGGCTCACCTGTGCAGCTGGCGAATATCGCGAGCCGCGGCTTTGTGCAATCCGGCGATAACGTCATGATTGGAGGCTTCATCATCGGGGGAGACTATCCAACAAGAGTAATCATCCGGGCGATCGGCCCTTCCCTGCCCTTCGCGGGCGTATTGCAAGATCCGACTCTTGAATTGGTGGACTCGAATGGGAGCCGCATCAGCAACGACAACTGGCGGGCAACACAGGAAGCCGAGATCATCGCGACCAGCGTGCCGCCAACCCACGAAAAAGAAGCGGCCATCTTTGCGACGTTAGTGCCGGGGTCCTACACCGCAGTCGTCCGGGGCAAGGATGATACGACCGGCATCGCAGTGGTGGAAGCGTACAACCTGCAATAGGTGGATCGTGCGCTCCGCGCGCGATGGGAGAGACGCATTAATCTGATGCCGCGCTGCGGACGCCGCAGCGCGGCGTCCCTACCTTAGCGCTTCGTCGCACTTTGCGATGGCTCACCCAGGGAGCGGCGATTTCCAAATCGCCGAACGCTTCCTAAAGACGGCGATTAGGAAATCGCCGCTCCTTGGTACGCTGGTTCGCACATTTACCGTCACTTCAGTGCTTCGTCGCACCTGGTGATGTCACGCGCCACTTCATCAGGCTTGTTCACGTCGCCGCCGCTCAGGATGCCTTTCGCTTTCATCGCCTGATAAATCTCCAGGCACTTCGCGTAGGCGTCGCGGGCGCTTCGCCAGTGTTCGCCCTGAATCGTGGGCGCCAGGTCGACCTTCTGCGCGCATCCCACGTGCGCGGCGCCGAGCTGGCGAAACAGCAGTGCCAAAGTGTTTTGGGCCGCCGCGTTTCCGGGAGACGCAGCAACCAGGGCTTCGTCAATCTTAATGCCTTCCGACACACTGGCCACCGCCCCTTCGAGATTGCCGATCTCCGTTTCGAACTGGCTCTTCTTGAGAAAAGTGAAGGCCCATTGCCTTCTGAAATCGCTGTTCTTGGGATCCCTGGCGACAAGCTCTTCGAAAATCTGCGCCGCTTTCTGAAGGTTGCCGGAGGCTTGCGCAGGATCGGTTGCGCCCAGCGTGGCGCCGACGTTCCGATGAGCCACCGCCCATTGCCGGCGGGTACTCATGTCGTTGGGGTCGCCGGCGACAAGCGTGTCGTAGATGGCGAGCGCCTCCTGGAAGTAGAGCAAAGCTCCCGCCTTATCTTTTAGCTGCGCCATCGTGCTACCGGTATTCCCCAGTTGCACGGCGAGCTCGCGTCGATAGAACGTGTTGCCCGGCTCGGCTTCCACGAGTCGTTTGTCGATGGCCAGGGCTTTCTGGTATTCGTCCAACTGCGACCGGGTGTCGCCGATGGCCGAGAAGATGAGTCCCAGAATGTTGTGCGCGCTCGCGACCCCCTGCTGATAACCCAGCTTCGCCGGATGCTCCGCCGCCAATCGCTCATCGAGCGCCAGCGCTTTGCGCATGTATTCCAAGGCGCCTTTCGTGTCTCCCAGATTTGGTCCGCCCGGACTCCCGAGCGCTTTCGCCATACCGAGGTAAGTCGAAGCAGCCAGCAATTGCACCTCCTCATTCCCAGAATCAGCGGCGAGCAACGGCTCGATCAGGGTCAGTGCCTTCCGCGTGTATTCCAACGCTTTCTCGGGCGGTCCGCTAAAAACATAAACGTTGCCCATGGCGGCGTAGGCGGCAGCCAGCGCCTTTACGTCTTTCGCCTCGCTCTTGTCGGAGTTCGCTAGTTGTTCGCGAATTGCGAGCGCCTTACTCTGACTCGCTAAAGCCCCGGTGCTATCGCCGAGGTTCGATGCGGAAAGCGCCACGCCCCCGGTGGAAGCGGCGACTCCGCCCTGAACGGTCGCCACCTTCTCATACGCGTCCGCCAGCTCGCGCAATAAGGAACGGTCGTTCCCAACTTCCTTCGACAGATTGTCGAGGTATTGCAAAGCATCGCGCACCAGTTTCTCCCGCACGGCTGTGGAACCGGGCAGCGCCGCGATCGAATCGTGATAATCGAACAGAACGGAATGCGCGAGCTGGCGGACCTGATTGAAACGTTGCTCTGCTTTGGCTCGTTCGACCCGCGCGATATGGGCTTGCCAGAGCGCGATCGTGATACCGCCCAGGAGCGCCAGGAGAGCGAGAGACGCCAGGGCAACGCCCAGGCGGTTGCGCCTGACGAATTTCGAGGTGCGATAACCAATTGTGGCCTTCCGTGCGCGCACCGGAAAATTTTCGAGATACCGCCGTATATCGTCGGCCAACGCGGTCACGCCGGGATAACGGCGTTCGGGTTCCTTGCGCAGGGCCTGGAGCACAATGTTATCCAGGTCCCCTCGCAGCCGGGCGCGTTGCGATTCGACCGCCACCACACTAGGACGCCGCGCTTCGCGCTCGGCGATGACGGACAGGATCTCGGTGGGGGAAGGCCGATCGGTGCTGAAGCGATGCGGCGAAGCACCGGCCAGCAATTCGTAAAGTAACGCGCCGAGAGCGTAGACATCGCTGACGGTAGTGATTGGTTCCCCTCGCACCTGCTCCGGCGACGCGTAGCCAAGAGTGAAGCGCTGCCGGTCGACCGCGGTGACATCGACCGGGCCGTCAGTCTCGAGCAACTTGGCGATGCCGAAGTCCAGCAGCTTCGGTTCGCCTTCCGGAGTGATCAGGATATTGGCCGGTTTGATGTCGCGATGAACGACGAGGTTTTGGTGCGCGAACTGAACTGCCGCGCACACTTTCAAAAAGAGCCGGAGCCGATCCGCCACTTCCAAACCATTCGACGCGCAGAAGTCCGTGATGCGTGTCCCGATGACATACTCCATCACGAAGTAGGGCAGACCCTCGTCGGTGTGTCCCGCGTCCAGGAGACGCGCGATATTGGGATGTTCCAGCCGCGCCAGAATCTGACGCTCGGCCCGAAAACGTTCCAGCACTTCGTCCGTATCAGTCCCGCGTTTCAGGAGCTTGATCGCGACTTCCTTTTCAAACTCCTTGTCCGCGCGGCGCGCCCGATAAACGGCGCCCATTCCGCCACGACCGAGTTCGCTTATCAACTCATACGCACCGATGCGCTGCCCGATCATCGCGTTGCTGCCTGACGCGCGGGCTAAGACGACATGCTCAGCACACGCCTCGAGGTTCGCGACCGGTGCCGACAACATGGATTCCACCTCGCGGCGGAGTTTGGTATCGTCCGCACAGGCTCGCGAGATGAAAGCGGCGCGCTCCGTCTCTGGTAACTCCAGGGCGTCACCGACGACGGTTTTGACCTGCTCCCAGCGTTCCGGATTCACTTCCTCTTCCTGCTCATGATCCTGATCCTGCTTCTGATCTACTGTGATCGGCCACGTCTCAGACCAGGATTATGAGCATGAGCAGGAGTTGAATCACGCCGCCGCCATCTTTCGCCCGAGCCAATGTTTCGCGATGTTCCATTCGCGTTTTACGGTGGCGGGCGAAACGGACAGAACTTCGCCGATCTCCGGCACTGTCAATCCACCGAAGAAACGCATCTCCACTACCTGTGCCTGCCGGGGGTCGAGCGCTTCGAGGTCTTGCAACGCATCATGCAAGGCCAGGGTGGAGACGTCCTGTTCCGCAAAAACCTGAAGCGCATCGTCGAGGCTCACCTTCACGCTCCCGCCGCCGCGCTTTGCCGTCTTCCGCGCCAGGGCGTAATCGACCAGGATGCGCCGCATCATCCGGGCGGCGATCGCGAGAAACTGCGGGCGATTATCCCAATTCACATTCCGCTGCTCCCGGAGCCGGAGGTACGCCTCATGGACAAGCGCGGTGGGCTGAAGCGTATGATCTCGCCTCTCCTCCCGGAGACACCCGCCGGCGATGGCCCGGAGCTCATCATATAATTGAGGCAGCGCTTCCGTAAGGGCCACATCGCCGCCGCCCTTCGCAAACCACTGGGCTGTCTCTTTGAGGAAATCAGAGTCCGGGTGGTGAATTCCGCGCGGCTCCAAACGCGCCGCTACTCCTCCCTTCCCGTGATGGTCCGCAACCATTTTCCCAATCCTATCTTTTTACGTCGGGACCGTCACTCGTAATTCAACCGGGCAGATTAATTTCCCGGGACTGCA
>DATLNB010000019.1:0-11854 GCA_035536995.1 Chthoniobacterales bacterium | reverse complement strand
GATGGAGTGATGGAGTGATGGAGTGATGGAGTGATGGAGTGATGGAGTGATGGAGTGATGGAGTGATGGAGTGATGGAGTGATGGAGTGATGGAGTGATGGAGTGATGGAGTGATGGAGGGTTGAAGGTGCGGCCTAAGCGCCAAAGGCGCTTGATCAATTTAGCCTGGGGCAACGCCCCAGGTCTCCGTGTGATTATTAACCAGAGCGCTGAAAGCGCGATTCGAGTCCGCGAAAACCGCTCAGATTGAATCGCGCTTTCAGCGCTGCAACTTTCCGCCGGGCCGGTTTTTCCTGGGGCGTTGCCCCAGGCTCATTTGGATAGCGCCTTCGGCGCACCCTCCAACGCTCAGGCCGGTTTCCAACCCAAATCGCCTTCACGCGCCATCGCGGGCTCGGGAAGCTCGTGACGCGAATCAGTCGGTTCTGGCGTGAACTCGCTCGCTTCTTCCGGTTCGCCCTCGCGGCCTTCGTTATGCGTCTTGGCAATCAGGACGTAGAGCGATGGAACAATGAACAACGTAAAGATCGTCCCGATGGTCATGCCGCCGACCAGGACCAGACCAATCGAATTTCGCGCCTTCGCGCCGGCGCCGGTCACGAAGACCAGCGGCATGTGGCCGGCCACTGTCGCGATCGTGGTCATCAACACAGGCCGCAACCGGATCCGCGAAGCCTGGGATATGGCCGTGATCTTGTCATGCCCCTGCTGCTGTAACTTGTTTGCGAACTCCACAATCAGAATCGCGTTTTTCGCGATCAGACCCACCAGCGTGACCAGGCCGACCTGGGAATAGATATTCATGGTCGTTGTCCAGCCGTTGGTGAAAAACGGAACGCCTTGCCCGGGCATTTTCAGGAACGTGAAAATGAGCGCGCCGAACATCGCGAGCGGCACCGACCCGAGCAGAATGATAAGCGGATCGCGGAAGCTGTTGAACTGCGCGGCCAGGACCAAGAAGATGAGGACCACCGCGAGCGCGAAAGCCGGCAAAAACTTGTCGCCTTCTACCCGGAGCTGCCGCGATTCGCCCGTATAATCGATCGTGTAGCCTTTGGGCAAAATCTTCGCCGCTTCGTCCTCAAGGAGTCGCAGCGCCTGGTCGATTGGCAGGCTCGACATGCCGCTGATCGTGACCGCATTGAGCTGCTGAAAACGGTTGAGCGATCGCGGGACCGTCGTTTGTCGAATGTTCGCGACTGTTCCGAGCGAGATCAGCTTGTCGTCCGGCCCGGTAACGTAAATGTCTTTTAACTGATCGGCATTCAGCCGTTCCGTCCGCTTGATCTGGGGGATCACCTTGTAGCTCCGGCCCGCGATGTTGAAACGGTTGACGAAATTTCCGCCCACCGCCGCCGAGAGATCGGCCCCCACCTGTTGAAGGTTGAGCCCCATCGCCGCGACCTTGTCATGGTCGATCACGATTTCCGCCTGCGGCTGGTCGATCTTCGTATCGATGATCGGCGGGAAGAAGAAGCTCTTGCTCGCCATCGCTTTCATCTGGAGCTGTTTCGCAAATTCCAGCATTCGCTCCGGCTCTTCCGTGGAGAGCAATACGATCTCGACCGGGAAATTTCCGCCGCCTGGCAATGCCGGGGGCATGATCGGGAACATCTCGATGCCGGGAATCGTGCCGAGCTTCGCCTGGACCTGGGGAAGAAGCTCGAACGCGGTTTCCTTCCGCTTGTCCCAGGGCTTCAGGACCATCCCGCCAAAGCCGTTATCGGGAAACGTGAGTTGGAAAACGAACTCGGTCTGCGGAAAACCCATGAACATTTTCCCGGCCGCATCCGCGAACGCTGAAGTCTGCTCGATGGTGGCGTTGGCGGGGGCATTGACGATCCCGAAGATGACGCCCTGGTCTTCAGTCGGCGCGAGCTCCTTGGCCGACATCGACATTTTCAGGAAGATCGCGGCCAGGATGGAGAGCCCGATCCACGCGGTGTAAACCGCGGGGCGAACTTTAAGGCTGGCGTCCAGTTTCCGGCCGTACCATTCGCGAAGTCCTTCGAAGACGTAGTTCACGCGGGCGGCGAAGCCGTGCTCGCTATCGCCTGCCCGGAGGAATTTCGCGGTCATAACCGGCGACAAGGTCAGAGCGACGACGCCGGAGATCGCGACCGCCCCGGCCAGCGTAAAGGCGAACTCGCGGAAGAGCGTGCCCGTTAATCCACCCTGGATTCCGACCGGGATATAGACGGCCGCCAGCGTGATGGTCATCGCGATGATCGGCCCGACCAGCTCACGCGCGCCGTAAAGCGCTGCGTTCATCGGGGTCAACCCTTCGCGGAGATGGCGCTCGACGTTCTCGACGACAACGATGGCGTCATCCACCACCAGACCCACCGAGAGAACCACCGCGAGCAGCGTCAACAGGTTGAGGGTGAATCCGAAAATCTGCATGAGGAAGACCGCGCCGATCAGCGAGATTGGGATCGCGATGATCGGAATAATCGTGGAGCGCCACGAACCGAGGAACAGGAAGATGACAATGCAAACGATGAGAAGCGTTTCGCTCAGTGTGACGTAAACGTCTTTGATCGCGGTGTTGATGTACGCCGTGCCGTCGTAAGCGATCCGTCCCTGCATCCCGGATGGGAGGTCCTTCTGGATCTGCTCCATCTCAGCGCGAACGCGTTTCACGACGTCGATGGAGTTTGCGTTAGGCAACACGAAGATGCCCATGAACACAGCGCGCTGTCCGGAGAACCGGACCTCGGCGTTGTAATCTTCCGCGCCCAGGACGACGTCCGCCAAATCGCCGAGCCGGATCAACGTTCCTTTTTCCTCGCGGATCACGAGGTTCTTGAAGTCTTCGACCGTATGAAGGTCCGTGTTCGCCGTCAGGTTGACCTGGACGAGGGCGCCCTTCGTTCGGCCGGGCGCGGCCAGGTAGTTATTTTGCCCAAGCGCCTGCCGGACCTGCGCGGGACTCACGTTCAACGCAGCCATCTGCTCCGGCTTCAGCCAGATCCGCATCGCGAATGTCCGGCCGCCGAGAATCTCAGCGCGCTGCACGCCGCCGACCGCGGTCAGGCGGGGCTGGACGATCCGATTCAGGTAATCGGTGATCTCGTTCGACTGGAGAATGTCCGAGGTGAAGCTGAGGTAGCACGAAGCGAAGCGCGAATCAGCCGACTCGATGTTGATGACCGGAATTTCAGCTTCGGGCGGCAGATCGCCGCGGACCTGGTTGACCTTCGAGCTGATCTCGGAGAGCGCCTTGTTCGAATCGTAATTCAGTTTGAGGCGCGCCGTGATGGTAGAGCGGCCCTGGGTGCTCTGCGATTGAAGATAATCGATCCCGTCCGCCGCGGCGATAGCCCGCTCCAACGGAGTGGTAATGAATCCCCGCACCAGGTCCGCGTTCGCGCCGACGTAAACGGTGCTGACCGTGACCGACGCGATATCGCTTCTCGGATATTGCCGGACGTTCAGCGACGAGATCGCCTGGAGCCCGGCAATGACGATGACAAAACTGACGACGAGGGCGAGGACGGGGCGCCGGATGAATAGATCAGTGAACGTCTTCATGACGAATTTTCCGCCTAAGAATCTGCCGGCTTGGGATTCATCTCCGTCTTCGGCTGCAGCTTGTTGTCCACGACCACGTCCATCCCGTTCCGCATCTTGAACACGCCTGTGCCGACCACGGCGTCTCCTTCTTTGAGTCCTTCGGTCACGGCGACAAAATCTCCGCGCGTTTCACCGGTCCGAATAAATTGCTGCCGAAGAACGAGCGAATCCTTCCCGGTTTTATCGTTGTGCTTCTTTTCGATCACGAAGACCGAGTTACCAAACGGCGCATAGGAAACCGCTATCGATGGAATGAACAAGGTGGGCTGTTTCTGGGGCAGGAACACCCGGGCGCGTCCGAACATCCCGGGCCGCAAGGCGTGGTCGGCATTATCCACTGTGGCCTGAAGGGAAACGTTGCGCGTCGCGGGATCGACCGCGGAATTGATCGCGGTCAGCTTCCCGTCGAATTCGCGATTGGCTATAGCGTCCGTCGTGACTTTGACCTCAAGCCCCGGCGTCACTTCCCCGATCTGGTGCTGGGGTAAGGCAAAGTCGAAGTAAACCTGATCGAGCGCCTGAAGCGAAACCAAGGCGCGCCCAACGGTGACCATCTCGCCCGGATTCACGGTCCTGATTCCGGCCGCGCCATCGAACGGCGCCCGGATCTCCTTCTTATCGATGGTCGATTGGATATTGTCCGCGGCCGCCTTTTTCTGGGCGAACTTCGCGGAAGCAGCATCCAGTTCCGCGGGCGAGATCACCTTGCGTGCGGCCAGGTCCTTGGCCCGGTCGAAATCGGCTTTTGCCAGTTCGGCTTCGGCTTGGGCTGCGCGGAGCTGCGCCTGCTCCGCTGAAGCGTCGAGCTTGAGCAGGATGTCGCCTTTTTTCACAAGGGTGCCCGATTGGAAATTGATCTCGCTCACCGTTCCGGGGAGCTCGGCACTGATCATTGCGCCCTGGACTGGATTGATTGAGCCGACCGCCGTCAGCATCGGTTGCCAATCGGCTTTTTGGACCGTCGCGCTGGTAACCGTGGTCGGCGGAGGGACCATCGTTTTGCCGGCCGAAACCAGGGTCATGATCTGCCAGACCTTGATGCCCGCGATCAGAAGGAAGACGCCCAGCAATCCCGCGAGGACTTTGAAAACGGCACCGCGGGTCCGGCGTTTTTGAGTCGCGGGTGGGGGAGTAGTGGGCGCGGAGCTGGGCGATCTACGCGTAAGCAGGTTCGTGTTCATGTTTGAAAAGAAGGCGCCAGAGCCGCCGCGTTACTTCGAGCTGGCGGGCGCGCCTTTCCGCGGCGGTCATTTCCTGCGGTTGCAGGACATCGAGCATCAACATTCCGCGGGCGACGGCGAAGATCAGTTCAGCGAGCTCGTGCGGTTCGAGACCGTGGGTCGATCCGGCTTTGCCCTCGGGCGAACGCGCGATCAAATCCGTCACGCCCTTCATGGCTGTCTTCAAAACGTCGCAGACCAGCTCAGCCACTGCCGGATTCCGCGAGGCCTCGGCGTACAGATCGACGACGAATGCGGACTGGACCTTGGGCGAGTTCTCGCAGCAATGGGCGGTGAACAAGATCTCGAGGGATTCGAACAAAGTCGGCGCCTGGCGGGCGCGCTCGAGCAAACCCTGGATCTCCTGTTTATGGCTGTCCGCCATCGCGGCAATGACCGCCTCTTTATTGGCGAAATAACGATAGATCAGCCCGACACTGATGCCGGCTTCGGCGCTGATGTCGTGCATGCTGGTCTGGTGAAAGCCGTTCCGGGCGAAGCAAAGAATGGCCGCCTCGAGGATTTGGTTTCGGCGGTCAAGAGTCGCGTCGGGTGGGACTTGCGGCATGCTGAGAACAGTGAATGAACGTTCATTCAATGTCAAATCGCCTTATTCCCCAGCCTCCTTGTCCCGCCACAACCCTCTCAGTTGGCGCTCCAAAAATTCGCGTTCTGCCGGGATGAGCGTCAGCTCCAACGCTCGCCGGTAATCACGTTTCGCTTCGGTTGGCCGATCCAACGTCCGGTAAAACTGCGCCCGGACCGCATAAAACAGGTGGTATCGGTCGAGGCCTTTCTGGTTGCGGATCGATTCGACCGCCGCCAGCCCGGCGGACGGTCCATGGACCTTCGCGACGGCAATCGCCCGGTTCAGCTCCACGATCGGTGACGGGTCGATTTGAAGCAGAAGATCGTAAAGCGCTACGATCCCCGGCCAGTCCGTGGCCTCATACGTCGCTGCCGAACAATGGGCGGCAGCGATTCCCGCCTGGAGGTGAAAGCTTGATGCTTCTTCGCCGGTCGCCGCGAGGTCGAGATGTAAAAGACCTTTCGCAATCATGGTCTTATCCCAGCGGGAGCGATCCTGGGTCGGTAAAAGAAGAATCTCGCCGGCGCCGCTGGAGCGGGCAGGCAAACGCGAGGCCTGGAGGAAAAACAAAGCGAGAAGGGCGTGCGTTTTCGGAGTGGCTGTGGCTGCGTTCCCAGTGAGCAGCGTGGCCAGGCGAATCGCTTCCGCGCAAAGCTCGAGGCGGATCAAATCGTCGCCCTGCGAAGCGCTGTATCCCTCGTTAAAGAGCAAATAGAGAACGTGGAGGACTGAGTCGAGGCGGCTGGACAACTCGGCTTCGGCCGGAATTTCGAATGCGACTCGAGCTTCCCGCAGTGTTGCCCGCGCTCTGGCCAATCGCTTTGCGATCGCCTCCGGCGTGCTTAGGAACGCGCGGGCGATTTCACTGACGCTGAACCCGCAGAGCGATTTCAGCGTCAACCCGATGCGCCCTTCCGGCGGAAGCTGGGGATGACAGCAGGCGAACATTAGCCGCAACTGATCGTCGCGGAGTTCGTCCGGCATCGGCGCGTCTGGCCTGCGACCCGGCTCCGCGGCGGCGGCGATCTCTATTTCTTTCGCGCGGAAACGCGTGTCGCGCCTCAGGACGTCGAGGATTCGATTCCTCGCGACGGTCATCAACCACGCCGCGGGATTCGGTGGAACGTTTCCATACGACCAGTGGCGCATCGCCTTTAGCAACGCTTCCCCGAGCGCATCTTCTATTAACTCGAGACGACCGAGCCCGAAGGCCGCCGCCAGGCTTGAGACGATCCGGCCGGCCTCCTCACGAAAAACGAGCTCGATCGTGCGACCGACCTGGTCTTCGCGCGCCTCCGCCATTGACGACAACGCCTCAGGGTTCGGGCGGGGATTCGATCGGCCGGACCTCGACCGTGCCGCCGTTCGCAAAAATTGGGCAACCCCTGGCCAGCTCGACCGCGGCTTCGAGGTCCGGCGCCTGAAGAATGAAATAGCCGCCCACTTCTTCTTTCGATTCCGCAAACGGCCCGTCCGTAACGGTGCTGCCGTTCGGACCGGAAAGCAGCTTGCCGCTCTCGGCGAGCGGTTCGCCCGCGACGAAATGCCCTGTTTCCCGGAGCCGATCGATCCAGCTCAGGTAACGCTCGATGTGACGCTGCATCTGTTCCGGTGAGAGCTCCTGATGCGAAATGCCTCCGCGCAAGAGGAGCATGAAAGAAGGAGAAGGAGTCACGACGGCATTTTCACTCCGGTTCATGGTCGGGTTTCGCTGCTCTTTGTTTTTCGCAGTATGCCGCCAGCTGGTCGAGCACGGCTTTCCACACCGCGGTAAACCAGCGATGCGATTCTGCCCAGCGCTCCCCGCTCCCAAACCCGTAGTGAGCAAAGCGCAGCAGAGTCCGATCTGCATTTTCGGCGACCGGGGCGAAACTTAGGTCCACCCAGGTCGGAAGCGGCCGGACGTCCCGCTCCGCCGGCGGTGCATACGGAGGGGAGCTTCGACCGCGCGTCTTGTCCCCGGCGAACGCGACCCATTCGAAGGCCAGCTCGCGCTCAGGCACCAGCTTCAGGATCCGGGCTCCTTTGGTCCCATGGGCCGAACCGTCCGGGTCCTCGCCCGGCGCGAAAATCATTTCGTAACGCCCCCCGATTTGGGCGTCGATCCGCGCTTCCGGCGCAAAGAATTTTTTTACCCCATCAACTGTCGTCCAGAGCCGGAACACCTCGGCCGGCGGCGCCGGGATTGTCGCCTCGAGGACGATGCTGCGATCCGTCCTTCGTTTCCCTTCCATGAGCGACGAATCGTCGGCCGCGTGGAGCGCGCCTGGCCCGGGGCCGGCGAAACAGCTGATGCTGCTCAGGATCAGGAACAGTGCGCGAGAGGTGGTCGTCATACACCTTCACAACGAACGGCACCGCTGTTTGAGGACACCCCTTCGAATTATTTTCGCGTGCCTAAATATGCGAGGAACATCCGGCAGAGCTCGGCTTGCAATTCCGGGGCCGGCAATGCCGGTCCAGCCAGCCTGGTCCGTGGATCGATTCGTTCCTTCAGCGCCAGCGTCACCATCTGAAGCGCCAGGCTGACCGCTTTCTTGGGGTCCGGATGAGCGATCTTCTTTTTGTGTAACAGGATAATTTTCTCGATCCGTTCGAGCGATCGCTCGCGCAGCTCCAGGGCGCGCCGCCGGAAGGCGGGATCGGGGTGTTGCTCGGAATACGCAATGACTGCGCGAAGCAGGCCGGGTCGCTGGCTATAGCCGGCCACCATGCCGGAGACCAGTGAGCAAACGCATTCTTCCAGGCTGGAAGAGCGCCAGCGCGCCGGATCGAGCGCGGTCTCGTTGCTCTGGATGGAACGTTCGAAAAAGCGTTCGAAGACTTCGCGCAGGAGCCCGTCCTTGTCGATGAAGCGGCGGTAGATGCTGGCGGGGGAGACTCCGGCGCGGCGCGCGATTTCCGGGACGGACGCGCCCTGAAGTCCACGCTTTTCGAGGATAACTTCGGCCGCCTCGAGCAAGCGCGACGCGGTCTGGCGGCTGCGCTCCTGCCGATGCGGGGTGGTTTTGCGGCGGGCGGGCATAACGAAAGATTTTAGCTTGACCGTGCGCGAAATGTAAATGTAAATATCGATTTACATTTAATGTCTGCAATCTGAACAGCCCTCTTCAATGGCCCGCAACCCGATTCTTTACCTCCTAGCCATCATCCTTATGACCGCTCTATCACCTGTCACCGCTTCGCCCGCCTCCACGGTTCCGGCTCAGCCCGCGATCTTTGATAACGTTGCCTCCCTTCTCCAGGACCGGTTCTACGATCGGAAATTCCGCGCCGAGCGGCTTCCCGCCCTCGTCAACGAGCTGCGGCCCCCGCCGGGCGCCCCCTCCGATCTCAAATCACAGCGGCTCGCAGCGGAAAAACTCCTGGCTCGCGTCCCGGCGTCGCATCTCGGATTGCTTTCCGAAGAAAGTTTTCGCTACCTCGTCGCTGAGTTAGCCGGACAGGCGCGGCCGACCGTGGGGTTCCAGCTCCTCCGAATCAAAGACGATTATTTCACCGCCTTCGTCCTGGAAGGAGGGCCTGCGGCCGTGGCGGGGGTACTGCCTTGGGAACGGGTGCTTTCAATTGATGGGGTCGCACCCGAAAAAAGTTCGCGGCTCGACTGGTCGCAAAAGGATGCCCATTTGCCGATCGATCGCGATCCTCCGATCCATTCGATTCTTAGCGGGGAGGACGAAGAGATCGATCTGGTCCTTGAGCGGACCCCTGGCGAATCGCGCGCGCTCAGGTTGAAGACGCGGCCGTACTCCGCGTTGCTCGGCACGCAGGCGAGCGCGCGCCTGATTAATGTCGGCGATCACGTCGCGGGATACGTTCACTTTTGGTTCATCCATTCCACCGGGGTTCCGGAGCTCCTCCGTGAACTGTTGACCGGCCGATTCGCAAATGCGGACGGGCTCGTTCTGGACCTGCGCGGGCGCGGCGGCAATGGCGTCGTTGTCCCGGACATTCTCCAGATCCTGGCGGAGTGGGGCAGGCCGATTGTTGCGTTGACCGATCGTCAATCGCGAAGCGCGAAAGACGCACTGGCCTACGAATTCCGCCAGCGTCGTCTTGCGCGGCTGGTTGGCGAACCGACCGCAGGTGCGGTCATCCCGGCCAGCTTCGCCGCGGTCGGCGAGAAAACGATGCTGATGTTTCCTTCGTTCACGCTGGGCGAGTACACCGAAAAACTGGAGTTGAAAGGCGGGGTAAAGCCGGATGTTTTTGTTGAGCGGGCCGGGCCATACTCGGGGGGCAACGATCCGATTCTCGATCGTGGCCAGCAAGAGCTGGCGGACCTGATCAAGGCTCGCCCGAAAACACCGGTGCCATCGTTGGCGACCGACTCTGGGGACGTCGCTGCCTCAGCTGCCGCCAGGCCCAGGCCTGTGGGCGAATTGCCGTCTCTGCCCGATCTGATTCAAAAAATGACCGGAGCCCTTGGTGGCGAAAAACAGATTCGCGCTCATACGCACCGGACGCTTTCGGGAACGGGCGAGATGGTCGGGTTGCCGATGAAAGGCGCGTATCTGCAAAAGGCCAGCGCGCCGAATCGCTCCCTGGTGGTGATGCACCTCGGCGACCTCGTTGTCCGGCAGGGATTCGACGGCGAGGTCGCATGGTCGGACACCCCGATGACGGGGAAGCAGGTTGTCATTGGCGCGGCTGCCGACATGATTCGGCAGCAGGCCCAGTTCTACGGCCCGCTCGATCTGGTTTCGGGTTCCAAGGAAATCACCATCGTTGGTTTCGCGCCGTTCGACGGGAAACAATGCGTCGAGCTGAAACTGGTGGGACACGGGGGGACGACGTCATTTCTGTACGTCGAGGCTGAGACGTGGCGCGTCGCCGGCACAAAGACGAACGTCGAAACGCCACTCGGCCCCGTCGAAACCAGGAGCTATTCGCGGAATTACCGTGATCTAGGCGGGTTTATAACGCCGACTGAGATCTATATCGAAAGCAGTGTTCAGCGCCAACGCATCACGATCGACAAGGTGTCGTTCGAGGAAATCCCGCCGTCCGAGTATGCACCGCCGGCAATGAAGTAGCTCGACAAGGAAATCGCCGATCCTTGATGTCTTGACGCGATTCCACGCGAATGGCCTGCTCACAGCGTGGAGCTTCCTGTTCCAGGCGAACTAGTCGCCCGATTTCCGCCGACGCGCCGTTATCTTATTGGCGTTTCCGGCGGGCGTGATTCGATCGCGTTGTTGCATGGCTTGAAGGAGCGCGGTTACGCGCGTCTCCTCGTCTGCCATCTCGATCATCAACTGCGCGGCCGCGCCAGCCAGGCGGATGCCCGGTTTGTGGAACAGCTCGCCCGCCGGCTTGAGCTCGATTTCGTTACCGAGAAAACAGACGTGGCTGCTCTCGCCCGCCGGAGCAAGCAATCAATCGAAACGGCCGGACGCAACGCGCGCTACGACTTCTTTGCCCGGGTCGCGCGCCGCCGCCGTTGCGGGACGATTTTTCTCGGCCACCACGCGGACGACCTCGTTGAAACGTTCCTCCTCAATCTTTTTCGAGGCGCGGGAGCCACCGGGCTCAGTGCGATGCGTCCGGTCACGACGCGGCCGGTGAGCGGCGTGGCGCTCACGATCGTCCGGCCGCTGCTCGGGATGGCTCGCGGCGAAATCGACTCTTATGTCCGAAAGCGTGGTTTGAAATATCGGGACGATCTTTCAAACGATTCCGCCGGCCCGATGCGGAATCGGGTGCGCCACCGGATCATTCCCTACATTGAGAAACAACTCGGGCGGAAAGTGAGCCCGGCTCTTTGGCGCGCCGCTATGATCGCGGGAGACGAGGCGGAATGGGCGGATGCGCTGGTCGATTCGAGCGCCACCCGGGCCCGCGACCTGCCGGTGAAAAAGCTTCGGGAACAACCGCGCGCCTTGCAGCGCCGGACCATTCAACGCTGGCTCCAAGCGAACGGTGTCGCTGATCTCGATTTCGACACGATCGAGCTCGTGCGCGGGTTGATCGAACCGAATGCAGGCCGCGCGAAAGCAAATTTACCGCGCGATCGGCACGCTCGCCGCCGGGCAGGGAAGCTTTTTTTGGAGGAACCGCACGGCATTGGGGGATTGGCGTAATGGAGTATTGGAGTAATGGATGAAGGTAACAGCGCGATGAGTCCGGCATCACTCCATTACTCCAGCACTCCATTACTCCAATGACTTCACCGGTTCGCGTTCGCTTTGCTCCATCGCCCACTGGTTATCTCCACATCGGCGGAGCGCGCACCGCTCTCTTTAACTGGCTTTATGCAAAGCACACTGGGGGCGCGTTCGTCCTCCGGGTTGAAGATACGGACCGCGCCCGAAACACGAACGAGGCAGCGCAGGCGATTTACGATGGACTCCGCTGGCTCGGACTCGACTGGGACGAGGGACCGCAAGCCGGCGGCGACCTGGGGCCGTATTTCCAAAGCGAGCGCGAGCATATCTATGTGACGTACCTGGATCGGTTACGTGCCGCC
>DATLNB010000018.1:0-7768 GCA_035536995.1 Chthoniobacterales bacterium | reverse complement strand
AATTTTAAAGACGCGGCCATGGCCGGCTAACTCAGAACCGGCCTGTTACGGTGCCGCGGTTGTCTCCTTGTCCTGGTGAACCGCGTCGTGGATTTCCCTGGCCTTCGCTTCGTCGACCGAGAGAATTTCCACGAGATCGTCCACGTCCGCATCGCGAAGCCCTTCAAGGTTGGTAAATCCGGCCTTCACTAACGAGAGGGCCTGTTCGTCGGTTATCGGCAGTCCGGCGGAAAGCGTCTGGGCGGCCTGAGCCACCTTTTGTTCGACGGCGTGAGTCGCTGAGGTATCGCGGTCGATGTTGATCTCCCAACCCGTGAGGCGGGAAGTCAGGCGCGCATTCTGCCCCTTTTTCCCGATGGCAAGGGAGAGCTGATCTTCATCCACTGAAATCTGCACGCTCTTTTTTTCCGGATCGAAAACGAGGTTCTTCACCTTCGCTGGTTTCAAGGCTTCAAGGACGAAGTCCTTCGGGTCCGAGCTCCAGCGGATGATGTCCACCTTCTCGTTGTTCAACTCGCGGACGATATTCTTGACCCTGGACCCACGCATGCCGACGCAGGCGCCGACCGGATCTACTTTGTCATTCGCACTGGTGACCGCGATCTTCGTCCGGTATCCGGCCTCGCGGGCGATCCCGCGTATTTCCACTGTGCCGTCATTGATCTCGCTGACTTCGAGCTCGAACAACCGGCGGACAAAATTTGGATGGCTCCGCGAGACGATGATCTCAGGGCCGCGGATGCCGTTCTCAACTGCTACGACGTAAGCGCGGAGCCGGTCACCCACATTATAATCTTCGACCACCACCCGTTCGCGCTGCGGCATGATCGCTTCAAATTTTCCGAGATCCAGAATCACATCCGAGCGATCGAACCGGCGAACCGTTCCGCTGACGATCTCGCCCGCACGATCCTTGAACTCCTCGTAGATCATTTCCTTCTCGACCTGGCGGATCCGCTGCATCATCGCCTGCTTCGCGGTCTGGGCTGCGATCCGGCCAAAGTTCTTCGGCGTGACTTCGACCTCCACTTCGCCGCCTACGGCCGCGGTGGAATCGATCTTCTGCGCTTTGCCCAGAGAGATCTCGTCCGCCGGGTTGGTGACGTTGTCGACGACCAGCAGTTTGGCCAGCGCCCGGATTTCACCGGTTTTCGGATTGATGTCGATGCGCAGGTCGCGGGAAGCGCTCACGCTCTTTTTCGACGCAGAAAGGAGCGCGTTGGAGACCGCTTCGAGCAGGATCTCACGTTTGATCCCGCGCTCGCGCTCCAGGTAATCCAGCATGGCAATAAACTCAGCGTTCATAAAAACACGCAGCCCGCAGACTAAAAAGAGTGGGATACCAGCTCCCACTCCCTCCAGCGCGGACTAGGCGCGTAACTTAATTTTTTGGGAGGGTTCCGTCAAGGGGGGAATCCGGGACTGGGAAGCTTGCCCGCAAGACCCGCGCGAAGGAGGATGACGCTGCCATGTCACGGGCGCCGGCCTTCGCTTTTATCCTGATCTGTTGGGCGGCCATTTATTTGCCGGGCCTCGGCTCGCTGGAAATCAAAGGCGAAGAGGGGAGGCGGATTCTGCCCGCGGTGACGATGCTCGACACGGGCAATTACCTTGTCCCGCAGGTTGGGAGCGAGCCCTACTTCAACAAACCGCCCCTTGTGAATTGGGTGGTGGCCGCCTCCTTCAATCTGACTGGTGTTCGCAACGAATGGACGGCCCGCCTTCCATCTGTGCTGTGCGTTTTGGCCGTTGCCCTTGCTTTTCTAACTGTCGCGCGAAGGCCGCTGGGCGCGAACGGCTCGGCCTTTGCAGCCATTATCTGGCTGGCGAATTTCGGGATCGTCGAAAAGGGGCGGCTTATCGAAATCGAAGCGCTCTACGTTTCGCTTTTCGCCCTGGCCCTGATCTGCTGGCTAAGCTG
This sequence comes from Chthoniobacterales bacterium, assembly GCA_035536995.1. GTDB lineage: Bacteria > Verrucomicrobiota > Verrucomicrobiia > Chthoniobacterales > UBA10450 > AV80. Next base: position 5,847 of record DATLNB010000018.1, on the reverse strand, counting down.
GTGGCGGGAAGGCCGGTCATCGTGGCTTACCTGGACTGTGCCCTGGATTTTTCTTGGGCTCGGGCTCCTCGCGAAAGGGCCGCTTCATCTGCTCTTTTTCTATTCCGCGGTGGTGGCCGTTCTGTATTCCAACGCGCAATTGCGGAAGCTGCTGACGACCTCCCACCTCGCAGGGCTGTTGATCATGACCGGCATCTTCGCGGCGTGGGCGATTCCTTATTGGGCTGCCATGCGCGGAGCGGATGTAGCCGGCAATTGGACAATGCAACTTAGCGGCCGTCTTGCCGGGGACGATTTCAAGCTCCGAAGCTGGCTGCTCAACATCCCGCGCGGGCTCGCGTATTTTCTCCCGTGGACCTTGCTTTTGCCGTTAGCGCTCAAAGCGCGTTGGGTAACGGACGATGATCGCAGACTCGCGCGTGCGCTGCTCTGGGGCGCCGCGGTGCCATTCGTCATCGTCAATCTGTTGCCGGGCGGTTTACCGCGATACTCGATGCCGGCCCTGGTGCCGGCTTGCTGGCTCATGGCGATGACCTTTTCGGCGCCAGAGATCAAAGTTTGGAAAGGGGCGCTTACAACGCGCTGGCGGTTCAGCTTTGTGGTGCAGGTAGCGGTTTACGCCGGCCTTCTTCTCCTGGCCTACGGATTGTGGCTGGTCCCGCTCTTGCAGAGCCGGTCCAAAGTGAAGCCAATCGCTTCCCGGATCGATCAGCTCGTTCCGAATTCGGAGCCGCTTTACGCGCTCGACCCCGATTTCCAGCCTTTCCTGTTCTACGTGAAATCGCGGCTCATTTATATCCACCGATTGGACGAAGTCCCGGCGACGGCGCGTTATTTGTTGATCCAGCCGGAAATGGAAAAAGCGGTCATGGAGAGCAGTCGATGGTCGCCTTTGCGGGCCCAGCCGATTGAACGATTCACCGATTACCGGCGTCGAACCACTATCCTGGCGAAGGTAGCGGAATAATCGGCGCGCGAGATTTGACAAGGGCTCCGGCCTGCGATTCGTTAGCACGCTAACCAATTCCGCATGCCGCCGCCTAACATCAATGAACTCGGTCTCGTTCTCTTCGGGACGGCGCGCGCCTGGCGCACCCGTCTGGACCAGCGTCTTCGCCCGCTCGGGCTAAGCCAGGGCAAATGGCGGACCCTCATTCACCTTTCCCAGGGCGGAAATAAGCTTACCCAGAAAGAGATCGCCGAGCGGATGGGAATTGAAGGCGCGACCCTGGCCGGCCTTCTCGATCGCCTCCAGGATGACGGCTGGATCGAGCGGCGCGGTTCCGCGGAGGATCGCCGCTGCAAAACCGTCCACCTTCAACGCCGGTCGAAGGCCGTTCTCGACAAGATTTTCAACACCGCCCACACCCTGCGGGGCGAATTGATTGAGAACATCCCGCAACGTGACCTCGAGACCTGCATACGCGTGCTTAACCAGATTCGGCAGAAAGCCGAGCAGCCTTCTCCTCCGGTTCCCAACGGCCACTCCACGGTAGCGAAACCGAGCCCCGCGTTATGACCACAATGGCCCGAGCCAATCTTGTTACCCGCGACGCAGCCGCGAAGCTCGAGCATCGCTTCGGCCGCAAGGGACTCTACTTCGGCGGCGGGGCGGTCCTTCTCCTTGTCCTGCTCTTCACCTTTCGCGGACTATCAAACAAACCAAAGGGCGGCACTCCTCCAGGCCCGCGGCCCGTCACCACAGCGAAAGTCATCACCCAGGACGTTCCGCTTTATTTGGATGAAATCGGAACGACCGCAGCTTTCGAGACCGTAAATGTCCAGGCCGAAGTGACCGGTCAAATCATTGCGCGTGAATTCCAGGATGGCGCTGACGTGAAGAAGGGCGATCTGCTTTTCCGCATCGATCCGCGGCCATACGAAGCGGCGCTGGCCAGTGCCCAGGCCGATCTCGCGCTTAATCAGGCGACCTTGAAGCGGCAGGAATTGCTCCGGAAACAGAACGTTACCGCGAGCCAGGAATGGGACACAGCGCAGGCCAATGCGCGCAGATCGGAAGCAGCCGTCGCGGCGGCGCAGGTCAACCTCGACCGGTGCTTCATTAAATCGCCGATCGACGGGCGCGCCGGTTTGCGAAACGTAGATGTCGGCAACGTCGTGGCGCCGGGCGGCAACACGCCTTTGCTCACGATCATGGGGATGGACCCGATCTACACCGATTTCACGGTGGCCGAGCCGGACCTCCCTCTCGTCCGGCGTTACCTGAGCAACGAGAACCTAAAAGTCGTGACCGATGCTGATGGCGACAACATCGAGCCGCGTTCCGGGAGCCTTTATTTTATCGATAACGCGGTCCAGGCCGGGGCCGGGACGGTGAAGCTTCGCGGGGTTACCCCGAATCCCGACCGAGCCTTATGGCCGGCGCAATTCGTAAAAGTCCGCCTGGTGCTGGATGTATTGAAAGACGCCAAGCTGGTGCCGAGCAGTGCGGTCCAGATTGGGCAGAACGGTCCGTACATTTTCGTGGTCAAGCCAGATTCAACCCTGGAGCTCCGCCAGGTGAAGCCGGGGCAGCCGCAAGGCGACCTGACGGTCATCAACGAAGGCGTGGAGAAAGGTGAAACGGTGGTGACTTCCGGCCAGCTCCAGTTGTCGCCCAAAATGAAGGTTAGCCCGAGAGAAGAGGGCGCGGGAGCAACCACCGAAAAGGCCGCGCAGGCGGCCGGGACTCATTAGGCACAGGGATGAGAGAACCAGACGGCCAGGACGCGCCCGGCGATCCGCAGCAGCACCGGGACGGTGTCCCGGGAGAAAAGACCCCGGGCGGGAAACTCGTCCAGTTTTCGTCCGGTCTTTCCAAGCCGTTTATTCAACGGCCGGTCATGACGATGCTGCTGACAGCGTCGCTCATCGTCTTTGGGATCATGACCTTCAAGCAGCTGGCGGTAAACGATCTGCCAGCGGTCGATTATCCGGTCATATCGGTGTCGGCGAACTACCCGGGCGCCAACGCGGAGACGATGGCGAACACGATTGCGACGCCGCTGGAGAAGCAGTTCACCCAGATCCCGGGACTCACCCTGACGACCAGCTCGAGCACTCAGGGTTCAACGAACATCACTCTCCAGTTCGACCTGGATAAGAGCATCATCGACGCGTCCACGGATGTGCAGGCCGCGATTCAACGCGCGAGCGGCCAGTTGCCGCCCGATTTGCCGAGCCCGCCGCGTTTCGAGAAGTCGAACCCAAACGACCAACCGGTCATGTATATGGCGCTGACCAGCGATACGCTGAGTGACGGCGAGCTCTACAAGTACGCGACCTCACAGGTTCAGCAGCGGATCAATATTCTGCCGGGCGTTTCACAGGTGCAGATTTTTGGGGTCAAGAGCGCGATCCGAATCAAGGTGGACCCTTCGGCCCTAGCCTCGCGTAATATTACACTCGACGAGCTTTCCACGGCCGTGCGCGGTGGAACGTCGTATTCCGGCGCCGGACAGTTTGACGGCAAGAACACCTCGCTGGTCCTCCGCCCCAACGGCCAGATCTCTGACGCCGAAGGATACAAAAACATGATCGTCGGCCGCGGCAAAGATGGCGCGCCGATTTACTTGCGCGACGTCGCTAACGTGGTGGACAGCGTTCAGGACGAACGCCTCTCCCGGCATTTCTTTGCCCGGGGCTACAACACTCCCGCCTCCGTCATTGTGTTTGCGGTCTCCCGTCAGGCCGGCGCGAACGCCGTCCAGGTGGCGCGCTCGATCAACGAGCTGATTCCCCAGATGCGCCTGGAGCTGCCGGGGTCGATCAATTTAATCCCCACATTCGATCGCTCCCAGAGCATCGTTCATTCGGTGGACGACGTTCAGGTCACGCTCTTCATCGCGTTTCTCCTCGTCGTTCTCGTCATCTTCGTTTTCCTCGGACGCGCCCGCGACACGCTTATCCCGGTGGTCGCTCTACCGCTCTCGCTTCTGATCACTTTCGTCGCGATGTGGGCCCTCAATTATTCCATCAACAACCTCACCCTGATGGCGCTTACCCTCGCCATTGGGTTCCTGGTGGACGATGCGATTGTTTTCCTGGAAAACGTCGTCCGTCGGGCGGAACACGGCGAATCGATCTATCGCGCTACGCTGAATAGCGCCGGCGAGATTTCTTTCACGATCCTCTCCATGACGCTGTCGCTGGCCGCGGTCTTCATCCCGCTCGCCTTTATGCCGGGCTTGCTTGGCCGAATTTTCCGCGAATTCGCGATCACCATCATCGTCGCGATTTTCGCGTCAGGCCTGGTCTCACTAACGCTGACGCCGCTGATGTGCGCGCGACTTCTCCGTGAGCATCAACCTGGTCATCGGCAAACGTGGATGGAGCGATTCACAAACAGCTTTTTTCAACCGATCGTGCGCTTTTACAGCCGGACCCTGGATTGGTTTCTCGATCACGGCTGGCTCGCCTTACCGATCCTGATTGCCTGCGGCGTTGGCGTCTGGTTCTTCTTCACGTCGCTCCCGTTTACCCTGCTACCGACTGGCGATAGCGGCGTGATCCGCGGCGCGCTCATTATGCAGGAAGGGTCGTCGCCCCAGCAGCAGCGCGAAACCCAGGACAAGCTCGACCCGATTCTGCAGGCAAACCCGGCGGTCGACAAATACTTCACGGTCGCCGGCAGCGGGCGAGCCGGTTCGTCCGGAATTTTCACCGTGCTGTTCTTGAAACCGGCTGATCAACGCAAGGCGATCGAGGACGTCGCGATGGAACTGCGGCGCAGCATCAACCAGATCCCGGGCGTTTTCGCGACCCTGAACCCGTCCCCGGTTTTGCAGATCAATATTGGTGCAACCGGGAGCCAGTTCGGCCGCTACAGCTACACGCTCAGTGGAATCAACCCGGACGAAGTTTATTCCGCTGCCGACGCTTTCGGTGAGAAGCTCAAGGGCTACGACGGGTTTGTCGCTCCTCCGCGTTCCAACCTGTTCCGAAACCAGCCGAACCTCGACATCGATATCGACCGTGATCGCGCCAGCATGTACGGCGTTTCGATCACCAAGCTGCAGACGTTGCTGCGCGCCGCCTACTCTCAAAACTACGTCTATCTCATCAAACAACCGGACGACCAGTACCAGGTCATCCTCGAAGTCGAGGACGCAGATCGCTCCCGCCCGGAGGACTTACGGCAGCTCTACGTCCGGCCTGAAGGCAAGGACACGCTCATTCCGGTCCGAACGTTAACGAAAACGACCACGCGGCTTGGCATCCAGGCCGTCAATCATCTCAATCAATTTACCAGCGTTACCTTTGGCTTCGACACGAAGCCCGGGGTTGCGCTCGGTGACGTAACTAATTTCATCGAAAGAACCGCGGCGGAGACTTTGCCGCCGACCGTGAAAGGGGAGATGCAGGGTGAAGGACTCGTGCTTCAACAGCTCTTCGGGGCGCTGCCCTTCCTGATTCTCGCGGCCATCTTCGTGATGTACGTCATCCTCGGGATTCTGTACGAGAGTTATGTCCATCCCGTGACCGTGCTTTCCACTCTGTTTCCTGCGGTGGTTGGCGGGCTCCTCACCTTGTGGCTCTTCAATTCAACCCTCTCCCTTTATTCGGTCATCGGGTTGTTCCTTCTCATGGGCATCGTGAAAAAGAACGGCATCATGATCGTGGATTTCGCGCTTCATCGTCTCGATGAAGGGTACGACCTCCGGACGGCGATCCACGAAGCGAGCGTGGAGCGGTTCCGCCCGATTATCATGACGACGCTGGCCGCGCTGATGGGCGCCGTGCCGCTGGCCCTTGGTTACGGCGCAGACGGCTCGTCGCGCCGGCCCCTGGGCCTTGTCATTGTAGGCGGCCTCATTATCTCCCAGCTGATCACCCTTTACATCACCC
>DATLNB010000017.1:0-8615 GCA_035536995.1 Chthoniobacterales bacterium | reverse complement strand
CACAGGAACTCGAGCAGGTGTTACCCCACTCAGGTTATCCCATTCGGAAATCCCCGGGTCACAGCGTGTTTACCGCTCTCCGAGGCTTATCGCAGTTAGCCACGTCCTTCATCGCCTATTGGCACCAAGGCATCCATTATGCGCTCTTTGTAGCTTGATCAATCTGTAGAACGCCAAACCGTTGCCGGCTCGACGCTCAAACTTGATAACTGAAACTCTCTGGCCGGGACATCTTACCTTCCCGGCCGCTTGTTTTCAGACTCAGCTCTTAAAGTTGTATTTACTACCCTGTATGTAGATATCAAAGAACCAGCGGTTTGGCCTGTTTTCGGACACAAAAAAAACTCAATCGTGTCTCCCGGTCGGTCCGCCTTCGCTCCCGCGGGTGCGGGACTACGGCGGATAAACGGGGACAAAATTGAGGTCCAATTTGCAGTCCCAAAATCAGGTCAGAACCAACTCCTCTGTCTTGCGACTCGGGAATCCCGCTTCAGGCGGGCAGGCAAAGTATTCATCCTGGTGGAACCGTCAACGGCCAAAATGCATTTTTTTTGAAAAAAATGCAGATTTTTTGGCGCCCCGGGCGACTCCGCAGCCACACCCATCTGCCCACGCAACGATAAGCGATTCTCTCCACCATGCCAAAAGAGAAAAAGACGTTACCAGCCCAGACTCAATCGCAACGACCGGGGCGCGAGCACAAGATGACCCCAAAACCGAAAGCACAGGACGAAAAGCACCGCGGCAGCGGCAAGCTCGCGGGCAAAGTTGCCCTCATCACCGGCGGCGACAGCGGCATCGGCCGGGCGGTGGCGATCGCTTTCGCGAAAGAGGGGGCGGACGTCGGGATCGGTTACCTCGAGGAAGACAAAGACGCCCGGGAAACACAGCGCCTGGTTGGGGAGCACGGCCAGAAATGTCTGCTTTTGCGGGGAGACGTTGGAGACGAGAAGACCTGCCAGAAAATTGTCGCGCAAACGGTGAAGGAGTTGGGCCGCCTCGATATCCTGGTCAACAACGCGTCGGAGCAGCATCCCCAGGATTCGATCGAGAAAATCAGCGCGAAACAGCTCGAGCGAACGTTTCGAACGAACGTATTTTCGTACTTTTTCATGACCAAAGCGGCGATGAAACACCTGAAAAAAGGCAGCGCAATCATCAACACCGCTTCGGTTACGGCCTACAAAGGCAACCCGGATCTGCTCGATTATTCGTCCACGAAAGGCGCCGAAGTCGCGTTTACGCGGTCGTTGTCCCAGGCGCTGGCGAAAAAGGGCATCCGCGTCAATGGGGTTGCGCCGGGCCCGATCTGGACGCCGCTGATTCCCTCGACGTTTCCGGAAGAGGAGGTCGAAACCTTTGGTGCGGACACTGCCCTGGGGCGGCCGGGTCAACCCGAGGAAGTGGCGCCGAGTTTTGTCTTTCTGGCCTCCGACGACGCGTCTTACATGACGGGCCAGATGCTGCATCCCAACGGCGGCAGCGTGGTCAACGGATAGTTTCGGTTGGCAGGCGAAGCGGCTGCCCTACAATTGCCGGATGCAACGCAGCGACGGCCGCGAGCCGGATCAAATCCGCCCCGTTTCTTTCGAACTCGGGGTTGCGCCGAATGCGACCGGGTCGGTCCTGGTCGCGATGGGAAACACGCGGGTCATTTGCGGCGTCATGATCGAAGAATCGGTCCCGCGCTGGATGAAGGACCAGAACGTTACCGGCGGCTGGCTGACTGCCGAATATTCGATGCTGCCGTATTCGACGAACACCCGAAAGCCGCGCGACATCAGCAAAGGCCGGCTGGACGGGCGGAGCACGGAAATCCAGCGATTGATTGGGCGGTCGCTCCGCGCTGTGGTTGACCTCGAGAAGCTCGGGCCTCGCACGATGTGGGTGGATTGCGATGTCCTGCAGGCCGATGGCGGAACTCGAACCGCGGCGATTACCGGAGCGAGCCTGGCCGTCGCGGTTGCCTGCCGGAGATTGACTGACGAAAAAAAGATCGCGGTGTCCCCCATCCGGAAGCTCGTCGCGGCCGTCAGTGCGGGCGTGCTGGACGGGCTGACGCTGGTTGATCTGAATTACGAGGAAGACAAGGCAGTCACGGTGGATTTCAATCTGGTCGCTACCGAGGACGGCGAGTTTGTGGAAATGCAGGGATCGGGGGAAGAAGCTACTTTTTCAAATGACGAGCTCGCGGCCATGTTGTCGGCCGGGAAAAAGGGAATTGGAGAATTGATTGCGGCCCAGCGAGCAGTGCTGGCATCGTTGATGGTAGGAACAAAATGACACGCGCACTCATCACCGGAATCACCGGCCAGGATGGCAGTTATCTGGCCGATCTGCTGCTCGAGAAGGGCTACGAAGTCCACGGGATCATCCGCCGGGCGAGCACGTTCAACACGTCGCGCATCGATCATCTGTATGCAGACCCCCACATAAACGGCGTCCGGATGTTCCTCCATTACGGCGACCTTTCGGATTCGGTGAACTTGGTAAAGCTCCTCTACGAATTGAAACCGGATGAGATTTATCATCTCGGCGCCCAAAGCCATGTCCGGGTGAGCTTCGACATTCCGGAATACACCTCGGATGTAACCGGGGTCGGCACGATCCGGATTCTGGAAGCCATCCGGGAAACGGGAATTCGCTCAAAGTTCTATCAGGCCTCGAGCAGCGAAATGTTTGGCAAGGTCCAGCAGGTGCCCCAGACCGAAACGACGCCCTTCTGGCCGCGCAGTCCGTATGGCGTGGCCAAGGTTTTCGCCTACTGGGCGACGGTGAATTATCGCGAAAGCTACGGGCTCAACGCCAGTAACGGCATCCTCTTCAACCACGAAAGTCCCCGACGCGGTGAAACGTTCGTGACCCGGAAAATCACGCGCGCGGTCGCGGCGATCAAGCTGGGGCTGCAGAAGGAGCTTTTTCTCGGTAACCTCGACGCGAAACGGGATTGGGGATATGCGCCGGAATACGTCGAGGGAATGTGGCGGATGTTGCAGCTGGACCAGGGAGACGATTTTGTCCTGGCGACGAATGAGACCCACACGGTGCGGGAATTTGTTGAGACGGCATTTGCACGGGTCGACCTCGATTGGAAACAATACGTAAAGCACGACGATCGCTACGAACGGCCAGCCGAAGTGGAGCTGCTCATCGGCGATCCGGCGAAGGCCAAGAGGATCCTGGATTGGGAACCGAAGGTCCGATTCCAGGAACTGGTCCAAATCATGGTGGACGCAGACCTGGCGTTGTTGTCGCGAAGCTCCGCGCGCGAGCAACTCGGCAAGCTGCCGTAATGTAGGGGCGCTTGTGTCAAGCGCCCGAAGGCAGAGCGGTGAAGGCACCAGAGGCACCAGACCAGGCGCTTGGCACAAGCGCCTCTACATTTAAGGCAGCATCGCTGCGAGCGGCTCGTTCAGGATCGTCACCCGCGCGCCCCAGCCGACGATGTCGTAGAGCTGGATCACGTCGCGCGAGCGCATCCGGATACAACCATAGCTGGCCGGCTGCCCGATCGACCGTTCTTCGGCCGTCCCGTGGATATAAATGTAGCGGCCGTAGGCGTTGGCGTTCTGTGGTTCGCGGCCTCGCAGCCAAAGAATCCGCGACACGATCGGATCGCGGCCCGGCGCGTCGGGAAGAAGAATCTCGCCAGTTGGCCGCCGGTCCTTAAAGACCATTCCGCTGGGAGCTGAGCCGCCGATTTTTTTCGCGATTTCCAGTTCGCCCAAGGGCGTGCCGCGGCTGCCCGGAACGTCGCCGATCGCGAATTTCGAAGTCGAAACCGGATAGGTTGCGATAACGGCTCCGTTATCGAGCAGGGCGAGGCGTTGCTGGGGAATGCTGACGACAATGCGGTGCCGCGTGTCCGGGGTCGTGCAGGAAGATATCAGGAGAATGGCGCCGGCGAGTAAGCCGAGGTGGATCGTGCGCTCCGCGCGCGATGATTGGACCGCGGGTTTGTATCCCATCGAGCGCGGAGCGCTCGATCCACCTGTGTGCTTCATCGCTCGAGCCTGAAAAACTTTTCCGCGGTTTCGGTCGTCGCTTCGGCTACCTCGGTCAACGGAATCCCGCGTGCGCCGGCGATCGATTCGGCGACCAGACGGGTATGGGCCGGCTCGCAGCGTTTCCCGCGAAAAGGAACGGGGGCCAGATACGGGCAATCTGTTTCCACCATGAATTTCCAGAGCGGGACGCTTGCAGCGACTTCGCGAACGGATGTTCCATTCTTGAACGTCACGATGCCTGTGAACGAAACCAAATGATCCATCCCGATCACTTCATTTGCCTGCTCGAGGGAGCCGCCAAAACAATGGAAAACGCCACGGACCTTGCCGGTGTAAGGCCGCATGATCTCGAGCGTATCTTCCCACGCATCGCGCTGATGGATGACCACGTTTAGTCCCAGTTCGACCGCCAGATCGAGTTGTTGTTCAAACAGGCTGGCCTGTTTTGATTTGTAGGCGCCGTCGTGAATTTCCGCCTCGATCTGGTCTTCCGTTGACGTCTGGAGCATTTTGGAAAAAACCTGGGTCGACTTGCGTTCCTTTGCCAGCTCCACGCTCGGCAACGAATGATAATCCAGCCCCGTCTCGCCGATGGCGACAACGCGCCGATTTGCTGCGAGCTCACGAAGCGGGGTGATCACGTCTTCGCCTGATTCTTCAACGTAGGTCGGGTGAACCCCGATCACCGCGAACACGTTCGAGTATTTCTCCGCCAGCTCCACCGCCCGCCGGCTGCTCTCGGTCGAAGTCCCGATCGTGATAATGCGGGTCACCCCCGCGTCCGTCGCGCGGCGCAAAACATCGTCGAAGTCCGGTGCGAAATCCGGGTAATCGAGGTGGGCGTGGGTCTCTATGAGCATTGCAGATAGAAGATTGCAGATTTCAAATTGGCTGCAGAATCAATCTGCAATCTTCAATCTGAAATCTGCGATCCCTACCACTCCACCACCGTGCTGGCCCAGGTCAGGCCGCCGCCAAAGACGACCAGGAGCACGTAATCGCCGCGTTTGATGCGGCCGGTGCGGTTAGCTTCGTCGAGCGCCATGGCCACAGCGGCCGCCGAGGTGTTGCCGTATCTATCGAGATTTACGTAGAAGCGGTCGAGCGGGATTTTCAGCCGGTCGGCGATCGCTTCTATGATCCGGAGGTTCGCCTGGTGAGGTATGACGCAGGCGATGTCATCCGTGGTCAGGCCGGCCTTTTCCAAGGCTATCTTCGAGGCGCTGAGCATCGAGATGACCGCCTGCTTGTAAACGTCCTTCCCCGTCATGTGGATGGTGGCCAGGTTCATATCAGCGTTTTCCTTTGTAATCGGACAACGCGAGCCGCCGCCGGGCATGAAAAGGATGTCGGTAAACTCACCATCGCTCCCGATGTGGGTGCTGATGACGCCATGGGCGCGGCCGCGATGCTGGAGGACGGCGGCTCCGGCGCCGTCGCCGAACAGGACACACGTGTTGCGGTCCGTCCAGTTTGTGATCGAGCTGAGCTTTTCCGCCCCAATTACCAGAACGGTGTTGTGGGTGTGCGAAGTGATGAATTGCTGCCCGATCTCAATCCCAAAGAGGAATCCGGCGCAAGCCGCCGCAATATCGAGGCAGGCGGCATTTTTTGCCCCGATCTTCTTTTGCACAAAGCAAGCGGTCGCGGGGAACAACATGTCTGGGGTTGCGGTCGCGACGAGTATGAGATCGACATCTTTCGGCGACACCTCCGCTTGTTCGAGCGCTTTCAGGGCCGCCTTGGCTCCCATGTCGCTGGTCAGCTCGTCTTTTGCGGCCATGCGCCGTTCCTTGATCCCGGTCCGGGTCGTGATCCACTCGTCGGTTGTATCGACTATCTCCGTCAGGTCGGCATTCGTCAGCACTTTCTCCGGCATGTAACTGCCGGTGCCGACGATCGAGACTGTCCGGATCGATTTACCGGAGCGCGGGCTCGAGCGGGGCTGCTTTTTCATCATGACGCCGGACTTCCTCGACGATATGCGGGTTGACGTGGTGTTCAATCGATTCGGCCGCCACCCGGAGCGCGTTCTTGATTGCCAAGGGCGTGCTGTTGCCGTGGGCGATAATGCAGATGCCATTGACCCCGAGAAGAGGGCTCCCGCCGTATTCCTCCGGATCGATCTTTTTGTGGATCGCCTTGAACGCGCCTTTCGCCATCATCGCGCCCGCCATCCGGACCGGGCTCCGCTTCAGCTCGTGCTTCAGCCAGCTGAAAATCGCGTGGGCGATCGCTTCGCAGGTTTTCAGGACGACGTTGCCGACAAACCCATCGCAGACCACGACCTCGGCCGGGTTCTCGAAGAGATCGTGGCCTTCAATGTTTCCCCGGAAGTTGAGCTTGCTCTCGCGAAGCATCTTGAAGACTTCCTTTGTGAAGTCGGAGCCCTTTACATCTTCGTCGCCGATCGAGAGCAAACCGATCTGCGGATCGGCGTAACCGAGGACGTGCTTGGAATAGACCGACGCCATGATGGCGTACTGGAAAAGATGGATCGGCCGCGGATCGACGTTCGCGCCGGCATCGATCAGGATAAACACGTTCGTCTCCGTCGGAATCAGTGACGCGATGCCGGGCCGCTCCACCCCGGGCAGGGTCCGCAATTTAATGGTTGTGGCCACGACTGCGGCGCCCGTATGCCCCGCACTGACTACGGCCTCCGCCTCGCCGTGTTTCACCAGGTCCACGGCGCGGTTGATGGAGGAATCTTTCTTCCGGCGGAAGGCGTGCATGGCGTTGTCGCTCATCTCGACGACCTGGGTGGCATGAACGATTTGGATGCGGCTATCGTTGCAGCCGAGCTTCTTCAGCTCCGCTTCTACCTGCGGGGTGTCGCCAACCAGGAAGAGCTTGGTGATGTGGCTGTATTCCTTGAGCGCCATCACGGCCCCGCCGACGATATTGAGCGGGCCGAAATCGCCGCCCATGGCGTCCAGAGCGATTTTCATCCGGGCCAGATTTTGCGGCGGACGTGTCGCGAAAGCAAAACGAAAGTGGAGGAAGGGGGCGTGATTCGTGAAATGTGAATCGTGAATCGCGGTGAACCGATTTAACGATTCACGATTCTCGATTCACCCACCTTACGCCCCGATGCTCAGGACCTGGCGGCCTTTATAATAGCCGCAGGAAGCGCAAGCGGTATGGGACGCAACCGTGCTGCCGCATTGCGGGCATTTATTCAGCTGCGGCGCGCTCCAGCGATGCGACGCCTTGCGCGTGCGCAGGCGCATCTTCGAGGTTTTGCGTTTCGGGACTCCCATGGTGAGCGGGAACCAAAGCAGGGATTTGGAAAAAGACAAATCGTTGCCGCTCGCCTGCGGCGAGCGTGAGATGACACACGCCTGCCCCTCGCGCTCGCCACAGGCGAGCGGCTACAGCTTCAGCTTATCCAGCGCGCTCCAATCCGGCGCCGGCTTTTCGTCCGGTCCGCCGCTCGTCGTCCGCCCGGCCGCTGGACACTTGCGGCCGCCTTCGCGATCGCAGTGGGGATGGGCGGGGAGGTTGAGCAAAATGTCTTCCCGAAGATAGGGCGCGAGGTCGATCACCTCCGGCCCGGTTAGCTCCTGGTGGATGGAAAAGGCGGGGACTGCGATATCGAACCGGAACGGTTCCAGGCAGCGGACGCATTTTAGTTCGACGGGTTGGGCGAGGTCTCCTGTTACCCAGAGAGAGCCTTCCGAGACTCCGGCATCGAGCGAATACCGCAGGGGACCGGTGCAGGTAACCCCTTCAGCCGCGAGATCCGGCACCGGGAAGTCCTCCTCCCCTTCGAGGTGGAGGCCCTCAGCTTGGATTTGTCGGAGATGGATTTTCATGAAAAAAAAGACGAATGACGAACCCCGGGAGAATTCGGGTATCGGGCTTTGTCATTCTTTCGACATTCGTCATTCGCGCTTCGTCATTTTGCGCGCCAGTGCTTCGGCAACCGCGGCCGGGACGAACCCGCTAACCTCGCCGCCGAGGCGCGCGATCTCTTTCACGATTCGCGAGCTCAAGTACGTGTATTCTTCTTTCGGCATCAGGAAAATCGTTTCGACGCTCGATTCGAGTTTTCGGTTCATTAGCGCCATTTGAAATTCGAATTCGAAATCGGAAATCGCGCGCAGACCGCGGATGACCGCAGTGGCTTCGCGCTTCACGGCGAAATCGACCAGGAGGCCAGGGAGCGGAGCTACTTCCACGTTTTTCGATTCGCCGATCGTGCTGCGCAAAAGGGCCAGCCGTTCTTCGAGGGAAAAGAGGGGATGCTTCTGGTCGTTGTGCGCCACGGCCACGATCAGCTCGTCGAATAGTTTCCGGGCGCGCTCGATTACGTCGAGATGTCCATTCGTCACCGGATCGAAGCTTCCGGGATAAATCGCGCGGCGGATCATGGCGGGCAAAGGTCGAACGCACCGAGCGGGTCTGCAAGCGCCGCCAAGGGAATGGGGTAATGGAGTTTTGGAGTAGTGGAGTATTGGAACACCACGAGATCCTGGTCATTACTCCATTACTCCATTACTCCATTGCTCCATTGCTCCATTGCTCCATTGCTCCATTGCTCCATTGCTCCATTGCTCCATTGCTCCATTGCTCCATTGCTCCATTGCTCCATTGCTCCATTGC
>DATLNB010000016.1:0-65873 GCA_035536995.1 Chthoniobacterales bacterium | reverse complement strand
CCTCAATGATCGGGGCGGCATCATCGACGACCTGATTGTTTATCGGATTGCGCCGGAAACCTATCTGCTTGTCGTTAATGCTTCACGAACCGACGAGGACTTCGAGTGGCTCGAAAGTCATCGCCGCGATAAAGCGACGCTGGAGAATCGCAGCACCGATTTTGGCGGTCTGGCGATCCAGGGCCCGCGCGTGGCCGAACTGCTGGGTCCAATTCTGGGCGACGGTGCGGAGCTTCCGGCACGAAACCAAATAAAGAACTTCGAGTGTTGCGGCACGAAAATAACGATTGCCCGGACCGGCTATACTGGCGAAGACGGAGTGGAGGCATTTTTCCCGGCGCGCGACGCCGCGATGGTCTGGAGGGGATTGTTGGAATCCGGACGAGAGCTGGGCATTCGCCCGTGCGGACTCGGGGCACGTGACACCTTGCGGTTGGAGATGTGTTACCCGCTCAACGGCTCCGATCTTTCGCCGGAACGCAATCCCATCGAAGCGGGGCTGGGATTCTTCGTGGACCTGAAGAAGGAGAGATTCATCGGTCGCGAAGTGTTGCTCGACGCGAAGGCGAATGGGACTGCGAACCGGCTGGTCGCTTTCCGCATGAAGAGCAAAGGACCGCCGCCTCGACCGCACTACCCTGTTTGGAGGGACGGCAAACAGATCGGAGAAGTCACGAGCGGCAGTCTTTCGCCGAGCTTGAACGAAGGGATCGGAATGGCCTACGTTGCATCCGACCAGGCCAAGCCGGGGACGGAGATCGAGATCGAGATCCGCGACCGCAAGCTTCCGGCATTAATCGAGAAAAAACCGCTCTACAAAAAATCATGAATGTTCCAGACGATCTTCGCTACGCAGAGTCTCACGAATGGGTACGCGTGGAAGGTGAGAACGCGCGGGTCGGGATCACGGATCACGCCCAGGCAGAGCTGACCGACGTGGTTTACGTCGAGCTTCCGAAGATCGGCGCGAAAGCGACAGCCAAGGGACAGATCGCGGTCGTAGAGTCGGTCAAGGCCGCCAGCGACATCTACGCCCCGGTGAGCGGGACAATCGTCGAAGTAAACAACGCGTTGGAAGGAAACCCTGCCCTGATCAATACCGATCCCTTCGGCGAAGGCTGGATTTTTATAATCAAGATGGACGCGCCAGACGGCGTGCAGCAGCTGAAGGACGCAGCCGGTTACCGGCAGCAAATTGGTTAGGCGCGAGCGGAGCGGCTCGCCTTAACGACACGGACCGGCGCTTTCGCCGGAGTGACCATTTCTTCGACGAACCGAACCAGGTCATCCAGGGTCACGGCCGTGGCGAGGAAGCTGTAACCACTCAGAAATCCGCCGGTCATGACCTTCTTTTCGGCGGTAGGATTGCCACTCAGATACAGAAACGGTGTGTCCTTCAGCGCGGGCTCCGATTGGAGCTGGCGATTCACCTGTTCGCCCTCCGAAGTTCGCGCAGCATCAAGCAGAACAAGATCGGGGCGGAACCACGGAGCAGCATGCTGGGCCAGCCGCACGTCAGATTCGACTTTGACCAGAAAGTGACCGGTGCTCTCGAGGGCCCGCCTCACGAGCGCAGTCACTTTCGGCTCATGATCAACCAGAAGGATTTTTTTCAGGAAGGTCATCGGTCTCGGGCCTACCAAGCATCGGATATGCCAGCGGCGGAGCGGCCGATAGCATGACTACACCTCCACTCCTCGTCGGGCGGATCGCCCGAATTACGCGAAGATGCCGAGGTTTGGACGGGCGAAACGACCGATATT
Source organism: Chthoniobacterales bacterium (assembly GCA_035536995.1). Lineage (GTDB taxonomy): Bacteria > Verrucomicrobiota > Verrucomicrobiia > Chthoniobacterales > UBA10450 > AV80. Next base: position 64,110 of record DATLNB010000016.1, on the reverse strand, counting down.
CGGCAGAACAGTCGCCAGATCGGAGGCACTCACGCCAAACCAAGTGGCAAGAGTCGCCGAAAATTCGTCGACGGAAGTTGTCGGGATCCAGCGGCCTTGTCCGGTATCATCGGGGCCATTCACGGCCAGGGTCGGAAAGGTTCCGAACAACCGGCCGCCTTGGACGGCGCCACCGAGGACAAATTGGTGACTCCCCCAGCCATGGTCGGAGCCGGTCCCATTGGTTGGGAAAGTTCGCCCGAAATCACTGGCCGTGAAGGTTGTGACCTGCTGGGCAACTCCCAACTCGACAGTTGCCGCGTAAAACGCATTGAGCGCCTGGCTCAATTCCGTAAGCAGATTAGCCTGCCCGGTCAGCTGATCACCGTGGGTGTCATAACCGCCGACCGAACAGAAAAAGATCTGCCGTTGCATGCTCAGATTTGTCCGAGCCCCAATGAGCTTCGCGATCATATTCAACTGCGAGCCCAGATTCGTCGTCGGAAACGGTGTTTGGAAAGCCGGAGCGCCAGCGAGAGCCGAAGTCAGGAGCTCGTTGGCCGCGATCGAGCGGGAGACGGTATCGGAGTAGGCCTGTTCGAACAGGTTATTGTGAGGCAGTGCGAGCAAGTCCTTGAAGGCCTGAAGCCGAATGTTGGCATTCGCGCTCCCATCGAATCCGGCGAGGCCGATGCTGCCGTTCGGGGAAACGATATAGGGAAGAACGGTGTTCCCGACCTCAAAGGTGTTCGTGCCGGCGATCGAAATAGACAGGGAAATCTTCGAACCGGCGTTCAGAGATTGCAGTCTGTCCGCCATTCGTCCTCCCCACCCTGTTTTCGAAATTTGATCGGGGACAGATGTTTGCCATTGGACCGATTGATCTGAATGAGAAAACAGCTGGGGCGGGACCGCGGCACCGCCAGCCAAATACTGGGCCCGCGTGATCGGTGCGACCAAAGTCCCAACGTTCGCGACGAGACCGAGTTTCCCCTGGTTAAACAGCGCCTGCAGCTCGCGCAGATTCGGGTGAAAACCGAAGTCCCGGCCGTCCCCGTTTTGCAAGGTGAGCGGAAGGAGGGATGCCTGCGGAATGGCGAGGGCTCCCCGGGCCGCGGCGTAAGAGGCGTAACCGCTCGTGTCGCGGGGGACGATGACGTTGTTTGCATCGTTACCTCCGTATAGGAAAAGGCAAATGAGGGCTTTGTAGTCGGTCGTGTCGAGAGGCGCCGCACTCAGGCGGCGAAGATCCAGAATGGTGCTGAGAAGCCCGGACGTTGTCAGAGCGGCGCAGGCAGCCTGGCGAATGAAGGTGCGGCGAGTAGGCGAAGTCATACTTATTTGTCCACGACGAATTCCGGCGAATTGATGACCAGGTAAATGGCGGTCCGAGTTCGTTCGAGGGTGTTAGTCGCCGGGATTTGGGTCACCGCGTTGATCAGGACGGTTCGCATGTTCGGCGACATGCTCCCGGCCATGAGCAACGAATTAAGGTGATCGACCAGTGCGGTCGGATTCGAGGCGAGGGCCTGGGCCGCGGAGATATTGAGGCTGATCCTGTTCGTCGAAGGTCCGAGGCCGGTATTGACCGCGGTTCGGAGGAAATTCGTGACCGTAATCACGGTCGTTTCAGTCGTGATTTCGAATTCGGGGCTCTTCAGGCCTGCAGCCGCGATCGCGCCTGGCGCGGAATAATCCGGGCTGAAGAAATTGAAGACGGTGGGCGAACGCATTGCCTCCTGCGCGAGATTCGCATTTGCGTTACGCACGGAATAAAAGCCGGTTGGAGAAGTCGCATTGAAAGCACGCAAAAGGCTGGTCACGCGAACGACCGGTTCGCGGAGGTGACCGGCGCCTTGCGCCAGAGGAAATCCGACTCGTGCATCATAATCCATCAGGACCGTGCGCACGACCGCGCGCAGATCGCCGCGAACCCCCTGCCCGTTGTCATTAAAGACAGAAGCCACGCGATAGACGTAGCCCGGGCTTGGATTGCTCGTGACGAGCCGCTGAATCAAATGCCTGGCAACAAAAGGTCCGACGTTCGGGTGATTGAAAATCGTGTCCAGAGTTAGTTTAAGATCCTGCGCGGCCGTCTGGTTCGCAGGAACAATTACACCGTTCAAGATCGTCTTGGCCGCAGTTTCATGCCGGGTCGGGATATTGATCATCGGCTCACGCCAATTCTGAATGGGTGGACGGAAGAGGGGCGTGCCGACGCCGGGTTGAGCGTACGTCCATCCGGTCAAAACCGCGGCGGTGCCCAGAACGGCGTCCTGCCCATAGGTCGCGATCGGGAATCCGGTGGAACTGAGAGTGAGACTCCCGTCGACATTCAAGGTGTAGAGTCCGATCGAGAAAAGCTGCATCAATTCGCGCGCGTAGTTCTCGTTAGGCAACCGGGTCCGGCTCGCGTTCGCCTTGTCGTTCTGGAGCATGTTCAAATACGCGCCCATTGCCGGATTGAGAGTGATGTCTTCAAGGAGCTGGCGATAATTCCCAAAGGCGTTGCGAACCAGGACGTCGTAATACGCAGGCAGCGCGAAAGGCCTATTTCCGAGTTCGCTACCCGTAGCCGACACGACGAGCAGCTCGCTTAACGCGAACGCGACCCGCTGGCGCAGCTGGTCCGGGCCGGAGACCGCCCGCGTCCACCAGGCGTCGTTTGTCATTGTTAGCGTGGGCTGGTTTGGTGTGGCGCTCGGCGATGGGGACGGCAAGGCGCCGAGGGCTGCGTCGACGAAGGTCAGATGCGAGGAGATCGGGGCCGAGAACTGGTTGTTGAGAAAGGCGTCGTAGCCCTCGTTTTGAACTTGCGCGATCAAGGTTTCGGTCGCACCGAAGGTCGCCTGAGAAAGGAACCGCCCGGCGGCGGCAAGCGTTGGCGGCCCAGGCGGCAGCGCTGGTGGGGGCGTTGGGACCGGTGCTGTTTGAGCACCCGTGGAAAGGTGGAAAAAACCTTTTATCTCCCCGGCCGGGTAAAGCCCGGTGTGGATATTGATATAAGCCTGACCGTTCCGGATTTGGTTGACGATGTCCTCCACGGTGAAGGATCCGACAGGAACGAAAACCCAGATCAGGGTGCCGTCGGGCTGGGGCGCCGCGTCGTCGATATCAAAAATGATGCTGCCGTCCCCGGCGTGAATGTGCATTCCACTGACGGGCCCCGTCAGATTAGAATAGGTGAAGGCGAGAATCGCCGATTTGCCGTCGGCAGCGAGGCGCAAGGTAGCGCTGCCTGAACCTTGCGAATTCGCGGACCCCTGTGGCCGCAATTCGGTAACGTAAAGCGTGGAACCATCCACGCTCGGCGGTTGGTCCAGGTCGTACATCTCCACGAGCCCGATTCCCGTGCTGTTGTTCGCGCCACGCACGATCGTGGTATAGCTGCCCGGGGTTAACGTAGAGACGATGGCCGGCTCGTTGTCATCGGTTGGGGCGATCGAGCTCGCGGCAATCTCAGCCTGTTGCTCGCTCCGCCAATTGTCGTTGGCTCTCAGAAGCGCGCCGTTCGAGTCGCGCAGCTCCATGGCCGGGTTCGCCAAACGGCCCGCTATAGGTGCACCGTTGAGAAAGAGCGAAGGACCGCGCGCCCGCATCAGCATGCGCTTGCCGCTGTCGCCCCGCACAATGAACCCACCGATCATGATGTTGTCGGCGGTCAAAACGTTGCCCCGAGTAGAAATGTTCGCGAGGCGGGCCGGGGCGCCCTCCGGATCGAGGTCGTAAATTTCCATCAACCCGACGCCGGTCCCGCTGTCAACGCCTTTGACGACCACCGTGTACGCGCCAGGACTGATCGACGCAATCACGGCCGCTTCGAGATCGTTCGCGGGAGCGAGACCGGCCGCAATAAGCGCGTCTTGTTGGGTGCCGCGCCAGTTATCGTTCGATGCCACGACCGCACCGGTGGCGTCGTGCAATTCAACCACCGGATCGGCGAGTTTGCCGCTCACTGGCAGCGAAGGTCCAAGGGCCCGCAACGCTATGTTCTTTTGGCCACTCCCATAAACGATGAAACCCCCAATGAGAACATTGTCGCCGGATTGCACGACCATTCGGGTGGACAGGTTGACCGCGCTCGATATTGCGCGGGCCGAGTGAGCGCCGACTAATAGAATGGCAAAAGTCGCAACAACGCCTCCTGCCCACCGGGAAAAATGTCTCATATGTCTCGGGATTCGTGGCCGCAGGAGAAACTCAGTGGGGCTGAGGCGGCGGGTGATTTGTGCGCGCGAAGTGAGCAGGAAATAAACCATTCCATAGGCTGCGTTTGCGACAGCCCGGCCACAATCCCCGCCTATGAAACACACCGGGCCACCAGAAGTCGCGCTTTTTATCCGCCCCGCCTGATGCTTAATTGCCCGAACATGTCTTCCGCCCCAAAGAAGGCCGAGGCTCCCTCGAATTTTGAAGGAGCCATGGATCGGCTCGAAGAAATCGTCGAACAGATGGAGTCGGGCAAAATGATGCTGGAAGAATTGATCGTTCGCTACGAAGAAGGAATGAAGCTGGTGAAGGTCTGCCAGGAACGGCTGGCCAGCGCGGAGCAACGGATCGAAATTATTACCCGAAACAACACCGGGAAACCGGTGGTGAAGGACTTCGAGGCCGCTGCCGAGCCCGAGCCGCTTTCAGCACGCGAAGAAACAGGAACAAACAAGGATGACGAAATCAGACTCTTCTGAGCCAGCCACGGCGGCGCGGCTGCTGGACGGAATACGTTCGCCGGCCGACATCAAAAAGCTGGGGGAAACAGACCTGCCGCAACTGGCACACGAAGTCCGCGAGGAACTGATCAACGTTCTTTCGCAGACCGGGGGACACCTCGGCCCGAACCTCGGTGTCGTCGAGCTCACCATTGCGCTTCACAGAGTCTTCGAAACTCCGAGGGACCGCTTTATCTTTGATGTCAGCCATCAGGGTTACGTCCATAAAATGTTTACCGGCCGCCTCGATCGAATCGGAACGATGCGGCAATACCAGGGGCTAAACGGGTTCCTTCTCCGGTCAGAGAGCGAGCACGATTGTTATGGGGCCGGGCATGCCGGCACGGCCATCTCGGCCGGCCTTGGGATGGCGGTTGGACGCGACCTCCGCGGCGGAAACGAGAACGTCGTCGTGGTGGCGGGGGACGCAGCCTTGACCTGCGGGATCAGTTACGAGGCACTCAACAACGCGAAATCCCAGACCCGCCGCTTCATTGTCGTCCTCAACGATAATGAATGGTCCATCGCCAAGAACGTCGGGGCGATCGCCAGCTACCTAAACAATATTGTCGCGAATCCCACCTACGCCGGACTGCATGACAAAGCGCGGCGGTTCATCGAAGCGATTGCCGGCAAAAGCGCCGTCGAGTTCGCTCACCGCGTCGAGGAGGGCGTCAAAAACCTGCTCGTGCCGAGCGTAATTTTCGAGGAGCTAGGGCTCCGCTACTACGGCCCGATCGATGGCCATGACATTCCGCTTCTGATTCGAACCTTCGAATTTCTCAAAACCCAGGATGAGCCTGTGTTGCTCCATATCCTGACCAAAAAAGGAAAGGGTTACGAGCCAGCCATAGCGAAGCCGGACAAGTTTCACGGCCTCGGGAAGTACAAAATCGAGAGTGGCGAGACCGCGCCCGCTCCCACGCCCACCTACTCTGAGCTCATGGGCAAAACGCTCGCCAAGTTTGCCGACTCGAACCAGAAGATTGTCGCGATCACCGCTGCCATGCCGAGCGGGACCGGCCTCGGGTTCTTCCAGGCGCAACATCCCACGCGCTACTTCGACGTGGGCATTGCGGAAGAACACGCAGCGCTTTTCGCCTGCGGTCTCGCCACCCAGGGCCTGAAACCGTTTTTGACTATTTATTCCACGTTCATGCAGCGCGCGTATGACATGATCATTCACGACATCGCGCTCCAAAACCTGAACGTTGCGCTCTGTATGGACCGGGCCGGCTTAAGCGGGGACGATGGGCCAACCCACCACGGCTTATTCGATATCGGTTACCTCCGGCACGTCCCCAACATCGTCCACATGCAACCGAAGGATGAAGATGAATTCATCGACATGCTTTGGACGATGGCTAATCACGATTCCGGCCCGATCGCCATCCGTTACCCGCGTGGAGCGGGGACCGGCGCCGTTCCCAAATCTTCACCAAAACTTCTCGAGATCGGAAAAGCCGAAGTTGTGAAGCACGGGCGCGACGTGGCCATCTTTGGCCTCGGCAACATGTTCGAAGTCGGCGAGGAAGCCGCAAAGAAGCTGGAGGAACAGGGAATCTCGGTGGCGCTGGTCAATCCGCGATGGATCAAGCCAATCGACAGTGGCACGCTCGAATTTTTCGCGCGTAGCGTCGAGGTCGTGTGCACAATCGAAGACCACGTTTTGCACAATGGCTTCGGGTGCGCCGTCATGGAGCATCTGCATTCACAGATGATCAATACGCCGGTCGTTCGAATCGGCTGGCCGGATCAATTCATCGAACACGGGACCATCCCAATCCTGCGCAAGAAGCACGGACTTACAGCTGACGCTCTCGTTGAAAAGGTGCTGCCGCTCTTGAAGAAAAAGGGCGCAACAGTCCAGCCGAGCGCCGCCTGACCGCGACCCGGGCATGGCGTCTCGTTCGCAGCGCTCCGGGATTCTCGCTTTCGTCCTGCTGTTGTTTTTCGCGTCGGGGTTTTCCGCCCTGCTTTACCAGACGATCTGGCAGCGTCTGCTCGGTTTCTTTTCCGGGGTAGACGTGTACTCGGTCACAATCACTGTCGCCGCCTTCATGGGCGGGCTGGGATGCGGGAGTCTCGTTGGCGGACAACTGGCCGATCGATTGTCCAGCAGCCGCCGCCTCCTGGCCTTTGCTCTGGCGGAAGGGGGTATCGCTGTCTTTGCCCTCGGAAGTAAGTGGCTCTACTACGATCTCCTCTATCTGAAATGGCACGCGCTCGGCCATTCACCGTTGCTTTTACCTGCCGTTCTCTTCATCAGCCTGTTGCTTCCCACATTCTGCATGGGCCTGACCCTGCCGCTGCTGGCGAAGACGCTTACCTTCAGGATCGAAGCGGCCTCGTCCGTGGTCGGCTATCTTTACGGCGTTAATACCCTGGGCGCCGCAATCGGCGCGCTGGTGACGCCGTGGGTCCTGATGCGCCATTACACGTTTCCGGAGATCCTGCAGATAGGCGCGGCGTTAAACGCAGCGTGCGCTCTCAGCGCTGTCCTGGTGTGGCGCTGGTCAAAGAACAGGACAGAGGTATCAGCGGCTGAGTCGGATGCGACTGCTCCCGGACCTGGCGCGAGATTTTCAGTCCGCACCTGGATGTTTCTCTATGCCCTTTCCGGCTTCATCGCGCTCTCGCTGGAGATCGTCTGGTTCCGACTCCTGGGAATTCTGCAAAAATCAACGTCGTTCACTTTCCCAACCTTACTCGCGGTGTTTCTGGCAGGGCTTGGCGTGGGGGTAATCGCCGGCGTCCCGCTGGCCCGACGGGTTCGGCAGCCGGCGGCGGTGTTTCTCGTGCTTCAAAGCGTGGTTCCCCTTTACACCGCGCTCGCCTTCATGGCGTTGATCAGCAACGTTGATAGCCAGCCATTTCTTCAATCACTCTGGGGATACCTCGGCAGTTACGAGCCGGTCAACGCTGCTGACATCCTCACCGCTCTGACCGGGTGGTTTTTGGGGGCGACGCTTCCGCCGGAGCATTGGGACAACGCACGTTTGATCCTGCTTATTTATCTCGGTATCCCGGCCGCGCTGATCGTTCCGTCCACCATCCTGATGGGGCTAAGCTTCCCGGTGTTGCAAAAATTGGTGCAAAATAATCCTGCCCTGCTCGGCCGGCGGGTTGGTTGGCTGCAGACCATGAATATCGGAGGCTCCATGCTCGGGGCGCTGGTGGTGGGCTGGGCGTTGCTCCAGTGGGTGGGCAGTTCCGGCACTTTGAAATTCCTCGTCGTTCTGGGCGGAATTTTCCTTTTCCTTGCCATCAGCCAGATGCGCCTCGGCCGTCTGATTCGAAGCATCGCCCTGGTGGTTGCTTTTGTTTTGGTGGGCCTGATCGCGTGGAAATTTCCCCTGCCTGAAACGCTTTGGGCCAAACTGCATGGGACCAACCCGGAGGGGATCATCGTGCGCGAGGGAGCATCGGGTTTAGCGGTCTTAAAGGGCCCAATCGAGCGACTGGGAAAAGATGAATCCTTCGTCTGGGTGTTTAGCAACGGAATCGGGCAAAGCTGGCTTCCCTATGGCGGAGTTCACACTCAAATCGGGATGTTCGGGGTTCTCCTGCATGACCGGCCAGAGGATGTCGCTGTCATCGGTCTCGGGTCGGGCGATACGGTTTACGCCCTGGCAGCCAGCCCGCATACACGGCAGCTGACTTGCATCGAAATCGTAGAGCCTGCGTTTCAGAACCTAAAGCAACTCGCTGCGCGCTCCACGTATTCGGCCCTGCATCATCTGCTCGGCGATAACCGGGTGCGCTGGCTCTTCACCGATGGCAGAGCCCACCTTCTCCACACCAGCCAGCGGTACGACGTAATCGAAGCTGATGCCCTGCGTCCAAATAGCGCATACTCGGGCAATCTTTATTCGTCCGAATACTTTCATATGCTCAAGGCCAGGCTGAAGCCGGGTGGGATCGCCGTTTCCTGGGCTCCGACGAATCGCGTGCTGGCCTCTTTTCTGGCCGCCTTTCCACACACGATCGTGGTCGACGGCGTCGCGATCGGCGGCCAGCAGCGTATTGTGACGGAGCCCGAGGAAATCCTCCGCCGGCTCGAGGATCCTTTCACGAGCATGCATTACGCACGTCTCCGGTCCGACATCCAGCCTCTCATCGAAAACCTCGTCACCGGAAAATTCCAGCGCTATTCGCCGGAAACCGTGGGAATGGTCAAGCCCGACCTGAATTCCGACGTCTTCCCAAAAGACGAATACATGATTCCGCTTCAACCATGAGCGCGATCGAGGCGCGGGGCCTGACCAAGATTTATCGCACGTATCGGAAGGAGGGCGGCCTTCGCGGGTCGATAAAGGGGCTGCTCCGTCGGAAGTACGACGACATTCGCGCGGCCGACGGCGTTTCTTTCAACATAGAAGAGGGAGAGCTCGTTGGCTTTCTGGGCCCGAACGGAGCGGGCAAGACGACGGTGCTCAAGATGTTGTCAGGGTTGCTTAACCCGACCTCGGGCGAAGCGGAGGTGCTCGGCTTCGTCCCTTGGGAGAGAAGCAACGAGATGAAGCGCCAATTCAGCCTGGTCATGGGACAGAAAAACGCGCTCTGGTGGGACTTGCCCGCCCAGGAATCCCTCGAGCTGAACCGCGCGATCTACGGCATCGAGCGCGGCCGCTTTAAAAAAGTCGTTCAGGGGCTGGCCGAGCTTCTCGATGTTCAGGACAAGATGAATGTGATGGTGCGCGAGCTGTCACTAGGCGAACGCATGAAAATGGAGCTGATCTCCGCGCTGATTCACGAGCCGCGAGTCCTTTTCCTCGATGAGCCCACCATCGGACTCGATGTCGTCAGTCAGAAGCGGGTCCGCGAATTTCTGCGGCTCTACAACTCCGAGCACCGGATCGTGACCATGCTGACCAGCCATTACATGCAGGACATCGAAGAGCTGTGCGACCGGGTTATTATTATCGATCACGGCAATATCTTCTTCGATGGCCCGCTCGACTCGATCATCGACCGGTTTTCCGGTTATAAAATTATTAGCCTCACCTTTCAGGCCCCCGTCGAACACGACTTCGCTTCCCTCGGCGAAGTCATTCAAAAGACGGCGGTTTCGGTTCAGCTGAAAGTGCCGCGGGCCAGGGTCACTGAAACCTGCCGTCAAGTTCTGGCCGAATGCGCAGTGGTCGATATCAACGTGCAGGAGTTACCCGTAGAAGAAGTGATCCGGCAATTATTCGGTCAGCGCGGTCATGGAACTAGCGCGGCATCGGCGGCCACGGCGTCCATTGCATCCCGCAATGTCGGTGAGCAGTGAAATTACCGCCGGTAGAGCGCCTGCCGGAGCTCGTGAACGTAAGCGGGGTTCAGCTCGAAAGCTGTGACCGGCATCTCCGCCATTTGAACTTCTTCGTAGTAAGGGACCGACTCTACAAATCCGGCCGACATTAAGCTATTGAGGGTGTCGGTCACATCCTCGACGTCCATGTGAACAGTGTCTTGGAGCTCAGCGCCCATCATCGGCTCGGCAAATCCAATCGCGCGCACAACCGTCGCTTCGCGGCCGCTGAGTTTGATATACCGCATGGGAATTTTTTAGCAGCTTCCATACCGGCATCGTCCTGGCCACCACCGGCTTAAAAACCAAAGCTGGGCAAAATACTTTTCGTCATGGCCGACTCGAAAGTCGGGTAGAGCGGGCGCCAGCCGAGTTCCTTCAGTTTGCGATTGCTCACTCGCTTATTAGTCTCGCCGCGCCTCGATTGTTTCCCACCCTCGGCAACCTTTGCCCCGCGCTTTTCCAGCCGCTTGCACAACCATTCATAAGCCTCGCGCGCCGTGACAGGCTCATCAGCAACAACGTTGTAAATTTCGCCTGGGCATTCCGCTTCCCGATTGGCCAGGATAACCATCGCTTCGACGATATCGTCGCGGTGGATCTGGTTGATGAAACGGTTGTCGTTGCCCCCCCCGATCGAGCCGCCCTCGAGAAACCGAGACAGAAAATGTGAGCGCCCCGGACCATGAATACCACCGAGCCGGGCCACAATTCCGCGCGCGGCGAGGACCGTCTCTTCTGTTGCGCGCAGGATCTTCCCTTTTTCGTGCAGGGGTTTGGCCGGGCTCGTCTCGTCCACAATCTCGCCATTGGTTTGCGCGTACACGCTTGTGCTGCCAGTGAAGATCACGGTCGCCTCGGGGAAACGCCGCAGCAGGTTCTTTGCGCCTTCCAGGTAGAGAGCGCGATACTCCTCTTCAGTCCCGCCGCGCGAGCTGACGCAATGGATGACAACATCGAACTTACCCGCGGAGGTGGAAACCGCGCCACTGTTGCTTATGTCCACGGCGCGCACCGCGAATGGCTGGAGAGAGAGCTTTGCCGCTGTCTCCAACGTTCCGGTCCAACCTTCCACCTCCCAGCCCTCCCCGTGAAAACGAGCCCCAGCCGCGGCGCCGACATAACCGCAACCGGCGATCAAGATGCGCGCCATCGAACCGTTCGTAGTTTAATTCAGAGTCGCCGGCGCGATCTCGATTTCCTCGAACGGGCTCACCTGGGTCGCCCGGACCTGTTTCAACCGGATCAGCTCGAGCAGCGCCAGGAACGTCACCACGATCTCGACTCGCGAAGCCATACGCGCAAACAACTCGGAGAACTTCAGCGCGGTGCCCCCCGCGATCTGCCGGAGAATGGATTCGATCTTGTCCGACACCGTGTAGTGCTCGCCGAAAACCTCACGCAGGTCTTCACGGGCCTCGACGCGCTTGATTACAGTCTGGAGGGCGTTAATCAGCTGGAAGATGCCGACCTCACCGAGCGGCAATGGCGCGCTCGCGAAATCAGCGACGGCCAGTCCGGCACGGGCGAATATTCGCTCCTGTTCGAGCGCCCGCGTCTGGAGATGCTCGGCGGCTTCTTTGAACTTTTTGTATTCGATTAGCTGGCGAATGAGGTCCCACCGGGGGTCATCTTCCTCGGCCTCTTCGTCCGGAGGCTGCTGATCGACCGGCAACAGGCTCCGGCTTTTCAGGTAAATCAGGTTGGCGGCCATGACGATGAACTCGCCGGCGACGTCGATATTCAGCTCTTTGAAGGCTTGGAGATATTCCAGATACTGCTTTGTGATTCGCTCGAGCGAGATGTCGTAGATATCGATCTCATCCCGCTTGATAAGGTAAAGGAGGAGGTCGAGCGGCCCTTCGAAGACTTCGAGCCTGACTTTGTAATCCGTCTCCATCTCGCGCCGCGAATGTTACGAGGCGCGGCGGGGAATGTAAACCGCAGCCAGCCGTCCTAGCGCTCCACAATCTCTCTTCGGTGAATCCAAACGCTGTTCACGATCCCCAACCCGAACATGATGATCAACGCAAATGAGCCTGAATAACTGATCAGCGGCAGCGGCACGCCAGTGATCGGAAGCAGCGAGATGGTCATTCCGACGTTTTGGAAAATATGCGTGAAGATGAGCGACGTGATTCCTATCACGAGGAGTAACCCAAATTGATCGCCTGCGAAGAAAGCCACAAACAGACACGTCAACAGAAGCAAGGCAAAGGCCCCGATCAGGAACATGCCGCCGACGAAGCCCCATTGCTCGCCGATGGCGGAAAAGATGTAGTCGTTGTGCACGGCGGTCGAAGGCAGAAACCCCATCTCGATCTGGGTATTCGGCGCTTTGAATCCTTTGCCGGACCAGCCCCCGGAGCCGATCGCAATGAGCGACTGGTTGATCGCCCAGGCTGCTCCTTGTTTATCGATCTCGGGATTGATGAACGCCGTGATCCGCTCCATTTGATACGGCTTCAAAGCGAGATTGATCGCAAGCGGAATAACTCCGACGACCAGCAGGATGATGCAGATGAGATAACGCAGGGGTAAGCCGCCGACGAAAAGCAACGCGAGGAGGACCGGGCCCCAGATGATGGTCATGCCAAGGTCGGGTTGCATCAGGATCAGCAGGCACGGTGCGCCCACGATCACGCCGCAGAGCAAGAGTCGCAGCATTGGGTGCATGTCCCGAAACTGTGAATGACTCAAAAACAGCGCAAGGACCATGATCCCGGCGATAACCGCCAACTGCGCCGGTTGGAAATTTAGCGGGCCGAGGTGAAGCCAGCTCCGCGAGCCGTAAACTTTAGTCCCAAAGAACTTCGTCAGGACCAGAAAAACGATGCCCGCCAGATACATGGGGAGCGCACCCCACCGAATCCACCGGTAATCGATAAGGCTCGTCACGACGAAGGCGAGGAAGCCCACCGCGACCCAGTTGGCTTGTTTCCGCCAGAACTCGCCGGCGATGGAGTCCTCCCGCATGTAGGTCGCGCTGTAGATCGCAACGACGCCGAAGATCGCCAGCGCGAGCATCGTCACGAGCAACAGCCAATTCATGCCGAGCAGCTTTCTCAGGAAGGGAGTCATGGTCGAATTGGGGCGCGGCGGACTATACGCGCACTCGGAAGGCACGTAAATCGGGAATCCGGCAACCGGCGCCGGAAACGCTTTTCACAGCCATAACGGAACAACTTATCACACGTAAACTATTTATAGATTGTGGTTTAACCGCTGGAAAAAATATTCTCCGGCGCCACTTGTGAACGCTCATCCAGCCCGATAAAATCCCTTACTACACCAAGGGGCGTTTATTAGAGGGACGAACATGGCAAAGAAAACGAAACGGAAAATCGCCCACCCAAAGTTGCCAATGCAACGGCAGCTCAATTTGCAGCACGAAGGGAAATACTTCGACCTTCGGGAGAATTTCGACCGTCTTAACCAACGCTTCTTCCGGGGGCGACTCCGCAATTACAAGGTGATGTGGGGGAGGAAACGGAAGCGCCGGCCGAAGGAATATTTCATTTTCGGTACAATCCAGGAAGAAGACCGGGTGATTCGGATTAATCCCCTGCTCGATCAGCCGTTCGTGCCGCGCTGGTTCCTCCAATACATTCTGTACCACGAGATGCTGCACGCGGTGGTGCCAGACGAAGCTGGAGCGGGCGGTCGCCGACGGGTGCACACGGAGCGTTTCTACGAGCGCGAGCGTCAATTCCCCGGATACCGCCGAGCGCGCCGCTGGGAAGAAGAAAACCTTGCCCGGTTCCTGCGCTAGAACACAGAGCTAGCGCCGCTCCGGCGCGCTCAGCTCGATCGGGGACTCAAACGGCGAGAGTGTCGTTCCGACGTTCTTCTTGATCAGATACCAGAGCGTCGTCGCGAGCAGGAGCGAGATCAACTTCGCGCGCCAGTTGTTCAGGATCAGTTTCTTCATAAGCGCCTTGCAGCAACAGTTCGCCGATTCGTTTGCGGAAAGTTTCCGGAGTAAATCCCCGCTCGATCCGCCGGCGCTGACAGATCGAGATGCCGCCTGTTTCTTCCGAGACGATGACGGCAATGGCGTCCGATTCCTCCGTGATGCCGAGGCCGGCGCGATGGCGCAAGCCGAGGCTACGGTCAAGGGTCTCACGCTGACTGACCGGAAAGATGCAGGCAGCCGCGGCGATCCGGCCGTTGCGGATGATGACGCCCCCATCGTGCACAGCGGCTTTCGGATGAAATATCGTGAGGAGCAGCTCGACGGAAAAATGCGAATCGATCACGACGCCGGTCTCTTCGTAAACCCTGATCGAAGTATCCCGCTCGATCGCGATGAGCGCTCCGAACTGTTTGTTCGCCAGCTGGGTGACGGCTTCGGCAATGTCGTGGACGGTTTCCCGTTTCTCGCTGGTCAGGGAAAAGATCGGATGACCGCCCAGTTCGGCGAGACCACGCCGTAATTCCGGCTGGAATATTACCACCAGGGCGACAGCGAGGAAGACGGAGAAACTCCGGATAATCCAACCGATTACCACGAGGTTCAGCAACTGGGAGATCAGCGTCAGGGTAAGGAAAACGATGGCCAGCCCGGTCAGGACTTTCGCGCCGCGCGTGCCGCGGAAATACAGGTAACCGTAATAGATTCCTACACTGAGCAACACAATCTCGAAGAGACTGCGCCAACGCTCCATCCAGAATTGAAGGATTTGCTGCATCATTTGGCCGCTTCCAAAAGCGCTTCGGTGACCCGTAAGGCCGCCACGTTTTCTTTGACGTCATGAACGCGCAAAACATTCGCGCCCCTTTCTCGGAGCATCGAGGTAAACGCGATTGTCGGCGCCAGGCGGTCCTCCATCGCGTTCGACCCGATCATCTTGCCAAGGGACGATTTGCGCGAGACACCGACCACCAGGGGTCGATTATCCACCCGGAGACGGTCGAGATGGGCGAGCAACGCGAGATTATGCTCCACCGTTTTCCCGAACCCGATCCCCGGATCAAACGCGATGGCCATCGAATCAACGCCGCACTCTAGGGCGCGCTCATATTGTTGTCGAAAAAAATCAGCCACCTCACCCACGACATCGTCATAGTGGGGCGCGGCTTGCATGGTTCGCGGGGTGCCTTGCATGTGCATAATGATCAGCGCGGCTTTTTTTTCGGCGGCAAGGGCAAACATTTCCGGATCGCCGCGGCCCCCGGTGACGTCGTTTATGATCGAGGCGCCGGCTTCCAAAGCCGCGCCTGCGACCGTTGTCTTTGTTGTGTCGATCGACAGGACGAGCGGAACGCACTTGCGCAGTTTCGTAATCACCGGCAACACACGGTCGATTTCTTCCTCCGCCGAAACCGGCTCGGCGCCCGGTCGGGTTGATTCCCCGCCGACGTCGATAATTTTCGCGCCTTCATCTGCCATGCGCATGCCGTGATTCACGGCTTTTTCCGCAGAGAAAAAGTGACCGCCATCAGAGAACGAGTCGGGCGTGACGTTGAGGACGCCCATGATCATGGTGCGAGAAGAAAGATCGATGGTTCGTCCGTCGATTTTCCAAAGTGTCGCCCCCATATCACTGAGACTATCACACTGCGCCTCTTGTTGTAGCGACAGCGTTCGAGCAGCAACTTTCCGCTCGTGCCTCATCCAGTTCACGCGGAGAGTGCTGATCTTGTGAAACCGGAAGTTGCTCAACTGCGCGAACAAATCCTGCGATTGCTCCGCGACCCAAAATATCGGCCGCTCGACAAAGGAGAGTTGGCGAAAGTCCTCGGGCGAAAGAGCGGCGTGCGAATGGGGCTCAACGCTCTTCTGCGGGAGATGGAACGTGAAGGCGACATCGCCCGCATCCGCAAGAACCGGTACGTCCTGCCCGCAGAAGCGGACCTCGTCACTGGGACGCTTAGCGTTCATCAGTCCGGCTTCGCGTTCCTCCCACGGGAGCAGCCGGGACAACAGGACCTCTATATCTCCGCGGAAAACACCGGCACGGCGATGCATGGGGACAAAGTCGTGGCCCGAATCACCCGGGACGAAGGGTATGCGCGATCGAAAGGCCGTGATCGAGCGGAGGGCCGAATCATTCGAATTCTCGAGCGAGCGCACGATTCGATCGTCGGCACGCTCCAGCAATCGAAGAACTTCTTTTACGTCGTGCCCGACGATCCGCGCATCGTCCACAACGTTTACGTTCAGGTCCCGCCCACTCCGTTATTTCCCAAAACTCCAGCGCGCGGCGACAAGGTTGTTGTTCGACTCGAGAATTGGGAATCGCGCCACGTCAATCCGGAAGGGGAGATCGTCGAAGTCCTCGGGCCGAGTTCCGCACCCGGTGTGGACATGCTTTCGATCATCCGGAAGTACCATCTCCCGACCGAATTCCCGCGGCAGGTTTTGGACGAAGCAGAACAAATTCCCGAGACGGTGGCCGAGCCAATGTTCGAAGGGCGCGAAGACCTGCGCACAAAATTCATCGTCACGATCGATCCCGACGATGCGCGTGATTTCGACGACGCGATTAACGTGGAGCGGTTGCCCGGCGGCGGCTGGCAGCTGGGCGTCCATATTGCGGATGTCGCGGCCTACGTTAAACCAGGGAGCGCCCTCGATCGCGAAGCGTATAAGCGCGGAAACAGCGTGTACCTGCCAGACCGGGTAATTCCGATGTTGCCCGAGCGGTTGAGCAACGGTGTTTGCAGTCTCAACCCGGAAGTTAACCGACTTACCCATTCGGTCTTCCTGGAATTTACGAAGGATGGGCGCACGAAGGCGGCGCGGTTCGCCCAAACCGTTATCCGCAGCGCGCGCCGTCTGACCTATCGGGAGGCCTACGCCATCCTAAAAGCGCCGCCCCGTGATGAACTGGCGGACCGCCTCCACGTCGCGTGGGAGCTGGCAGCGTTGCTTCGCCGGAATCGATTCAGGAACGGGTCGCTCGATCTCGATTTCCCTGAAGTAAAGGTCCGGTTGGACGCCGCCGGCAAGCCGATCGGTCTCGAGCGGATCGAGAACGATGAATCGCACCAATTGATCGAAGAATTCATGCTTGCGGCCAACGAGGCAGTTGCTCTGGAATTGAAGAACCGGCTGGTTCCGACGATTTATCGAGTTCACGAGAATCCGGATCCGGAACGGTTGGCCGAATATCGGGAGCTGATTCTGAGCTACGGATACAAAGTCGGCGACGTGAGCCAGCGCAAAGAGCTGCAACGGCTTCTGGCCTCGCTAAGCGGCAAACCCGAGGAACAGGCGTTGAAGATCGGGCTTTTGAAGAGTTTGAAGCGCGCGCGGTACGCGCCGCAGCCGCTCGGCCATTATGGACTGGCGAAGAATAACTACGCGCACTTCACCAGCCCTATTCGGCGCTACGCCGATCTGGTTGTCCATCGCGGCCTGGCCGCGCTTGAAGCTCGCGCCGGTAGCGCCGGCGCGCCGCGGCGGCCCTACCAGGATGTCGCATCGATTACTTCGACGGCGGAACATATTTCAAACACCGAGCGGGTCGCAGCCGAGGCTGAGATCGAGGGCGTCAAAATGAAGAAGCTTGAGTTCTTCCAGGCCCAACTGGAGGCCCGCAATCCACAGTTGTTCCGGGCGGCGGTGCTTGAGGTGAAAAACTTCGGGCTCCTGGTCGAATTGCCCGATGTCTTGATGACCGGGATGATCCACGTCTCCTCCCTGACGGATGATTTTTATAAGTTCGACCCGGCTCAGCGGCGCCTCATCGGGCGCCAATCGCGCCGCCGGTTCTCGGTCGGCGATTCGCTTCGCGTTTACGTGGCTCGGGTGGACATGTTCAAACGCCAGGTCGATTTCGCGATCGCCGAAGAGAGCCGGGCGAAGAAGACGCCAGCTACTCAGCGGCGCCCGGGCCGTAATCGACGATAAACGCGAATCTTTAGACAGGATTAACAGGATTTTTGGGATTACGGCGGACGGCTCGACCCGGCGCCGACACCGTAAGCCATCTAGAAATCCTGTTAATCCTGTTAATCCTGTCTAGTTCGTCCGAAGCCTTGCAGAATTTGCTTCCCCTGCCCGCGTCGAACGCCATAGGATGCTCCGTTTTCGAAAATGGACAGCATCCTTGAGGCGAAAGAGCTCCAGATTGAGCGGAAACGCTTCCATGTGGAGTTTCGTGAAAACGACCGCGGCAAGTTCCTTCGAATCACGGAGGAAGCGCACGGCCGCCGGAATACGATCATCGTGCCGAGCACCGGGGTCAGTGTTTTCACGACCGCGATCAGCGAAGTATTAGGCGCGCACGTTTCGTAACGTCCGGCCAACGCAAAGCGTGGCGGGTGACGAGCGCGGCCTCGTTGACACCTCTATCACGGGACTTAGCTTGCGTCCGTCCGCCCAGGCGCACTCGATTTCTACTATCCATGGCCAGAAAAAAAATCTCCCGAAAGGCTTCGAAACGCCCCGGAAAATCCGCGGCGCGAAAACGGCAGAGGCCGCGCTACGTGTACAATTTCGGCGACGGCAAAGCCGATGGCGATGGTTCAATGAAGCCGCTCCTGGGCGGTAAAGGCGCTAACCTCGCGGAGATGACACGGATCGGTCTGCCGGTCCCCCCGGGATTCACAATCACGACCGAAGTCTGCACTTATTTCTACGCGCACAAACGTACCTACCCCGCCTCGCTCCAGGGCGAAATCGCAAAAGGCATCGCCAACATGGAGCGGATCATGGGGACGAGGTTTGGGGATACCGAAAACATGCCGTTGCTCGTCGCGGTCCGGTCAGGCGCACGTGATTCGATGCCCGGCATGATGGATACGATTCTCAATCTCGGACTGAACGACGAGACGGTGAAAGCGCTCGTCCGCGCGACGAACAACGAGCGGTTCGCCTGGGATTGCTACCGCCGTTTTATCCAGATGTATGGCGACGTCGTCATGGGCGTCCAAAAAGGCGAGGGCGAGGACCACGAGCCGTTCGAATCCTTGATCGAGCATTTCAAGGACGAACGCTACGGGCAGCACGACATCGACGATTCAAAGCTCACGGCGGCCGATTACCAGGAGCTCGTCGCGCGTTTCAAGAAGCTGGTCAAAGAGCGGACCGGAAAGGCGTTCCCGAACGATCCGTGGGATCAGCTCCAGGGCGCGGCCGGCGCCGTTTTCGGTTCCTGGATGAACGATCGAGCGATCGTATACCGCCGCAAATACAACATCCCGGAAGAATGGGGCACCGCCGTCAACGTCCAGGCGATGGTGTATGGCAACACCGGGGCCAACTCCGGCTCGGGCGTCGCATTCACCCGGAATCCAGCGAATGGCGCGAACGAATTCTATGGCGAGTTCCTGATCGATGCGCAGGGCGAAGACGTGGTCGCGGGCGTGCGCACGCCGCAGCCGGTCATCCAGCTTAAGAAACTAATGCCGAAATGCTACGCCGAGCTGCTTAAAGTCCGAGGCAATCTCGAGAAGCATTTCCGCGACGTTCAGGACGTCGAGTTCACCATCCAGGATGGCAAACTGTTCATGCTCCAGACGCGCAACGGGAAACGGACCGCCGCCGCCGCGCTCAAGTTCTCGATGGACATGTTCAAAGAGAAGCTGATCGATTGGAAGACCGTCATCCTGCGTAACCCGGCCGACCAGCTCGACCAACTCCTCGCCCCCATCTTCGACGTCGCGGAAGTAAGGAAGGCGCGGGCGATCGCGACAGGTTTACCGGCGGGGCCGGGCGCGGCCTCGGGCAAGATTTACCTGAACGCCGATCGTGCCGCCGCCGCGGCGGACAAGGGTGAGAAGGTCTTGCTGGTTCGCAACGAGACCAGCCCGGAAGATTTGCGCGGCATGATCGCGGCGGAAGGAATCCTGACCGCGAAAGGCGGAGTCTCCTCCCACGCTGCCCTGGTCGCGCGGCAGATGGGCAAAGTCTGCATCTGCGGCGCCTCCGCGTTGCAGATCGATTACGGGAAGAAGACCGTTGCCGTGGACGGCCAGGTCTTCCGCGAAGGGGCGGATTTCCTCTCGATCGACGGCACCAGCGGAACGGTCTATGCCGGCCAGCTGGCGACGGCGCCGAGCGAAATCATTACCGGCATGCTCCATGGGGATAAGGCGGCGCAGAAGACCGAAAAATTCAAGGCGTTCAACCAACTCATGGCATGGTGCTCAAAGGTTGCGCGTCTGGACGTCCGCTGTAACGCCGACAACCCGGAGCAGACCGAGAACGCGCTCGCCTTCGGCGCGGTCGGCATCGGTCTCACCCGCACCGAGCACATGTTCTTTGAGGGGAACCGCATCGACGCGATGCGTGAGATGATCCTAGCGGCGAACGTGGACGACCGGAAACGCGCGCTCGCGAAGCTGCTTCCCTATCAGCGTGACGATTTCACCGGCATCTTCAAAGCGCTCCGCGGGTTCCCGGCCACGATCCGCTTTCTCGATCCGCCCCTGCACGAGTTCCTCCCCCACTCCAAGGAACAGCAGATGGATCTGGCCAAGACGCTCGGCATCAAGGTCGAATTCATTCAGCAACGCGTGGCCCAGCTCCATGAGTTTAACCCAATGCTTGGGCATCGCGGTTGCCGGCTCGGCATCGCTTACCCGGAGATCACGGAAATGCAGGCCCGCGCGGTTTTTGAAGCCGCGGCCGATGTCGCGAAGCAGAAGATCAAGGTCAAACCCGAGATCATGATCCCGCTCGTCGGGTTTAAAAAGGAGTTCGACCTTCAGGCGGAGATCGTCCGGCGCGTCGCCGATCAGGTGATGTCTGAAAAGAAGGTAAAGTTCGATTACCTGGTCGGCACCATGATCGAAGTGCCGCGCGGCGCGTTGACCGCCGACCGGATTGCCGAGAGCGCGGAGTTTTTCAGCTTTGGCACGAACGATCTGACCCAGATGGCGCTCGGCATTAGCCGGGACGACATGGGCAATTTCCTCATGCCTTACACCGAGAACGAGATCTTCAAGAAGAACCCCTTCGCCACCCTGGACCAGACCGGTGTCGGAGAGCTGATGCAAATCGCAGTCGAGAAAGGCCGGAAAAGCCGGCCCAACATCAAGCTCGGCATCTGCGGCGAACACGGCGGCGACCCCGAGAGCGTCAAGTTCTGCCACCGCCTCGGGCTCGACTACGTCAGCTGCAGCCCCTACCGCGTCCCCATCGCCCGCCTCGCCGCCGCCCAGGCGGCGCTTGGGAAGTAGCTCCGCTCGCTACGGGCACGCACAGTCGCCGCGACAGGAGCGCGATTGCTCGGGCGAACAGGATACGCCTACGAGCTTCTATTGAAGAAAGTAAACCTCGACGACACCTATTCCGCTGACCTCGGGTTTGCCACGCACTTGGGCTGTATACTGCCCGGGCGGAATTGTCATGATGAGGGCTGCTTCAAGATCGTGGCTAGGTTGGAGACCACTGCTCTGAAGCTCGTCTTTTTGCGTTGGGTCAGTTTTCCAGTCATCATTCTCCAGCAATATTGCCCCGTTTTGGTCCCTGAGCTGCAAAGTGGTGTCCGGTAGGGCATTCGTAATCCCAAATGCACTCAGCGACGGCCCGATCGCGCGGATGGCGGCCCGCACCGATGCGTTTTGGATGATAAACCCTGCAATCATCAATTTATCTCCCGGTTGCACCAATCCTCGGGTTGCGATGTTCGCCAGCCGGGCCGGTGAGTTCCCGCCCATGTCGTACGCGTCGACAATCGCGGTGCCAGTCGTGTCCCCCACGCCCCGCACTAACGCCGTGTAATTTCCAGGCAAAAGATCAGCGATAATGGCGGATTCCAAGTCATCGCTCGGCGCGAGCCCGCTGGAGCTTATCTGCTCTGATTGGTCGCCGGTGATGATGCCGCCAACCTCGGTAACCTTCCAGTCGTTGTTCCTGGCAATAATCACGTTGTTCGCATCCCGAATTTCGAGAGTTGGGTTTGGCAGTGCATCGGTAATTCCAAACGGCTTTAGGAACGGTCCCAGCCCGCGGACCATGATCTTTTTAGTGGAACCGATAGGGCCTTGGACGATGAACCCCTCGATCAGCGCGTTATCGCCTGTGCCTGCGGGGAGGCGAGTCGCAACATTACCGACCACGCCGTGCGTCGGCGTCGGGCTCGGCGTGGGGGTCGGGGTCGGCGTCGGCGTAGGAATAGGGGTAGGCGTGGGAGTCGGCGTCGGGGTAGGCGTTGGCGTCGGGGTAGGCGTTGGTGTCGGGGTAGGCGTGGGAGTTGGTGTTGGCGTCGGTGTTGGCGTTGTAGCTGTATAGTTGAAACCGGCGACCGCGTGGGCCGCCGCACTAAACACACGCCGGTTGCCATCGGGGTTATCGGCGGCGACGAAGCGGCCAAAGCCGGCGCCGAAGACCGGACTTTGCCAAGCCACGCCTGTGTAAAGCGGCGGAAGGCGCAGGCTCAGCGCACCTCCGTTTCCACTCCACAACTCCCCGTTGGGTAGCACAGTTACGCCATTGAGCGTCCCGGTCCCGAGCGCGCGGGAAAAATCTTCAACGTAATCGTTCTGGACATATTTGTAGAAGTGCCCGAGCCCGGAGGTGTCTCCCAGGATCAAACCGGGCGGGGTGCGACGATCGGTGATCAGAGACCCACCTGTTTGCTGTTTGAGATCCTTTAGTTGACGGGTCGGGCCCTCCCAGGTGTAGAGATCGCCGGTGGAAACGAGCGCAGCGAAATCCTTACCACCGTTGCCATCAAGGTCCGCGACGACCAGCCCCCTTACCGAGCTAAAGTTGCTCGCCAGATTGACTGAGCGCCAGGGATTCGTGGTTGCGGGATAATCGAAAATATAAACGTACACCCCATCCGACCCAGTATGGGCCACGGTATTTCCCGCGATGATTTCCGAAGTGCCGTTTCCATCTAAGTCAGCCACTTCAACGAAGTTGAAAGGGTTGCCGGAAGGACGGGTCGTGTTCGTCCACTTGAGGGTAAAGGCGTTGGAGACATCGAAACCGTGGACTTCGACCAAGCCGTCATAACCATTAGCCGATGCCAGCACGATCTCGAGGCGCCCGTCGCCGTCCACATCACGCAACTTCAAGTCATTTGGTGACGAGCCCCAGAAAAAGCCACCTGCAGCGGGGCCAGTCATGGCGCGCAGCCCGAGAGTCGCCACGTCAAAAACAAGGATGCGGCCGCTACACGCGACAACAAGCTCCGAGAGCGAGTCGCCGTCGAGGTCACCAATCATCGGCCCGAGGAAAGGACCGCTTAAGGCCACATTTTGCCATTTAACCGCGCGCGGGGTAGTGGTGCGAGCGACGTAAAGATAGCTCCCGGAACCCCAAAGGAGATCGGCGACGCCGTCATTATCCACATCTCCCGCCCCGATATTGATGACGCCCCATTCAGGATTACTCAGCTCCCATTTCTCAGCCTGAGTGTTGAGATCGTGGACGTGCAGGGCACCCCACTGGCCGTCGCCAATGATCACCTCCGGTGTTCCGTCATTGTCGACATCGGCGACTTCGATGGCACCAATATCCAGGTCTGAATTGATCGACCAGCGCGGCAACTGCGCGGCGATGTCGTAGGAGTAAACCTTATACCAACCCTCTGAGACGATCAGCTGATTATAATTCGCTCCAGGGAGCGGGGCCAGTTTTAAGCGACTGCCGAAGCCGCCGCTTCGGGTCCACTGGACCAGATGCGTCGCTGAATCGATCACAGTCCCCTTCGTTGTGGCGATCTCGATAGCAGGGTCCAGGTCCATCTGTCCCGCAATTACATCGTTCCCTCCCGCGTTGGGGACTTTCCAGAGTAAAACTCCGGCGGAGCTGAAAACGTAGACATCGTAATAGGTAGTAACAATGAGCTCGCCAAGCCCGTCACCGTCCAGATCGGCGACAGCCATGCCTTCCGCGTCGCTCGTCATCCCGGTCGTAACGTGACCGAGTTCCACCTTCGTCGTCAGATCGTAAAGGTAAATGCGCCCATCATCGAGCAGCACCACGATCTCAAGGTTCGAATCGCCCGTTACATTAGCGAGCAGGATGCGCCCGATTTGCGGCGAAAAGGACGAACCGGTTTGAGTCGAATAGACCGGACCGACGAAAACCTGGTCATATTTTCCCGTGCCCGGATTGTGCCGAAGCACCTGCCAGAAGCTGTTCCCATTACCAACGATAATCTCCCGCGGGCCGGAAGCAGGAGTTGGACAGAGGACGATATTGCCGGCTCCAACCGAATTGCCGAAGACCGCGTATTGCCAAAATGGCGCAGGTGTTCCAGAGGGTGCCACAAACCCCTGCGGCCCCATAGGCCCAGAACGCGGCGGTGGCGTCGGTTCGCGACCCGCATCGCGGGCCATCGCGGCGATTTCTTCGCGGGTGTAATTGATGGGGGCTCCCTCGGCGTCCCGCAGGGGGGCGCCGTACTCATTGACCTGAACCGTCGGGCCTTCGTTGCCATAGGTGACGCCGCTAACCAGCATCAAGCTGGCAACTAACAGGGCGGCTCTGAAGAAGAATACGGCAGGGCGGGCGTAAAAAATAGTCATGGGGAAAGGGGCTGGATGGGTGGGCGGAGGGTCGGGTATTTAAAGAGTTTTCGTGAAAATTGCAAGCCTTTTAAACACAAACCCGCGGATAGGACAAATGACGGACGCAACTCTTTCCGCGGTTCAATCGGCCTCGCAAAATCGGACCGTTCTTCGCCGTGCGCCATGCATCTGCCGAGGGGAGGCCTGACGATCCAGCGCAACCACGCCTCGCTCAAATCACGCTGAGGCGCTAAGGGCAGGCCCCGGCATCCAGCCAATCAGAACAGGCTGTAGATGAACGGCGCGAGCGCGGACCCTTCGGCGAGAACGAGAATAAGGCCGAGGGTAAGAAGAAGGATGGCAATCGGGGCGAGCCACCATTTTTTCCGGACCCGGAGGAAGGTCCAGAACTCGGCTAAAATTGACATCTTTCCTCTCATGGTATCGCGGGTGCGCTGCCCGGGCGTTACAAAGCGCCGCCAGTTATGTCTCGGCAATCAAGCCGTGATCAAATGGATTCGCATCTGGATCAGACTGGCTCGCCGGGAGTTTCGAGCGCCGTCGCTGGCCCTATCAGAACTGTCGCTCGTAGTCCGTTGTTCCAACGGGTCTGCATTTTTGCCAATTCGTCTTCGCCTCATTCCTGAAATCAAATTGCAGCTGTCGTTTGCCGATGAGGCGTTGGACGAGTCCTATGGGAGTCACCACCAGGAAAAAAACGAGAGTAAGAAGAATCCGCGAGGTGATCGCGCCCAGAATTTCGGCGGCGCGCATCCACGGTCGATAGAGAACCTGGAGCGCGCGGGGTGCGATCACGGCCGCGAGGAGAAGCAGAACAGCAATCGAGGTGAGCGGCCAGCCCGCAGGGCGCTGGCGGAAGAGAAGAACGCCACCAAGGAAGAGAAAGGCAAGACCGATCGTTAGGCCAAACCGGCGAAGGGCGGAAGGCGTTGAAGCTTCAAGGAGCGGGGGTCTCCCGGACGGCTTCTGTGTTCCGGCGGCGGTTTGGAAACCGCCGCTCCTTGAGGCTTTCTCTGCAATTGCGGCCTTCTCGACGAGAAGATTACCCAACACAAGGTAATCCATTTCGGTTTTCACGAAGCAGCGATAAGCGTCTTCCGGTGTGCAGACCGGCGGTTCGCCGCGAACGTTGAACGACGTATTCACCAGGACCGGGCAGCCGGTGCGCCTTTCGAAGGCCGAAAGCAAACCATGGAAAGGCGCGTTGTCGCGCAGGGCGACAGTCTGGATCCGCGCCGAATAATCAACGTGCGTAATGGCCGGCAGAGTTGAGCGGCGCTCTTTAAGGCGCGCCATTACGCCGCAGGGCGAATCCGATTCAGTGTCAACCCGCAGCGCCTCGCCGACCGGCGCCACCAGCAGCATGTAGGGACTAGGGGTCGCGAGGTCGAAACAGTCGGCTGCTCTTTCTTCGAGGACGGCCGGGGCAAACGGCCGAAAACTTTCCCGAAATTTGATCTTCAGGTTCAGCTTTGTCTGCATGTCGGTGCGGCGGGGGTCCGCCAGAATCGACCTGTTGCCAAGGGCGCGTGGGCCGAACTCCATCCGGCCCTGGAACCACCCGATCACGTTGCCTTCCTCAAGCAGACCGGCAACGCGAGACACCAGTTGCTCGTCCGAAAGCTCGGTATATGGGATCGCTTCACGGCGCAGGAAATCCACGGCCTCAAATGCGGGGCCAACCAGTGAAGCATGCTGACTATCGTGATCGGGTGCAGGTGTTCGTGGCTTATCATGAAAATGATGCCACCCAATAAGCGCGGCGCCCAACGCTCCCCCCGCGTCCCCCGCCGCCGGTTGAATCCATATTTTCTCGAACGGTCCTTCCCGCAGAATGCGGCCGTTGCCGACGCAATTCAGGGCCACGCCCCCAGCCAGGCATAAATTCCTTTCGCCGGTTAACGTGTGGGCGTGCCGGGCGAGGCGCAACATGACTTCTTCAGTTACGGCCTGGATGGAACGCGCGATATCCAGGTGCCGCGGGGTCAGCTCCGCTTCCGGTTTGCGGCGAGGTCCACCGAGGAGATTGTCGAAGGCGCGATTCGTCATCGTGAGCCCGGTCATGAAATTGAAGTAACGGAGGTTCAACCGGAACGAACCATCTGGTTTCAAATCGATTAACTCCGACAAGATGAGGTCTCGAAACTTCGGTTCGCCGTAGGGCGCCAGGCCCATCACCTTGTATTCGCCGGAGTTGACCCGGAACCCGAGGTAATAAGTAAACGCCGAATAGAGCAGGCCGAGCGAGTGCGGGAACTGCATCTCATCCGTCAGCTCTACCTTGTTCCCCTGCCCGCGCCCGATGCTGGTCGTCGTCCATTCGCCTACGCCGTCGATCGTCACCACCGCGGCCTGCTCGAACGGCGAAGGGAAAAAGGCCGAGGCCGCGTGGGACTCATGGTGTTCCGGGAAAAGGACCGGCCCGTCATAATCCAGCTCTTCCCGGATGCGCGCCTTGAGCCAGATCTTTTCCTTCATCCAGACCGGCATCGCCTTCAGGAAGGAAGGCAGACCGTTCGGCGCGCACGCCAGGTAGGTAGAGAGCAGACGGTCGAATTTCAGGAACGGCTTTTCATAGAACGCGACGAGATCGAGCGCCGAAGCGCGGGCCAGGCCGCTCTCCTGCAGGCAATACGCGATCGCACCGTGCGGAAACGCGGCGTCATGTTTCTTCCGCGAAAATCGCTCTTCTTGCGCCGCCGCCAGGATCTCGCCATCGCGAACGAGACAGGCAGCGCTGTCGTGATAGAAGGCAGAAATCCCCAAAACGTTCATAGCATTGCTGTAGGAACGCGTCGCACCTGTAGAACGCGCCGCGTTCGAGAGGTCATCAGGCGGCGTTAAACTTTTCCCACGCGGTCCAGGCGCGCTCCCAGTTTTGTTTCGCGGCCCAAGCTTCCGCTTCGAGGTAATGAAAATAGCGCGGGCAGCCGGGCATGTCGGTGAAATGGCGGATTGTCATGAGCGCCTCATCGACCAGTCCCTGCTCCATTTGCTGCCGAGCAAGCTGGTAGCCGATCCCGTAATTATCCGGGCTGGCGTGCAGCGCCTGGCGAAGCTGGTCGATGTTCGATCCCACCGTGGCGGGTGGAAGGGCAGGTTTCTCGGCAAATTTCCGCGTCACCTCAATGGCGCTCCGGAAATCCTTTTTGCCGGCGTGGTACTTCGCCAACCCTCGCCAAGCGAACGGCAGCCAGTCCGGGTGCTCTTCCACTGTTCGAACCAGCGCGGCGGAGTCGCTCTTCTCGGACCAGTATTTGAACAGCCTGATTTTCTGTTCCGCGGTCATCGTCCGGAGCGTGGGGTCATGCTCGAGAAATCGCTGGAGCGCTGACATGAACTGCGCGCCTCCGGCATTGGCAAGAAACTCGAGGGCGAGATCGGCGTCTACCATCCCAAATTCCTCCAGGCCCTCGTGAACCGCTGGGCTCGACTGACGGGCGACGGCGAGCATGCGGCCATAAACTTCGAAACGTTGCGGGCCAGCGCGCCGCAGCGCTTCGCGCCACGCGGTCAAGGCGAAGGCCGGCTGATTGGCCGCGACCCAGGCATTACCTTCCTGGAAAGGCACTTCGTAAACATTCGGCTCGAGAAAACGCGCGCGCCGGAAATCATCCGCCGCGTCTGCAGCCGGTTGGCGCGCCCCGATCTTGCCCAGGGCGCGCAGGAAATAAAGTTGCCAGCGCAACGGCGCCCAGGTCAGAGCGCGAGTGGTGCGCTGGATCGTTTCGGTGAAATTGCGTCCCTGGTTTGCGGCCGTGGCGAGGCGGATTTCGTTCTCCACCCCGACCCCGCCCGGGAGCGGTTTCTCGTAACGGGTGGAGAAGAGCCACGCCGTCCCTGTAGTGAGGAGAAGAAGTCCAATCACGCGGAACAGGATCGGAATACTCGCGCTTGGTCGGAGCTCAGCGGGACGGCGAAGAGCGAGACCGAGCAGCAGAATTGCCGCGAACCCGCTCCCAACCCGATGACCCGAAACGTCAACCACGCCGTGAAGCGCAAACAGCAACGCTGCGATCAGCGCCGCGACGCGGAAGCGCTGATTGGTCCCTTCGCGCAACGGAAAAACCCGGCGGATCAGCAGCGCAAAGCCCGCGAGGATCAAGACGATCACCGGCCATCCCATCTCGGCCCAAAGCCATAGCCAATCGCTCTCCGGATGGAGGGCGCGCGCGCCGTTGAGAGAAGCGTCGCGGAAGACCGCGAAAACTTCGTCGAAATTGCCGATGCCGATTCCGCACCAGGGCGAGGCGCGGATGAGCAGGAAAGCATCGTGAAAAATCAGCGCCCTGAAATCGCTGAACCGCCCGGCGTCTGAGCCTCGGAGATTGAAGCGTTCGACCGTTTCGCCGCCAAAAAGAAGAATCCCCGCAAGAAGGACAAGGAGCAGGGACACACCAAGCGCAATGCGGGCAGCGGAACCTTTTCGGAGCGCGAAGACGCCAAGCCAGAGCGCACTGCCTGCGATCAGGAGCAGAACGCCCGCGCGCGAAAAATTGATGACGATGCCGACGATCACGACGGCGAGCGCGACCAGCCAAAGCATCCAGCGTTTGCGGCCGTGACGGATATCGTCCTGTCCACAGGCGAGTAAGATCACGGCTGCCAGTCCGAAGAGGTTTCCGGTTTGGTTGCGGTTCGGGAATGGGCCGAAGCCGCGTTCGTTATGCCAGAAA
Source organism: Chthoniobacterales bacterium (assembly GCA_035536995.1). GTDB lineage: Bacteria > Verrucomicrobiota > Verrucomicrobiia > Chthoniobacterales > UBA10450 > AV80. Next base: position 35,011 of record DATLNB010000016.1, on the reverse strand, counting down.
GGGAGGGCGGTATGGCCGGCGCGCAATGCAATACAAAGCGCAGCGAGAGCAGCCACGCCGAAGGCAAAGGTGCGCAGTTGAGTGCGGACATCCCGGAGGTCGAGCTCGAGCGTGCTCACAAAGTACAGCCAGCTTAACGCGGCCAGAAAACTGAGAAGACATCCAAGGCTGATCCAGGGTTGTGGCGAAAGCATTTTGGGCAGCGCGATCCCAAAATCGTCCACCAAAGCCAATCGCCAGGCCGGATGGCCAAACCAGGCGGCCGGCAAAAAGGCGGTGGCAGCGACCACGAGCAGCCCCACCACGATCAGGTTCAAGCCGGGTCCCAGCGACAGCCCGGGCGGGCTCACAAGCAATATTAGCCCGAGCACCCCCACCACAATGCCTTCGCTCCACTTCTGGGTTGCGCCGCCGAGGAAGCAGGCGAGCACCGGTAACATCGGCACCGCGAGGTTCAACCAAAAGCGGCCCGGCGCACCAGTAAAGCCGGCAGAGGTCCTGATTTTCTTGGATTTAAGCGGTGGCATCAGGGCGGGCGGCTCGTCCTAGTGGTATGGGAATCGCTCAGTAAATCAAGGGCGCTAACCGCGCTCTTTTCCTATATGGCCGCCCCGGTTTTAGCACGAGTTGAACGCGGCCTGCCATCGCGTACTCTGCCCTTCGGCATTTTGGCTTAGTCATGGTCACGCAACGCACGCAGGGTTTGTATCGCGTATTCCTGCTTTGCCAGATTGTGATCGTCGCGGTCCTGTTCTGGATCGGCGTCTGGATCATGCTCGCCTTTTATACCGGCGGCGAAGCGGAATGGACCTGGCGGCGTTACAGCGTGTACTGCACGCTGCTCGTGCTCGGCATGGCCATCGAGTCACTGAGCCGGGACGGATCGAAAAACTATTTCCTCCAGAACGAGCTGCTTCGCCAACATCGGCTCAGCTTGCGACAGACTTTCGCGAGCATCGGCACCCTCGTGTTTTATCTCATCGCGACGAAGGACGCTTTCATCTCCCGAATCTTCTTCTTCAATTTCGTCCCGTGGCTTTATGTCGCGCTCCTGTTTTCGCACCATTACCTCCCGCAGTTCCTTGCCCGGAGAATCTTCACGGGGAGCCGGGAGGAGAAAACGGTGCTGGTGGGGACCGCCCAGAAAGCTGCACAGCTGCGGAGCTGGCTCCGGCGTAAATCAGATATCGGCCTGCGCACGATCGGCCTGGTCAGTGATGAATTAATCGAGAAGACTGACGACGGCATCCCGGTGTTGGGGAACTCGGAAGCACTGGAGAAAATCGTAGTCGAGCGCGGCGTGACGCAGGTGATCATGCTGGAGTTTCCACTTTTCAATGAGGTTAACCGCCACATCATCCAGGTCTGCGACCGAGTCGGAGTGCGTCTCCTGATTGTCAGTGACCTCGAAGAAAAACTGCGCCATCCCGTAACGCATTTTGAGGACGACGGCTTTCGTTTCATCGGGCTCCGGGAAGAACCATTGGAAAATCCTCTGAACCGTTTCTTTAAGCGGGCGATCGACATCGCGATCTCGCTCCCGGTTATGGTCGTCGTTTTCCCGATCCTCACCGTCATCGTGTGGTTGACGCAACGGGTTCAGTCACCCGGCCCGCTCTTCCACGTCCAAACCCGCGCGGGCATGCAGAACCGTCGATTCAAGATCTACAAGTTCCGCACGATGCGGCCCGACAACGCCGAGGAGACGCGGCAGGCGCGGGACGGCGACGAGCGGGTTTATCCACTGGGCCGCTGGTTTCGAAAACTGAGCATCGACGAGGTCCCGCAATTCTGGAACGTGCTGCTGGGCGACATGAGCATTGTCGGCCCCCGTCCGCACCTGATTGAGCACAACAATCAGTTTTCACAGCTCATGGCGAACTACCATGTCCGCGCGTTTGTGAAGCCCGGCATCACGGGCCTCGCCCAGGTCCGCGGATACCGCGGCGAGGCGCGCAATAACACCGACATTCAGAACCGGGTCGCCTGCGACATCGAGTATCTGGAGAACTGGAACCTGTCCCTCGAGTGCGGCATTATTCTGCGCACATTCGTGCACCTGATCGTGCCGCCGCGCAGCGCCTATTGAGCGACTGTCGCGACCGCCTTCAGCGTGTTCGCGAATGCTTCCATCACGCTGGTCTTCTCGAATTGCTGCACGTACCGGCGGCCGGCGGCGCCATATTGCGCGAGACGATCTGGATCTTGCGCCAGCGAGTCCAGAAGCGAGGCCAGCTCCTCGGGCCTGCCGGGCGCGACATTCTCGCCGAATCCTCCTTCGCGAAGAGAGAGTGCGAGCTCGCATTCGGGAGCTGCAACTGTGACCACCGTCTTCGACTCTGCGAGCAAACCAAGCAGCTTGCTCGGGAAAAAAGAGTTCCCGGCTCCGGCCTGCTGAGTGATGAAGCAGACATCCGCGTCCACGAGCAGCGCCCGATAATCGCGGCCTTGTTGTAATGGCAGCATGCTGAAGTTCGGCAGTTCCATTTCTCGCGCCCGAGCCGCCAGGACCTCGCGTTGCGCGCCGTCACCACAAATCAGGATACGAATGCGTGAATCGCGGAGAAGTGGCGCGGTCTGCAGCAGCACCTCGAGCCCCTGCTTGACGCCCAGATTGCCGGCATACACGGCAATGAACTCGTCGGGACGGAAATTGTTCCGCTGCCGAAATTCCCCACGCCCTGGGGTTTGGTCCGCCGCGGCGAGCTCGATCGCGTTCGGAAAATAGACAAGCTTCGTTTCCGGCACGCCTTTGGCGGCAAAGCCGTTAAGCATTCCGCGGGTGATACCGGAGACGCGGGCGGCATGACGATACGCGAATGCTTCAAGGGCATACAGAGCGCGCGTGAACGCGTTTGGCTTCAACATCCCGAGGCCCACGGCCGCGTCGGGTTGCATGTCCTGAACATGGAAGATGTATGGCTTGCGTTTAACTGTCCGAATAAACCAGCCCGCTGCGCCCAGGAGAAGTGGAGGAGAAACCACCACGAAAACGTCCGGACGCGGCAGCGTCAGGATTCGCAGCGTCGAGGTGAAGACAAAACTGGCCTCGTGGAAAATTCGCTTGATAGCGGAAACCCGCTCGGGGACGAAATGCCAGCAACGCCGGACGCACACACCGTTCAGCCTATCAGTGCGATACAATTTGCCGCGGTCTTCCGGCCGCTTCCGCCAGTTCGGGTAATACGCGAAGCTGGTCACCATTTCGACCTCGTGCCCCTTCCCGGCGAGATATTCGCAGAGAGCGACGCTGTGCGGCGCGATCCCGGTAAATTCCGGCGCGTAGTTTATCCCCCAGACAATGACGCGCATGGCGGCCTAATTCCTTCCGAGCCTGGTTAGCTCGTAGGTTTTCGCGACAGAAAGAAACTCATAGAGCGCATGGAGGCGGGCGAAGTAGTAACCTTCGCGGCCGTCGAGGAAGCCTTTCTGCCAGACATAAATATAAAGAAAGCGGAGGAGCGGGCGAAAGGGCAGGCGTTGGGAAAGAAGTTTCAGGCGTCGCCGGCGCCCAACGTCGCCGATGCTGATTTGAGCCGCGCTGCCGGACAATTGCCGGTCCGCCGATACGCGCGCTTCCCAGTTAGAGTAGCGGTTATGCTTTTCGATAAAGACTTCAACCGTCGGGAAGGCGTAATGGTCCATCTCGCACCGAAGCCGCCCGGTCGGTCCGTTCACGATCACGTGTTCGTGCACTTCGTTGTCTCCGCTGCGGGTATCCGAGCCGGTCAGCTTTTCGTATCGGCCTAGCGCGTGACGAAACAACCGCAAATTCCAGTTCGGGTAATAGGAGTGGCGAAGCCATTTGTTCATGAACATGAAACGGCGATTGATCCAATAGCCGGCGGTCGCGCCCGGATCCGCGATGGCGCGCGCGACTTCACTCCCGGTTTCCGATGGAAGAACTTCATCGGCATCCAGGATGAAAACCCATTCGTTCCGGAAAGGCAGATTCTCGAGCGCCCAGTTTTTCTTTTTCGGCCAGGTGCCGTTGAATTGGAATTGGACGACTGAGGCGCCGCGCTCCTCTGCGATGGCGATCGAACCGTCGGTGCTCTGCGAATCGACGACGAAAACTTCGTCGGCCCACGCCACCGAATCGAGGCAGCGCCTCAAGTTCGCAGCCTCGTTCTTAATCGGAATAAGAACGGACACGGGAACGCGGTTGTTCATTTCGGGCGGAGAATTTTGCATGGGTTACCGGCGGCGAAAACATCCGGCGGGACGTCCCGGGTTACGACCGAGCAGGCACCAACTACACTCCGGGCCCCGATCTCCACGCCGGGCAGGATGAAAGCCCGAGCACCGATGAAGGCATCTGCGCCGATCGTAATTTTTGCTGTTACCAGAGGCAGCGCCGGACTCGAAAAATCGTGGCTGCCAGTGCTCAGGTAAACTTCCTGCGCGACGGTTGCACCCGCGCCGATCTCAATTTCGCCCAGTGCATATGCGTTCGCTCGATCGCCCAGGCAGGCCCTGTCATGAAGAATCAGGTTCGCGGGATTCGCCACCCGCGCGCGCTGGTGGACGAACGGAGTGCCGTGGATTTTCGCGCCGAACAATCGAAGCCAAAGAAGGCGCCAGGGGTTAGCCGGCTTCGGCGTCCAGATGCAAAAGACCAGCCAGCAAAATTCCCAGAGAATGTGCTTAAGGCGATGGCTGAACGACCAGGGTGAAGAAAATTGCGACGCCTGCGCGGGATGAACAGTTTGGAGCGGCTCCGGCATGAGTTTCAGGGTGCGTTAAGTCTGATCCTTCACCAGAAGCGACGCAAAATCAGCAAGGTAACGATCGGCCACCGGTTCTACTGCGAACTGGGCTACGCGCTCCCTTGCGGCATTTCCAATGGCGGTCAACTCGGCCGGGATCATTTGGAAAATGGCTGAGAGCCGTTCGGCCAGCGTTGTCTCGGCGCTTGGCCCGCGGTGATCGAAAACAAAACCAGTCACTTTGTCCTCGATGTAATCCTCGAAGCAGGCAAGGCCTGAGACGACCGGCACGCATCCGTTTGCCATCGCTTCGAGCGGCGCGACTGGTAAAGCTTCACCCGTTTCCGCTACAGAAGGATAAACGAAAACCGCGGCCTCTTGATAGTGGCGGAGCAGTTCGGATTCGTCGAAGACGGGGCCCACCCATTCCGTTTTTAGTTCCAAATCTTGCGCAAGGGAACGCAGGCCTTTCGCGAACGCATCGCCCCCGCCTCCAAAACGCGTCTCATGGGGTCCGACAATTTTCAGTTTCCAATCCGCCCGTGTCTCCGCGGGAATTTTGCCGACAGCGCGCAACAAAAGATCGAGCCCCTTTTCAGGATGGATCCGGCCGACGAAAAGCACCGTTCGGTCTCGCGCGGAGGTCTGCGGCTGGGGGAGTGGAAACGGAAGCGAATTCGGAATTACGCGGACTTTTTCCTTCAGCCCGGGCGCTTCGGCCACGATGGCGTCCGCGATCGCGCGGGAAACAGCCAGGAGCCGCGCCGCATGGCCATACCAGCGCATCTGGCCTTTAGGACCGCGCTGCACATGAAGATAAAGGCGCCCGCGGTTTTCGGTTCGAACTAGCACAGGGAGCCAAAAGGTATTGGTGACCAGGATATCCGCGGGAGGCAAAATTCGCCGCACTCTGAAGGAATAGATCAGATCGAGAAGTTTTAACCAAAGGCGATTACCCGGTTGGGCAAATCCGGAAACGCGGATGTGCTCAACGCCATCCAGTTTTTCACGCCGCGGAAAGCCTGGGAAGGATCGCGAGATCTGGACTACCTCGTGGCCGCGCCGCGCAAATTCGCGGGCGAGGGCGAACCAGACTTTTTCGACGGCCCCACCCGCCACAGGAGGAACCGGGAAGAAGGCGCCGAGCACCACCGTGATCCTCATTGGGCAGTGGTAAAACGACGGAGGACCGCGAGGAGCGAATCCGTTGCGCGATCGATCGTGAATCTTTCCTGGAAGCTTCGGCGTGCGTTATTTCCCATCTCGACACGATCCTGTTGAGGCATCGCGAGCCAACGGGAAAGCAACCGCGCCACGCCGGCAGCGTCATCCCCGTCGGCGAGGCCGGCCTTGTCTTCCACGATCTCGCGCCAGATGTTTACCTTATTTGAAATGAGGACTGGTATGCCGCATGCCATGGCTTCGACAACCGCGATGCCGAAATTCTCCTGGTGCGATGGGAGTATGAAAGCCTCCGCCGCGCTAAGCGCGCCCCACTTGAGTTGTCCGGTCAACATACCGGTAAAGGTAAAAGCGGCTTCCGGACCATGACCAGCCGCGCCGGCCTGGGCCCTGAGATGGGCAAGATAGCTCTCATTAGCCGCGGGGCCCGCCATCACCAGATGGACATTCTCCCGCATTGACGGGGGCACCCTGTTGAAAGCTTCGACAAGCAAATCGCAGCCTTTTTTTTCATGGAGCCTGCCAAGGAAGACGAGCAAACGCTTGCCGCGCAAATGGGGAAAACGGTCCAGGAATTCCTTGCGCGCACTATCGCGATCGAAATCCGGGGTCGCAGTCCCGTAATTTACGACGACTTCGTTACAGGAGTACAGTGAGAAAGATTCGCGCGCCAGGCGCCGTTCTTCTTCGGACGTGAACATGACGGCGGCGGCATCGCGCAGGACACGGTACTCCGCCCAGGGCCAGTAAAGTAATTTCTTGAAATGCTTTGCCGGGTAAGTGCGCTTGAACCAAGGGTCGAGCATGCCGTGCGGAAAAACAAAGTAAGGCGTCGCGGTTCCCGCCAGCGCGCGCCAAACACCGAAGCTGCTGAACTGCCAGAGACCGTGGACAACAACAGCATCGAACTCGGAATGCGCTCTCCTGATCCAATCCGAAAACCCCCGCGCATATCCATAGCTTCCGCGCCCTGGCCCCAGGGCGTGCACCGGTACCGGTGCCTCCTTTACCCAGGGATCTGCGGGTCCATCGAGACAGACAATTTCCACGCTATGGCCACGATGAGAAAGTGCGCGTGATGATTGCCGAATGGATTCGATCGGTCCACCCACCGCGGGATTAAGCGTGTGGATTGACCGAAGCAGCTTCATCGCAACAAATGGAACAGCGCTAATCCGACGGAAAGTCCACGCGGTCAGACGCCCCGTAAGACCGACCATCCTTTCCTGCTCATCAAACCGTTAACTTTATCCGGGACAAGGGTTGCCAGGAAGCTCGCCGATTCCCACGAAGCGTCGATCTCTACCTTTCCCTGGCCACTCTGGCGCAACCGCGGCCCGAAAGCCCCATGGCCGATTGAAAAAACATGGTAGCCATGGCCGGACAAAACTTCGGCTAATCCACTGCCCCCGAGCGTGTGGTCCTCGTAGATAACGTGCCGGACGCGCTGGGACCCTAAGAGGCTGGCCGCACCCCGGAGGACTTCTGCTTCAAATCCTTCGACATCGATCTTCAGCAGCGCGAAGGATTGATCCGCGAACAACGCGTCGATTGTTTCCACTCGGACCGAATGGCTGGCTACGCTGCCCTCCCCGGTTTGGGCCGGGGCCGCGATCTTCGCCGTCCCCTCATTTAGAGCGAAGTAATCTGTCTCAATCAGTTGCGCGTTTCGCGGCGCATCTCCCAGCGCGGATGGATGGACAACGACCCGGCCTGATTGGCGGCGACGGCTAATTCGTTCGACATTTCGCTCGAGTAATGTGCGGACTCGAGGATGAGGCTCGAAAGCGTGAACGAGCCCCGACTCCCCCACCCGGGCGGCGAAGAGCATTGTCATATAGCCAATATTTGCCCCGGCATCGATGACGCGATCCTGAGGTTCCAAGAGACGCCACGCGCACTCGCTCACCGCCAGATCGAAGATTCGTTGCTTGAAAATTTCCCGCCCGATCATGTCGTTGAGGTTGACCTCGATCTGCATGCCCCAGGGTAGCTCCACCTCGGCCCGATTAGATTGCGGCCAAGAGAAATGAAGATAGACGCGACGCGCCAGGGTCGCCGGGGCGAACAGGTAGCACGGTTTCAGAAGTCCCGAGATAGCGCCGAACATGAGAACAGCGAAGGATGGCTAACCAGACGATATGTTAGCGGTAGCTCTGAACGGTTCGGTTTCAGCCCGGGTGAGATTGCAGCGCCGTGCGTAGTGGCCGAGCACGACAATGCTCCACAGTCGAGACCAATGGAGCCGATCCCGGTGAAACTCGCCCGCCAGATCCTGAACAAAACTTTCCGGTAGCAATTCTCGGGTGGTGGTTTCACTAAGGCCTTCGCTTACGAAACTGGCCAGAGGACCGCGCATCCACTGCTGCATGGGCAGAACGAAGCCTGCTTTCGGCCGATCGTAAACCGACGGAGGAAGGAGATCGCGGCAGGCTTGGACCAACAGACCTTTCACTCCGGGGTAGCGTTTCTTCACCCCGGCCGGAAGGCCGAGTACGTATTCGACCAGTTCGTGGTCGAGAAATGGAACGCGCAACTCTAGTGAAACTGCCATGCTCATCTGGTCCGAATCGCGCAACAGCATATGGCGCATATAACCGGTCAATTCGGCCCAGCTTATTTCCCCGAAATCGTCGGGCAACGCGGTCGGAGTCTCCAATATCTGGCGGGGTAGTGGAAGCCCAGCGCGCCCGATCGCAGCATCGGTGAAAAATCGACGCCGCCAGGCAGCCAGTTCGACCGTGTTCCCGCTGGCCGGAAGATCGGCCAGGCGATCCCCGAGATTACCAACGAGACCGACAAGGCGCCGCAGGAAGCCAGGCAGGGTTGATAGCAACTGCAGCCGGGGAACGTCGCGAAAGCTCGGATACCCACCAAAGAGTTCATCACCGCCAAGGCCGGAAAGAGCGACCTTAACTTTTCGCGACGCAACAGCGCGCGCCACGATGTATGTGTTAATCGCATCCACCGAGGGAAGATCGAGCTTTGTGACTGCTTCGGTGACCGCTTCAATGACTTCCTCCTCGGAAAGCTCAATGCGGTGATGATCGGTGCGGTAACGTTGCGCAATCTCGGAGGCGATTTCGGTTTCATCGAACGCCGCGATATCGAAGCCGACCGAATATGTCTGAAGGCGCCCGCCGAGTCTCTGCGCGGCCAGAGCGGTGATGACCGAGGAATCAATGCCGCCGCTCAGAAAGCTCGCGACGGGAACATCGGAGAGGAGGTGCTCTTCGACTGCAGTCTCGATGAGTTTGCGCAGTGCCGGTGCGGCATTGTCCGGCTTGGAAACGAACGCTAGCTGAGACGGCCAGTAGCGCCACATCCTTGTTTGGCCGCTGGAGGAAATGGTCATGGCATGGCCGGCAGGCAGGCTCTGAATGCCTTGATAGAGTAACTGGTTCTCGGGGCACGCGCCCCATTCAAGATAAGCCGCGGTCGCCTCCGGCATGACCGCTTCAACGGCTTCAGTGAGCATTTTTATCTCGGACGCAAACCGTATCTCGCCGTTTTCGGCGGCATAGTAGAGCGGCTTGATTCCGAGACGGTCGCGCGCAACAAAAAGTTCGTTACGCGCCGCGTCGTAAATCGCGAACGCGAACATTCCCTTGATCCGATCCAGGACCGCATGACCCCAGCGGCCGTACCCGCGCAGAATTGTTTCGGTGTCGCTGGTCCCGCGCCAGGCCAGATCCGGGCCGAGCATGTTGCGCACTGCCGGGTGGTTGTAGATTTCGCCGTTCGTGACGATGACATTGCCAGTCTCCGGGTCCGTCATCGGCTGGGCGCCGGTCGGCGACAGATCGATAATCGCGAGACGCGTGCTGCCCACCCAGAATCGTCCGTCGGGCGAATGCCACTCCCCGTTGCCGTCTGGGCCCCGATGATGGATCAACGCGAGATCAAGAGGCGCGGCGTCGCCGGTCGAAACAAAATGAGCTGCAATGCCGCACATGTCGCTATGGTTTGGATGACGCCACCGCGATCACCGGAGGGTTTCGTTTGGCCTGAGGTAGTCTATACCAAGCGGCCCGATCTTCAGTCGCGCCAAGCCCCATTGCCGCCGATCGAGCGGGTAATCACCGATCGGCGAACTCATCAGGATGGCGGCGGGCGACTGAGCTGTGGATTTGCTCGGCATATCGGGAACGCCGGGCTGTGGGCTTCAAAACTCCGGGCTGCGGGTCCAATACCGCCCGTCCCGACGAGATATTAGCCGCGGCGAGACAAAGGCCGCTCAAAAAGACCGCGAAACCAAGGTTCGTAGGCTGGCCGAACTGGCCGTTGAGAAGAGCAATAAAGCCCGCGCAATACAGCATCAGGGGGAGGATGTCCCCGCCTTTGAGCTGACGATAACTAAACAGGGCGAGCTTGATCGTGAGCAGCGTGCGCCAGGCAAGGAACCCCAGGCCCAAAATTGGCCCGCTCTCCAGAACGACCCGGCCCCATTCGCCTTCTGTTAGAAGGAATATGGTGCGGCCGGTGAGAAACTTTGCTCCGCCATTTGTCCCGATGCCGAGGCCATATCCGCCAATAGGAGCGCGGCCTAACAAAAGAAAACCTTCAGTGAACCCACTGAGCATTCGGGCGATGAGGCCCCGGGCAATCGTGCCCTCCTCCGCGTCCCCCGCAGCCGTAAAGCGATCGGCCAGGATTTGAACGCCTTCATTGAAAATTGGCAAGCGAACAACTATCAGCCCGACAACCACGACGATGAGAAGATTGCGACCGAACTGATTAACAGCTCCAGGTCGAACCACAATGATGACAAGGAGAGACGCGACAACGACCAGCACCGCGAGTAAGACCGAACGGCTGCCTGACACACCAATCGTCAGGGCCAGGGCGAGCCCCGCGCTAAAAAGAAGCCAGGTGCGATAGACCCCTCGAGTGAGCGCACCGTAGAGCAGAAAAGAAGCAGACATCGCGGCGTAAAAGATCACGCCGGACACGAATGAAAACGTCCCCGGGGGGCGAATCTTTCCGCCGCCCGCGGTGATCTGCAGCGTTTCCCCGAGACCGGCGGTGCGGTTGATGAAGGCGTCAGGCGCGGAATTAAACTGGATCGCCAGGAGGACGGACATCGGGATGAGGCCGATCAGGGTCCAACGCCCGAGCGCCTTGACATCGTCGACCTCAAAGGCGCGGCCAATCACAAATATGAGAGGCAGATGAAGAAAATTCGATCGAAAGCCGAAGCCGGTGACGAGAATGAGCGGTCTAAGCGACAGGTACGGCTCAAGGACGACCAGCGCAACGAGCCAGGAAAGGACCGCAATCACTCCGAGCGCGAGAATGAAGCCGTTGCGCGGAAAGATTTTCGCTTTGATCGCGAGGGCGTAGATCAGGAGAACGACCGGATCTCGGATCACGAGCAGAATGTCGGAATACTGAGGGAGGAGCCATTTCCGGAAGACGCCTTCGAAGATAAGCAGGAAAAAATAGACCCAGATGAGTCTCTTGAGATAAACGATAACCCGCTGATTAGTCGCCGATTGCATGGAGTATTTTTTGGCCGTAGCCAGCCCAGGTTAGCTCAGCAGCTTTCGCGCGCGCAGCCGCTCTCATGGGAGGCAAGAGGGCGCGGTTTGCTACGAACCATTCAATCTTTTCCGCGATCAAAGAGGGAGCGCCGGGCGGCACCAGAAATCCGGTTTTTCCTTCCACAATAAGGTCCTCTCCTCCGGCATTCCGCGTCACAATCAAGGGCAGACCGCTGGCCAGCGCTTCCTGCTGAACCAGGGCCCGGCCCTCGACGACCGAGGGCAGAATAAAAACATCACAGGAACGCATCAATTCCAGAACCGCATTATGGGGACGAGGCGGCTCGTAAACAAATCCTGGGAACTGATTCCGATAAAAAGCCATCGGGAGAACCAGCGAGCCCATCACGACAAGCTCGACTTCGTCGGAATCAATCATTTTCATCGCGGCAAAAAGATCAGCCAACCCTTTCCGTTGAGTCAGCGCTCCTGCAAATAAAACCCGCAAGCGGCGACCAGCGCCGGGTCTGTCATCCGAGATATCGCCCACCGGCGGCGAGCCGAACGGTGCAATCACGCATTTCTTCGAATGACGAGCCGCTTCCGGCAACGAATCAAAGACAAAGGCGCTGGGACAAATCACGGTATCCGCCAGCTCGAGCTCGCGGGTTTTTCGCGCGAGTTTTTCGGGCGAATCGCGGCTCCCTTCGAGTGTCGGCGCCCACTCCGGATAGCGCTGCACTTCTTGCCCCAAGAGCGCCCGCGCTGTCTCCCAATATGCAATCGGCAGATCGTAGATGCGCCGTTGTCCGAGCTCACTCGCGGTTTCGAAGGAGCGGATCGCGCAGTCTTCATATGCGTATACCCCGTCCAGGTGAGAACATTTATGATTTTTCCTCAGGAAGTCGGCGGCAAGTGCATCGACCTTCGCCCAGACCCGATCGACACTGGCCCAACCAGTTTCATGTTGGGTCAGCCGTGACGCTTTGAATTTTTCGGAAAGCTGCCGAACGGTCTCGCGCGCGGGATGCGTTTTGATCTTGGAACGGGGGAGATCGTAGGCGCGCCGGGACAAATGACGGCGGAGCCTTCCGGGCAAGGCTTGGAGAAATCGTGAGCTCCTGGACCAGCCCAGCGCAGTGACAAATTTTCCGAGCTGGCCGGCTTCATCAAGCGCATGGATGACCGCACGGACATTTGCGTTGCCGAAGGGATGAACGACCAGGATCACAGTGACGCCCCTGTCATTCTCTCAAGTAACAATTTCGCGATGCGCTGCGGCGCGAACCGCTCGAGGTGAGCCACGGTATTCTGCTGGAGCGCGATGAATTCCGCCGGATTGGCAAGCAAACGGGATATGGCTTCTGCCAGGGCCGCTGCATCACCATTGGGCACCGTAATGCCACACCGACCAATCGCCTCGGAGAGTCCACCGGCTGCGGAACCGATGACAATGCAACCACACGCGATCCCTTCGAGGGCCACAATCCCGAACGGTTCCTTCCAGCGCGACGGCACGACCAATATGCGATGTCGCCGCAGCATGGCCGCCAACTCGATACTCCCTTTCGCCCCTACGAAATCGACCTGTCCGGTCAAACCGAGGTCAGACGCCTGTTTTTCGAGCCGCGCCCGCTCCGGGCCATCGCCGGCGATTGTCAGCCCGGGCTTTCCATCCACGTTTGTCAATGCTTCGAGCAGCAAATCGGCGCCCTTGTCAGAGACAAGGCGCCCAACAAAAATCAACTGTTTGTCCCGCGCGACCGGCGGCGTCACCGTGAAAACTTTGTCGTCATAAGGATTGCCGATCAGAGTCGATTCGACGGGAAGCGCATCGGCAACTGAGCGGCTAATCGCAAAGGAGACCGCGTAACGCAGGACGAATCGTTTCAGGCGTTCCGGCCAGCCGATGCCGCCGTCGGGCCCGCTGATCCAGGTTTGGTGAATGACAAAGAGCGGGCGGTGGACGAACGCCAACGGCCACAGAGTTCGCAGGGAAATGTTATTTTGGAGGAAAACCTCGCACCAACGAATTTCACGAAGGAGCGCCCCGGAGCTTGGCCGCCGAACAACCGCGAAAGGAAAATCGCCATGACCGGGTGTGGTGGTCACAACCCGCACCTCGTGCCCGAGCTCAACGAATTGCTGCGCCAACAAGTTCGTCACGGTTTCTATTCCCCCGGTGCTGGGGAAGAAATAATGCGAACCCAGAAGGATTCTCACAGGAGACCCGCCCGGTTCATGCGCGCAACCACGATCCTACGAACTCGCGGAAGGTTGGGCGGGAGCGCATTCGTCCGGCGCGCTTTTTCAAAAAAACGCCGAGCTTGTGATCTATCTCGACGAACCAGAACCGAAATCGGTCTGCATTCTGACTTGCGAGACGTTGGGCGAAGCGCGAAGTGGATCCGACTTCGAGATCGTCCAGAACGATAACCGCGCCCACCGGCGCCTGATCGAGCGCAAGAAAGAGCGCGTGTTCGCGCTTCGCGGGGTTGGGGGGACTATCGACGAGAATCAGATGCGCCCCTTGCAAACGGAGAAGCGATTCGCGTTGCGCCGCAACATTAAAGGATTCGATCGGCCGAAGCCGATTCCAACAGCGAGTCAGCGGGATGACTTCGGCGTAGTCCGCATCACGTTTGGTCACCCCATTCTCGAGCCCCTCTGTTCGCGCTAACCACTCGGAGGAATCCTCGATGCTGGAAGTCGCCGCGGCGGCCCGCCGGAGTGAATGCGTTGAGCGTCCGGACCCAAATTCGAAGGCAGTGCTTCCGGCTGGAAGAAGCGCGGCAACTTCCTCTAGAAAACGACAGCTGGTCGCGGGCAGAATCCACGCTGGAATATCTGTGGCGGACTGCTGTTGCGCGTTATTCTTCTGAACGAGTCGGTCCAGCTCAGTTTCGAGCGCATCAATTGTGGCTGGGATAGATTCAGCGATAACCTTTCAGAACTCCTTTCAGCATTTCGATTCGCGTCTGCAGTCTCGGCTCGTTTTTGAACACGGCAACCAGGCCAAACCATCCAACCTCAAGGATGTGGCGGACGAGAAGAAGCGGTCGGAGATAAAGGCGCGAGGTGGGATGAAAGTGTTCGTACAGATGAACGCGCGATCGATAAAGGTCGAGAACGCGCGCGGCGCCCCCGCTTTTCCCGCCGGCGCCTTCATGTTTGACGCGATAACCAAGATCGACGCCAACGCGCCATCCGGCCCGGCGGAGGCGTAAACTGAGGTCGATGTCGGACTGGCACTGCCAATACCAGTGATCGAATCCGTTAACCGCGCGGAAGGCTTCCATGTTGACCAAGGTACAGCTCGAATGTGCCGCCTCGACTTCAAGGATTCGCCGACCGGGTGCGGGCTCCGGATCGCGTTGAAACCGTTCCCAAAATTTCAGCGCCTGGTTGCCTGCCGCAAATATCCACGGAGGCATCAGTGGCTGTTCGTATCCGGCCTGCGCTATGCCTTGAAAATTTATCTGACGAAAATTTATCCAAGCCCACTTGTCACTGGTGAATTCGGCGTATCCTCCGGCAAAATCTCCTGGCTCGAACAATACGTCGGCGTCGACGAGGAGTGCATATTTGGTTTGCACAGCCCGCAAGGCGACGTCCGAAGCGCGGCAGAATCCGAGCGGTTCCTCATTCCGAATCGGGCGGACCGGACTTTTTAAAACCGGAACTCGACAGGGCGAACGCGATCCATCGTCCACGATAACGATCTCGCCCGCCGCTCCGACATTTTCCTCGAAGGAGCGAAGCATTGCGAGCGATGTAGTCTCATTATTGTGTGCCGTAGTGGCAAGCGTGAGCTCGGCGAACTGTGTCATCTCAAGGCGCTGGCATAGACGTCTGCGGCGTGGCCGGAATCGGCCTGCCGGTGATACCATTCGTAGAAGCCCGTCGCGATCGCGACAATGTCCTCGGATGATCCCGGGAAATTCTGCCTATTGCTCGTCAGGTAGTAGGGACCCGGCAGCGCGTCACCGTCGATAACCACAGGACCCTCGCGATGCGATAGCACGGGAATAACACCGTGCGCGCACAGCGCGGCGAAAGCCGTCGACTTCAGCACCATCCCTGGCCAGGCATCGCCACTGCCGAAATAATCTATCCAGCCGAAACAAGATTGGCGGAGCACTTCGGAAGCGAGTTTCGGCGTGACTTCAGGGTAATGGTGCACCGCCAACTCGCCTGACTGTTTCAGACGGCTGATTTTATCGCCGATAATCGGATCCGCGCGACCGCCCACCACATCAAGATGCGCCGGCGCCCAATGCTCTGGAATCAGCTTTCGGACGCTGTCGAACAGGGCCAGGGAGCGCGCAATCAGCTCCGTTCCACCGCAGATCACCCAGCGATTCCGGGAACGCTCCCCCACAGGCGCAAGCTCTGGTTCGCCGAAGTTCGACATAACCGGCAAAATATGGATCTGCTTCGCCGGTCGCCGGGCCGCTATCTCTTCTTTGATCGGAACATTGCTGACCACACAGGCATCGGACAAATCAATCAAGTCGCGAGCGATCGCGACCTGGAAGGGTCGAACCCAGAATACGCTGCTCCAGGGGGGACCTGAGGCGTAGAGCTCGTGAAAAGTAGTTACCCATCGGCCGCCAAGCCGAGCCTTTAGGCCCCCTGCAAAACGCCGCAACCGAAACGGAACGCCCCGCCGCTGGTAGCCGTAGTTCACGTAATGCAAGATAACGTTTCGATGCGTGGCGGCGAGGTCATCGGCGGCCGCCGGATCCAACCCGTGAAGGACCTTGTATTCCTCCCGCCACCCCGGATCGCCGCTCGACCTCGGGGCGGCCACAAGAAACGTCGTCGTGATCCCGTGCCCAGATGATAACGCGCGGGCGAGATTCAAGGCATAATCCCCGACACCATCCAGAGTTCCCGGCAAGTAGGGAACGATCTGTAAAGCGAGATCACCCTCGCGCATGGTTTAAGTGCTTTCGGTATTCAGCGATTGTTTCCCTGGCAATGTCGGGCCACGAAAATTGCGCAGCCGTCTCGATACTGCGCCTCGCGAAGTCGCGATATTGCGGCAGATCGCTGGTCAGCAGCTCAGCGATCCGGTCGCTGAAGGCACCTACTTCCCCGGCAGGAACAAGGAGCTGAGCGAAGTCGCGCAGAATGTCGCGCGGTCCGGGCACATCATACGCCACGGTCGGTAAACCAGCTGCAAGCTGCTCCACTACCGCCATCCCGAACCCCTCGATATAACTGGGAAAAGCACCGACGGCACAGTTCGAGAGCAATTGAGGAAGCTCCCCAGGACCGAACTGCGGGACGAGCTCGACGTAATCGCATGGGTCCATTTCCAAATCGCTCCAAACTGCCTCGTTCCTGATCATGGTCCCAAGGAAAAGAAAACCGGCGTCAGGCACCCGCGCTCGAACGTGTCGAATAATTGTTCCCCACTCTTTCGCTCCCTTGCGCGGACTCCACATGCCGATAAAGGCGACCTTTTTTCCCTTCCATCGGTTTTCGGACGCAGCTGAGGCTTGCGACAAATCTTCCGCGCGCTGGGGAGAGAGACCGTAGGGCTGTTTGGTTATGGGCGTGCGAACGTGAAGTTCGTCGCGCACGCAGATGACTTCGTCAGCATTCGGCACATTTACGAGGTCGCAATACTCGATCGACTTTCGTGACATCGCGCGAGAGCGTGAATTGGAGAAGCCGTAGAAGGTGCGCCCAATCAGTTTTCCCTGGGGCTGGTTTGGCCAGCGGCTAGCGGCCATCTGCTCAAACTTTTCGTAAAGGTGGTACAACCCCACTGAACGGGCGACCAGCAACCCAGGGTAGGAAAGGGAGCGTTTCGAAAAAGGCACGGTCCCGATGAGCGCGTCGATCACGTCGAACCTATGCGCATCGCGCCGGATGAATCTGGCCGCGAGCCAGGGGAAGAGAAGGGCTCGAATCGCGGCCGACGCAGATGAAGGCGCTGGACGAGGGAACGCGTCCGTGAGGCAGAACTTTTCTACCGTGTGCCCGGCTTTTTGCCATTCCTCGCTGAGCTCGATCCAAACGCGCGGCGCTCCCAAACGCGGATCCCATGGGAGATTAATCACGGCAAGGATGCGAAGCGGCTTATCCATCAGCGGCGTCACGCGAACAGGCTAGACCAGAACTTGTGACGCACCGGATTCACGTAATGCCGCATTGCAATGTCCGGACCGGCGTAACGATCGGCATAGATGAACTGGTCGTCGAGCTGCAGCACGTACTTTGACGATTCAAAGGGAACCGCGCCGCTTTGATGCATTGTCAGGTGGGTCATCGTCTGGTTCGTAAAGAAAGTGGGGTTCTCGGTCAGCCCCAGAAAGCGCTCGATGCTCACAGCCCAATCAAGTTTTCGAAACAAGAGCAGGAAACCGGTGTTTACCGGATCGCTTTTCTCCGATCGGTCATGAAGAAGGCGATCGTCCCCGGAGAAGCCGCAGTCGGCCTGATAAAGAGCTGGAACATCTGATCTGTCCAAATACGAATACAGGTCGTTCCCTCCCGCGAAAAACCGAATATCGGAATCGCAATAAAGAACGGGCGCATCCGACGGAAGCGACATGATAAGCGCAAGCTGCCGGCCAGTCGGGTGTTCAGTGAGATACGGATAGATTTTTTCCGGTAGATTCTTCGGCAACCATTCGCCCCCATCGGCGACAGAGACACAGGAGTCCAGCTTGCTCAGAAGACGCCGGCTCGATTCCGTGTGCGTCCCATCGGAGACGACAGTAAAGCGCACGGGACGGCCGACGTGACGAAGAAAGGAGCGAATGGAGGCCGCCTGTTCGGGAACGGTCACCTCGCCCGAGTAGGCAAACACCTCGAGGGGAAAGCTCCGCGACGGATTTATTGGGGCCAGGGTTCGCAGGCATGCGGAATAGAGTGCGCGGATGGCCCGCCCCTGGGCCCGAGCGAAATGATAGCCATAGTTCGGCATCGTATTAACCAGCAGGCTGCCAAGTGCGAAAGCCGCGGTAGCTGAGGACAATGTTCAACAGCAAACTGGGAACAACTGAGACCAGATTGAACATCAGAACACCTGGGACGCTGGAAAAATCCGTAAAAGGAATCAGCGCGAGCTGAGTAGCAAGCGTCGCTGGGATATAAAGCCAGGAGCCAGCGATCCAGGCCTTCGCAGCATTCAAAGACCAGAGAGTACTAGCCATCGCCGTGACGACCGCGCCGCCAACCATTAAAAGGAGTTCGCGCTCCAGATGAGAATACTTGTTACCCAGAATAAACAGGAATTGGGCCGGGAATAACGCAGCGGCGGCCACGATCAAGAAGCTGAAGGCCGCGACGGCGCCGACGATGGCGGCATATTGCCATCGAAGCTTCTGTGCTCGCTGACAGCGGGCAAAGGCGGGAGCGAAAACGTTAGCGAGCAGATTGCTCAAAACGGCGAAAATCATACCGAGTCGGCCGAGCGCACCGACTTCCGCTATCGACGACACGTCGCGGCTAAAAAGGCTGATTAGGAACACCGTAATCTGACCCTGGAGACAGAAGAATAGGGCATTCGCGGCCTGACTTCGAATGAACCCGAGCATCGCGGCCCGGTCCTCCTTGTTCTCAGGCGCAGTCAGATCGATGACACCAGCAACATAGCTGCGCAGCATGAAAAATTGCAGCAATAATGTCCCAGCGGCGACGGCCAGAGCGACCGCCCCATTCAGAAAAACATAGGTGAGAATGAGGAGCGCCAGCAGCCGCGCTACCGCCCCGGTCAGGTCGATCGTCTGGATGCGTGAAACATCGGAGCGGAGCCGCGGGACCACACTAAGAACGCCGATTGAGAGCTGCACAGCCAGACCGGCGAGAACGATAGCCACAAGCACCGCCAGATAGCTCATGGAAGCTCCGTTCTTGAAGAGCATCCACGCCAGGATCGGCAGGACCGCGCCAAGAGCGAACAGGCCGAGCTTCCGCCGCAAATGCAGAGCGGTCGTGATCAATTGCCCAAAACGATGTTGATCTTGCCAGACCCGCCCCCCAATTGAGACAAGGCCGATACTGATTCCAATGTCGGCCAAAACATTTAGGGTGCCCTGCATTGTGTTTGCGATAGTGAAGTAGGCGTATTCGGGCTGATCGAGCTGACGGATCAACAGTATCCCGCTCAAAAAGCCGATTACCTGGACGACGCCCTGGACGAGCGCAAAATTGCCGACAATACGGACGCGGTGAAGCGCTCGTCGAATTACGGGGGTCGAAGCTTCGCTCAGAACCGGAGGCGAGATCGGCCCGAAGAAGCTCATCGGTTTACTCCGCGGCTTCGGAGCACTGGCGGCAGCGCTCCGGAAATGTCAGACCCACTAAGAAGACTGAACTTGTCGCGGCTGATGATGGCGAGGCGAAACCGCAACGTCATCATGCTCCTCCGCCGCCTGGGGCTGGTTGTAGTATTCCGAATACTGGTAGTAGTAGTATTCCGGCAGAGAAGTATCGACGTAGTTTAAGATGACGCCGGGCACATTGACCTGACGGTTATAGAGGAGCTCGAGAGATTTTCTGGTGAGACGGGCGGAGGTGTAGGAGAGCCGAACAACGAAGAGCGTGGCGTCGATCTTGGGCGCAAGGCTGGTCGAATCGTCGGCAGCCAGGACCGGGGAGCTATCGATGATGATGTAGTCGTACTGGCTATACATGTCCCGCAGAAGCATGTCCGTCGATTCACGGAGAAGATGTTCGCTCGGCTGGCCAAGGGTTTTACCGCGCGGGATCAGGAATAGATTCGGGTAAGACGTGGGCACGACGACTTCCTGCCAGTTTACCTCCTGTTTCAGGACTTCCGAAAAGCCGATCTTCGAGGAAACGCCAAACGCTTCGCGAAGCGCGCCCCGTCTCAGATCGCCGTCGATCAACAATGTCCGGGCGCCGGAAAGCGCCATGGTGATCGCGAGATTCGAGGAAATGGTCGACTTGCCTTCGTTCGGAACCGAGCTGGTGATCAGCATGGTCTTCGGGCGCGGGCCGTCATAAGGCATAAAGAAGAGCGACGAACGAACGTTCCGGTACGATTCCGCGAAGACGTGTCTCGCGTCGTCCGGCTGGAGGAGGGTGACCCGGCCCTTGGTCTTCTCTTTAGGAATCTGGCCGAGCACGTTCTCTGAGAAATGATGCTGAAATTCACCGAACGAAGCCATGCGATCGTCGATCCGGTCGAGAAGCAGCAGAATGCCGATGCCCGCGAGGGCGCCGCATCCAAGGCCGATGAGCAGGCTCTTCAATAAACCGGGCCGCACCGACATCGGCGAACTGGCCATTTCCATGATGGAAACCTGATCGCCGCTATCCACACTCTGAGAAACGTTGACGTCTTTCAGGCTGTTCGTCAGGCGGTCGTATAATGTTTTGAGGCGTTCCGCTTTACCCTTGATCCGATTGAACTGGGCCAGGCGCTGACTCAAATCGAGGGCCTTAGCTTCCCATTCCTTGATGTTCGCCTGAAGATTCTCCATCTGCTTGCCGATGGATTTTCGGCGGGTATCAAGTTTTTCAACCGTATCCTGGCGATATAAATCGATCAGCTTTTCCTGCTTCGTGATTTCATCGTTCAGCTTAAGGATTTTCGGATGCTTAGGCCGCAGGTCCTTCGATAGTGTTTCCCGTTCCGCCTTCAGGAGCTGAAGGCTCTGCTTCGCTTTGAGGTAATCGCCTTCTGGCCCAACATCGGAAAATGCCATGCCCGATGACTTGTCGTCTGAAGCAGGTGCGTTCGAAGCGTTCGCTTCCGTTTTCGGCAAGCGATCGAGATTCTGGTCCAGATCGAGGAGACTCAGCAGGTCGTACTCGGTCTTGAGCTGCGCCAATTGCTGGTTCAGTCGGACGAGGTAAGCAGCCGCGCTGTTCCCCTCTTCCTGGATGAACCCGATGTTGTTCTGCTTCTGGAACTCGATCATTTCATCCTCTGCCCCGCGTAAATCTTTCTCGACCTGGATGAGTTGCTCCGTGATCGCGGTCGTCACGGTTGATCCTTGGTTTTCCCGCATGCCTTTCTTGTAATCGAGATACTTCTGCATGACGGCGTTCAGATAGGCCTGGGTGTAGTCAGGTGTGGTGCCGACGGCGACGAGGTCGAAAATGGAGGTGCGCGGCTTCTGGACGACCGAGATTTCGACCAAGACCGGTTGCATTTCGGGATGGGTGGAACGCACGAGCTGTTCAGCGCTCCGGCGGACTTCATGGCTCTGCATGAGCTGAATCTGAGTCCCGTAGAAATTGATGTTATCTTCGCTATAAACGGCGCTCTGGCTGATGTTGAGTTTGCCGGCGAGCATCATTTTGCTGCGCGACTCGAATGAAGGCGGCGTCTGATAAATCAGCCATGCCTGAACGAAGAGCCCGAGGCAAATTGTCAGAACCGGAATCCACCAGCGGCGTTGCAAGAGCGCCTTATAACGATGGAGCCGGGTGATAAACGCGGTACTCCAGGGAGCGGAGGCTGGACGGTCGGTGGTGACAGGAGCAGGAGCGTGCATGATTATCCGCCGATATTGATCAGTTTTTGCGGGACGAAAATCTGGTCGTCCGGCTGGAGAACCACGTCTTCTTCGCTGTGGCCTTCTTCAATTACTCTCTTTAAATCGACGATGACATCCTGGCCGCTCTTTCGGGTGACTTTGACTTTGCGCTTGTTGGCGAAATCCCCGAATCCTCCTGCCCGAATCACAGCTTTGCTGACTGTGTAAGTTTCGTCAGCCGGGATCTCCTGGGGCCCCTGTCCCTTCACCGAGCCATAGACATAAATTCGGCCGCGCGACTTCTCGCTGACGTGGTCAACGGCGATGATGACCGTGGCGTGGTAATAGTATTCCCGCTCGAGGGCACTCTTAACTGAGTGAGCCAGTTCCCTGCAGGTCCGGCCTGAGGCAGGGACCAATCCGATATAGGGAACCTCTAGCTCGCCGCTATCGTTAATGCGGAGATGCTGGGATTCGTTGTCCCGGTCTTCGACGACGCGGAAACTGACGTAGTCGTTAGGCCCGAGGCGCTTTTTGTCGTCGAGCACCGCCATCGAGTTCGTCCGCATGACCGTGCTGGTGGTGGCGGGCTCGACTGTGGTGGCCTTCGGAATGGGGGGGGGCATCGGAGTGCTGTCCTGGGCCGCTAGCGGCCACGGCCCGGCGAGGCAGGCGACAGCGGCAGCGAGGAAGGTTAAGGCCCGGGTAATCATACGATTGCAAGTGTGTCCTTTTTAGAAGCTGTAAGTGCCATCCACGGCGATGCGATTTTGTCGATAATCGCGCAGGGGTTGGTCTGAATCCTTTTGAGTGTATTGATACCGAAATCCGAGGGTGACGTGAGGAGAGAGTTGGTAACCAAGAGTGAGCGCGCCGCCGTAGCGGTGAATGTGTTCGGCCACAAAAGGATTGATGTTCGGGATACCGGGGATGGGCTGAAAGAGGATACCGTTGCCGCCTGAATCATCCGCATCTTCATAAAACAGCTCGGTCGACAACAAGGTGCGGTAGAAAATATTCCACGTCGTAGTGTGGCGGACATAATTCAGCTTCACGTAGTTTGAATTAACGCCGAGCTGCGTTTCATGGCCGACTGCGAGGTTCTGAGTCAGGACGGCATTTACCCGGTGCGAGAGCAGCGCGTTCGCGTAGTAATCGCTGAGGTCATGCGGATCGTTTACCAAACCACCGCTGTCGAATTCGATCGCCTGGTAGCCGCCCGCGACGCGCAATTTCAAGTAATTCGTCAGCTGCGTCTCGACGAATGCACCCGCAGTGTAGGTGCGCGAGTCATTCAGGACGTTCTGGTCATAATAGGTATTGATGAAGGAGCCCTCGAGTCCCACCGTCATGACCGAGTTCGGGGTGAAGCCGATCGAGCCGGAAAGAATGTCAGCATTCCGGTCGAGATACTCGAAATCGGAAGTCGTCGAGATAAACGTGTAGTGATCGTACCCGAGCGTGACCACAGCCTGGTTTAAATCCCAGAGAACCGAAACGCCGACCGTATTTTCGAATCGCCCGTAATCGACGACATTGCTGAGCGCGGCTTCCGCGATCGGATCCTGTTGAAGAGAGAAACGGTCGTGAAGATTGATCCTGAAATCGCCGACATAAATATCGAAGGCAAGCTGCGAGGCCGGGGTCAGCAAAACGCCGTTCGTATTGTAATTTGAGTGATCGAGATAAAACGCGTAGCCAATTCCAAGGTCCAGTCTCAGGGTGTTGAGCTGGGTAATCGGCCAGAGGGCGTTGATGTTCAGCTGCGGCCGAAGAATCAGGTCTGATTGCGACTCGGATGTAACAAGGACGGGGCCCGACGGACTCGGAAACAAATATGAGCCGTCTTCAGCGAGGTTGATGTTGTCGTTATACTCGAGGCCCATCGTCACGCTGAAGCGGAACTTCATTGGACCGACCTGAAGATTATACGGGATCTTGTCGATCTGCTGCCGACGAGCTTCGGCCGCGGCTTCACCGGCTAGGGAGGGCCTGATTGCATCCTGCGCATGCAGGGCACTCGATGCGCAAACAAGAGAGCCAACGACAATGAGCCCAAGTCGGCGCAGAAAAGGAAATAGAGAAATTACGTGACTCATGTGGGTGTTGGTCCGGTGAAGGTTAGCAGAAGTAATACCAAGCTGTTGAGAGCGCCCGACGACGCCCCTACGACCTCGAGCGGAATTGGCTGAGGCCTGCCTGGGATTCAAAATTGATTGTTTCAAGGTTAGGCGATTGACCGCGATTGTTCTATGGGAAGAACCGTTCAGCAAGGAAAATCGCCTCGCGCTATCCCGTGGGAGCCTGAGGGAGCCCCGGCCGCGTCCGTTTTAGGGGCGCCGTATAATAAAGTCCGCTCCGAGAGTGGCTTGTAAAAGTCTGCAAACTTGGCTCGGTCCTAGCTTTTCCGATGACGGTTATGATTTCGCTTCGCCCCTGCCGAATTGTCCTCGCTGGCTGCTCGCTAGCGCTGTTCGGGCTAATCGCCGAGTCCAATCCGGCTGTTGCTGGCGAAGCTGCAACCGATCTAACCGAGGGAACCAACCCGGCCAAGAATCTGGCGCGGATGAATTGCGGAGCGACGATCGAACTCGTAGGCGCAGCGGACAAGAGTGAGACGGCGAAGACACTTTTGCTGGACGACGACACCCTCAGCTATCCCCTCGCCGAAGGCGAAACAACCCTCGTGATTTCGTTCCCCCGCGTTTCCGTCTTAGATCGCTTCGCATTCGTTAACGAGAACGGGGGCGCTCAGGGTGAAGTGAAACTCGCCGTCTCAAATTATCGGTTGCCGACCCAGAGCCAGCGATGGAACCAGGTCAGCAGCACCGCTTTCGGCGGCAAACGCCTGATCGATTTGTCGCTTCTTGGAATTGAGGCGCGCTATGTGCGCCTTACTTTCCAGGTCGCAAAAGGCGGCCGGATCGCCGCCCTCGGTTTGTATGGAGGACAGTCGCTTCAGAAATTCGCAGCCCGCCAGCAAGGCGTCACCAGAATCACAAATAAGATGGCGACCCGACGGCTCGAAGACATGCTGAATTTTAATTTTGCCAATCTCTACGCGCGCGCCCGGATCGTATTTGTTAGCTCCGGCGCCACCGGCCTGGCGAAGCGGATGATCGATGACGATGTCATAACCTCATTTGAATTCGCGCAAAGCGACCCGCAGCCAACTGTGGTGGTTGAGCTTGCAGAACGAGAGCGTTTGCATCGGGTAAGCGCTGTTTACAAGATGGAGCAGGGTCGGCTCGACGTCTTCCTTCTCCAGGAACTGGGGCAAAATCCCGGAGACTTGCAGGGCCGGACGCCGATTGCTTCGGTGACGGACCAGACCGGGGCCGGAAAGGCAGCGGTGGATTTCGACACTAAAGGCGCACGCTACGTCGCGCTCCGCTGGACTCCCGCCGATCCCAAGACAACTCGCACCTTCGAGGTCGCGGAGGTAAGCGCTTTCGGCGAAATGCCGTTATCGATGCTGAGCACGAGCGAACTGCCTGATGTTTACGCGGATAATTCCATTGGGCTGATGAGCCCGCCCCTGGTGGTCCAGCCGCCGGTCCTTCCTCTGATCAGCCCGTAAAGTCGCCGCGCCGCACGAGCGCCCCAGCGGTCTCCATAAGAGCGGCGCTAGCCTGTTCAAAGTCGCTAACGCCGACAACGGCGAGTTCCAGCAACCGCTGTCCAAGATTACGTTTCCCCTGCAGCGCGGCATAAAGCCGGCCCCGCACGCTCCACTCCGAAGACCGCGCGTCGGCAGCGGCGCTTTTGTCTTCCTGAATGCACACAAACACGAAGAGGGGTTGGCCGTTCTGCTCGAATTCATAGGCGCGAAAATCCAGGACTACGTCTCCAAGCGGAACGGTCACCGATGGGCGCGGCGCCCGAAATGTTCGGCCGATGGCCGGCAGGCAGATTTCTGGAGAGTGGCTGCGAACGAGTTGAAGCGCCGCGCGTCCAGGCGTCCAACGCGCGAAAAACATCCACCACCGGACACCGGGCGAGGTTTCCCATTGGGCGCTAACTGCCTGGTCGTAGCGCAGCATCACGCGCGTTGATTCGGGAATCGCCACCGGCTTCGCCATCGCGTCCGCCGTTGCCGCCACATGCCACCGGGGCTTTTCCACCAAGGCGCTCTCATGAGATCGATACCAAAATTCGGTGCCGGCGAAAACGACAAATAACCACACGAGACCAATCCACTGAAATGGAAACGGGACGAAACTCGGGCGCGGTCTAGCTTCTCTTGGATCGCCGATTCCCAACTCGCTTTTCCAGCGCCAGGCCAGGACGAGCAATCCGGCCATGCCCGCCAGCAAAGCGGCAGTCCCGATCAGATCGTGCCAGCGGCCGAGCGCGTCCAATCCGCTCCAAGCTGCGACGAAAACGAGAATGGTTGCTCGCACGACGTTGCAAAGGAAAACCCATCCGCACCCGATTAGTAACAAACCGATTCGTTTCCCGGGCCGGAGCCGAACCAGCTCTCCCAAAACAAGGGCGACCATAATGCCCGCTTGAAGCGTCTTTACTCCGCTGCAGGCTTCATCCACTCCGACAAAACCGTTCCGGAGCTGAATCACGTTCCCCAGCTGGTACGCGCCGATCCCGACCCAACCCGCGATTTCGACCGCGACGGATGCGACCCCACGCATCATCGCCTGGACCACTCCGTTTTCGACCTGCACCGGCCAGGGCACCGCTACCAGGGGAAAACAGATCGGGAAAGCAAAGTGCCGCAGCCACTTCACCCCCCCGGAAAGCAACATCCACAAGAGGGTGAGGCACGTTACATCAAGGGCAAACACCCAGCTGAGCAGCCGCCAATCGGGATTCGCTTCTTCGATTAAACGGATCGGAAACAGGAACAGCAACAGAAGCGCCGCCGGAACGGTGATCGCGATCGGGGCGATCCGCTCGGGGCTTGGGGTGGGCCGCTGCTGCCAACGGAAATAAAAAATCACCCCGCCCAGAAACGGGACGGCCCATCCATAATTGTATTGGGAATTAAGGCTCCATTCGGTGCGCAGATGCGCGAAGACCCAGAACCAGAGAATACCGGGCAAGATCAATCCAAACGTGGAACGCAGCGCCACCGCGCAAGACTGCGGCAGTTAGGGAAAAAGCCAAGTGGAGAGTAGTCTCTTTGCGCAGACGGTCCGGCGGTACACCCGTTGCTTTGTCGCTTCTGCACATGGGTCAGTTCCTACGAATACTGTCCGCTGCCGTTCCCGCTCTACCCTCGGTCACGGCTTGGCGAATTGGGGCAATCCTGGTCTTTGTTTGCCTAAGCGCCACCGCGGAAGCAGTGACTTTGGATTGGGACGGATCCACATGGGCGCCCGGCACCCTGAATAACAGTTATGATATCGACGGCACCGTTGCCGGGAACGATCTGACTGTGAATGTCGGGGGGACCACCGGCGAGCTGGTCAACGACAACGTCAACAATCAGCCGACCCCGAACATTAATACCAATTTGGAAGGGGGTCTCAATCCCGTCCAGAAATCACTTAACATCGCAATCGACCTTGGAAAAAAAGATCGATTCGTCACCGTCACGATCACGTTCTCCGCCCAATACACCATGGGCGTCGAAAATGTTTCCTTTACGCTCTTCGGAATCGACCAGGCCGGCGGCGGCAGTAATCTTTTCATCGACGAAATCCGCTCCATCTCGGCGTTGTCGATCGACGGGGTGACGGGAATCGCGCCTACAATCACAAACGTCGGCTCCTCCGTCAGCCTGACCGGCACCGGCCTAAATCAAATCCTGACGGGCGCGGCAAACGTGCCCAGCACGGGAGCCGGATCCGAGGCGGGAAACGCAACTATTAGCTTCAATGCCAGTGGAATAAGGAGCATCACGTTTACTTTTGGCGCGGGAGGGAATTCTGCGGTAAACCCCATTTACCAGGATATAAGCTTGCACGATGTGACGTTCTCGCCGGTCCCGGAAATGAATCCGGGGGCGGCAGCTGCGGTGGCCTGTGTGGTGGGCATCGCCGGGTCTCGGTTGGGTCTACTGCGACGCCGCCGTCGTCAGAATTGACTCCTTCCACCTTGCTGAGCCCACCGGAAGGGCACGTCGGCTGCTAGTAGGTGCGCGGGCTCTCCTGTATGTCGTTCGCTCAACGCTTTTTGCTTATCGCACTATCCACTTTTGTCCTGGCGAAAGCCGAGGCGATCACTTTGGATTGGGACGGAGTCACCTGGACGGCGGGATCCCTTTCGAACGCGTTCGACATTGATCCCTCAAAGGCCGGCAACGACATCACCGTCACCGTGTCCGGGAACACTGCGCAACTTCAGCCGGAACTTGTTGCGCCTAATCCGATGACCCCGGCCATCACGACGGATTTCCAAGGCGGCCTCGCGACTGCGCCAAACACGCTCTGCCTGGCCGTGAATTTCACGAACCAATCTCAATACATCACGGTAACGATCGATTTTTCCGCGCTCTACACTGCCGGTGTCCAGAATGTCTCCTTCACCCTGTTCGACATCGACTACGTCAACAGCTCGAGCAGCAACAGTTACCAGGACCAGCTCCGCTCGATCATGGCGACTTCCATCGACGGGACCACTTTGGTGGCACCCACGATCACAACCAGCGTCGCCAATACTGTGAGCGGCTCTGGCCTCACTCAGGTAGTGAATGGTGCGTCCTCCGCAAATGACCTCGACCCAGCGTCCGGAAACGGGAATGTGACTATCAGTTTTGGCACCGCCGCGATCCGGTCGTTGACCTTCACCTACGGCAGCGGCACCAGTCCGCTCGCCGACCCGACCTACCAACACGTTGGCATTCACGACATATCGTTCACTCCCGTGCCCGAAATCAATCCGGCGTGGAGTGCTGTTGGTTCCTGCCTGGTGGCGGCGGCTCTCATCCTTCGACACAGTGCGAAATTCCGGAAATAACGACTGCTTCGGCAATGTCCGCGCGTTGGAGCGCCGCGACTTTCTTCGGCGATGGGCGCTACGGCTTACAGGCGCTCTAATTGTTTTCGCCGTGGCGTTCGGCGCCTACTGCGGCTACGGGCTGTTGCGCAAACAGCGGCTCGCGCGGCAAGCCCAGGAATTCTTCACCCGGGCCGACTACCAAAGCGCGGTTTTGGTGGCGCGCCATCTTCTCCAGCTCGATCCGAACAGTATCACCGCCTGCCGGGTTATGGCAGAAACGGCAGAGCTGGCCGGTCGTCGCGAAGCGCTTTCCTGGCGCGAGCAGCTCGCGGCGCTGGAGCCGTCAAACGCTGAAAACCAGATCCATTTCGCTGGGACTGCGCTGAGATTTAGCCAGCTCGCCCTGGCCCGCCGCGCCCTTGATCGAGTTGCGGAACCAGCGCGTCGGAGCGTCAAGTATCATCAGCTGGCAGGGGCGTTAGCCGTTGCCGAAAGAAAAAATTCAGTCGCCCAAACTGAATTCGCGGCCGCCTTGGAGCTCGACCCCAGGAACGAGCAGCTGGCGCTGAATTTGGCTACTGTGCAATTGACTTCCGACGACGATGCCTCCCGAGAAAAAGCGCGTATCGAGCTGGCCCGGCTGGCCGCGAACGAGTCGCTCCGGCTGGAATCGTTAAGGGCGCTAACCTCAGACGCCCTCGCCCACAATGCCGCGGCCTCCGCGGAAAAGTGGTCCGCAGAGCTCCGTTCGGAAAAAGGAGCGACCTTCTCCGATCTTCTCCTCTACCTGGAGGCTGGAGATCGCCGAGGCGCATCCGAATCCACCTTGCGCGACGTGCAGGCAATTGCGCAAAAGTCGCCCGCCACCGCCGCGGCGCTTATCACTTGGATGAACCGACACGGGAAGGCGGCAAACGCGCTCAAGTGGGGATTGGACTTACCGAAAGACGTTCGTGACACGCAACCCGTCCCTCTTGCGATTGCTGAAGCTTATAGCTTTCTTCAGGACTGGCCGGCCCTCTTCGCCTGGGTAGACGGCAAAAATTGGGACGCGGAAGAATTTTTGCGCCTTGCAGTGGAGTGCCATGCCGTCCGACATCTCACCCCCGCAGACCGTTCGTCAATGGAATCGCAAACGGTCTGGGCTGCTGCCTTGAAGGCCACGAAATCGCGCCCGGAGCATCTCGCTGCCATCGCCCAGCTGGCAGAAGGCTGGGGCTATGCGGACGAAGCCACGGAGGCCTGGTGGCTGATCGCCAATGGGAATGAGAATGCGAAAGAAGCGCTCACGGCGTTACAGCGACTCTACAAGTCGAAATCGAACAGCCACGGCCTGCTTCGCGTGGCCCGGCGCGCCCTGGAATTGAACCCAGCCGATCTGGTCGCAGCAAATAACTGCGCGAGTCTTGGTCTTCTTTTGACGGCGGACAGCGCTGCGCGCCGCCTGGCGACAAAGTTGCATGCGGAAAATCCCAGCAACGCTGCCTTCAGCACAACCTACGCGTTCGCGCTATTCACTGAAGGGAGGACGACCGAAGCGCTCGTGGAGATGGAGACACTGAAAGATGCTCAGCTTCGCCATCCCGCAGTCGCCGCCTATTACTTCGTCATGCTCGTCGAAAACGGAAAGATGGAACGCGCCCATCTCTTTTTATCCGACGCGAACAAGGCCCAATTGCTCCCCGAGGAACAGCAGCTCCTGACTACCGCGACTCGCAAGCTCCTCCAGCACGATTCGCAGAAGGTGATGAAAAGTGTTGCGGCTGCGGACTCGGCCTTGCGCTAGCCTGGCGTTTTTTTTGGCAACCATCCGAGCAGTTTCGGAGCTGAATACGAGTATGGTTTTTCAATTTTTATCGTCACGCGACGCATCATTTCGGTGTCGGACACGCAATCTGCAGGGGCACGGAATTAGCTCTGATTAGCGCCGGGTTCCAACACGACCTGAAGATGCGATCAGCGACCGAAATTCAGGGAGACGAGGCATCCCAAAAAGAAGAAACCAAGCCAACTCAATCCCATGAAACTTCTTCAGACTTATCGCGCGGCCCGGCTAAAATCTCGCAACATCTTGCGCTCGCTGCCAAAGCTACGAATGATGCTGTTCGGGTTTGGACTGTAACCTCGGGCGAGGTTACCTGGCCGCAAGGCCTTGAAAGTCTGCTCGGCTTCGCCTCCTCACCAGAGACTAACTGCATCGGCTTCTGGCAAAAACAGGTTCATCCTCAAGACCGGGCCCGCGCCGCCGCCGCCATTCGCGACGCCCTCGCAGCCGACAACGATCATTGGACCGGCGAATACCGATTCCGTCACGCTGACGGCGCTTATCTGGATCTGCTCGAACGCGCTCACATAGTCCGCGATCGATCGGGCAAGGCGGTCCAGTTCGTCGGATCGCTCATGGACATCACGGCGCGAAAACAATTGCAGGACCAACTTGTTCGTTCGCAAAAAATGGATGCGTTCGGTCAGCTCGCGGGCGGACTAGCTCACGATTTCAACAACTTCCTCACCACGATTTTGGGCTACAGCGATCTTCTTCTCGACGAGCTGGGGATGAAAGGCGCGATCGCCGGGCATATCTCCGAAATTCGCAGCGCCGCCGGACGCGCATCGGACCTGACCGCGCAACTGCTCGCCTTCAGTCGCAAGCATCCGCTTGCTCCGGCCGTAATTGACGTCAATTCGCTTCTAACCAATTTGGAGCGCTCGCTTCTGCGGCTCCTCGGAGAAAACATCTCCATCCAATGCGACTTCGAGCGTGCAAAGGAAGGCCTGCACACACGGGTGGATCCCGGACAGCTCACCCAAATCATCCTGAACCTTGTAGTTAATGCGCGCGACGCGATGCCGCACGGCGGCTGTCTCGCGCTGGAGACCTGCGCGGTCGAGGTCGCCACGCCGGAGGACCACGAAATCGCCGAGCACGAACTTCAACCCGGAGAATACGTTCGAATTTCCGTGCTGGATAACGGCACCGGGATGACCGAAGAAGTGAAAGCCCACCTCTTTGAGCCGTTCTTCACTACGAAGGATGAAGGCAATGGCAGCGGCCTCGGCCTCGCGACCAGCTACGGCATCGTTCGCCAAAGCGGCGGCCACATTTTCGTGGAAAGCGATCTGGGCAAAGGCACGACGGTTAAAATTCTTCTTCCGAAAGTTGCTGCGCCTCCCGCCCCGACTTATCGACGGCCGGGGGCGAACAAGCTGCCTTCGGGCGCGGAAACGATCCTGGTTCTGGAGGACGATATCAGCGTGCGTCACATTTCGGTCCGGGTTTTGCGCTCCCTCGGTTATGAAGTGCTCGAGGCCGCAAATGGTGACGACGCTCAACGCCTGATCGGCCTGACCAGCGATAAAAAGATCGACTTGCTCCTGACCGATATGGTCATGCCCCAGATGAGCGGCCGGTGTTTCGCCGACTGGATGAACAAAACAAGCCCGGGAACGAAAGTTGTCTTCATCTCCGGCTATCTTCCCGAATCGCTTCACCCGGGTGATCGGCAGGACAAGGAAACATTCTTCCTCCCGAAGCCATTCAATCCGCAACAGCTCGCGACCAAAATCCGCGAGGCGCTGGACACCGCAACGGCTTAGGCGCGCTCGCGCCTAACCAAAGATTGCAAATTGCCGCTCCCCGCCGCGAGGTATATTAAACCTTCGCGTGATCACGTTGAAGGACATCGAAGCCGCGCGTAAGCGTGTGGAAGGCGCTGTCTATTACTCGCCTTGCCCCGAATCCATCCCGCTGAGTGAGCTCACCGGCATGACGATTTACTGCAAGCTCGACAACTTGCAGCGCACAGGCAGTTTTAAGGAACGGGGCGCCCGCAACGCGCTCGTGCAATTACCGGCCGAACAGCAGAAGCGCGGGGTGATCGCGGCCTCGGCCGGGAATCACGCCCAGGCTTTGGCCTACCAGGGTAAACTTCTCGGCATCCCCGCGACGGTCGTCATGCCGAAATACGCGCCGCTCATCAAGATTGGCAACTGCCAGAAGCTGGGTGCCACGGTGGTCCTGCATGGGAAAGACTTTACCGAAGCCAAGGAGCGTGCCCATGAGATTGCGGAGGAGCGCAGTCTTGCCTACATCGATGGTTACGACGACCCCGCGATCATCGCCGGGCAGGGCACGATGGGTCTGGAGATTATAGACCAGGTGCCGAACCTCGATGCCGTGATCATTCCGGTAGGCGGCGGCGGATTGCTGGCCGGTGTCGCCCTCGCGATCAAAAGTCTGCGGCCCAAGGTAAAAGTAATTGCGGTGGAAGCGACCCATGTCGCGAGCTTTTCCGCTGCGATCCAGACAGGCAAACCGGTCCGGATCGATATGCAACCGACGCTGGCCGACGGCCTCGCGATTGCCCAAGTCGGACGAAATGCGTTTGAGACAGCGGCGCCCTTGATCGATCGGATTGTCGTTGTCTCCGAAGAACAAATCGCGGTCTCCATTTTGCGAATTGTTGAGCTGGAGAAGGGAGTGGTAGAAGGTGCGGCCGCGACTCCCCTCGCCGCCTGTCTCTCAGGACAACTTCCAGAGCTGGCAGGCAAACGTGTGGTCCTGCTGCTTTGCGGCGGAAACATCGATCCCAATGTGTTGAGCCGGGTCGTGGAACGGGGCCTGGTCGCCGATGGCCGGCTTTGCCGTTTCACCGCGGTAATCAGCGATCGTCCCGGCGGCCTGGCTGATCTCACGGCGCAGATCGCCTCCAGCGGCGCGAGCATCAAACAAGTTGTGCACGATCGCGCTTTTGCCGGCTCGGACGTCTCCGCGGTCCATGTCCTGTGCACGGTCGAGACCCGCAACCACGACCATCTCGCGGAAGTGCGCGCGCGGTTGAAGGAGCACGGCGTGCAGACCTTCGATTCGAAATAGTGTGCGCGCCCTCGATCGGCTGAAGCGTTCCCTGCGCAAGCGCGCCTTGTTCCGGAAGTTTGGCGAGCGCTGGCTCGGCGACGGCGACCGGTTCGAAAAGCGCGCCTACGATTCCTACGAAGCTTACGTGGAACACCAGAAAGCGAAGCTCGCGACCCACCAGTTCGGCGAATACGACAACGAGTTCCGCGCGGCGCTCCGCGAACGGATGGCTGCTCTTGAGATCGAATGGGCGGGTCAAAGTGTGCTTTGTCTCGCCGCCCGCATCGGCACGGAGGTAAAGGCGTTTATTGATCTCGGCGCGTTCGCGGTCGGGATCGATCTCAATCCTGGGGCGGACAACCGCTACGTCGTCCACGGCGACTTCCATGATTTGCAATTCGCGCCGGGATCGGTCGACGTCGTCTACACAAACTCGCTCGACCACGCCTTCGATATCGAGCGAATCGCAAAAGAAGTCCTCCGAGTCCTCAAGCCGGACGGAGTGTTCGTCGTGGAAGCCTCCCGCGGCAGGGATGAGGGAAATAACCCCGGATTCTTCGAGAGCTTCTTTTGGAAAAACATCGACGAGCTGGTCCGCCAGATTGAAAGCGCTGGATTCACGGTCTCGCGGCGCGGACCGATCACCGATCCCTGGCCCGGTGAACAGATTTGCTTTCAGCCTTCGACTTGAACGGCAAAGTCCACTCCGTAGGATGCTGAATGCCTACCGCCGATACGGAATCGCCGCCGCAAAAGCTCGAGTCCAATGCTCCCGACTCCCAGCCGGTTCGGGAGGAAGACCGCGTTGACTCCTTTGCCCGACGCCATATCGGTCCGAATAAAGAAGGCCGGGCAGCGCTCCTGGCTGAGCTCGGCGTGGGTCGCCTCGATGAACTAATCGACGCAACCGTTCCGAAAGACATCCGCCTCGACCGCCCACTGAATCTACCGGAAGCGAAATCGGAAGCAGAGGCCCTCGCTGAGCTGCGGTCCATCGCAAAGAAAAACACGGTAAACCGATCGTTTATTGGGGCTGGATATTCCGACACGATCACTCCGCCTGTGATCCAGCGAAACATCCTGGAAAACCCGGGTTGGTACACGGCCTACACGCCTTACCAGGCGGAAATCGCCCAGGGTCGCCTTGAAGCGCTTTTGAATTTTCAGACGATGATCACCGACCTCACCGGGCTCGACATCGCGAACGCCTCCCTGCTCGACGAAGGGACCGCGGCTGCCGAAGCGATGGCGCTTTGCCGGGCCGCAGTTGGAAGCGATCGAGCAACATTTTTCGTTGCGGACAATTGTCATCCCCAGACGATCGAAATCGTCCAGACCCGCGCCAAACCGCTCGGCATCAAAGTGGTCGTCGGCGATTTCACCAGCTTCAGATTCGATGAATCAGTATTC
>DATLNB010000015.1:0-16716 GCA_035536995.1 Chthoniobacterales bacterium | reverse complement strand
GCGACGAAAGCCAGGCCGATGACGTAGGCCTTGCTTGTTCCCCAATCTCCGTAGAGCAAGGCAGCCGCGCGCTTCCAATCCACGTTGCGCGGGCGGTGCACAGCGGTGGGATCGACAATGGTGGCCATCAGGAGTTCAGCTGAAACGCGGCGAAGGTTGCACCATCGCCCCGGAACATGACCAGTCCAATCGCGCCCGCAAACCGTTCACCATTCTCCAATCACGGTGGCGGCTCGCCGCCGCGCAAGCGATTAGGGAAGGCCCGGTCTGATCGGCCGCTCCCGACGAATCGGCTTGATTCTCGCGCCTTCGGTCTGCTTCAGTCCGCGGCATCGGCACCCTGAGCTCATTTCTCTTCCTCGGGTTCGCATTCGCCGCGGCAACGGTTGGCGCAGGCGCGCAAACTCTCACCCCGGGTGAAGAGTTGGAGCTGGCCCGATTCCAGAAGAAGAACTCCATCAAGTCGCGCTTCGTAATTTCAGGCTGGGTGGAGACCGGGTTCACCGGGAATTTCGACAGTCCTGAGGACAAGCAGAACTTCGGCAGGTTGCTCGACGATCGAAGCAACGAGCTGGTGGTGAACCAGACTGTGGTCAACTTCGAGCGTGCCTTGGATCCGGAATTGGGGCTCGACTGGGGGTTCCGCTTGCAGCTTCTCTTTGGCACCGATGCGCGATACCTCCATTCCCTTGGCATGCGCCACCATCAGGCCGGCACGGGAATGTATCAGGGGGACATTCCGGAAGCGTTTTTGAGCCTGCACCTGCCGGTCGCAACCAAAGGCGGCATTGATGTTCAACTCGGGAAATTTATCACCCTCATCGGGGTGGAGAGTGTCGACCCGCGGAACAATTCTTTTTATTCGCACACCTACATCTTCAACTTCGGCGTCCCGACGAGTCATACCGGGGCGCTTTTTACTTTGCACGCCACTGACGGGGTCGATCTCATGGCGGGGTTCACGCGCGGAATAAACACGAGCATCGACGACAACAATGACGCGCTCGGCTTTCACGGAGGATTCAACCTCGAGATGAAAGAAGGCAATGTCGCGCTTGCCGGCTCAACCCACATCGGCCCTGAATCGGATGATAACAACACCGACCTGAGTTTCGTGAACGGCCTCGCGTTGACCTGGAAGATTCACGACCAGCTAACTTCTATTACTGAGATCAATTACGTGCGCGACAATGCGGAAGGCGTCGATGCCTACGGCGCCGCCCAGTACCTGACCTACGCATTCAACGAGACCGTCGCGGCCTCGATCCGCGGCGAAGTCTGGCGCGATGACAAAGGTTTTTATGTCGCGCAATACGCGGATCCGCTCGATGCCGTGCGCGATCCGACCCTTGATCCGCGTTCCGTCGCGGGCGCCCGGACGACTTATGCCGCGCTGACCGTTGGGCTCGATATCAGGGTGCCGATGCCGAAACCGCTCACGGAATTGCGGATCCGTCCTGAGCTCCGCGCCGACCGCGCCTTTCACGATAAGACCGCCTTCAACGATTCGGGCGATGATCGGATGTTCACCGCCGCGATTGACGCACTGCTGACTTTCTAATGTCGGCAATTGCTCATCGCAGCCGTCCTAATCCTGTTCTTTTGCTGTTTGTGATTTTCTTCGCGGGCGGCGCTTTGATCTGCATCGCAGTCATGCTCGCGCTCGCTTTTCCGGGAGGCCCGCTCGAGCCGATGTGGCTATTGAAGCCGGAGGCGCAGACTGAATTCCAGGACTTCGGGACATGGTCGATCGCGCTCATGGCCGTGGTCGGGGCGGCTTGCGGGTTAGCTGCGTTCGGCCTCGCCCGTCGCGCGGAATGGGGCCGCCGTCTGGCTCTTTGCATTCTCACCGTGAACCTGATCGGCGACCTGATGAATGCCGTCTTTCGCGGCGATCTTCGGACCTTGATCGGTCTTCCCATCGGCGGCGTCATGATCTGGTATCTGAGCTCGGAGGGACGTGCTTCCGCACGTCCAAGGAATTCATGGGAGCGCGCCGGCCGAAATTAGGGCGGACGTGCGGAAGCACGTCCCTCCGAGTTAGCCCCGCACCGTCTTCATGCCGATCGAAATGATCCGGTCAATCAGTTGGGGGTAGGTGAGGCCCGCTTTCGCCGCGGCCTGCGCGAAATCTTCGTCTTCCGCCAGGATCGGATTCGGATTTGCCTCGATGAAATAGAGCTTGTTGTCGGAGGTAAGCCGCAAATCGATCCGGGCGTAACCCTCAATCGTCAGCAACCGGTAAATCCGTTTGCAGACGTCTTCGATTTCGTCGCTGAGCGCCGGCGGCAAATCCTCCGGGAACTGGTTATTCAATCCCCAGCGTTTCCGGTATTCCTCGTCCCACTTCGCCTTGTAAGTAGCGATCTTCGGCTCGTTAGGCGGCACCTCCCGAAAGACCAGCTCGCGAATGGGGAATACGGTCAGCTTCGCGTTCCCCATCACACTGACGTAAAGCTCGCGGCCCTCGATGTATTCCTCCGCGATCACGTCGCTGTCGTGGCTCTCGTGAATAAACGCGACCCGCTCCTTGAATTGCTCGTCGGTCGTGACGAACGACGCCTGCGAGATTCCGTAGGACGCTTCTTCCTTTACCGGCTTTACGAGGAGCGGGAACTTCGGGCGCTTCAGTCGCGCGATCCGTTGCCCGCGGGGGATGACGACGAAATTCGGGACGTGGATATGATGGTAACCAAGGATCTTTTTTGACGTCCCTTTGTGCTTGCAAAGGACGAGCCCGGTCGCGCCGCAACCGGTGAACGGCACTCCCTGCATCTCGAGGAGCGACGCAATGTGCTGATCGAATCCCCGGTTGTTTTTGAATTGGTCCGCCAGGTTGAAGATCACGTCCGGGGCGAAGCTTTCCATTTTCTGGCGAAGCAAATCGAGGTTGTCGAAGATGGCGAGATGCTCGGTCGGATGCCCCAGCGTGTTGAGCGCCGCGAGGACGTTCGCTTCTGTCTTCCAGTCCTCGGTTTTCATCTCCTTGCTCAGGTCCTGGTCGATCGTGGTCGGCCGGACGGCGTCGAACAGGGCGAGGACTTTGAGTTTTTTCTTCACGTCACTTGGTTCGTTTGAATTTGCCCGTGAACAGATAATTCATCACCAGGGTGGTGATGAACGAGGTGATCCGGAAATCCTGTTGCGGATCGTCGTTTAGGACGAGGAGGTCAAGCTCGTCGCACCGGTCGATCAGCCGGGAGAGGAGCTTGTTTACCCGGAACTTTTTTTCATTCGTCCATTGGCAGACGGAATTCAGCAATCTCCGGCGACGCCGGCGCAAATAAACCGCGGCCGTGATCCGGCCCGGTCCGGGCGTAGTCGAAAAAAGTTCGTGCAAATCGGCGTCGTAAAAATCGGGATAGGTGTCTTCGTAGAGTTTGCGCTTCCGCGCGTAGTAAGTCTTCAACTTCTGATTGAGGCAATCGTATTCCGCGGCGCGGTACTCGGGCGAGTGGAGCGGCGTTTTGCCTGCGAAGGAGCGCATGAGTTCATCGACATATTCGAGTTTCTGGAGCGCCTTCCAGCCGGTGTAATGCTTCCGCCACTCAGCCTCCGGGGTTAACCAGACCGCGAAGGTTTCGGCAAAATCTTCATCGGGATGGCTCTGGGCATACCAGTCGTCGAGGTTCACCACGTAGCTGCGGCTGAAAGGCTGCGGGTGATAAACGTCCGGCGTTTGCTCGCGGGAGGTTTTTCCGAACGCCTCCTGCCATTTCTTCTTCCGCGGCAGGTAATAGGCGTAGCTGTAAGCGTGCGCGGCCTCGTGCCGGATCAGTTTCATGAACGACTCCGGCGTGCCGCCTTCGACTTCGAGCATGGTCGCGCGCTCGAGGTTGCGCAGCCGGTCGTGAACGAGGAAAAACGGAATGAAAATCGCGGGGACCCCGACCGGGACAAACCATTCGTCGCCGATGTGACAGGGAGGATGAAAGGCAAGGCCCTTTGCCGAAAGCTCGTCATGGAGCTGCCTGACGAGCGGCTCCAGGCCTGACCCTTCGAGGCGTAACCCGAGGTTCGAGATACGGCGCTCGAGCAACTCTTCGTCGGTCAGCGTGGTCCAGTCGGCCGGCTCCATGTCTGGCGCACCGTATCAGTCCGGATGCGGCGATGTCACGTAAAGGCTGGGTAGATTGCGGAACCCGCCCGTTCCACGCGCGCAGGGCGCACCGTTTACCTAAAAGCCGCCGAGCTCGCGGAACCAGCGCAAAGCAAGTTTTACTTCCGCTCGCTTCAGTTGATGGCCGCCCATGAAATGTTCCAGCCGCACGCGCTTGAATCCGGTCCGGCGCATGTTCGCGGCAACCTGACCTATCAAAGGCGGCGCCGCGATCCCGTCGTCCATCCCGCCGCTGATCCAAATCGGCGTCTTCAGAAAATCGCCGCCGGGCCCATAGGTCTTGTAGGCCTCGCTCATCTTGTCGGCGTTGATCCCGCTGAGAAAAAAGCCGCAGATATTTACCGCGCGTCCCTTGGCCATCATCGCCCCGAGCAGGCAGCTTCGCTTCGCCCCGCCGGAGAATCCGACAAATGCGACCGGCCAGTTCCGGCTCTGGGGCCAGTCTTTTCGCATCGCTTCCAGGGCCGCGCCCAACATTGCCAGCCGCCACGGTGTCGCATCGAATTTTGGTTTGATCGTCGCGTCCGAAGCGAGGATGACCCAACCTTCGGCGTCGGCCGGTGGCTTATAGGCGAAGGCATCCATCGGGCTGGTCCGGTTGAAGTCCGTGGTGGAGGTCACGATCAGAATTGGCCAGCGCCGCGCAGGGTCGAAACCGGGTGGGAAACTCAGGACCGCGCGGCCGGTTTCAGGGCGCAGGTTCCCGCCTGTGGCCGCGATGTCCTGGAAATATTTTGAAACCGGAAATTGAATTTCGACCAACGGTCCCGGCCTTGCCTCCTTGCCCGCGATGGTGGCAGCAGTGACGATTCCGGCAGGAGCGAGGAGCGAGACAGCAAGACACGCCGCTGAAACTTTGTTCACAAGACAATCAAATCCGATTCCGGCCCATGGTGCAATATCCCTGACGCGGAGCAGCGGTCAGGGCTGCAGCTGATCTGCCGGCCGCGGGGCCCGCTCGGGCGTCTCGCCGGTTGGCAGACGCCAGGGGCGTTGTGCCTTGAACGGCAGCGTAAGCAGCCTGCCGACAGTCAGCTCATTTTCATCGCGGAACGCGGCCACCCCGATCGTGATCTCGGCCTGGGGGATGTCGCGCCGCAGGCTGCGATGGATCTTGTCCCACCAGCAGAAGATCGTGCCCCAGTTCGAATCCGTCTCCCGCTCAACGATGGAATGATGGATCCCGTGCATCCTCGGAGTCACGATGACCTGATTCAGGATGCGCTCGAGGCCTAACGACAACCGCCAGTTCGAATGATGAAAGACGCTGGCCGATTCGAACACGATCTCGAAGACCAGGTAAACCAGCGGCGACACTCCGAGGAGCAACACGACGAGAAGGCGGAAGGGGATCGAGAGGACGATCTCCCCGAAATGGAACCGCGCCGCGGTGGTGACATCGAGGTCGAGGTCGGTGTGATGAACGTTATGGAATCTCCAGAAGAACGGGACCCGATGCATCGCGTAATGCCACCAGTAATACGCCCAATCCATTACGAGGAAGGCAATCACCGCGCTAACGATCGCGGGCAGCGTGATCCAGTTGAGCAACCCGATCCCGTTTCGCTCCGCCCAGAACGTCACGCCGAGCGGAATCGGCACCAGGGCCAGCCGTAAAAACACGAACGCCGGCACCGACATGACGAAATTTCGGATCAACCGCCGGACGATCGAGTAATGCCGTGCCCGCAGTGGCCATTTCCATTGCAGGAAAAGAAGGATCGCGAAGAGACCCCACAGGATCGGGCTGCCGACATAGTCAAGCAACGGGATAGGTCGCATGGTGCCGATTGTAGGGCGCCTGTGTCAGACGCCAACTCCGCTCCCTAAAAAGCGCCCGCAATGAGCCACGCGCCCCACAGTGTCAGAATCACGCCGGCGGCGGAACTCAGCCAAATTCCTCGCGGAAGCAGTTTCTCCAATCCCACGATTAACGACAGCACCGCAATCCACACAATGTTCATTACCCCCGCCACGAAGAGCAATCCCATCAGTGCCCAGCAACAGCCCGCGCAAAAGAGGCCGTGTTCGAGTCCCATCCGAAATGCGCCGCCTGTGCTTTCCCGCCATCGCGTCATGATGAATTCGAACGGAGCCCGGCACTGGGTCAGGCAGGTGTGTTTCAAGGGGGTGAACTGGAAGACGCCTGCCGCGAGCAACAGCAAACCGGCCAGGATCGCGCTCTGGCTCGCCATGGCAGGCGAGAGCAATGCTTTTCGGTGCAACAACCATTGCGCGATCGCTGCTACAAGGCTGAATCCCGTCCACACCGCGAGGTAACCCGCCACAAAAACGCTCACCGGCACGTAGGGCCGCTCCTGTTTGCGCCGGTTTCGGCTGACGGCGGCGAATGTGAGGATCATTGGCATCGCGCTCGGCAGCATCATCGCGACCATCATCCCGGCCCACATAAAGAAGAGCGGAAGCAAGGTTATGGGCGACCAGTTGCCGCCCGCACCCATAGGCATGCTCAGGCATTCGCAAACGCCTCTGACGCTGAAGCCGCGCGCTTCATGGACCATGTAGGCCCAGGCGGCGGCCGCGATCCCGGCCAGCGCCGCAGCAATCATCCACCGTTCCCGTCGCGGAATCGAGATCGCCGCGCTCATCGATGCCGTCGCTTAATTGCCGTAATGAATTCGCGCGACAAACCCAGCCTTGTCCGGATACGAGAAACTCAGCTCATCGAGGGTCACGGAACCTTCGCGCGCTGAGGTGCACTCCGCCGTCTTGAAGATGAATCCGGTCCCGTGATTCACCGCGACCTGTTCGGGATCGCGCGTAACCGGGTTCTTAATCGGTTCCATTGCGATCCGCAGTTTATCGCCTCCGAGCCGGGCCGAGCTTTGAAGGCCGTCGAGGTTGAATTCGAACGGCACAAATCGCGGCTCGAGCAGCGTGTCCATCGTGGTCGCCAGGATTTCGAATGGCAACCCGCCCGCTTTACCCGACGCGATATCGAGCAGCGCCGCTCGCTGTTCCGGCGATGCCTTTTCATCCACAAACAAGCAGATCGTTCCGTGCCCTTCATGAATCGCCTTCGGCCATTTTGCCGCGAACCCGAGCCCAAGCCCGTTCAGCGAAAGCCCATCGTATTCGCCCTTCTCGATCCGCCAGACGCCCAGCCCTTCACAAAACCCCATCGTCGGCGGGGCCGAGAACTCGCACGGGCACCCGTAATCGCAGTTGCAAGTCTGCAGATAATCCGCATCGAAGAACCACTTTTTCATGGTGAAATCCTTTCGCTCGCGCAGCACACTCGCCGCGCGCTCAGCGTCAGCTTTTAGCGGGAACCGCGACCGATTGTCAACCGTCCTTCCTGAGAGAACCGGGCTTCGACACCGGTGCAACAACGTCTAGCTGTCCGGCTGGCGGTTCCTCAAGCACGCGTGCCAGACCCAGGCAATGAGGAGGAGTTGAAATGGGAGCCGCGCCCAGAGCATCCAGGCGGGCAAAGCATGTCCGCCGATGGCCATCCCGGTGGAGAGCGCGTGGATGTTCGCAGGGAAAATCGCGACGAGGAGCGCCACCAGCCACCAACCTGCAAGAAACCGAGTCGCACGAAAACAAACGCCGAGGCCGCCGAGAAACTCGGCGATCCCGCTAAGCGCAACGACGAGGCCAGGCCAGGGGATATAGGGTGGGACGATGGCGAGGTAGGGTCCCGGTGTAAGAAAATGAGCCGCGCCCGCGATTGTGAAGAACAGCGCCAGCGCAGTCCGCGAAACCACTGCCATTGGCGATAATCAGTCCCGAGCGCCAGGGGAGCCCGCAGCGACAGGAAGATCGAAGAAGAAGTCGCTCCCCACGCCAACCGTGCTGCGGACCTGAATGGTTCCGCCGTGAGCGGTGACGATCGCCTTGACGATGGCAAGACCGAGACCCGCGCCGCGCCGATCGGCGGAATCGGCCTGCCAGAAGCGATCGAAAATCCGCTCCAGATCTTTCGGGGGAATGCCGGGACCCTTATCGGTAATGGAAAAGCAGACGATGCCATCTCGGCGTTCGGCCGTTACACGGACCTCTTTGTTCGCGCCGCTGAATTTCACGGCGTTCACGATCAGGTTTGAAAAGACCCGGAGGACGCGCTCGTAGTCAGCCAGCACGAGTGGAAGATCGGGCTCGCACTCCGCGACCAGCCGAACCTGGTGCCGGAGCGCAAGCGGCTCCGTCATTTGGACGGCGTCTTCGACCAGGGTTTGCGGCCTCAATGGTTTGGGATGGATCAACATCCCGCCGGCTTCAATCTTGGCCACTTCCAGCAGGTCTTCGATGAGCAGTCCCATCAGGTCCACGGCTCCCTGGACCCGCTCGAGGATCGACCCGTTCTCCTCCGCGCCGGGATCCTCGGCCACTAGTTGCGCGCCCATTTTTATAAAGTTCAGCGGCGTCCGGAGATCATGGGCCACCACCGCCAGCACTTCTTCACGGGAGCGGACCGCGTCCTGGGCCGCGCGCACCGCGGAGCGCAACTTGATTTCGCGCATCGCGGAGCCGGCAAGCTCGGTGAGGATCTCGACATCGATCGGTGACCAGGCCCGCGGCGCAAAATCGATTGCGCAAAAACTTCCGATCGCATGCCCATCGTCGGTGATCAGCGGGATGCCCGCGTAAGCGCGCACGCCCAGCGATTGCACGGTAGGAATTTCGCGAAACACCGGGTCCACCATGGTGTCATCGATCACCAGCGGACCGGCCGAGACGATAGCGTGATGGCAAAAGGTGCGTCCTTCGATCTGCCGCGTGGAAGTGAGAGGCTCGCCGAAACCAAAACAGCTTTTGTAAAAATCGCGCCCCTGATCGACGAGCGAGATAAACGTTGTCGGGACGCCGATCAATTTCGCGGCCAGCCTCGTTAACCGATCAAAACTTTCTTCCGGCGGGGTATCGAGCAGACCCGATTGCAGGACCGCGGCGAGGCGGAACCGGTCACCGACAGCGGATTGCGGGTCCTCGTTTGCCTGCCGGGACACCGCGGACTTGGGCGCCGGGAATGGAATCGTTGGGAGCGAAACTGCCAAAGGGTGTCCTCAGTTATGGTTTCGTCACCGTCGAACGGCGGGCCGGCATTCCAATCGATTCATAAACCATTATAGAGGGGCGGAGCCGGGACGCCACCATACGAAGAGACAGAAAGCACAGCGGGCGGCGTTTCTTTTATTGAATCCAACCCCTCCATTGGGTGCATCATACTTTTGCGGCCCCGCAACAATAGAATCCTTCTACCCATATGATGACTGACCTTCGGTTCGCGCTGCGGCAATTACGGAAATCGCCCGGGTTTACTCTCCTGGCGGTGATCACTCTCAC
This sequence comes from Chthoniobacterales bacterium, assembly GCA_035536995.1. GTDB lineage: Bacteria > Verrucomicrobiota > Verrucomicrobiia > Chthoniobacterales > UBA10450 > AV80. The sequence goes on along the minus strand of DATLNB010000015.1, from coordinate 7,286 downwards.
CCTCGGGATCGGGCTGAACACGGCAATCTTTTCGTTGATTAACGATCTTTTCCTTAAGGGGTTGCCCTTCAAAGAGCCCGGCCGCGTGCTTCAGGTCTTTTCGCATTTCAGGGAACAGACGGTCGATTTTCCGCTTTCCGCGCCGCGCTTCATCCATTTCCGCGATGGGCAACAGGTCTTCGATGGTTTCGCGGGCGAGAACGGCCTGGGCACGACGGTGACCGGATTGGGTGACGCGTTCCAGGTGCCGCTTTCCAAGACCACGGCAAATTATTTCGATGTGCTGGGAGTGCGCGCGACGCGTGGCCGGACGTTTCTGCCGGAGGAAGAAGAAGGGGCGGACGTGGCGGTGATCACAGAACGGTTCTGGAAGGCGCGGTTGGGGAGCGATCCAAATGTGATCGGTCGCGCCCTCACGCTCGATGGCGTGGCCCACACGATCGTGGGCGTGATTCCGACGCTGCCGATCTCGTGGAGCGGGCCCAACGCCGATATCTGGTCGACCAAGCCCTTTATCATTCCCGGTTTTTCGCATGAACGGATGATGCGCGGGACGGCGTTCCTTCGCGCGGTCGGGCGGCTAAAACCGAACCTGACGGTGGACCAGGCTCGCGCCGCGCTGGCGGTCCTCGGTGACAGCTATCGCACCCAATATCCGGAGAAGATCGACGCGAAATCCGGGACGCTGGCCAAGCCGTTACCGGAGGTGGTCACGGAAAATCTGCGACCCGGCTTTCTGACCCTGCTGGCGGCGGTGACATTCGTCCTCCTCATCGCATGCAGTAACGTCGCGAACCTGCTGCTCGTCCGGTTCAGCGGACGCCGGCGCGAGATTTCGCTCCGGATGGCGCTGGGAGCATCGCGAACGAGCGTGCTCCGGCTTTTCGTGTTTGAGAGCGTGCTCGTCAGTTTGCTCGCTGGAATTCTCGGAGCGGTCCTCGCCTGGCAATTAGTTCCGCTGATTCCGAGACTCGCGGCAAATTTCCTTCCCATTGAAGTCGGAAGCGTAACCGCGCTTTCGTTGCCGGTCCTGGCGTTCACGATTGCGCTCTCACTTCTCACCGGATTCGTCATGGGTCTGTATCCGGCCTTGCAAGGTTCACGGGCCGACATCGTGGATGCGCTGAAAGAAGGTGGCCGCGGAACGGCGGGCAGCGTCCGGCAGCAACGTTTCCGTAAAATATTGGTCGGTGCGCAGGTGGCGCTCTCGGTGACCTTGCTCGCCGGGGCATCGTTGCTCATCGCAAGCTTTGTCGCGCTCAGCCATCAAAGTCCCGGCTTCAAACCGGACAATCTTTGGGTCGGGCTGACGGTCATGCCGCAGGGGCAATATCCGGACGTCGCCGCGCGCAACCGTTTTGCCGACCAGATGACCAGCGCGTTGCGCGCGACGGCCGGCGTCCAGGACGCGTCCGTCAGTGGTGGTTTCCCACTCTTCGGCGGCGGCGGTGCGACGCTTTATACGCGCGCCGACGGCAACGTTGCTCCAGTCCCGGAGCGTAAAGGGGCCCCCTCGAATGATATCACCCCCGGCTACCTCAAGACGCTCGGGATCCCGCTCATCGCGGGCCGCGATTTCAACGAGCAGGATGTGGCCGACCACCCGAACGTCGTCCTGATTAGCGCCACCGGCGCGAAGACGGTCTTCGGCAATGAAAATCCGATCGGCAAAACCTTGCTGATTACGAGCGGGAGCGTGCCGGTCGAGATCGTCGGCGTCGTCGGCGATGTCCGCTCCGTCCGGCTCGACCAGCAAAACGATATGGAATTTTATCGACCGTTTGCGCAGGAGAATTTCCCTTTCCTGACCATCACCGTGCGCAGCCCGTTGCCGCCGGATGTTGTGACAAAGTCAGTCCAAGCTGTCTTGAAGACGATCGATCCGGGTCTCGCGCTAATCCAGCCGCAACCCGTCAGCGCGGTCATGGCGCAGGCGCTCGGCCAGGCGAAGCTAATGATGACGCTGCTCGGAGTTTTCGCCGGGGTCGCCTTGTTGCTGGCGACGGTCGGGATTTATGGCGCCGTGGCCTACACGGTGGAACAACGGACCGGCGAGATCGGCGTGCGTATGGCGCTCGGCGCTCAAACCCGCGATGTCCTCCGCCTGGTGGTGAAGCAGGGAATGATGCCCGTAATTTTCGGATTAGTCATCGGGCTGGCAGCGGCGCTGGCCCTGGGCCGTTTGATAGCGGCGCAGCTCTATAATGTCTCAGCGCACAACCCGGTTTTGCTGGCGTCGACCGCAGCGGTCCTGGCCCTCGCCGCTTTGCTCGCCTGCCTGTTTCCCGCGCGGCGAGCGAGTCATCTGAATCCGGTCGAAGCGCTGCGGACGGAATAGACCGCAAGGCGTTTCACGGTGGCTCTGAATGCGGAGACAACAACCGCCTTGCGGAAGCTCCAAATTCCAAGCTCCAAGCACCAGAGAAGCTCCAAGCTGCAATCTCCAAACAGCATCGCGCCTGTTTTGGTGTTTGGTTATTGGAGTTTCTCTGGAGCTTGGAGCTTAGAGCTTTTTTAGTCAGCAACCAGATGCGCGACCACTTCGATCTCCGCGGTCTGGGGGAACATGTCGAATGGGGTGATCGAAACGACGCTGAAACACTGTCGCAGCTCGGCAATGTCGCGCGCGAGCGTCGGAGGATTGCAGGAGACGTAGATGAGCGTTTGCGGAGAAACGTTTAGTACGGCCTGGCGCATCTCGCCGGTAAGGCCAGTCGCGGGCGGGTCGAGAAGCAACGCGTCGGCGATTTGGAAACCGCCGCTCCTTGAAGCTTTCTCTAACTCGAGGGCGACATCGCCGGCGATGTAGGTCTCGTTAGGCTGGGCATTCTTCCGCGCGGCGTCGATCGCGAAGCGGTCCCAATCGATCCCAAGCACGCGCTCGAATTTTGATGCGAGGCGTTTGCTGAAAAAGCCGGCGCCGCAGAAGGCGTCAATCAAGAATTTGCCGTTATCAGGAAGGATCGAGGCGATGAAAGCCGCTATCGCCTCGGCGACGGCATCGTTGGTCTGGGCGAAAACGCGCGGCCCGGAGTGGGCGCGCAAGCTGTAGTGCCCGTCGCGGGGGCGGCTGGCGCGAAGCTCGGCCAGGGCGCGGTTCACTTCCGGCATCGAGATCGGGCAATGTTCGATATCCATCAGCTCATGAACATCCCGGCGGTAGAAGCCGACCACGTCGCGCTCGGCGTGAACGGTTATCCGGTTTCGATACTCGTATGACTCAGGGGAGGGGACGATTGGACGCATCGGCGGATTTTCGAGGCGGGCGATCCGCCGCATCGCCTGTTCGACCTGCCGCGCCTTTATTTCCAGTTGGTGATCGTAGCTAATATGCTGGTAGCTGCACCCGCCGCATCTTCCGAAGTACGGACACGGTGCCGAGACCCTGTGCTGCGACGGCTCCAGTATTTCCGTTACTTCGGCTTCGGCGAATTGCTTCTTCTCGCGAGCGACTCGAGCGGAGACCCGCTCGCCGTCGATCGTGTACGGAATGAAGACGGCCTTGCCGTTGTCGCGCCCAACCCCTTTGCCGCCGAAAGCGATGTCGTTGATCGTGAGGTCGATGTTCCGCACGTGCGATAATAGCCCAGCCTTTTAAGGCTGGGACTTAAATGTGAGCGGGTGGTTTTAAGTCCCGACAGGGACGGCAGACAGGTCTTTCGTCCCTGACGGGACTTGCACCTATTTTCGGGGCCCCCACCCAGCGCTGAAGCGCTGGGCTATTTTCCCCTCAGTCATGCCGGACGTACGGATACTTCGATTCGTTCCCCAACTCGGGCGGAAACTCTTCGTATCCACCGTGGATGTAGCGGATGTGGCTGGGCAGAATCGGATAATAGGTTCCGGCGTTCACGGGGAGAGGAAAACTGAACATCTCAAAAAGCCCGGCGTGGATTCGCATGTAGCTGCGGCTGATTCCGCGGACAAGTCCGTAGCCAAGGGCGGCGGAGTTCCCTTCCCGCTCGTTCACCCGGGCGATCTGAACTGGAAACTCTGAAATGCCGAAGAGGACATTCGACAATCCGCGCCCAAGTTTTCGGGTCGGGCCGTATTCGTTCGCGGGCGGATCCTGAATGTCCGCGAAGGTAGAGGTTGTTACGAGGGCCAGAACCAGCGCCGCCAGGGACAGCTTTTTCATAACAGTTCCAGCTAAGCTATTTTTGACGCGGAACGCAACCACGGAGATTACTCCAAGCCCGGCGGTTCTGGCGGCGTCTGGCTCGCGGGCGGCTTGGTAGCGAGCAGCGAAACGGTGATCGTGATCGTTAGGATCGCAATAATGATGAGGAGCGAGATCCAGTTCGGGATCGGAAAATGGTCGGATAGGATCATTTTCGTCCCGACAAAACCAAGGATCAGGGCGAGGCCGGTTTTCAAATAGATGAAACGGTCCATCATCCGGGCGAGGAGGAAATAGAGGGAGCGCAGGCCGAGGATGGCGCAGATGTTGGAGGTATAAACGATGAATTGATCGGTCGTGATGGCGAACACGGCCGGGATGGAATCGACCGCGAAGACGAGGTCCATCGTTTCCACGAGGATGAGGACGAGGAGCAGCGGCGTGAACATCAGGCGGCCGTTTATGCGGACCGCGAAACGGCGCCCGTGAAGCTCCTTGGTCAGCGGCAGCACCCGTCGGCACCAGCGCATGAAAAAGTTTTTGTCGAAATCCAGTTTCGCGTCGCGGTCGAAGAGCATGCGTAAACCGGTCACGACCAGAAACGCGCCGAAAATGTAGAGAACGAAATGGAACCGCTCGACCAGGGTCACCCCGAGCCAGATCATCACCCCGCGCATAAAAAGGGCGCCGAGAATTCCCCAGACGAGAACGCGATGTTGGGACCGCGGGGGAACCCGGAAGTAGGCGAAGATCAGGACGAAAACGAAGATGTTGTCGACACTGAGCGAGTATTCGATGACGTAGCCGGTCAGAAAATCGAGCCCGGCCTCGTCGCCTTTCCATTTCCAGACGAGGAGATTGAAAGTGAGGGAGAGAATTATCCAGACGAAGCTCCGCCGCAGCGCGGCTCGCATGCTCAGCTCGCGGTCCCGTTTTTTGAAGCTGATCAGGTCGACCGCGAGAGCAATGAAAACGCCCACGTGGAAAGCCACCCAAAACCAGATGTTCGTGGACACGGCGCAGACCGTCCCATGAGCGTCACCGCCCCGCAATGGCAAAGGCAGCGCCCCTGGTCCTTGCTCATGATCTCGATCCTGCTCCTGATCTTTTCCGAGGCCGCCTCAGGCGAGGATCAGGGGCATGATCAGGATCACGATCAGGAGTGATCGAATTTCCTCTCGCGCAGTGAACCCTTCTTCGTAGTTTGTTCCTCCGCGCATGGATGCTGAAGTAGAAAAGCTCGTTGAAGGTGGCAAACTCACCGCTCGCCAGGCCGACCAACTCGAGAAATTGCGGCCGGGCACGTTCTGCCTCCACAAAAGCTGGGGCTTTGGCCGCGTCGCCGAGTGGAACCTCTTGTTGAACCAGATCCTGATCGATTTCCCCGGGAAAAAGGCGCACGCAATGCAGTTGCCCTACGCGGCCGACAACGTCACCCCGCTCTCGGCCGACCATTTCCTCACTCGCAAGGCGACCGACATGGCCGGTGTCCGCCAGCTCCTGAAATCGGACCCAACCGCGGTCGTTCGCAACGTTCTCGAAAGTCTGGGCGGTTCGGGCACGGTCGGCCAAATCAGCCAGATGATGGTCGGCGATCTCTTCAACGAGACGGAGTGGAAACGCTGGTGGAACTCCACCACGAAAGCTTTGAAGAAAGACGGTTTCTTCCATATCCCGACGAAGAAGACCGAGCCGATCGCGCTCCGGGGAGAAAAAGTCTCGCGAGCGGACGAGCTCCTGACGTTTTTCAACCAGGCCCGCCAGGCCAAGGAGCAGGTGGCTGCGCTCGACCAGATCATCAAGTTCCACAGCGAATTCGAGAAGCCGGAAGTCCAGCTGCAGCCGGTCATCGCTGAGATAGAAATGGCCGCCGCTCGGAACCAGCGATTGAATGCACCGCTGACCTTCGAGCTGGTCATGGCCCGGGATGATTTGCTGGTCCGCTGTCCCAAGCTTCAAACGACCAACCCGGAGCTGACCCTGACGCGATTGGTCGCGGAAGAACAAAGCCGGCTGGTGACGATTCTGCCGAAATTGCCGGCTTCAAAAGAAAAGCGGGTGCTCCAGGTGTTTCCGGCGGCGCTTGGGCTTGACTGGACGGTGCGAGCCCTGCAGCTGTTGCAATCCAATAACGCTCGCGCCGTGCTCCAGATCCCCCGGGTTTTTGTTGAAGAAGGAAAGCAGGACGAGCTCCGAGCTTTCCTCGAACGCGGGATCCGCGATCACTCGTTGACCAGCGAAATCCTGGTCTGGCTTTGCAGGGAACGCGACGGGGAATGGCGCGCGCTGATGATGCCGGACCTGCTGGGCGCGATTTTGTCAGCGCTCGAGCGGGACCAGCACAACGAGAACAGCCGTGGCAGCAAGCTGCGCGACCTGTTGCTCGACGATCGGGAGCTGATACCCGACATGTTTAGCGGCGCGGATCTCGGCGTCGCGCGCGACGGAATGCGCCGGCTGATGTTGACCCCTGTCTTTGATGAACTGACGAAACGCTCGTTACTCGCCCGAATCATCAAGCTTTATCCCGAGCTCGAGAGCGTGATCACCGGTGAGCAGAAGGAAGAGAAAAGCGAAGCGCTGGTCGTGTCATGGAGCAGCCTCGAGAAACGCAAAGCGGAATACGAAGAGCTGGTGAACAAGAAAATCCCCGAGAACAGCAAGGAAATCGGAATTGCCCGGTCGTATGGCGATCTGCGTGAGAATTTTGAATTCAAAGCGGCCAAGGAAATGCAGGCGGTTTTGATGCGCCGCAAGTCGGAGCTGGAGATCGCGCTTCACAATGCGCGCGGGACCGCATTCGAAAGCCCGGATACATCGCAGGTTTCGATTGGGACCGTGGTCGGCCTCCGCGATTCCGACACCGGGAAGGAAGAGACTTACACCGTCCTCGGCGCGTGGGACGGCGATCCTGATCGCGGCATTATTTCGTACCAGACCGCGATCGGCCAGGCTATGCTGGGACACAAGATCGGTGAAATCGTCACTTTAACGGATCAGGACGATACCCGGCGTTACGCTATCATCTCGATCGATCCCGCGCCGGTCGATGTGACGCCACCGGATCCGTCACTGTCTGAAGTGCCGGCCGAAGCCCTGGTGGAGTGAGTGTAGAGGCGCTTGTGCCAAGCGCCTACGACAGAACCACGGGCGCTTGTGCGCCTTG
>DATLNB010000014.1:0-32356 GCA_035536995.1 Chthoniobacterales bacterium | reverse complement strand
TTGTGCGGGAAGTATCCCTTGTTCCCGACCACACTGTTTTGGATCTCGAACTCCGCCGGGGTCGCGCTCACGTACGCGACCTGATTGGTCATCCCCATGAACTCCTTGAAGTTCAACGGGCGATTATCCAGGGCGCTCGGCAGACGGAACCCGTATTCGACGAGCACCGTTTTCCGTGAGCGGTCGCCCTCGTACATTCCCCCGATTTGCGGGATGGTGGCGTGCGATTCATCCACCACGAGCAGGTAATCCTTGGGGAAAAAATCTAGCAGCGTGAATGGCTTCGATCCCGGCATTCGCCCGGAAAGGTGCCGGGAATAGTTTTCGATCCCATTGCAGAAGCCCATTTCCTGGAGCATCTCGAGATCGTATTCGGTCCGCATCTTGAGGCGTTGGGCTTCGAGGAGCCTGCTCTGCGACTCGAGCTCGACGATCCGGTGGTCCAGCTCGTTCCGGATCGAGGCCAGGGCGCGGTTCAACTTGTCCGCCGGGGTGACAAACTGTTTCGCCGGATAAAAAGTGATCATGCTCAAGGCATTGTGAGCATGGCCGGTCAACGGATCGAAACGCGTTATCGCATCAATCTCATCACCGAAAAATTCCAGCCGGATCGCCTCTTCGTCGGCCGTCGCCGGATACACTTCGACGACGTCGCCGCGCACCCGGAATTTGCCGCGCGAGAAATTCATGTCGTTCCGTTCGTAGAGCATGTCGACGAGGCGGCTGAGGACAGCTTCACGAGTGATCTGCTGGCCCTTTTTCACGGTCAGTAGCATTCGGAGGTAATCCTCCGGGGAGGTCACGCCATAGATGCAGGAGACGCTCGCCACTACAATCGTGTCGCGCCGGGAGAGGAGCGCGCTGGTGGCGGAGAGGCGGAGCCGCTCGATCTCCTCGTTGATCGACGAGTCTTTCTCGATGTAAGTGTCCGAGCGCGGGATGTAGGCCTCGGGCTGGTAGTAATCGAAGTAGCTGACGAAATACTCGACGGCGTTCCGTGGGAAGAACTGCTTGAACTCCGAGTAGAGCTGCGCGGCCAGCGTCTTGTTGTGAGAGATGATCAGGGCCGGCCGCTCCAGCTCGCGGATGACGTTCGCCATCGTGAACGTTTTGCCCGAGCCGGTCACGCCGAGGAGCGTCTGGTGGCGATTGCCGGCTTCGATCGACTTCAAGAGCTTGGCGATGGCCTGCGCCTGGTCGCCGCGCGGCTTGTAATTGGATTCGAGCTCGAACGCCATCCGGCAAGATAGCGGTTTTGACTCGCTATGCATCCGCACCCCAGTACTAATTCCCGCGAAACGCGGCATGAACCCCAAGGATTTTTTTGGTGAGCTGCGCCGGCGCAATATCTATCGCGTCGCTGTTGCGTACGCCGTCGTCGCCTGGCTCATCATTCAGGTCGCAACCGCGACCTTTCCCTACCTCGAAATTCCACCCTGGGCCGTGCGGCTCATCATCGCGCTGGTCGCGTTCGGGTTCCCAATCGCCCTCGTGCTCGCCTGGGCCTACGAGCTGACCCCTGAAGGGATCAAGCGAACCGAGGAAGTGCCACCGCAACCGGAGCCGGTTCGCCGCCGCGGGGTTCAGCGCCTGAACGCCTTGATCATCGCGGTGCTCGCCTGCGCCGTCGCCTTTTTGATCTACCAGCGCATCCGCTCAAACGACTCAGCCGCCGGCACGCTGGAGAAAAGCATCGCCGTTCTTCCATTCGAAAATTTCAGCGACGACAAGGAGAACGCGTTTTTCGCGGACGGCATCCAGGACGATATCCTAACGAGCCTGGCGAAAATCCACGACCTGAAGGTGATCAGCCGGACTTCGGTCATGCCGTATCGCGGGGCGAAAAAAGACAACCTGCCGCAGATCGCGCAAGCCCTGGGGGTGGTCAACGTGCTGGAGGGCAGCGTCCGGCGTGGCGGGAACCGGGTCGTAGTTAGCGTCCAGCTGATTGATGCGCGAAACGACCGCCATCTCTGGGCGAAGCGGTACGACCGGCCGCTCGAAGACTCGTTAGGCCTGCAGGGCGAGCTGGCGGCCGAGATCGCCAATGAGCTCCGGGCCACCCTCAGCCCTGAGGAAAAAGGACGGGTCGAGACGAAGCCGACTGAAAACGCCGAGGCGTACGTGCTTTACCTGAAGGCCCGCGGTTATGAAGCAAACCCCGACCGCCTGTTCGAAGATTTCAAGCTCGCGGAACGGCTCTACTCGGAGGCTTTGCAGCACGATCCTTCTTTCGCTCTCGCCCACGCCCGGCTCGCGGCTACGCTGGCGCGCATTTATCATTGGTTCGATCCGACCGACGAACGAAAAATTCAGATCCGGAAAAGCGCCGAGAAAGCGCTCCAATTGAAACCCGATCTTGGCGAAGGGCACCTTGCGCTCGGCCTCTATTATTACTGGACGGAGGCAAATTACGACCGGGCCCTCGAGCAGTTTCGAATTGCCTCGGCGGCCCTGCCTAACGACAGCGAAATTGGTTACGTTTCGGCCGCGATCCGGCGTCGCCAGGGCAAATGGAAGGACAATCTGGAGCTGCTCCGCAAGAGCGAAACAGTCGATCCGGGGAACGCCAACGTGGCTTCGGAAATAGCGTTTACCTGCAGCTTCCTGCGTGATTGGCCGCAAGCAGCGAAGATGTACGACCGGGTCGTGTCGCTCGCTCCCGAGTCGGCGAATTTCAAGATCGCGCGGGGTTACGTTGATTTTTGGGCGAACGGCAACACCGCCCGAATCAAATCAGCACTCGCCGCAATTCCGAGCGGCGTGGATCCATCGGGCCTGGTCACCCGGGCGCGGTGGGACGTGGCCATGATCGAGCGCGACTTCGCCGCAGCCGACCAGGCCATGGCCTCCTTTCCCCTCGATGTTTTTCAATCCGACGGCATGCCGATGCCCAAGAGTTTTTTCCGGGGCTGCACCGCCCTGGCCCGGGGAGACACGGGGGCGGCGCAGGTTCAATTCACCAGTGCGCTTCCCGCCTTTGAAGCCGCCGTTCAGCAGGCCCCTGCCACGGGATTGCGTCATGCGAACCTGGGTTTGCTCTTCTCCTACCTCGGCCGCAAGGAGGACGCGGTGCGAGAAGTGCGCCGGGCAATCGAGCTCGAGCCGGAAAGCAAGGACGCCGTCGTCGCCCCCTGGATGCAGGGCTTCCTCGCCATGGTCTACGCGCGCGCCGGCGACATGGATTCGGCCCTGCCGATTCTCGAACGAGTGCTCGCAGCGCCATTCCCGGTCGATAACACGAATTGCTGTGTGACCATTAATGACCTGCGGAATCGCTGGCAATGGGACCCGGTCCGGAACGATCCGCGGTTTCAGAAGCTGCTCGAAAAGTAATTGGCTGCGGGAGCACGTTGACACGTGTAGTACGTCGACCGGTGATGGTTTGTCATCCCGAGGCTGGCGCAGCGCGCCGAAGGGAGCCCCCAGGCGCCAACCGATTACCCAATCCCACCCTTAGATCATTTCCGTCACGCCGATCTTCGTGGATCGCGTCAGCGGTGTTCGCGGGACTGGTCCTGCGAATACGGGGTCCCTCGACTTCGCTCGGGATGACAACAGCCGCTTCGCGGGAGGACCAGAGGGCGCAGCTTTTCCGCCACCGCGTTGGCCCACGTCGCCCATAGGGCGACGGCTACAGAAGAGTTTTGAACGCGCTCCCTAAATTCGCGAGGACGTCGCGAGGGAGCAACGATTGCTCGCTCTCGCCCCTTTCGAAGATCGCAATCTCTGCGGCGCGTCCACAGGTCCAGGCGGCGATCCGGGCCGCGTCATACAAAGGGAGGCCTTGTCCGGCCAAAGCGGCACACACTCCGGTCAGCACGTCGCCCATGCCGCCCGTAGCCATGCCGGGGTTCCCGCTCGAGTTGTAGCTCAGCGGGCGCCCTCGTTCCGCGACGATCGTTCGCGCACCCTTCAAAAGCAGAGTGACGGCAAAGGCATCGGTGAAACTCCTGGCCATCCCGGCACGAGACATCCTCCCGGGATCGGCGAGACGTTTCATCTCTCCTGGATGCGGGGTAAGCAAGCGCGGCCCGGCGCAGCGCTTCAGGGTCTGCACATCGCCGGCCAGAATGTTGAGGCCGTCCGCATCGACGACCATTGGAGCGCTCACCCTCTCGATCAGCTTCAACACATCTTTCGCTTCGGCTTTGCCCAGGCCGGGGCCGACCGCCCAAACATCCATTTTCTCGTCCACCAGATCCCGGTACGAACGAACCGGTTTCACCATTGCCTCGGCCGGCGCAGCAGCGGCCACGATCGGGTAAATATCCTTCGGAACAAAAAGCTCGACCAGCCCGGCGCCGCCCCGCAGCGCCCCTTCGGTTGTCATCAGGGCTGCCCCGATGAGCCCGGGCGACCCGGCGACGATCCCGATCCGGCCGACCTGGTTTTTGAAAATATTGAAAGGGCGCCGTGGCAACAAACCGAAGAGCGATTGCGGCGTTGCAAAAAGATCGCCGGCGGAAGGCGGGGGAACCGTCAGCTCCGGGAGATCGATCACCTCGAGCCGTCCGACGTAATCGATCACGTCGTCAGAGACCAGGCCATGTTTGACGAATCCGATGGTGGCGGTGCAATCGGCCACCACGCAATCCGGATCGCGGTCGGCACTGTCGCCATCCAAGCCCGTGGGCAAATCCACAGCGACGACGAACGCCCGCTCTTCCCGGCGAAGGCGATTAATCTCCTGCGCGGCGGTGCGGACCGGTTCGCGGAGAAGGTGTTTCGCGCCGAGGCCAATGAGACCGTCGAGGACGATCAACGCGGAAGAATGCGGTTCGCCACGGCCGGGGACGAGCGGAAGCTCGTCCCTCCGAAATGCGTTCAGCTTCGTGCGGGTGAGCTCCGCGCACTCTTCTTCCGGGAATGCAAGCCGGAGGTCGACATTCCATCCGGCGTCCTTGAGGATCCGCGCGGCGACCAGCGCGTCGCCGCCATTGTGACCTTTGCCGGCAAAAACAATAGCCCGCGCCGGATCTGGAAAAAATTTGCGAACACAGGCGGCGATCCCGGCGCCGGCCCGGTCCATCAAAGCTTCGACTTCAATCCCGGATGCGAAGGCCGCTTCCTCCGCGGCGCGCATGGCGGCTGCGCTTACGAGGGGAGACTCCAACTCACCTCCGCGCTCTTTCGGCTCTTCTTCTTTCTCGGTTTGGTGCTTTGACTCTTCCGGCTCTTCCGACTCGAGCGGACGGATTTCTTGGAGGAGCGCTTGCGACTTCTGGTCTCCGCGGGAACCCGAACGAAATCGTTGCCGAGGGAAAGGTTTCTCAAACTGGACGTAAGCGGCTTGGATGAAGAGGCGGGCTGGCGATTGATCCCGCGCGCGATTTGTTGCGCTAGTTTCTGGCGCCAATCGGCGCTTAGGGCGAGGCGCCCTTCGGTTGGGTTAGTCAAAAAGCCACACTCAACCAGGACAGCCGGAATGGCAGCGCGCCGGATCACATAAAATCCGCGCCGACGAATGCCGCGGTTCTCCGATGGTGAGATCGCGACCACATTGCGATGGATGCTGGCCGCCAGCCCCGCGCTGTCCCCCCGATAATAGTAGGTCTCGATCCCATTCGCTCCGACGCGCGGCGCAGAATTGAAGTGGACGGAAACGAAGCTTGCACCGCGATACCGGTTTGCGATCGCAACCCGGGTCCCGAGCGGAACGAACACATCGCTGTCCCGGGTCATTATCACGCGATAACCCTGGGCCTGGAGGATCCCCCTCAAGCGCCGGGCAACGTCGAGGGTCTTGTCCTTTTCCGCAATCCTTTGTCCGGGCACTCCGCCGCGATCGTGTCCACCGTGGCCGGCGTCGACGACGATCGTGCGCTGGGCGAAGGCCGATGCGCCAAGGGAAAGGATTCCGGCCAGGGAAAGAAAAAGAAAACGAAAACGATTCATCAGAAAAGCGGGGCCGCGGTGATTAATCGGCATTGTCCGGCGGCCGGTCGGACAATTTCGGCGCGGGGGCGCGCTTGGACTCGGCAATGGGAAGGTCGAGCATTCCGCCGCTGACCGCAATGACCCCGTCAGCCCGACGTCGCAAACGCGGTCGAGTTTTTGTTTCCAAGAAAGTCGAGTGCTTAAAGAGTTCGCCATTCAAACCAATGTGGGAATAAGCCCAACTTCGCGGCGCGGCGCAATGGAGAACATGCAACTGGTTGGCGTGGTCGAGCTCGGCCTGCGGCTCGTCGTTGGCAATAATCCGGCCTAACGAGTAGGTGGTATAGACCACCCCGGTGTCCCGGTTCTCCACCCGAACATACAGGCCGGTGTGATCGACGAACCGATTCGAAAGCAAAGAATAGGTCCGGACCTCGCCGGCCCCGTCCGTTCCGTCCGGAACCCCCACGGTTTTTTGCCAGATCGGGCGCGCGTCCGTCACCTGGAAGGCTTTGCGGCTCGAATAGAAGAACTTGTTCAGGTCGGGAAAATAAACGTTCGCCCGGACGTGATAGGAACCGAAGTCCGTGACCGGGAAAAGCGAGGTGAGATTGATTTTTCGGGTCACGGTTTTTCCCGCTTCGATGTGAAGGGCTGGCTCCGGCTGGGCGGCTTTCAAGGGAGTGAGCAGGCGTTCCTCCGCCGCGTTTACCTCGAAGCCGAACCAGCGCTGGCCGTTATCGTCATGCAGATCAATGTCGCGGCCGGAGAGGTTTGCGATCCTAACCGTCGCGAAGACCGGTTCATGGGCGATGTACTGGAGGCGCTTGAACTTCAACTCTACCTGGATCTGGGCCTGCGCGGTCGCTGCCGCCAGAAAACAGGCCACCAGCAAAATCCGGAATGTCATCGGGGCGAAGAGTAACGCATCTGCGGGATTGGGGAAAGAATTGGTGGATCGTGCGCTCCGTCGCGCGATGAAGAACAGTTTGGCGACGCCTTCCGCCGTCGCGCGACGGAGCGCGCGATCCACCTTGTGCGGCGATACATCCTAGGTTCGGCGAAGGGCCGCAAAAAATCCCCGCTTTTTCCGCGGCTCCGGCGACTCCTTCGGTTCCGCCTTTGGCGGCTGGACCGGGACGCCGCCCGCCTTTTCTTTTTGATGACGAACCACAGCCTGAACAAGCGCCTCGTCCCAGGGCGTTGAAATCGTTTCCGGCGCCCGGACTGAAGGATCATAAGCGAACTCGATCTCGCCCCACCCTGCGATCTCCAGGAGCGCTTCGGTGCCGCGGGTCACTGTCCCTTCGGCGTGAACAATCCGGCCGTCCCGCAAAAACACGAGGCCGCTTTGCGATTCCCGCACCACCTGAATAGCGCCGCTCCGCTTACTCAGGCAACACATTTGCAGAACGTCGAGCACGTGGAAGAGGTCGGGCGCGTTCGGCTCGGCCGCGGCCGCGAGCTCGATCGATTCGAGGAGCCGCTCGCCATCGATTGGCTCCGGGAAGACCTTGGTCCGCGCAATCTCCAGGCGTTGGTCCGAGGCCGGATATCCCGGGAGAAAGAGAACCTGGAGTCCGGGAAATGTTTCGCTAAGCGGGCCGCCGAGCCCCAAACCATCGACTCCCGCACCATCCAACTGCGCGAGAAGCAGCTCGCAGCGCGAGTGAGTCTTTGCCCATTCCAACGCAGCCGCATCGGTGGTCACGAGATCGCAGGCGTGCTCGGTATAATCGGCCACCATCCCGGCCAACTGTTCTCCCACCTCAGCGTCGTCGTGGACGATGAGCAGTTGCATTACTGGGGCGCGGTGAAAGGCGGTGGGAACAGGTTCAGCAGTTTGGTGGGGTCGGCGCGCACGGCTTGTAACTGGTCGTTATAATAGATGCGCACGATGTAACCGAGATATTTACGATGGCCGTCGCCCGCCCCCTCGGTCGCGGGCGCTTTCGCCGTCGGCGGTTTCTTCTTGTTCGCGGCGGGTGGCGTCACCGATGCCGCAGCCAGAGCAAGCGCAGTATCAGACGACGTTTTGTTTTTGCCGCGCAGATAAGTTACCGCAAGAACCTCCGGGTTGGTGTCCTTCCAATCGTGCCGCGGAGTCAACCATTCGTAACTGACGTCGGCATCGGTCAAGACCACTTCCTTGTTGTCCACGGTGTCGTAAAAGAAAACCTGAATCTTGACCTTCGTATGATCGATCGGCGTGTTCGGCCGCGCTTTCACGCTGATCTTTAACTTCATGTTGGTCTCGGCGTCGGCGTCCGGTGTATCCACCGCGCTCACATCGGTGATGCCGAACGACGAGCCATCGGGAATCCCATCGGAATCGTTCCGGGTGGTGCCGGCATCGAGAGGAGACGACCCGGCCAGGCCAGGGCCGGTGGTGGTCGCTGCCGGGGCCGGGGGGGTCGTGCCCGTCTTCAATTTCATATCGGCCAGCTCGTAAAGCGGGCCGGCCGATGGGCCGATATCCTGGATCTTTCTCCAGGTCTCGTTGGAGCGTTCGAGAAGCTGGATCGATTCGTAAATCATCGCCATCTCGGCAAGGACATTGGCGTTTTTCGGGTCGCGTTGGGCGGCGTCCTGGAGCCGGGCGAGCGCATTAGTGGTGTCGCCCTTGTCGCGCAGCTCCGTTGCTTCCTTGAGGAGCTTTTCCGCTATCGAAAGGGCTGCACTACTCGGAGAGGTTTGGGTTGTCGGAGCCGGAACGGCGGGTGCAGTGGTCGTGGTGGTCGCAGCGGTCGTCGCCGTCGTCGGGTTTTCGGTTACCGCGGGAGCACTCGGAGCCGGAGTTGTCGCCGGTGCTACGGGTTTCGGATGTGCCGCAGCGTACTCGGCACGCTCAGCTCGCCATTTCCCAGCGTAAAAAACTCCCAGCCCGGCCAGCTCAGCGGCGCCAAATATTGCCACCAGCCAGAGCGCGATCCGGAACATCTTGTCCGGCGGCGGGGTCGGTGAGATTAACTCTTCTCCATCCATAGCTTGCGAGGGGAACTAAGCCTTGGATTGCCGCAGGCGCAAAACGTTCAAAGAAACATTCCCGCTCCCGCTCGCGATCTTCATCATAATCCTTTGATTAGCCGCCGCTTAGCTACGGATCATGAGCACGATCATGATCAGGAGCACGAAGGGTTTACCGCGAAATGTCTGCCTGGCTCAGGAGCTGAAACCCTTCGCCGAGCAGGACCGATGAGGCGCAGTCCGTATCGTCCACGTGCAAGGCCAACGCCGCAAAACCGCGGGGATGGGTAAGCAGCGGATACGTGAAATGGACATTGACCTCCCCCATGAGGAGGGCGGCGAGAAGCTTCGCCAGCTGGGTCGCCACCTCGCGCAGCTCCACGACCACCATGGAGCAAACGCCAAACGGCACGTTGTGCCTGCGGAACAGTTCTTCGACGAGCTCCGGATCGCTTACGATGACGCGGGCAATGGCCGAGTCGGTCGATTCCGCGATGCTCATGGCAATCACGTGGGCATCATGCGCATGGAGCAGCTTCACCACATCCATCATGGCGCCCACTTTGTTGGGCAGAAAAATCGAGAACTGTTTGACGAGCGGGCCGTCAATTTTGGAAGTGGTTTGCGGCAAATCGACATCCATGTGGAAAGACGCGCCGGGAGCCGGGGTTATCCGGCTGAGACGCGGAAGAATATCTCATGGGGCGGGTTTTCATTGCAAACGAATACTCGGAATAGGTCCTATGAGTCCCAAAGGTCCTATGCTAGACAAACGCAGCCACCATGGATGACGAGAACAACCTCATAACACAGCGGCGCGAAAAGCTGGAGGCCCTCCAGGGAAAAGGCGCGAACCCATTCGGCCAGGCTTTCGAAACCTCGGGTTCCCTCGCGGAAGTGCGGGAGAAATTTGCCGAAGGAACTGTTCTCCGCGCGGCCGGCCGGATCACTGCCCATCGCGACATGGGCAAAAGTCATTTTGTCGATCTGCGGGATTCGACCGGGCGGATCCAGGTTTACATTCACGCCAAGGAAGTCGGGCCGGAGATTATCGAGCTCTTCGAGCTGGTCGATCTCGGCGACTTCGTCGGGGTTGAAGGCGATTGTTTCGTGACTAAGACCGGCGAGCCAACGCTCAAGGTCCATAAAGTCGAGATACTCTCGAAAGCGTTGCGGCCGTTGCCGGAAAAATGGCACGGCCTCCAGGACGTGGAAACGCGTTATCGCCAGCGCTATCTCGACCTGGTCACGAACGAGCATTCACGGGCCGTCTTCGAAAAGCGGATCACGATTGTGCGCGAGATCCGGCGTTTCATGGAAGGCAAAGGGTTCGTCGAAGTTGAGACGCCGATGTTACAGGCGGTGGCCGGGGGCGCTGCGGCGGAGCCGTTCCGGACTCATCACAACGCGCTCGGGATCGATCTCTTTCTCCGGATCGCTCCGGAGCTCTACCTGAAACGGCTCCTCGTCGGCGGGTTCAATAAGGTCTTTGAGCTGAACCGCAACTTCCGGAATGAAGGAATTTCACGAAAGCATAATCCCGAGTTCACCATGCTCGAGGGGTACTGGGCTTACGCCGATTTCGAGCTGATCGCGGATCTCGTCGAAGAAATGATCTGCCATCTGGCGGGAGCGATTTCGGAGGGACCTGCTTCCGCAGGTCCGCCAGATGGGACGAGCGGAACCTCGTCCCTCCGTATTGAGCACAAGGACGCGGACGGGAATGTCACGCGCACCCTGAATCTGACGCGCCCGTGGCGCCGTGCCCGTTACCGCGATTTGATCCGGGAGATCGACCCGGAATGGTTCAATTACACGACCGAGAAACGGCGGGAGCGTTGCAGCGAGCTCGGTGTCGAGATCAACCTGCGAATGGCAGATTACGAAGTGACCCAGCAGGTCTTCGAGAAATTAGTCGAAGAGAAAACCTTCGATCCGTTGTTCGTGACCCATTGCCCGAAAGAGCTGGTCCCGCTGGCGAAGCAGAACAGCGAAGATCCGTCGGTTGTGGACGTTTACGAGCTGATCATCAACGGCCAGGAAATCTCGCCCGGTTACTCTGAGTTAAACGATCCGGTCGTGCAGCGGCAGCGTTTGCTCGAACAGGCGGGCGAAGAGACGCAGAAACTCGACGAAGAATTTCTCCTCGCCTTGGAGCACGGGATGCCGCCGGCCGGCGGGTTCGGGCTCGGGATCGATCGCCTGGTGATGCTGCTGACCGGCGCGGAATCGATCCGCGACGTCATTTTGTTCCCGCAGCTCAAGCCGAAGCGATAACGCGCGGGTGCTTTTTGCTGGTAGGGACGGCGCGCTGCGCCGTCCGCGCGTGGTTCCGCGGTTGCACTACGCGGACGCCGCAGCGCGGCGTCCCTACCATGAACGCGATTGCAGGGACGCGCATTAATAGCGATCGCGCGCCTCTCGTCAATGTCATCCTGAGCGAAGCGAAGCGGAGCCGAAGGATCTCTGAATATTTCTTCGCGCGTGCCAGCGACGCCGCGACATAAGCACAGAAATAATCAGAGATCCTTCGCAGGCTCAGGATGACAATCGTCGGACACGGATATCCGCTAATGACAGTGCCCACCATAGTGCAGGCCGGACGCCGCAGCGCGGCGTCCCTACCCTGCGCGGCGACTGCGCGCCGCGGCTACAGCGGCTTTGCCCTTACGCCGCTGCCGGCGACGACGAGGCGTCGAACAAATAATCGCGCACAACCGCGTTGACGTTCTGATCCAGCCAGCTCGCCATCGCTTCGTCTTCTTTCAGATTCTGTTCTAGCAGCGGCACGATCGATTCGGCCCCGGCCACGTTCGCTGCCGCGATCAACGCCTTGTAGCAGGCAACCTCGAAATATTCCGCGCCGTAAGCCGCGAGAAAATCTTTCACCCGCTCGTCGCTCGCCATCTTTGTCATCATTCCTTTGGCCATTTCCATGACCTGGCCGGTGGCGCTTTTGAATGTCGAAGGCGCGGTATCCAGCATCGACAGACATTCCGACACCCGCTCAGCGTGGACCTCCGTTTCATCGAGATGAATCCGGGCCCGCTCACGAACGGCGCGGTGGACGTCGTTATTTTCCGCCTGCTTTCGGAGCATAACTTCCAGGCTCTTCTCCATCGCATAGGCGTCGTTCAGCCAGTCGATCAGGTCACTGCGGCGGGTGTTGGTATTCGTCATTTGGTAAGCTCCGGTTTGGATTGAAAAAATATGCGTCAGGCCGTGGCGGGGAGGCCTAAAAAAGGTGTGGCGCGCTTTCCGTGGCGAGCGGCGATTCGCGGATCGTTCACGAAAACCCATTCGTGGGGTGTTGATTTGCAGCCTGCGGTAGGACAATGGACGTGCGCGTGTCCGTTTCCGTGTCCGAGGAAATCGATATGGCGCCCGGCGAACTGCCGCTCGCAGAGCAAACAAACGCGCTCGTCATCGAGGCTTTCCCATCGCCTGGTTTTGTCCAGCTCTCGCAACAGGTCGAGCCGATCGGAAATGGCGACATGATCGGATTTCCGTTTCACACAGATAAATTCGTCTGCGACGGGCCCATTGTCTCTCGGGACAACGGCAAAGCTTCGGGTCAGGCGAAGACTTAGTGCAGCTTAAGGAAACGGACCGCGCCGCGCCAAAGGCGCGGAAGCTCCAAACGGCCGCGCCTCGCGCGGAAGCTCCAAATCCCAACCACCAAATCCCAAAGAAGCTCCAAGCACCAAACTTCAAATGGAGTTCTTCGAGCGTCTACCAAGGAGCGGCGATTTCCAAATCGCCGAACGCCTCAGACGGCGGCTTGGAAGCGACCGCGCCCTCTCGCCTTTGGAGCTTGAGATTTGGTGCTTCCTTGGAGCTTGGTGCTTGGGTTTTGGAGCTTCCGCGCCTTTGGCGCGGTTACACGCTTCGTTCCGCCACCCACTGCACCGCGAAGCGCGCGACCTGGCGCGCGTTCTCGAGGTTCAGCTTCTCTTTAATATGCGTCCGGTGCGTCTCGACGGTCTTCGGACTCAGGTTCAGCGCCTTGGCGATCGCCTTTACCTCTTTCCCTGCGCCGATCAGCTCCAGCACTTCGAGCTCGCGGTCGCTCAACCGGTCGGTGATCTCTTCATCAGGCGCGACGCGATTCACCACCACCTTCGTTATCACCTGGCTCGCCATTTTCGGGCTGAGATAAGTTCGGCCGTCCATCACTTCGCGGACAGCCTCAAGCACACTACCGAGCGCTTCCTGTTTCGTGACATAACCGCGCGCACCGGCGCGCAAGGAGCGGACCGCATAGAGCGACTCGTCGTGCATCGAAAGAACGAGCACCGGCAACTGGGGATACTCCGCGAGGATCATCTTCGTCAGCTCGATCCCGTTGGTTCCTTTTAATCCCAGATCCGCGATGACCAGGTGCGCTTTTACTCTGCGGATCACGTCCATCGCTTCGCCCGCGCTGCTGGCCTCCCCGCAAACGGCGAAACCGTCATCCGAATTGAGAAGCTGGACCAACCCGTGACGAAAGAGCGGATGATCGTCGACCACCACGATCTTGACGGACTCGGGCAACCCGCATTTCGGGTTGGCCACCGGACCCGACCCGAGCCCAGCGGTCGATTTTACGTCGGGCTGCATGGCCTGGCGACGGGCCTCCTTGGCGTCAGGGCCGGAGGTGGCGTCGGCTCCCGGCTTTTTCGAAGCCTTACGTTTTGACGGAACACCCATGCCTACAGAACCATCGCGCACCCGGGGTCATTTGCTCGCATAAATTGTTGGTAAAACGGGTGTAGCGGCGGGTGTCCCACCCGCAAACCATCCCGCTTCCTTCATGCTCATGCTCCTGATCATGATCCTAATCCTGGGAGCAGGCGACACTGGATCAGGATCAGGAGCATGAAGATTGCGGGTGGGGACACCCGCCGCTACACCGCTCAGCGTTTGATGGGGATGACGCAGGTAATCTCCATGCCGCCACTCCTCCGCCGCTCGATCTTTAGCTCGCCGCCAAGGGCATTCGCCCGGTAGCGCATCATGTGGAGCCCGAGCCCCTTGCTTCGCCGGCGCTGGACGAATCCCTTACCGTCGTCCTGAACGCTGACACAAATATTTTGCGTGTTGCGGTCGAGCGAGATCAGGATGTTTTTTGCCTCAGAGTGTTTCAGGGCGTTGTTCACCGCTTCCTGCGCCACGCGGTAAAGATGGAGGCCCACGGTTTCATCCGGGACCCGGACCCCTCGAGCGGCTTTGAAATGACAACTGACCCCGGCGTTTTGCGAGGTGGCCTGCGCGGCGAGATCGCGCAACGCGTTCTTCAAGCCGGACGCGGACAGCTCGATTGCCTGTAACCCGCCGGCCAGCTCGCGTGCGATAACGACGTTGCGATTCACGGTCTCGGCGGACTCTTCCAGGACCTGGGCGGCCGGGCTTTTCGGGCCCAGTTTTTTCGCGCTCGATTTCAAAAACAACGCAGTCGCCGTCAGCTCCTGGCAAACCATGTCGTGGAGGTCCTCCCCGATCCGGCGTTTTTCTCGTTCGCTGATTTCGAGGAGCTCGCGTTCGAGTTGCTGCCGCTGCGCCATTGTGCGCTCCAGCTCCGTGTTCGTCGCGAGCACGTCCTGCGTTCGCTCGATCACGCGCTGCTCCATCTCGTCCCGCGCATGGCGCAGCTCGTCCTCGGCCTCGCGCAGGTCCGTGGCATCCCGCGCGATCTTGGCAAACCCGCGCGGCGCTCCATCGGAGTCCTCCAGGCGGGTCATGACGCCATCGACCCAGATCCGGGTTCCATCCTTGCGGAGGTGCCAGCGGCGATCCGGCGCCCGGCCTTCGTCCATCGCCGTTACGATTTCCTGCTCGACCGCGTTTTTCTTGATGTCTTCCGGAACGAAAATAATCGCGCCGGATTGCCCCACGGCCTCGGCTTCGCTCCAGCCAAAAACGCGCTCGGCCCCCGCGCTCCAGAACGTAATGATGTTGTCGAGGTCGAGCAGGAACATGGCGTAATCTTTTGCGCCTTCGACCAGGAGCCGGAACCGCTCCTCGGTGCTGCGCAGAGCGTTCTCCGCCTCTTTCAATTCGTTGATGTCGGTCGCGGTGCCGAACCAGCTGAGAACGCCGGCGTCGCCATTGCCGATAGGGACGTTGCGGCCGATGAACCACCGATACTCGCCGTCCGCGCCGCGGAGCCGGTACTCCGCGTCGAACACTTGCCCTTTGGCCAGCGCGCGCTTCCAGCGGTCGACCGAAGAAGGCTCGTCCTCGGGGTGGACAATTGCCTGCCATCCGAGGCCATGCGACTCCTCATAGCTAAGCCCGCTATATTCGAACCAGCGCTTGTTGAAGTAATTGGCGGTGCCCTCCCCGTCGTTTGTCCAGATCAGTTGCGGCACGTTGTCAGCCACGGTCCGGAAGCGCTCCTCGCTCTCACGCAGGGCATGCTCGATTTGCTTCCGGGCGCTGATGTCGTGCATGCAATTGATCGCGCCGACGATCGCGCCTTTGCCATCGGTGATCGCGCGCGGCGCGACGAGGACGTTGCGCCGCGTCCCGCTCTCCTGTTCGACAAGTATGTCGAGCTCTTCGGGTCCCAGAGTTTCACCGTGCAGCACCCGCGCCATCGGGCATTCCTCATGCGGCATCGGCCGGCCGTCGGGATGGAATATCTTGAACGAGCCGCAAAACTTCTCACCCTGCTCCGGCTTCCGACCCCAGAGTTCGACCGCCCGCTTGTTGTAATCCTGGATCACACCGTCGGCATCGGTCGAATACACCGCCACCGGGACGAGCTCGAACAAGGTGCGGTATCGTTGCTCTCCCGCGCGCACTTCGGCCTGCGCGTGTTTGATCTGGGTAACGTCGATCAGCGTCAGGACGACGCCGCTGATTCTGTCGTCGAGCGTCCGATACGGCGACATGCGGGCGAGGAATGTCCGCGCATCTGGTGTCTCGGCCTCGCGTTCAATGACGGTCAGCCGCTGCAACACTCGCTCCGCGTCCCCGGTTAGGCTGTCGTAACGCAGCTTGTGAGTGATATCGGAGATCGGCCGGCCGAGATCCGTCGGGAGGAGGTTGAAGGTTTCCTGCACGCGCGGCGTATAACGAAGCACTCGCAGCTGGCGATCGAGGAAAATGGTCGCCAGGTCGGTTGAGGTCATGAGGTTGTTCAGGTCGCTGTTCGCGCGGCTCAGCTCCTCGACCTTGTCCTTTAGCTCCTGGTTAACCGTGATCAGCTCTTCGTTAACCGACTGCAACTCCTCCTTGCTCGTCTCGAGCTCTTCCGCAGCCGAACGCAGCTCTTCGTTCATCGCCTGCAGCTCTTCGTTCTGGGCTTTCAGCTCTTCGCTGGAGGCTTCGAACTGCTCGACCGTCGCGTTGAGCTGCTCTTTCAACGAGTGCAGCTCGTCGCCCACCTCGCGGCTGATCGTCTCACGTTCTACGTTTTGTTCCTCCGCCGTGAGCGGGTTCAGTCTCCTCTGGAAAAGAACGAGGAAAAAGCCCTGGGCGGAATTACCCGGGCGGATCGGGCGCACCTGCAGGTCGATCGTCTCGAGGGTTCCCTGCACCGGGACGCGCTGGGCGGGAACAATGATGCTTTCGTTCGACTGCCCCGCGCGGAACAGAGCGGTGCGGAGCTCGACCCGCAAGGCAGGGTTCACCACCGTCATCAGGTTGGTGGATGGCTCTCCTGCCCGAAAACTGAGGTAGCGTCCCGCGTTTTCGGACAAATGGACGATGTCGTGGGCATCGTTCACAACCACCGACGGCGGGCCGTATTCCTCCAGCAGCTTCAGATGCAGCTCGCCGAACAACACCGAGCGGCGCTCCTGTCCCTGAAAGGTGGAGTTCTCGGTTTGGTCCCCTGCCCCTTCCACCGCCCCTGTCGTTAGCTCCGGCAACATCGGCGCCGCGGACTTCTCGTCGCGCAATCGCCGCGGCGTTACGATCCGGCCGGGAATCGCTGGTATTTTCCAAGTCGGCCGCGGAATGGAACGGCGGACGTAAAGCCGGTGGTGACTGTCGAGCGGCGAAAAGAGCGCGTTCACACCGTCCGCCGTCTCCGCGGTGCCGATCAAGAGCAGACCGCCAGGCCGCAGCGCAAAGTGAAAAACATCGAAGACCCGCCCCTGCGCCTCGCGATTGAGATAGATGAGCAGGTTCCGGCAGCTGACGAAGTCCAGCCGTGAAAACGCGGGATCGCTCAGGACGTTGTGCGCGGCGAAGAGCACCTTGTCGCGAATGTGCTTCTTCACCCGATACCGGCCGTGATCGCGCATGAAAAAATGGCGGAGCCGTTCGGGCGAGACATCCGCCTCGATCGTCAGTGGATAAAGCCCATCCCGCGCTTCTTGGATCGATTGCTCATCGATATCGGTGGCGAAAATCTGGATGCCCGGCGGATCCGCCAGCTTCTCCGCATGCTCGCAGAGCACCATCGCGACCGAATAAGCCTCCTCACCTGTCGCGCAGCCCGCGATCCAGACGCGCAGCTCGTCGGCCCGCTTCTTACCCGCGAAAAGCTGCGGCACGTTGGCTTCGAGAGCGGCAAAGGCCGCGCGGTCGCGAAAGAAATGGGTCACGCCGATGAGCAGGTCCTGCAAAAGAGCGCGCACCTCCGCCGGATGCTCGCGCAGGAACTCCACATAAAGCGGGATCGATTCGAGGGAGTTGACCTGCAACCGGCGCGCGATCCGGCGCAGCACCGTCGCGCGCTTGTAGTGCCCGAAATCGTGCCCGGTATGAACGCGCACGTGTTTCAGCACCAGCGCCAACGCCTCTTCGTCATCCGGATTACGCGTTTCGTCGGAAACGGTTTCGCCGCCGGGCGCATCCTCCACCTTCACATCCGCGCCAGCGGCATCGAGGATTTCCGGCGGCAACTGCATCGCGTTTTCATTGCGAACGAACTCTGACAAACGCCCTGGCATGTCCGCCACGGGCAACACCCAGTCCACCATGCCGGTCGCAATCGCGCTCAGCGGCATGCTGTCGAACTCCGCTTCCTCCGGCTCCTGCGCGCACGTTACCCCTCCTTGCGCGTGGATGTGCTTCAGCCCGATCACGCCGTCCGAGTCCGTCCCGGATAGGATGATGGAAACCGCCCGCTGCCCGTAGGCGTGCGCCAGGGTGCGGAAAAAAAGATCGATCGTTACCCGCCGCCCCTGCGCCTGCTGCGGCGGCAGCAGCCGCAACATGCTGTCTTCAAACGTAAGCTGATGATTCGGAGGGATGACGTAAACATGGTCCGGCAGCACCTTCACCGCCTCGGTCACCTGCACCACCGGCATTGTGGTCTTCTGCTGCAGCACCGCGGCGAGCTGCGATTCGAAGTCCGGCGAAAGATGCATCACCACCACGAAGGCGAGCCCGCTGTCCGCTTTCATCCCCTCGAAAAACTGCTGCAACGGCGCGATCCCACCGGCCGACGCGCCGATCCCTACGACTGCGGCTGGCTGATGCGGACTCCGCCGCTTCGCCGCGCCATTGCGCGCGTTCTCGCTCGAGTCGTCGCTCGCGGCCGGGTCAAGCGCCTCTGCTGCTGCTGGGGTGTTTTCGTTTGCCATGTCAACGGGCAACAGTTCGCCGCGTCCGGCGAGTCTAACCCCGTCCGCGTGCGCTGCCCAGATAAGAAACGCAGACCGCAATAAAAGCGGGTGTAGGGCCGCGCTGGCGCGCGGAAGCTCCAAACCGGCCGCGCTGACGCGCGGAAGCTCCAAATCCCAAGCTCCAAGCTCCAGGGAAGCACCAAGCACCAAACTTCAACTTGAGCTGTTTCGATCGTTCACCAACGATCCCTCGCCGACGCTTCGATCAACTGCCGTCAACTAAAGAGCCAGAGCCCGTCGACCAGCTTTGGTGCTTGGGATTCCTCCTCGTTCCCAAACTCTGTTTGGGAACGCACTTGTCCCCGAAACTCCGTTTCCTCAGTCCGGCTGCCGCCAATCATTCACCCTCAGGACCGGCACCGCCCCCGGCATCCACTCGTGTGCTGAAGAATAACGCCAGTGCTCTGGCGATGCGACGAAACCGCGCTTGACGGGGTTATTGTGCAAGTACTCGAGCTTCTGAAGCATGATCTTGTCGCTCACCACGGCTTGGGGATGAACTCCTTCCTGCCAAACCTGGTGATGGCTAACTGTCTTGTGCGCGGCCTGAAAGTATTCGAGCTGATTGAGAAGCCAGTCGCGCGTCTCCAGTTTCAGTTGATGCAGGATTTCACGGGCGGTGAACTTCTTTAGATCGCCGATGGTTCGGGCGAG
The DNA here is from genome assembly GCA_035536995.1 of Chthoniobacterales bacterium. GTDB lineage: Bacteria > Verrucomicrobiota > Verrucomicrobiia > Chthoniobacterales > UBA10450 > AV80. The sequence goes on along the minus strand of DATLNB010000014.1, from coordinate 13,289 downwards.
ATCAGGGCCCGCCAGGAGAGCGTGGAAATGGTTATCGAGTATCACCCAGGCGTAGATCCTCAGTCCCTTGTGGTCGAGGGAGAAGCTCAGGGAGCGGACGATGATATCGCAGCAGGCCATCGTGGTGAATACGGGGAGCCAGTTCACGATCGTTGAAGTGACGAAGTAGCACTGCGCTGGATCGTTGATGCGGTAGCGGGAACGCATTGGGGGGAGTGAGAAGCATGAGGAAACGAAGTTTCCAAGACAAGTGCGTTCCCAAACAGAGTTTGGGAACGAGGAGGTAATCGCCGCTCCTTGATTGAAGAAGCTCTCCGCGCCCCTGGATCAGCGCACGAGTGGATGCCCGGGGCGGTACCGGTCCTGAGGGTGAACGACTGGCGGCAGCCGGACTAAGGAAACGAAGTTTCCAAGACAAGTGCGTTCCCAAACAGAGTTTGGGAACGAGGAGGACGAGAGTGTCTATCAAGGAGCTTCAGGCGCGGCCTCCGATCCGTTGGAGCTTGAAGTTTGGAGCTTCTTTGGAATTTGGAGCTTGGGATTTGGAGCTTCCGCGCGCGCCAGCGCGCGGCCTAGGCCCCTCCGTCAAATCCCGACCTTTCGTTAGGCAGGCATTCCCAAGACTGGCGAGGCAGGATGTAACGTTAATTAAGTGTAATGACGGCGAAGTATTTAGACCAGGTCGCAGCCAGGCAGCGCGCGGAGTTGTATTACGATACCCACCCCGGCAGCCCTTCCGCCGTTCGGACCCCGAGAATTTATGTTCGGTCCGGCGTTTGGGTCGCGCTGCTCGGCCCGACTGTGCAAGACGGCATAGCCGGCTTTGGCCCCACGGTTGAAGCAGCCCTCCGCGCGTTCGACACCGAATATATCAACTTCTTGCGGCAGTCCCGTGAATCATCGCAGCTGGATCGCGCGGCCTGATCAGGGTCACCGGCGCCGTTCCTGGTCTTCGTCCTGCGTCCGGCTCAAATCGATCTCGCCGATAACGTGAACGGCGATAACCCGCGTCGTGCCGTTGCCGGGCGACTCGACTTCGCTCAGGGCCTGAATAACGCCATCGTACTTTAATTGCCGAAGCGGCTCGACCACCTGCCTCCGGAAACCCTGGTAATCCCCGCCTGGGGCGTACGACCATGCGCGTTTGCCGTTGCGCAACTCGGTCAGAATGTGGTGTCGGGGGGAGGAAGCCATCGAATTAAATGCCGGACGGGAATCAATGTCCGGGGCGGACATATTGCATGTGTCCGGTTTCGGACACAAGAGATTTCCCGTGTGAAACGGAACCGTCAGCGGAGCAGCCGCCGATATTCCCGCGCCACCACCCCGTAACACTCGCACGAGTGCCGTTCGAGGCCCGCCCGATCAATCACGCTCATCCAGCCGCGGCTGTACTCGATCAGGTGTTTCCGCTGCAAACGCCCTGCCACCTCGCTGATGCCGGTGCGGCGCACCCCCAGCATTTGCCCAAGGAACTCCTGCGTCAGCGGAAAATCGTCTCCTGGAACGCGATCGTGCGTCATGAGGAGCCAGCGAGCGCATCGCTGTTCCAGACTATGGAGGCGGTTGCAAGTGGTGGACTGCGAGATCTGGGCGAAGAAGCCCTGGGTGTAAATCCCCAGCGTCTCGGCCAGGGGAGTGCCATCACGTTTCTCTTTCTCGAGAAAATCCGCATCGAGCTGGAATGCAGTTCCGGCGATCTGCCAGAAAGCCCTGGCCGGCGTTTGTTTCGTGCCGAGAAAGGCGGCCAACCCGACCATCCCTTCGTAGCCGACTGTGGCCACTTCAATTTCAGTCCCGTCTTCAAGAACGTTGACCACGGACGCGATCCCCGTTTCCGGAAAATAAACGTGCTGGAAAGGTTTGTTCGGCTCGTAGATCTGGTCACGAACTACAGCGTCAATCGGGATCAACGCTTTCCGGATTCGACCAAGCTCTTTGACCGGCAAACCGTCGAGGATGCGGTTCCTATACCCATTCCGCACCACCGGTTTAACCTTCATAGCAACAAATCGCTGGTCGAATGCCGCACGGTTGCGCCAGCTGTTTTCGCGCGAAACGCGCCGGTTAATTTTGCGCCCGTCGTCCCACCGGCCTGCGTTAGCTGCTCATGGAAGCCAGTGAAAAGTTCCTGCACGATTAGCTGAACTCGTGCAGTCCGCCCGGCCGGGCGCGACCCCTGCGGCATCGATGAATTAATCTTCGCTTCATCTCCTCCCTGAACTTCGAGGAGCTGGAGACGGAAGGCTTGTTTGGCTCATCTTACTCGGTTGCGGCGGACGCGTCGCCCTGTGCTCGCTCGCCTGTGCACAGCGCACCCTAAGGCTTTCACCGACGGCACGCTGCGCCACCTCCCCAATTGTTGGGTGGGGCCCCGCTTGTAACTTATGACCAGGCGATCTCCCCGCCTTCCCACACTCCAAAATGAAACTTCACGAATCCAGCCAGCGCGGCGTCGATATCTTCGAGCTCGAGGACGAGATCGATCTCCATTATGCCCCGGCCTTGCGCGCCATGTTCCGGACAAAAACCAGGCAGCGGTGTCCCGCTCTGGTCGTCGATCTTTCCCGCGTCCCGTTTATCGATTCGACCGGCATTTCCGTGTTTCTCGAGTATCTCCGGGACACGGCTGATTTCGGGGGACGTTTCTGTCTGGCTGCGCCGACCGACCACGTCAGCCATGTCTTCGAGATCATCCGGTTGCATGCGTCGCTGCCGATCTTCGACGATACAGACCAGGCCATCGCCGCCATGGAAAACGGCGCAGTGCCCGTTCCACCTCAGCCACTTTTTGATACGACAACTCCCGCGCGTCGCCGGAAAAACTTCGAGCCTTTCAGCTCCGCCCGTGCTGCCTGATGATCGATTTCAAGGAAGACCGTTATCGGCTGACCATCCCGCTCGGTGACGCGGTCTACTTTGCTCTTGGGCTCTCGGACTTAAGTTATCCAGAGCCCAGTGACGAGCTGCGACAGCTGGTAGGATTGCTCGCGCTCGACCTGCTCGAATACACAGAGCAATGGCGGACCGCCGGCATCCTCCGGAATTGCATGCAAGCCAAGTGGCCCGGCCTCTTCGAGTAGTGTAGCGGCGGGTGTCTCACCCGCAGATCCCCGTGTAGCGGCGGGTGTCCTCACCCGCAAAGTGTGAACATCGACTTCGCGGCTACGGCTGGAGACAGCCGCCTCTACACCGGCATTCCGCTCGTACGACTTGCGCCGCTCTCCGTGCAGCGGCGGGTGTCTCACCCGCAGATCCCCGTGTAGCGGCGGGTGTCTCACCCGCGACACCCCCATCCAAATCCCAAATTTTTGAATTGCGGCCGGTGACAGCCGACTTTACACCGAACTTGTGATTAAAGGCCGTCCTCCCCGGCTGACTCCCGTTTTCCAGACTTACGACGCCCCGTTATTCTTCGTAACGGCGTGCACGTTATATCGGATGCCGTTTCCCTCCTTGCCCATCGCATTCGAGGCTTTCGGCCGATACGCCACTGCCGCGCAATCGTTCAACATCGCCGTTGGCCGGTATGTTATCATGCCGGACCATCTTCATTTGTTTGTGTGCGGGGCGCATGACTTCGTTCTCGGCGAATGGGTGAAAGGCCTGAAGCGCGGGATCTCAAACGCGTTTCGATCAGCGTCGGCGCCACTGCGATGGCAACCGGGGTTCTTCGATCATTTGGTGAGAAATGACGAGAGCTATGGTCAGAAATGGAGTTACGTGCACGAGAATCCGATGCGCGCTGGATTAGTTGGCAACGCCGACGAATGGCCCTACCAAGGCGAAATCGTCTCCATCGATCGCGCGTAATGTAGCGGCGGGTGTCCCCACCCGCACAGAGTGAACATCGACTTCGCGGCTGCGGCTGGGGACAGCCGCCTCTACACCGGCTTCGACACGTGGGCGGACTTGCGCCGCTCCCCGTGTAGCGGCGGGTGTCCTCACCCGCTGATCCCCGTGCAGCGGCGGGTGTCACCACCCGCACAGAGTGAACATCGATTCGCGGCTGCGGCTGGGGACAGCCGCCTCTACACCAGGCTGCGGCTGGGGACAGCCGCCTCTACACCGGGCTGCGGCTGGAGACAGCCGCCTCTAGAGCGATCCTACCGCTCGCTTCGCTCTCTTAGCACCGCTACCAGCAGGGCCAGCCCCAGGATCAAAACGACGCGCGCAATCATCCGCGCGATCAGGCTCGGTCGACTATGTTTCCAATCGGCCCGCCAGCCGCGCTCGACGAAAACGTTCGGGAACCGGCCGTGCGCGAGATCATAAAAGAAACCTTCGATCACGCCGATCCGATCCGCGGCCATGAGCGGGAGCCAGTGCCCGTAATTCGATTCGTTATAACGGAAAGCGAAACGCCGAAGCATTCCGCTCAACCCGCGGGGCGGCGTGGACGTTCCAAAAACGGCTGACAAATTCGGCCGTTCGTTCGAATGGAGGACTTCAACGCTCGCCGGCTGCTGAGCCGGGCGCTCCCAGGTGTAGCCCCGGTGTTCCGCATTCGTCCGGTTCTTCATCGGATAGGTGGGGTCGTTTTCGGGATCGGCGTCAACGCCCCAGCCTTTGACTTGTGAAGGATCGATTCGTGTCGGTTGCATGAAAGGTTTCGTGGTTAACTTCGGGCCGAGGGCGGGAGCAGCACCGGCTTGATGCAATTGTCCAGCTTGGCGGAGAACATTCGGTAAGCGTCGGCCACGTATTCCAGCGGAATGCGATGCGTGATCAGCGGTTTGGGATCGATCACGCCGTTCATCACGTGCTCGATCAGCTTCGGCAACAGCCGTTTCACCGACGCCTGGTTTGCCCGGATGGTGATCCCTTTGTTCACGACGTTGCCGATCGGCACCAGCGTGTCGATTGGTCCGTACACGCCAACGATGGAAAGCACTCCGCCTTTCTTCACCGAGTTGATCGCCCAGTGCAAAGCCGTCGCCGCACCACCCTGCATGAGCAGTTTGCGGCCGAGCAATGATTGCATCGCGTTGCCGGTCGCTTCCGCCCCGACCGCGTCAATCACGACATCGGCGCCCATCCAATCTGTGGTTTCTTTGCAGAACTTAACGACGTCGATCTCGTTGTAATTGTAGACCTCGCAGGGCGCGTAGTTTTTCGCGAACTCGAGCCGGTAATCGAGCTTATCGATCACGATGACTCGGCCGGCGCCGAACAACCACGAGCAGCGCGCCGCCATGATTCCGATTGGTCCCGCGCCGAAAATAATAACGGTATCGCCCGGTTGGATGCCGCCCATCTCGGCGGCCTGGTATCCGGTCGGCACAACGTCGGTCAGGAGGACGGCGTCATCGAGGTCCATGCCTTCGGGGATCACTGTCGGCCCGACGTCGGCATACGGAACGCGGACGTATTCGGCCTGGCCGCCATTGTAACCGCCGGCCGTGTGCGAGTAACCGAAGATGCCGCCTACCGCGGTCGCTTCGGAGTTCGATTCATGGCAGTTCCCGTAAAGTTCCTGCTGGCAAAAAGCGCACTTCCCGCACGCAATATTGAACGGGACCAGGACCTGATCGCCGACTTTCAGTTTCTCAACTTCCTGGCCTAGTTCCTCGACCACGCCGGTGAATTCATGGCCAAAGGTCATGCCCGGCCGCGTGTCCGGGACCGAGCCGTTGTAGAGATGGAGATCGGAGCCGCAAATGCACGAGCGCGTGACCCGCACAATCGCATCCTGGGGATGCAAAATTTTCGGCATTGGCTTGGTATCGATGCGGACGCGTAATGGTCCGCGATAATTCATCGCGAGCATGTCTAGGGTAAACGCCCCCCGATACTCCGGGTGATGTGCCAAAGTTATCTCTTCTCCCCGCCGTGCAGCTACTCATGCTCATGATCCTGATCGTGCTCATGATCTTTTTCTGCGGCGACGATCACTCGAAGGATCAGGATCAGGATCAGGATCAGGATCAGGATCAGGATCAGGATCAGGATCAGGATTGGATCAAGAGCAGGAGGAGGAAAGAGCGTCGCTGCGCAGGCGCGGCTGGTTCGTTTGTTGGAACCATCCAGCCGCCACCCGCGCAGCCTCCTTGAGACCCTGCTGAGGAAACGTCGCGAGCGCGCCGTGCGGCTGTCTGAATCTCGTTTCGCGGAACGATCAGGCTTCCACCGATGTGCGCAGCCGTCGCCGTCCTGATTGTGCGCAGCCGCGGCGTTTGCGAGCGTCCATGCGATGAGCGCTTCCACGCCTCTCCAACTGCCGCCGGAAGACAAGCTCGACGTCCTCCGTTACCTGGACGAATTTCATTACTGGCATTCGCTCGATGACGAGCGGGTGTGCAAACGCTGTGATGCCACGATCACCGGCCGCCAGGTCCTGGTCATCGAGCTCCAGGGAACCCGCGGCAAGCTTCGGTTGAAATGCCCGAGCGCAGGCTGCGCCTCCACCCCGAGCGAATGGAGTTATGCAAACCCGGTTCAAGCCGCCAGGCTGAGGGCCGGATCAAGCTTGATCGGTGACAAGGCGGAAGTGCAAGCCGTTGCGAACGCGCGGACCCATCACGGGAAGCTAAGCGCGACATGGAAAGACCCTGCGGAGCCGAAGAGCCGTTCGATTGTCCCGGCAGTTGTTTCGTTGCGTGGCGTGCTCGCTCGCCTCAGCCTGGTGCGGCCAATCGCCACCGCTCGTCGGATGTTTCGCGCGGCCGCGTAAGGCTGGCCGGAGTATTCCGGCAATGCGTCGCGGTTAGGACATCATCTCGCGCGGGCGGCCGCGGGGCTCGGTCATCAATGCGGCGGCGAAACCAACAATAGCCATGACCACCAGGAGCATGGTCGCCGTGATCGAGCGCCCTGAAATTCCGAGAAGAAATGGCGCGAGCAGAAGAAAAGCGCTGAGAAGATAGTCAGCCATCAAATGGAGCGTGATCGGGATAACTTTAATTAGCCCGAGCTCGTAATCCGTCATTAAGGCCTGGAGCAAAATTATCAGCCCGAATATCCGCGGGACCCAAACCGTGGCGCCCCCAAGGTCGGCGAATCCAAGCAAATTGGGCCCCGCCAGCAGGAGCAGGCCGCTAAGGTAATCGAGCACGCCATGATAGAATTTTGGGATGATCTTCATTTCCCTTCCTTTCGCGGCGCGATACTATGCAGCCGCACGGATATCCTTAGGTCTCTCCGAATCCTCAGCCGCTTCCTCGAGTGCGTTCTCCACTCGCTCCAACTTTGCCGCCAGCTCACCGGTCTTTTGCCGCAAGGCTTCGACGCGTTCGCGAATGTTACTGGTTTTTCCGGGATCCGATTCAGTGTTCGCTGATTCACCGAGAGGGGTTTTGTTGCCAGACATGTAATAAAACAACCGGTTTCGCGCCGGGTGGACAATCGGAGACCGGGCCGCGCGTTTTATCGGGACAATTCCGATCCCCTTATCGGGCAGTCTGAGGGTGGACTGAGGCCGCGGCCGTCCATGCACGGTCTCACGCGCTCCGGATTGACGCAGCCGAACATATATGTTCGGCTGAACACTGTGCAGGCCAGCCACCTTCAGCTCGCATTGAAGAACCTCAGCGACGCCATTCGCGAGACCGAGGCGGTGGTCGACGCACTCCGCGCCGAGCATGATCCGCTGGCCCTCCACATTTTCCTGTCCCGGCGTCAATACCGAAACCTGCCGGACACGAAGAGCGGCAGCCGCCGCGAAGTCGCTGCCCGGCTGAGCTGGCAAACCGCGTGTGAGCTCGGGTTCCGCGGCAGCCTCGGCGAGTGGGAACGCCTCATGGGAGCGGTTTCCCGGCGCTAGCTGGAAACGGGTCCGCTCATCCCAGCGAAAACAAATTCAATCCGCATTTCCGTTGAGCGCGATTACTTCACGTGGAGTCGACGGCGCTGAGGCAGATTTGGGTGCGATGCGTGTTCTGCGCCGAGCCGGTCCGGAGGATACAGATCCCGCGCGTTAAATTGCTAAACGAAACGCGCGATTACATCGCGGGCGTTTGCAAGAGCTGCCAGGAACACCACGCCGCGGACCGGGAACCGAAACGCCGCCCGGTGTAGCACCGAGCCGGACGCAGCGTTTCATGCGGCCGCGATCGCCCGGCCATCTGCCGCCATCTATTTGAGCAAGGCGGGGAAGCTAATTCTTCCAACCGTGCGTCAAGCCGCCGATGATCAAGCCCCCTATTGCTCCGCTAATCAAAATCGGGGCGTAAGCTTTTGTGATGATTGCATCCGGCAAACTAAGGAGCAGACCGAAAACGACCCCCACGAGCCAGCCGGGCCAGGGCAACTGAATGAGCGGGACGACCAGCCCGATCGCGAACCGGCTAAAAAATGCGCCGAGCAATGCCGTCTTTTTGTCCGGAAACGACATCGGCAGCATCAGGGCGACGTCGATCGCTCCGAAGACCAGACCGCTGATTATTCCCAACATCAAAGGCGACATCGCAATAATCGACTACAAAATCCGTCGTCGTGCGGTCAACGATCAAAAACCGGGGCGACGCTCCCTCGCCTGGTTAGGCGACTTGGCCAAACAGCGAAGTAACGCCAGGACGAGCAACGACGTGACCGCTCCGCCGGTATCCGCGATCAAATCGCGCATCGTCTCGTGTAAGCTCTTCTGGATGTGGGTGTGCAGAAACCAATCGGAGAACAACTCGCCGAATTCCCAGAATAATCCGACCGTGCACGCCAAGGCGAACGCGAACAAGTATCGCCCAAAAGGCGACGGAGGCGCGAGGAAGCCCCGAAAATGGTCTTGCGCCTCAAAAAGAAAATACGCGATCGCCGCGCCGCCGGAGAAGTGCATCGCAAAGTCAAGGGGCTGTCGCCATGGTGTCTTGGCTACCGCAGCATGAAAAATAAGCACAGCGACGGGGGCCCAGGCCGCCCGGCGCAACAATCTCATCAGCGCGAAGATCACAAGTGGTGCGCGGGTCGCCTAACGAAAACAAGATGAGCGACGGTGGACGAGACCGCGCGTCGATCGCAGTGGAAGTGTGGAAGTCATCTCAAAAGTTAGCGCACCGTGGTCGGCCGTTCCCTCCTTGCATGGTTAAATGTCATTGTAAATCACCCGGCTCGAATTCAGACGCCTTCTTCTTGTCCTTCGTAATCTTGCCGCTCTCAATCCACCAAACGGATTCATCGGGAGTAACGATCATGCAAGGCACGCGGTGCCGCAGCGTGAGGTATACCAATGTCTCCACTGGTTTGTTGCTGACGACCTGGCCGAGCACAATTCCGGCGGCGCGCTGCTCCAACTCGCTGTGCGAGCCAGAGCCTTGTTGCGCCTTCTCGTAAAGCTTACGACCCAGAGATTCGATCGTCCTGATGTCGAATTCGCGAATCGCGAGCGCGCTATGACCAGCAGCGAAGAGAAGGGGGACAACTAGCGCGAATCGAGCGGCGTATGACATCTAACGAGACACAAGATCAGCGAAGAGCCCGAGCAGGCGTGACTCGCAGCCAAAGCGTGGATGGCAAACACGCAAAACTTCATTCGTAGGCTTGCTCGCGGTTCGCCGCATCGCCCGGTTAGATGATTTTGCTGTCAGGGTGCGACTGTCATGCGAATCGAGACTACCCACTTCGCCCCAGGTGCGGCTGGCGCCGGTAGACCGCTAACCTTCTGAGCCACACACGCTGCAACCGGCTGCTCCGGCTCCGGAAGCACGCGAGCTACCTTACCGCTCTCGATCTCAAAAAGCAGCCGGAAGCGATGTTCAGGTGTGTCACCGCTGGTGCATTCGTTCATCGCGCGTTGCAGCTGGGATTGGATGCTGGCAAAAAGCTCCCGCTCGTACGCCTGTCCTTCGACACTGTCGTCGAGGCGCTGCGCGGTCGCGAGCGCCTCCTCGTAAGCACGATTCTGCTCGTCTGCTGCACGCGTCGCGTCGGGATAGCAGTAGACCAGACCCGCAGCTAAAAGTAGCGGCGCGTGACGGCTAATGCGTGACATCATCTAACAAGAATAAGATGAGCGACGGCTGGCAGTAGAGCGCGTCGCTGCGGGTTGAGGGTGGATTTTCATTTCGAAGAGAAACAAAGCTGCCAGCCGTTGGCTCCATCGCATGGCTAGGCGTTCTGGTCGTGATATTCGTAAAGATGCTCACTAGCTAGTCGTGGGAACAAGTCGCGTAATGCCTCGCTGGTGTCGCCACGGAAGACCGCGGCGAGAACGGCTCTCGCGCTCTTGCATGGAAACAAACCACCATAGATAAGGTCGAAATACTGCTCGATGAAGAAGGTGCCGCTGTCGAAGCTGAAGTCTACTGATGACCGACCGTCAGCGAGGTCGACGATGAAGAGGCCATCGTCCGCGCTCAGGCGGTCGAGTGTAGCAAACGCGGTCGCACGGTCGATCAACTCGGACTCGATGCGGCTACGCTTTCGGCGCCCTATCCCGAATAGGCGGCGTAAGAGGCGTTCACTCGGCTCGTAATACTCCACATCTCTCCCAATGACCAGCTGTCCATGTGCGCTGTAGCAAGCCGGGAGCTTCATAACGCCTAACCAGAACAAGATGACCGACGGCCGGCGGAAGAGCGCGTCGCCGCGAGTTGAGGGCGGAATTTCATGGAAAGTGAGGAACCAAGCTGCCAGGTGTTCGCTCCAGCGCCTGCTTAGGTCTTTTTTTGGTCACGAAGGGAAGGTGGTGGCTTACTCAAGATAAGACCTGAGATGAACTGCCCGATGGGGCTGCTCCCGAGAATGTGCCAGCCATCAGGCCACTTCTCGAGCAAATACTCTCGCCACGGATTGACCTCGGATGGCTCATCGAAGCCGCTGATAATCGTGAGCTGGGGAAATCTGCCTTTGGATTCGTGCGTCGTGATGCCAATGATGGGCTGTCGTGACGCGCGACTGAAGGCCTGAAGCACCTGCTCACGGTCTGAGGCAGAAAGGTGGGTCCACGGGGTGATGTAGGCGCGCTGCGAATCTGAGCGATACTGATCCCGCACGCAGCCGCCGAACAGTACGCCGGCGCAAAGGGCGATGATCGTTGCCACGCGGGATCGCATCGGTCTAACGAGAAAAAGATGAGCGACGGCGGACGAGGGCCTGCATCGCTCGCGGTGAAGGTGTGGAAGTCATCTCAAGAGTGGATGCGCAGCGGTCCGCCGTTCGCTCCATCGCCTGGTTAGATGAAGTGGGGGTCATCGTACTCGTGTCCAAACACCGTCGATCCTGCCATCAGTGAAGACAAGCTCATCCGAGGAGAGTTTCTTAATCTTCTCTCGTCTCGTTATCCCGGCAGGTCCCCAGAACGAGGCCGTCTCCAACTTAAAAACAAGGACGTACCCTCTAAGGCGCCATCGTGCGACCGCCTTGGTACCGGCATCATAATCGTGCCAAATTTCTTTGTGATCCGCCGTAAAGGTAATCTCCATTTTCTGCCGCAGCGCCACTCGGGTCTGCGACCCGTCCTTGTTATGGATGATGGCGCCAGCCGTTTTCCATGTGCCAATCAGTCGCGCCTCCGTGGGCCTCTGCACCGGGCGGCTGCCGCAGGCGAGCAACGCCACGGCACAGAATAGGATCGCCTTCATCTAACGAGAAAGAAGTGAGCTACCGCCACCGAGAGCGAGCAGCGCTCGAAGTGAAGAAGTTTTAGTGATGATAAAATGTGAACGCACGGCGGGTGGCGGTTAGCTCCACTGACTGGTTAGATGCATTAGTGTGGTTTCTCCAATACCACGATGGGAATGCCTGCGTCTTCTCCCCAAGCGGTCGCGAAGTACGCGTAGCTGTCCGGAAGCTGGTCAAGATAAACGCGTGAACCCGGAGCGGCGAGATGTGGCTGCACTTCGCTTTTCCAATAGCGGTAACTTTCTTGCGGCGGAATCCACTGTGGTCGCTCGCCAACGTCTGCGACCACGAAGTGAACGGGACCGGCACGCAACAATGCAATGATGTCGTCTGCGCTGAGCGCTGCCCCACGAACGCGTGACGAGAAGGCGTCATCTCGCCACAACTCCTCCAAAGGCAAACGTGTGATGACTCGGAGTGTGGCGTCCATGCATCTAACGAGAATTCGGTCGCAAATATGCGCCTTTAAAGCCGCGAAAATTCTGTATAATCCGGATGCTGTCGGTCAGCGCACGGAGAGAAGGGAGGACGCGGAACATGCGGAAGGTAATTGCTACCACCGCGACCAAAGCACGGCAAGGTTGACCAGGGGTTCCAAGTGATGAGCTCAAGGAGGACAGCGCTCTTCTAAAAAATAGGGCACCGGGCGGATAGCCACCGATGCGCTTCCCGGTCGCCTCAAAACGCCGCTACCGGCTTGGCGACCAGGCTCAGAAGCCAACGGAACACGGTTCGGCGGGTTACGTCAATCTCGCTCCGTCGCCGAAACGGGCCTGATTTTGAAATCGGAAATTGGGGAGACCCTCGCCCTGGGCGTTTCGCAGGGTCGGCATCACGATCAAAGTGATCAGCGGCCATCTGCACATACGAAGGGCAAAATGAGCTGTATCGGCAAGGGCAGCGACAAGCCCGGCAACATCGTCACCCACGCGCGCGGCGGATACTCGAACCACAATTTCGGGATTGCGTTCGATATCGGCGTTTTCGAAGGCGCCAGCTATCTCGGCGAGTCGCCGAAATACAAGGCGGTCGGCACGCTTGGCACTGAGCTAGGACTCGAATGGGGCGGGAATTGGAAATCGATCCAGGACCAGCCGCACTTTCAGCTGCGTCCCCGCTGGGCCAGCGAGCTCACCGAGCGGGATATGCTGGCGCGATTACGTTCCCGAAAAGAATCAGGCGAGCAGCTTTTCGCCTGAGCGCGCAGAGCGGCGACGCGCCCGACAGGGCGAAGCCGGCGAACTTGCGGCGTTGTGCTCTAACGAGACGCAAAGTGGGCGATCGGGCGCTTAATGCCGGACGAGCCAAGCCCGAAGCTGTTTAGCGACCATCGTTTTGCTCGCCAGCGGAAGTTTCCGCGCCCATTGGCCATTTACCCGGATGCGATAGCTGCGGAGGCTCGGAAAAGGCAAATCAAACAGTTCGATCTTGAGACGTTGAGCGGTTTGGTGATTAGTGAGCAAAAGCGTATAGTGGGCTTGGGGGTCTGACATTCCCCCTCCTACCGAAAGCGCCCAGAATTGACGAGTCACAAATCCAGTTCCACCCGCTCGAAAATGAACGTGCACGTGCACGTGCACGCGTTTTCGTCTAATTCTCGTTAGGTGACTCCGTCTCACGTGTTTTCGAAAGCCGCATTTACACTGCTGCTGCTATGCGGAGCGTGTGCTGCGCCGCCCCGTCACGCGGATCTGCCGCCTGCCATAGAGCCCTCGCCGAAGACGCAGCTCGACATT
>DATLNB010000013.1:0-82434 GCA_035536995.1 Chthoniobacterales bacterium | reverse complement strand
GTTCATAATTGTTTTCGTTGGTTCTATGGTGGTCGTTCGGTTACTTTTCCCGCGGTTTTGATGACACCCGCGCTTGCTGACCAGCCTTGGCCCCGCCGGTCCTGAAAGTCTTTAAGCCGCGGTTGAAATTTTCCTGAAACTTCTGAAGACCCGAATGAACGCGCCGCCCTCTTCGAGATACGAGTTCGGGGATTTCCACCTGGACCTGGAGGAACGTCAGCTCTCCCGGCGGGACGGGACGGCCGTGCCTTTGACGCCGCGGGTTTTCGACACCCTGCGTTGCCTGGTGGAACACAGCGGCAAGGTCCTCGACAAGGAAGTCCTGATGGAAGCGGTCTGGCCCGACTGCGTCGTGGAGGAAAACAACCTCGCCCAAAATATCTCAACGCTTCGCCGGGTGTTTGGTGAAACCCCGGGATCGCAGCGATACATCGTGACGGTGCCGGGACGCGGCTACCGTTTTGCCCCCGAGGTCAGGCAACGCGAAAACGGTCACGCCCCGGAGAAGCAAGCCGGCGCCGATTCTCCATCAGCGCAGGTAATCGACGAGCGATTGCTCCCCGAAGATCGCGAAACAACTGTTCGTCCGGCCAAGAAGCCGACGCTACGGCCCATCCTGTGGACAGCGCTGATCCTCGCCGCGCTGGGCGCCGCACTGTTTCTCGTTTGGGGCCGCCGCACGCCCGCCCCGGTTGCGCCACCTGCCGCCATGGCTCCCGCTGTCTCCGCGATTCCGGAGAAGAGCATAGCAGTCCTCCCCTTCGAAAACCTGAGCGACGACGCCCGAAACGCCTACTTCGCCGCCGCCGTTCAGGACGAAATCCTCTCGAATCTCGCAAGGCTGGCCGATTTGAAGGTAATCAGCCGGACTTCCGCGAGCCTCTACAAAACCGGAAATCCAAGGAACGTGCGCGAGATCGGCCAACAACTCGGCGTCGCCCACGTGTTGGAAGGCAGCGTCCAATACTTCGGCAATCGAGTCCGGGTAAACGCGCAGCTTATAGACACGCGGACGGATGTGCATCTCTGGGCCCAAACCTACGATCGCGAAGCGGCCGACGTCCTCGGCATTCAAAGCGAGCTGGCGCGCGCAATTGCGGACCAATTGAGGGCGAAGATTTCCCCGGGCGAGAGGGCCGGGCTCGAGCGGAAGCCCACGGAAAATGCCGAGGCGTATCTGCTTTATCTTCGCGCCCTGGAGCTCCAGACCCGGTTCCGCGCCGAAGTTGCTCAATGGGACGTCGCGATCAAGTTGTATGAGCAGGCGCGCGATCTGGATCCCAGCTTCGCGCTGGCCCGCGCCCGTCTCTCCATTCTGATCAGCCAATTGTATCAGAGCGGTCATCCCGGCCGGACAGCTCAGGCGCGGACCGAGGCCGAGGAAGCTTTGCGGCTGCGGCCGGACCTCGGCGAAGCCAGGCTGGCGCTCGCCTACTGTTATTTCCGGGGGACACGCGATTACGACCGCGCTTTGACGGAACTGCAACGTGCCGCGGAAATGCTCCCAAACTCCGCCGAGGTCCCGCTGACAGCCGCTTACATTTACAAATGGCAAAACAAATTCCGCGACCGGATTGCCGCCTTGCGACGGGCCGAGATCCTCGATCCCCGCGATCACACTGTCCTTGCGCTCCTGATGACGACCTTACGCTGGGTGCGAGACTGGCCGGAAGCGAGCCGGGCCTTTGACCGGCTGCGGGCGCTGCAGCCTAACGATCCCACTCTTCGCTCTGAATCGGCGCGCGCCCATTACGAATTTCGCCGGACCGGCGATATCGAGGTCCTGAAGAAGGCGAACGCGGTCGATGCCCGGGGTACTGAAGTCGATCCGGAAAGCCTGAACGTGTGGCTTTATCACACTGCCATTCTGGAGCGGGATTTCACGGCCGCCGAGCGCCTCCTCGCGCTCGTGCCCGCGCAACGGTGGGATTTTCCCTGGGGAGCGCATCCTAAAGCAGTGCAGGAAGCCTTGCTCGCGGTGGCACGCGGCACCGATCAGCAGGCTGCGACAAGCGCGCTGGAATCGGCGCGCCAGGAGATCGAACGCCTGCTCGCTCCTCTCCCTAACGAGCCAGCCGCCGAGGTGCTTGATCTGCGTTCGAACCTCGCGCTGCTCTACGCCTTTCTCGGCCGGAAAGAGGATGCCCTCCGGGAAGCGCGCCATTCCGTGGAGATCCAAAACGGCGAGGTCGAGAAAAACACCGCCTCCGCCGTTCTGGCGCTCGTCTATGCACGAACCGGCGAGCCAGAGGAGGCAATTAGTATCATTGAGCATCTGCTCACCAAGCCCGCCATTCTGGGCCGTCATGCCATCTTCGACATGACGCATGCGGACTTGAAATGGCGGTGGGTATGGGACCCACTCCGGAGCAATCCCCGGTTCCAGAAGATCCTCGCTTCTCCGGAACCGAAGACGATTTATTAGGTTCCCGGGCGGACATGATCCCGCACGTACTGCGCGACGGCATCACGCCACGGGCGTGGGGATCGGCCCGTCGCTCGTTCGTATTTCGCGCTCGAGAGCACGCTGTAAACCGGCCGCCGGGCGATGAAGCTTTTCATCTCGGCCAGCGCTTGTCCTCCAATGGTGCGGGCTTTCATCGGAATGCCTTCCGCTCGGCAACATTCCAGCGCCCACTGCGCGTACTCCTGCCAGCTGCATTCCCCCTGGTTCGCCAGATGGAGGATGCAACCGGGATCGCTGCTGTAGCCGGGATCGCTGCTGTAGCCGGGATCGCTGCTGTAGCCGGGATCGCTGATCCCGGCCCCTGACTTCGGGCCCGCCTCCCGGCCGGGATCACCGATCCCGGCTACAACCAGCGGCTTCAGCATATCTGCTAAATCCAGCGTGTAAGTTGGCGTCGCCCATTTGTCGGCGATTGCTTGCACGTCTTCGCGTAGTCGCGCCTGCGCAATCGCCCAATCAACGAAGCTTGGCCGGTCCGGCCCGAAGACCCAGGAGACACGAACGATGAGCGAGTCCGCATACGCCTCCAAGGCGCGCCGTTCCCCTTCATGTTTCGATTCACCGTAAACACTGATCGGACGCGCTTCGTCTTCTTCGGTGTACGGCTCACCCTTCTCCCCATCGAAAACGTAATCCGTGCTGACATGAATGAACCGCGCCCCTCGTTGGGCGCAAATCTCCGCGAGCACTCCCGGCGCAGTCCCATTCAAGGCGAACGCTTCTTCTCGCTCCGTCTCGCAGCGATCGACATTCGTTTGCGCCGCCGTGTTGATCAGCGCGTCGAACTCGATCCCACCCAGCGTGGCGCGCAACTCTTCCGGCTTCCCAAGATCGAGCTGCGCATGATTGAACCCGACGACGTCGAACTCATTCTTCCATTCCCTGGCCAGCGCCATGCCCAGCCGGCCCCCAGCACCGACGATGACAACTTTTTTCATCAGGGCCACCTTAAGCGTCCGAAGCTCCAAGCTCCAAGAAATCCCAAGCTCCAAATCGCAAAGCCCAAAGCCCGGGTAAAACTCAATCCCCAACAATCAAAGAAAACGCCCAATCGCCAGCGGACGGTTATTCCCACCCAAGGAGCGACATTGCGCCCAAGGAGCAGCAACTGCCTAATCGCCGACCGGGACCGGCGCGCTCTCGGCGCGGGGCGTCCCCTTTTGATCGTTGGGATTTTGAATTTACCTGGGATTTGGTCTTTGGGATTTGGGATTTCGATCACTAACCGAAACCGCTCTCCTTTAACGGACCCGCTGTTCGCGTTTGGTGTCTGGTGCTTCCCGTAAACCGGGTCGGCCTCGCGCGACGAACGGGTCCGCAGTCCCTGCTTTTACTCTGCCCGGGCGGCTGGTATGGCTGCAGGCATGATAACGCGTTTGCTTCTCGGGTTTGTTTTTACGGTAAGTTTGTCTTTCGCCACGTTCGGCGCGGAACCGCGGCTTCTCACCCCACAAGACCTCTGGGCGATCAAGCGCGTGGGCACGCCAGCCTTGTCTCCCGATGGCCGCCACGCCGTTTTCCCGGTGCAGGAGTGGTCGATCGAGAAAAACAAAAGCACGAGCAATCTCTGGACGGTTGCCGTGGCCAGTGGAGAAGTGCGCCGGCTCACCACTGCGGAAACGAGCGAAGATTCCCCTCGATGGAGCCCGGACGGGACCCGCATCGCTTTTACTTCGAAGCGCGGCGAGGATGAGAACGGTTCGCTTTACGTGATCCCATTCGGCGGCGGTGAGGCGGAAAGAATCCTCGAGCTGCCCAGTGCTGTTATCGCGCCGAAGTGGATGCCAGACGGCAAGAGCATCGTTTTCGCCACCTCGGCGATTCCAGAGCTCGTTGGCAAATGGGAGAAGGCGGACCTCGCTGCCATGAAAAAGGAGTTCAAGCGGCGCAAGGACTCCAAGATGACAGCGAAAGTGACGGAGAACCGGCAATATCGTCACTTCGACCACTACCTCACTGACAACCTCGTCCACCGCCTGTTGCGCGTCGACCTTACGACAAAGGCCCTGACCGACCTCACCCCGGCGGCTGACCGACTCTTCCTCAACAGCGGTGACGTCCACTTCGACATTTCACCGGACGGGAAAACGATTGCGCTCGAGTTCAACTCCACGCCCGCACCGTTCCGCGATTACCCAAACGCAGACATCTATCTCATCCCGACGGACGCACCCGGTTCAGTGAAAAATGTGACGCCCGAGAACAAAGGCGACGACGGCTCTCCGATTTTCGCGCCAGACGGCCGCTCCGTTTTCTTCAAGCGACAGGAGACGCCGTACTACTCCGGCGAATCCGAGAAGCTCTGGCGCCATGATCTGGCCACGGGCAAAAACGTGCAGGTGACGGAAGCGCTCGATTACTCGATCGGCGACGTCCGGGTGGCCCCGGATAACCGCACCCTGTGGATCACCGCGGAAGAAAAAGGCGTGGTGCCGATCTTCCGCCTGAACGCTGATGGCACCGGCCTCAAGCCAGTGCACGCGGAGGGCACCTCCACCGGCCTCGACGTCCGCGTGGACGCGGTCGTATTCCAGAATGACAACACGAGTCGGCCTAACGAAATCTTCGCGCTCGACGCCAAGAGCGGGAAAGCTCGCCAGCTCACCCATTTCAACGATGAACTCATGAAGAGCTTCACCCTCGGAAAGCCGGAGCCGTACTGGTTCAAGGGCGCGAACGACGCGGACGTCCACGGCTGGCTGGTGCTGCCGCCGAATTACGATCCGGCCAAAAAATATCCGCTCGTGCAATTGCTCCATGGCGGTCCGCACACGATGAACCGCGACAGCTGGAGCTACCGCTGGAATACGCAGGTCTTCGCGGCTGCCGGCTGGATGGTGACCTGGGTGAATCGGCACGGCTCCACCGGGTTCGGTGAGAAATTCGCGCAGAGCATCCTGAACCAGTGGGGCGACAAACCGCTCGAGGACATCATGAAATCCACCGACATGCTGATGCAGAAATTCCCGAACATCGATGGCGACAAGCTCGGTGCCGCGGGGGCAAGTTACGGGGGCTACATGGCAGCGTGGATCCTCGGGCACACCGATAGATTCAAGGCGATCGTGGACCACGCCGGCGTCAACAACAGCTACTCGCAATTCGCCACCGACGTCCCGCACGGTTTCGCGATGGTGATGGGCGGCACCCCCTGGGCCGACGTGGAGGGGCTCCAGCGGAATAATCCGATGTTCTACGCCAAGAATTTCAAAACGCCGACGCTCGTCATCCACGGCGAGCTCGATTACCGCGTCCCCTACGGCAATGCCCTGGAACTCTACGGCGCCCTGCAGGCCCAGAACGTGCCCTCACGCCTCGTTATTTTCCCCGATGAAAATCACTGGGTCTTGAAGCCGCAGAACGCCATTCATTGGCACTGGGAGATGCAGAGCTGGCTGGCCCGCCACATCGGGGGCAAGCCGACCCTTGAGAAACCCAAATTCGACCCCAAGGACGAACCCAAACCCGACGAAACAAAGCCCGCCCCCACCAAGCCGACCGACGCGAATAATTGAGGCTCAGGGCACAAAGCTTCCCAATGTCCGAAAGCTCATCGTCCGACAAGGCAATGTGATTGACCGATCGCCGGTCACACGTCACTTTCCAATCCCTCCCGGTCTGCCCTCACCATCGCCTCCTTCGCTTGCTGGATCTCCGCCCACTCCGCCAAGCGCGTCGACCCAATGATCGCGCTACAAGCTGAGTGATTCAGTGGGGCCAGCACTGCGATATATCGAAAGGGCTGGCCTTTTCGCTCGCCGTCGGTCCATAGAATGATAACCATTAACGCGTGCTAACGTGGAACACTACACGTCGCTGGTTCCGACGACAGGGACGGCGTTTGCGACCGTATCGCGATGCATTCTTTACCTGCTCTACAGCGCTTGTTTCAGTTTGGTCCCGACGCTTGCTGCGGTCGGCCTTCTCGCAGCTTTCGATCAATGGAACGGTGACTGGGCACGCTTATTAGCAAGCGGCAATCTTCTGACCGCCAGCGCCAGCCTGATGGCGAGCGCGGTGTACGTGCTCCGCAGCCCCGAGAATGTAAAAGGATTTTTGAACTCCGCGTTCGGTCTCGTGGCGATCTTGGTCATCGCGTTTTCCTGTCTCTTTTACGGTGCACTGGCGTTAGTGAACCAGGGTATTGTGCCGGCGACTTCGCGAATGCTCCCAGAGGCAGTCGTTCTCTCGTCTGTAATCCCATACATCAGCGCGCTTCTCGTGACATACCGTTGTCTCGTGATCCAGCACAAGAAGCTGCCGTCGAACCAAGACGTCCGTGACGACCAAGTGGATGATCTTGAAACCGAAGTAGAGGACCTCCAGCGCCCATGATCGACGACGCAATTATTTGTCCGTGTTTCGAGGTTCAGCAGCCAATCGGGCGATTCTACATCGCCCGCATTTCGGCGAAGGACCTCATAGCAATCACGCATGTCGATGTGAGGCGAATCGAACGCGAGGAACGCGAAGTCGAGACTGTCCTTGGGATTCAGAGGCCGCTTTCGAAGACACGTGTGAAAGAGATCGGCGCGTATGTGAACACTGTAGACGCCGCGTTCCCGACGAGTGTGATCTTGGCGGTCGAATCGTTCGACAAAGACGACAAGAACGTACGGAACATTTTCTACGACCGAGCAACCAAGCAGTTGGAGATCCGGCCGGACGGGCGAGTAGCGAAGGTTTTGGACGGACAGCACCGCATCGAGGGCCTGCGCGCCTTGATTGAGGCCAACGAGCCTTTCGAATGTGTTGTCACGATTTTTGTAGATGCGGATATCGAAGAGCAGGCGTTGATCTTCGCCACAATCAACAAGACGCAAACGAAGGTGAATAAGTCGCTCGTTTACGACCTATTCGAGTTAGCGAAGAATCGAAGCCCCGAGAAAACATGTCATAACATTGCGATTCTCCTTAATCGCCAGCAGGGCAGTCCGTTTCGGGACAAGATCAAAGTTTTGGGAACGGCAGACGACGCTGCGGCAGAGACGCTAACCCAAGCGACGTTTGTTGAGGCGCTGTTGAAATATATCTCGCGTAACGCGATGAAAGACCGCGACTTTCTGAAACGGAATCCGAGCAAGAAGCTTCCAAAGGATGAGCGACTCGCTCCTGAATTGTTCCTGCGGTCATGGTTCCGTGAAGAGCAGGACGCAAAAATTGCCACCCTCGTCAGCAACTACTTTGCTGCGGTACGCCAGAAATGGCCGAGCGCCTGGGATTCACCTGCCCGCGGCTTGATTCTGAACAAGAGTACGGGCTTTTTGGCACTGATGCGCTTCTTCAAAGACGCCTGTCTTCACGTCGGCATCGAACCCCTTCCGTCGCAGGAAAGTTTTTTTGCTCTCTTAGATCCTGTCAAAGTGGAAGATAACGGCTTCACAAAAGAACAGTTCATACCCGGCTCGTCGGGTCAGCGAATTCTCTACCAGACGATTCGCCAACAAAGTCCTATCCCGATACCGCAGCACCTATGAAGTATATGGGCTCCAAGCGCCTAATGCTTGGTAATGGTCTCGGCGAACTGCTGACAGGCGAAGCGGCAACCGCAAACAGATTTGTTGATCTCTTCGCCGGTTCCGGTGCCGTTTCCATTCATGTCGCTCAGAACTTCGACTTACCTGTTCTGGCTTTTGATCTCCAGTGCTATAGCGAGAAACTCGCGAACGCGGTCATAGAGCGTGATTACAACTTTGACTGGAGATCTTCCTGGACTGCTTGGTGCCGACGCGCCGAGCGCGGGTTTCGGAAATGCGATGCGCCTCCTGTAATTAAAATTACAAAGAACGCTGTGGCAGAGGCTCGTAAATGGTGCGCGAGTCGATTGGGGTTCCCAATAACGCGCGCTTATGGCGGTCACTACTTCAGTCCGACTCAAGCTGTCTGGCTAGACGTGCTTCGCGCGACCGTTCCACCGCAAGACCCGATACGAACTGTTGCAATAGCAGCGTTAATACGGGCTGCGAGCCACGCAGCCGCTGCGCCGGGACATACAGCACAGCCTTTTCAGCCAACATACACCGCGAAGCCGTTCTTGGCCGAAGCGTGGTCACGCGATGTAGCCGAGCGAACGCGCCAAGGTTTCGCCGCCCTTGCGCAGACGCATGCGAGGCGATGCGGTCGTGCTCAGGTTTGTGATGCGAACGAAGCGGCCCTCAAATTATCCGAACGAGACTTGGCATTCATCGATCCACCGTACTCTGGAGTGCATTACAGTCGCTTCTACCACGTTTTGGAAACTGTCGCGCAAGGCGAATGTGGCGAAGTATCGGGGGTAGGCCGATACCCAGCGGTCTCCGCTCGTCCGTGGTCGCGCTACAGCGTTACGAGTGAGTCTAAACGAGCGTTCTCGGAGCTTCTCAAAACAATTTCTAGCCGCGGCGCTCGAACGATAGTGACGTTTCCGTTGCACGAGTGCTCAAACGGGCTTTCAGGACCCGCAGTGCGCGAGGTAGCGACGCAGTACTTTCATTTAGACGAACAGTTGGTAAGCAGCAGGTTCAGGTCGCTTGGTGGTGGTGGCGTGAAAACACTCGGTTGTGTGAAACGCGACGCCATCAGACGAACCGACGAACTTCTACTCGTATTGCGTCCTCGATAGATGGCTCTAGCCGATCACGCCCCGCGCCGCGGATTCTCGATTCAGATCTTTCTTGTTGAAGGCTCGCCGTCAGGGCTTCGACTCGTCGAGAAGACCAATTGGACGGGATTAGGCGTCGTGTGTCCGCGGCCACGCTTCAACCTGGCGAAAACGGAGAAGGAATTTGGTCGCGCAGGCGTTTATGTCCTGCTCGGACCTTCGGAGTCCTCAGATGTTCCGATTGCCTATATCGGTGAAGCGGATCCTGTCCGAAGCCGGCTTGAGCGTCATCACGCGGAGACAGATTTTTGGACGACCGCATATTTTTTCACGAGCAAAGATGCTAACCTTAACAAAGCTCACGTAGAGCATCTCGAACACCGGCTGATTGGACTCGCAAAGGACGCTAAGCGATGCCAGCTCACAAACCTCAACATGCCGGGCAAGCCTTCGCTGTCGGATGCAGACCACGCCTCGATCGAAACGTTCCTGGATGAGATGCTTCTGTGCTTTCCGGTCTTGGGGGTGTCGATCTTCGAGAAGCCAGAACACAATACCAAAGCGCGAACACTCTTTACGTTTATGCGTCGTGATTTGACGGCCAAAGGGTACGAATCAGAAGACGGCTTCATCGTGCTGAAGGATTCGGATGCTGCGAGCTCCATATTCGAATCGATGCAAAGCTATGCGCAAGGATTGCGACACGAGCTGATCAAGTCAGGCGTGCTGCTTACAGCAGGACATGAACTGAAGTTTACGCAGGACTTCGAGTTCACGTCACCATCGACAGCGGCATCGGTTGTCGCTGGCGCTAGCGTGAACGGACGCGATTATTGGCGAACTGCGGACGGCAAGACCTTAAAGGAGCTTCAAGAACGCGCGGAAGAGTGAAGCATCTGTTCTTCAACGGCGCGATTGCAGTCGCTACGGTTGCGGGGTCAAGCGACAGGCGCCGCCTTCCACGCTCGTCGTCGATCTCGACAAAACGCGAACGGAATCAAACGCAAGAGAGGGGTTCGCGACAGATCGAGCGGCAATCTGCGTCCATCGAACAACACATGCGCCGCCTCTTCTTGCTCTTCGCTCTGTTTTTCGCGCTCACCGCACGCGCGGAACTGAATCCCGAGTGGACGACGGCGCTGCCACCGTTTCAGATCTCCGATAACCTGTACTATGTCGGCAGCCAGGACCTGGCGGTATACCTGGTTACTACGCCAGCCGGTAATATTCTGATCAACGCCAATCTCGAATCGTCGCCGTCGCAGATTCGCGGGAGCGTGGAGAAGCTGGGGTCCGGGTGGCGCGGACAATTGCGTTCCCAACCAAAGGTTGGGAACGACGGCTGAAGCGGTGGGCTTGGCCTGCAGATGGATGGGTTGAGCGCGTTGACATCTTGACGGCTTTAAGCCGTCAAGTTTTAAACGAGCGGGACAGGCCTAGGCCGCAACCTGTCTGGCGGTGGCTGGAATATCGGTGCGGCGGGCGAACACGGGATTTGGTGCGGCGGGAGCGCTTGGTGGCGAACGCGACGAAAAGGAAATCGGCAATGCAGCAGGTTATCCGCGGATTACACCGATTTGCGCAGATTCGACCTTCAGCTTCATCAGTTCCGAGCTGAGCCCTAATCTGCGCCAATCGGCGTAAATCTGCGGACCAACCAAACCCTCTTACTGAATGAACTGGATCGTAATCGGGTAGCGATAGAATTGCATCGCATGCTTGGATAGCGGCAATGAGGACGAAATTGTTGCTCTCGCCGGAAAGGCGCGCGGGTGATACGCTAGCGCTGTCATGAAAGCAGCGACTACTAAACCGCAGTATGTGGTGAAGAACGGAAAGCGGACTGCAGTGATCCTTCCGATCGAGGAATACGAGGAGCTGCTGCAGGATTTGGGCGATCTGACGGTGATCGCGCGGCGGAAGAAGGAACCGACCATCCCGCTCGCGGAAGTGAAGCGTCGCCTGAAGAAGAATGGCGCACTACAGCGTTGAGTTTCGCCGCTCCGCGGAGTAGGACTTACCCCGGCTCGAGCCTGCGGTTCAGCGACGGGTGTTGCGTGCCGCCGAGACCCTCGCTGACAACCCCCGCCCCGACGGTTGCCGTAAATTGCAAGGCAGTGAGAATGCTTTCCGGATTCGAGTGGGGGATTACCGCGTCATTTATACGGTGGATGACGCTGTTCTGATCGCGGCAATCGAACGCGTGCGCCATCGGCGCGAAGTGTATCGCTGAGACCGCGATTGCCCCGCCGAGCGATCTCCGTTTTGATGAATGAACCGGATGCGCATCGGGTAGCGGTACAATTTGCCGTTGCGGGCCGGGCGGCGCGCAGCCGAGCCACCAAAAACTTACCTGAAGATTCGCGGGATTGGGCAAAAGTCTGACCCATGCCTAAACCTAAACAGAAAGCGCGCGATCTTGAACGCACATACTCGCGGTCGCAGTTTGTGGCCAAACTGCGCCGGCTAGCCGATGCGCTTGAGAGCAAGCGACCGTTCACGATCCAGATCGCAGCTGAACGACTGCACATCGGCACGGATGCGCACTTTAACATTGAGCATGAACGGGCCGGCACCGAAGAGGAGCTCGAGTTTCAGCTCAAGTGGAGCTCGGTCGACAGACGAAGGTAGAGAGGCGAGAGCGACAACTCGGAGGGCCCGCCCACAGAATTGGTATCCGCAGATGTGCGCAGATTCGCTCGGTCTTATTGTTCGGGAGCTCTGCCTCTAATCTGCGCTAATCGGCGCAATCTGCCGACAACTCTCTCTTACTTCAGGCAATCGTCTTTAGAGCCGCGGAAGATGAATCGTGGCGATCATGCAACGGGCGCTGCCGCCGGCCAGCTCGATGGTCGGCAGGGAGAGGGGAAGGAGGCGCGCATATTTTTCAATAGTCGTGCGCTGGGACGGAGTGAGCGCGGCGGCGCCGCGCTCCGATAGCACCAGCCGTTTCTCCTCGCCGGCCCTCAGCTCGATGGCGTTCCCGGCGAACTCGCTGACCTGCGTTTCCTGAAGCTCGATCACTTCCTTCCCGGTCGACTTCAGCCGTCCTAAGACCGTCTGCCGTTCTGTTTCGTCCGGGATCATCTCAAGACTGATCAGCGCGAAGTCCGAGCCGACGCACATGATCACGTTCGTGTGATAAACGGGCCGGCCATCCTGGCTAGCGCTGCGGAAGGTCACCGGTTCGTAGCCAAAGTCGGAGCAGAACCGCTCGAGCACTTCCGGATGGGTGCGCTGCGACAACGACGCGTAGGCGACCTCGTGCGTATGATCGAGCACCAGGCTGCCAGTGCCCTCCAGGCAATGTCCCTGCTCTTCGCCGGCCGAGTAGTCGAGCACCCCGGTGACGCGATAATGTTTCCGCAGCTCATCGATCACATCCTGACGACGTTCTCGGCGACGCGCGGCCGAGTACATGGGATACAGCACCACGCGGCCATCGTGGTGGGTGGACAACCAGTTGTTAGGGAAAACGGCGTCCGGTTTCTCTGGCGTGGCTGTGTCATCGACAACGTGAACGGTGACGCCCGCATCACGCAATGTTGCTACCGCGGCATCGAACTCGCCTCGCGCCCTGATTGATATCTCAGGCAATTCGCTGTTCGCGACTGATTGCTGAAACGCATTGTCCGCCGCGGTTTCAGGATTCGGGTAAAACCGATACGGCCGTATCATCAGCACGGCCCCGGCGGCTTGCTCAACAGTCATTCCTCACTCTCCCCGCTCTTGCTGCGGGCTCAAATCGCGAGGTGAACTGGGAGCGGCGCGCTGCGCCGACCGCGGACATCGCAGCGCGATGTCCCTACCTTACAAGCCCCCTACCCTACAAATCTATGATTAGCGCGGACTGACCCTGCTTGGCGCACAAGGGACTGAAGTCCTATTT
This sequence comes from Chthoniobacterales bacterium, assembly GCA_035536995.1. GTDB lineage: Bacteria > Verrucomicrobiota > Verrucomicrobiia > Chthoniobacterales > UBA10450 > AV80. Next base: position 69,498 of record DATLNB010000013.1, on the reverse strand, counting down.
CAGAAAATAAACCTCGACGACTCCGATGCCGGCACTGTCGTTCTTACCGCGGACCTGCGCGGTATATGATCCTGGCTGGATCGTCGTGACGAGCGCGGCTTCCAGGTCATGGCTTGGCTGGAGACCGCTGTCTTCCAGCTCCTGCTCTTGGCTCGATCTCCAATTGTCGTTCTCCAGCACAATCGCCCCGTTCTGATCGCGAAGCTGAAGTGTCGTATCGGCTAGCGCGCTCGTAATTCCAAATCCAAGCAAGGACGGCCCAATGGCGCGCACTACTGCCTGGACCGCCGCGTTCTGCACGATGAAACCGGCGATCATCAATTTGTCGCCTCCCTGAATCAGACCGCGGGTCGCGATGTTGACCAGCTTCGCCGGCGAAGATCCACTCAGGTCATATGCATCGACCAAACCTGTGCCGGTCGAATTGTTAAGCCCGCGAACGACTGCCGTATAGCTGCCCGGCGCCAGATCCGCGATGATCGCAGACTCCGAGTCGTTCCCAGGCGCCACACCGCTATTATTGATTTCCGCCGATTGATCGACCGTGATCAAACCGCCGACCTGCGTCGTCTTCCAATCATCGTTCGTCGCCACCGTCGCGCCGCTCGAATCATGTAGCGCCAAAGTCGGGTTAAGTAACGCGTCATTAATCCCGAACGCCGCGAGCGACGGACCCATAGCACGGACAATGATCTTCTTGGAAGAACCCGGAGGCCCCTGAACGATGAAGCCTTGGATCAAGACATCGTCTCCAGCGCCAACCGGCAGCCGGGTCGAGACGTTACCGATACTTCCGGGAGCAGCTGTGACTGTCAGATCAATATTGCCGGCTCCATCATAACTGAAAATACCTGCGAACCCGGCATTTGTGATCGTCCAGGCTTCGGTTCCTCCCGGATCACCGCTCAGGCCAGTTATGATGTTGTCATAGATCCCGGGTTCAGCGCTGAAATTGAGCAGGGCGAACTGTTGGCCGCCAGCGAACCTCCAGGTGCCACCGGTCCTCGCGAGGACGGAATGGGCGCCGGCAGGACCTGCAGCTATTTTGATGACACTATCCGGCAGTAAAGTAAGGTCATTCCCAAGGGTTAGCGAGCCGGTCGCGGTGACCCCATCGCCGGCTTGCACGCATGCGCCCGCGTTAATCGTCACAGGACCGGCCACGGTGCCTGTGCCTCCGAACGTCGTCCCTGCCCCGCTCACCCCGATCGGGCCCGGCCCCGTAGCCGAGCCGGTCGTGTTGTTGGCCAACAACGTGCCCGCCTCAACAGTTGTTCCGCCTGTGTAAGTGTTCGCACCAGTCAGGACGAGCCGGCCAATGCCAATCTTGGCGAGAGCGCCGCCGACCTGGCCATAGCCCGCGGAGCCCCCGTCGCGAATTTCGCCTGTAAAGGTCGTTGAGACGTGACGGGAGCCGATTGTCAATTTCCGTGCGCCTAGAAAAACGACGCCACCGCCTTCGAGCGAGCCGATGGTGAGTCCCGGGGCGGCGTGGCCCCCTATCTCAAGACTTCCATAATTGCCAGCGGTCGCGCTGTTCACTACAAGCCGCGAGCTACCACCAACAGAGTTCCCGCTGAAGCTAATTGTGCCGCCCCGGCCGTTGGCAAGACTCGGGTTGGCTATGAGCGTCGCGTTGCCGGCACTGGCGCTTGATCCAAATCCCGCGGTTCCGCCGGAAAAATTCGGGTCCCCCGCCCCATTAACAATGATCGTAGCATTGGCGGCTGTTGAGCTATGCCAGAACAAAAGGCTGCCGTTACGAACGTTCGTCGGATCGCCGCCATTAACTGTTAAGGTCGCGGTCCCGGCGCTCGAGAAGTTATCGAACTCGACGTTGAAGCTGGTCTGGCCACCACTGATGCTAAAGCTGGCATTACCTGCCGTCGCCGTTTCGCCGAACCAAATCCGGCCGCCATATGCCTGATAACCTGAGCCGGAAAGCGTTACAAACGTTGCATCGGCAGCGGTGGATTTGTTCCGGAACTGGATAACGGCCCCAAAAGTTTGCTCTCCACTACCGCCGTCACACACGAAAGCTGCGCGTCCGGCGCTGCCGTCGTCTAAGAATGCGACAACTCCACCAACAGTAATGGAAGCCGAACCGCCTGAAATCGTAAACTTCGTTCTATCCCCCGCCACTGCGCCATTTATAAGATCTACCCGCGCACCGCTCCCTAACAGGAAGTTTTGGTCAACGCTGGACTGGTTCTGGATGCCTGTTCCACCAATAGTAAGCGTGGTGCCCGTCGTACTTGCAGGAGCGATCGCGAATGCGCTCGCTCCGGGACTGAAAGTAATTCCCGCGACCTGAATCGCCGACGGAATAGAAATCGCCGTCTGTTGACTCGAACCAAAGGTGGCTAGATCGGATGGACCGTTGGGGATGACGCTGGGGGACCAATTGGCGGACGAAGTCCAGATTCCAGAAGTGGCGTTGGCGCGCCATGTGGCGCTGCCGGCAACCGCGGAAAACGCCGTCGCCAACGCGACGAACGTGGCCAGCGTCGTCACGCTAAACCCTCGCTTCGACGAAAACCGTTTTGAGCTGCTGAGGGATAACCGTGTCATTTCGACGGCTTTACTGCAGGAAATAAATCTCCACCACGCCGATGCCGGCGCTGTCGCCCTTGCCGCGGACCTGCGCGGTATATGATCCTGGCTGGATCGTCGTGACGAGCGCGGCTTCCAGGTCATGGCTTGGCTGCAATCCCGTGCTCTCTAACTCCTGTTGCTGGCTCGTTTTCCAATCGTCGTTCTCTAGCACCACCGTCCCGTTCTGATCGCGCAGTTGCAAGGTCGTATCCGCCAATGCGTTGTTGATCCCGAACGCCTGCAACGAGGGTCCAATCGCGCGCACCACGGCTTTGACCGGGCCATTCTGAATAATGAAACCGGCGATCATGAGCTTGTCTCCTGCCTGGATCAGGCCGCGCGTAGCAACATTCACCAGCTTCGCCGCCGAGCCTCCGCTCAAATCGTAGGCGTCAACAATTCCAGTCCCGGTCGTGTCCCCAACGCCTTTGACTACAGCCGTGTAACTGCCCGGCGCCAGATCCGCGATGATCGCAGACTCCAGGTCGTCACTCGGCGCCAACCCGCTGTCGTTAATCTCAGCTGATTGATCATGGGTAATAAGCGCGCCAATCTCGGTGCTTCTCCAGTTGTTGTTCGTCGCCACGATTGCGTTGCTCGAATCGTGGATCTCCAAGGTCGGATTCGCTAGCGCGTCGGTTATTCCAAACTGGGTCAGGAAAGGTCCAAGCGCCCGGACCATGATTTTCTTGGTCGAGCCAGCGGGCCCCTGGACGATGAATCCTTCGATCAAAGCGTTGTCGCCTGCGCCCACCGGAAGACGAGTTGATACGTTACCGACGACTCCCGCCACGGGTGTAGGAGATGGCGTAGGCGAAGGGGTCGCCGCCGGGCTAGGTGTTGGTGTCGGGGTCGGGGTAGGCGTTGGAGTCGGAGTGGCAGCCGGACTGGGTGTAGGTGTCGGCGTCGGGGTAGCAGTCGGACTAGGCGTAGGTGTCGGCGTCGGAGTTACGTCCCCCGGCCCGGTTAATCGCGCCAGTCCGATTCGCGTTACTCCATTATACTTGTTAAACAAACCGCCCACGAGCAGCTTGCCGTCACCCTGGAACGCAAACGCCCTTACCTCCGGAAAAGTCGATAAATAAGTAAACGGCGTAGTCTCAATTCCACTTCCTTGGTTGAAGGAAGAATCAACGGCGCCGGTATCAGTTAGCCGCGCAAGTGCCGTCGCGCTTGAAATCCCACGCCCGCCAACGTACAACTTCCCATTGTGGAATGCCAGCGCGTAGCGACTGGTGCCCACGCTAGGTGGGGCCGTGAACGAAGTGTCGCGTGTGCCATCACTATTCAGTCGCCTTACCCCCCCGCCCCCGACATAGTACTTGCCATCTGCGATCGGAACGATTGAATCCACTCTGCCGTAGTTGGTCTTCGCTGCGTTGAAGGTCGTATCGCGGGCACCAGTGGTCGCATCGATCCGGACGAGTGATCGCGTCACGACTGTATTGTAACTGGAAAACACCCCTCCTATTACCAGACGTCCCGAACTGTCAGGCGCGGTTACAGCGAGGACCGTGTCGTTCGCGCCGCCGGCATCACTTCCCGGGCCATAGCCTGACGCGTTAAACGTCGAGTCCACAGCTCCGCTGGAGGTTAGTTTCACGATACCAAAGCGGGACGCACCATTGAAGCTGAAGAAGGCCCCTCCGGCATAAATGTTTCCGTTCTCGTCCTGGGCCAGCGCAAAAATGGAATTGTCCGCACCGGTCCCGCTATCGAACGACGCGTCCACGGTCCCGTTGGGATAAAGACGGGCGATCCGTCCCTTCGCCACGCCGTCAATCGCTGTGAAATTTCCTCCTATGACGATCTTCCCGTCCGGTTGGAGGAGAATCGCTCGGACCGATCCGTGAGTTCCGACATCGGCGAAAGAAGAATCGATCGTCGAGTCGGGATTCAATCGCACGAGGTTGTAACGTGGCGCGCCATTGAGACTGCTGAAAAATCCACCCACGAGAATTTTTCCGTCGGGTTGCACGGCCAGGGCGTGAATCGCGGGATTGGAGTCAGTAACCCCCGACAAGCCTGAGAGGACGCCCTCGACCGAGCCATTAGCATCGGTCCAAGTGAGGTTGTTCCGAACCGCGCCGTCAAAGCTCGAAAAATAACCGCCGATCACAAGCCTGTCGTCGCTTGGTAGCACCAGAAGCGTATCGACAGAGGTCGCGTTCGACCCGGCGGCCGCCGCATTAAAGCTGTTGTCTCGAGAGCCGTTCGTCTCTAGACGCGCAACATTGTTCGCAGTCACACCATCTAGCGCGTTGAAGCTTCCGCCAACAACGAGTTTCCCATTGCTTTGTTGAGCGACCGCTAAAATCCGGGGTTGGTTTACGTAATCGGTAAATGCGGGGATTACAAATCCAGTATCCACCGCCCCAGAACTCTCCAGTCGACCGATCAATCCGAAGGGTGAAAAGGGCGATCCAAAGACTAAAATGCGGTCGTCAGATTGGATGAAAAGGCCCAGGACGTAAGGCGAAATGACGTAACCCGTCCCGGCGTTGAATGAAGAATCGAAGCTTCCATTCGGATTCAGGCGAATGAGCCCCCGCAGATTTGTGTGCTGGTCAGGCCCCTGGAAATCGAAAATGTCAAAGTTTCCCTCGATAATCACCTTCCCCGCGCTCACCCCGGTTTTATGAAGCTCCACAAAATCAACGCTTGGCTCCGGGCTGGAAGAGTGCATCACGCCCCCATTGGCGAAATAAGAGGGATCGAAGCTGCCGTCGTCGTTGAACCGTGCCACACAAGAGCGCGCCACGCTCGTGCCCGGACCAGTGATGACATAAGAGAACTGACCGACGACGATAATTTTCCCGTCCGGCTGGACCAATACCGACTTGACTGCGCCGACGCTGGTCGCATTCCCGTTCCCGTCATCGAGCCCGTCGCGTGAGAATTTCGTCGCCAGATTGAAGCTGGTATCGAGCGATCCATCACTGTTGAACCGCACCATGCCCAACCCGGAACCTGCTCCACCGATCGCGATGACCTTGCCGTCTGGTTGAAGCGCGATCCGGGTCGCATTCACAACCGTGTCAGCTGGCGGCGTGAAAGAAGTGTCTAATGTGCCGTCCACATTCAAACGAGCGAGGCCGAGCCGCGCCACGTCATGCACTTTACTAAACGGACCGCCGATCAAGACCTTGCCATCGGCCTGAAGGGCCGACGCCGCGACCCTGCCGTCGGTGAATCTCCCGGCATTAAACTGAAGGTCGAGCGCCCCATCCGGCTCAATCGCGCTCGGGGCAGCGGGCCTCGATACGTCCGAACGGTTGGCGCCGGTCAGCGCCACCACAGAGGCCAGCGGCAGTACGATCACAACACCAATCAAGACACGGAAAGTTCTCCAGGGAAACATGACTGCCATATTCGCTCAAACAGCTCTTCCTCGCCACCCAGACACATTGCGAACACTTAGGTACACTTTGAGAACAGAATCCGATTGCGTCTGCTCGCCGCCGCGGTTTCGTGCAACATGGCCCGCAAAAAAGTCACCCGGGCGTTAGCCCCGTTGCCGGGCCGGCGCGAGCTCGAGAGGGCCCACCACAAGACCGATACGCTTATCGGTATCCTGCGCGATGTAGCCGTAAAAAATCAGCGGGACCAGCCCCGCGCCTTTTATTCGGTGCGCGAGGTCGGTGCGCATTTCAAGGTCCCGCTCTCCACGGTCTCGCGGGCCTATCAGCAACTCGAGCAGGAAGGCCTTATCAGCCGCGTCCGGGGGTCGAAAACCCTCCTGCAGGGTCTCCATTTCGATCGCCAGCTTAAGGTCCGCGCGTTCGTCGGTTTCCCGGCGTCGCTTTCGGCTTTCGTGACTCTCCAGGATTACCGAACGTTTTTTATCCGGATCCGGCGCCAGCTGCGGTTGCGCGGATTCGCGGCGGCAACCGCCTTCTTCGAACCGCCGGAAGCCGCGAGCGAGGTGCTGAGCGAGCGCTTCAAAGCCTATGAAGTGGACACTGTGATCTGGTTTCAACCGCCGAAAGAAGCACGCATTACCGCGCTCCATCTCGCTGACCTGGGCATCCGCCTTCTCGGAGTTGCAAACAACGCCGCCCCGTCAATCCCGTGCCGCTACCAGATTCGACGCGAGGAAGCGATCCGTTCGCTCCTGACCCAATGGAAGCCACAGGCGGCCGACCGGGTTGTCATCGTCGAAGCGAAGGAGCAACGCTCGTCGCCTTTAAGCGAGGCAGTCCGAGCTATCCTCGACGAGCTCGAGATCGAGTGGTCGGTCGCGACTTATGGAACCCAGAAGAGCGAAGCGTTTCTGCGCGAGCTGCAACGCAAGAAAACCGACGGGATTATCTTCCCTTCCTCGGCTCTTGCTTCGAAGTTTTGTTTCCGAGCACCGGGCGCGGTCGCGGACTTATTGCAGGCCCACCGGGTCGCCTTTCTTAATGGCCCCGTCAGCATGCCCTTCGCACGGGTCCCAGAGATAAAAGTCGACCTTGTCACGGTCGACTGGCAGAAGCTCGGCGAACGAATCGTGGACGACCTGATCAGCCAGGACGCTTTCCAGGAACCCGGCCCCACCACGTTTCAAGCCGAAGCCAAACTGTGTGTCCCCTTAAGCGACTTCGCCCAAAGCCTGTAGGAAGCTACTTCCTACTTCCAGTAGCGCTTTAGTGCAGGAAATAGATCTCGACTACACCGGTCCCGGTACTCTCCGGCTTCCCGCGGACCTGGGCCGTATAAGATCCTGGCTGCACTGTCTCGACCAGGGCAGCTTCCAAGTCGTTGCTCGGTTGCAGCCCCGTCGCTTCCAGCTCAGTCTTTTGGTGGCTCATCCAGTTATCATTCTCCCGCACGATCGCGCCGTTCTGGTCTCGCAGTTGCAACGTCGTATCCGGAAGCGCGTTGTTGACTCCAAGGCCGCTTAGCGACGGACCAATGGCCCGGACCACCATTCGGGCTGGACCGTTCTGAATAATGAAACCGGCGATCATCAGCTTATCGCCCGGTTGAATCAAACCTCGCGTAGCGATGTTGGCCAATCGCGCCTCTGAACCCGTACTCAGGTCGTAAGCGTCCACCAGGCCCGTCCCGGTCGTGTTCGCGACCCCGCGCACCTGGGCGGTGTAACCCCCCGGCAACAGATTGGCGATGATGGCCGATTCGAGATCGTTCCCCGGCGCCACACCGCTGGCCATGATCTCGCCGGATTGATCGCTCGTTATGAGGCCGCCGATTTCGGTCTCTTTCCAGTTGTTGTTGGTCGCCACCGTAAGCCCGCTGGCATCGCGAACTTCCAGGGTTGGATTCTCCAGGGCGTCGGGGACCGCAAGAGCAAGGAGCGATGGCCCAATTGCGCGGACAATAATCTTCTTCACCGAGCCAGCGGGTCCCTGGACAATGAATCCCTCGATCAGGATGTTATCGCCGGTGCCCACCGGGAGGCGGGTCGCAACGTTAACTGCCAGGCCCGGACTGGCGCTGGGAGTTGGCGTTGGCGTAGCTGCAGGTGTGGGTGTAGGTGTCGCCGTGGGTGTTGGGCTTGCGCCGGGGGTCGCTGAGGGAGTCGGGCTCGGCGTAGGCGTAGGTGTCGGGGTCGGCGTAGGAGTAGGTGAAGGGGCCGGCAAGTTAGTCAGAGCAAAGTGCGCCGATGTTGGTACGCCAGTCGCCGTCGCGACCACGTCGTAGCTTCCTGCCACCCCGTTCGCTGTGAAATTCGGTGCGGTCGCGATGCCGGTTGCGGAAGTTGTCGCAATCGCCGGGTTTCCTCCATCGAAGGTGCCGCTCGCGCCGGCTCCGGGCGGAGTAAAAGTCACCGCGATGCCGCTGACCGCGTACCCCGACTCGGTGACGGAAGCTTGCAGGTTCGTGGCGAACGTCGTGTTTACTGTCGCGCTCTGCGGTGTCCCCGCAGACGGGGTTAAACTATAGCTCACTTCGACCGCTCCCATGTCAATGCGCGGTCCGGTTACGCGGGGGAAGTTCCGCTGGTCGGTCGAAGGCGGCGCGGAAAAATTTGGATCGCCCGCATCTATGGCCGGGCTGTCCGGCAAGAGCAGATGTGTCTGGGTCGGGCCACCATTATTCGCGAGCGCGCGCAGCTTCGGATCACCGCTGAGATTTCCGGTTCCACCGTTAATCGTCGCTCCCGTCGAATCCCCGATAAAGCAGTAGGTCGCGGTAAATGTGCCCGACAAATCCGGATTACTGCTCGCGTGGTTCAGTGCAACGATGGTATTGCTCATCTGAGCCGATCCTGAACGGACACCGATACCGCCACCTGAACCGCCAGTATTATTGGTTACAGTACTGTTGCTTACACTTAACGTGCCGGAGCTCGAGATTGCGCCCCCCAGACTCGTCGACGCCATCGCGGTATTACCGCTAATAGTCGTGTTCTTGATGTTAACTGTCCCAAACGCGCAAACAGCCGCCCCGCCTGAATTGAAGAAGGTAAGAGTACCGACTTGCTTGTTATTGCTCAACGAGCAATCGGTGACATTTAGGATCCCGCTGGTGGAGTTAGCCACTGCACCACCGCAAAACGAGGCCTGGTTACCAATCAGGGCACTTCGCATGATGTTTAGGGTACCGGACTGATTATTGGAAATCCCTCCGCCACTGGCGGTAGTCGACATATTATTGCTGATAACACAATCGCTAACGGTCAGCGTTCCACTGCCGCCGTGCTGTATAACTCCCCCGTTCGTGGTTGAGTCAGCAAACGTTAAACTGGATATCGTGACCGTTCCGGGAGTAGCGACAGACAACCGCAAAAGACCGGTAGAGTGATCGCTAGAGTTAGTCCCCTTGATCGACAGTTGACTAGCCCCCGGTCCATTGATCGTGACGCTGTTGTTTATCGAGATCGTGCTGCTGATCACGATGGGACTGACGACGGTAGCCATGTCGAACGTGATCGTGCTGTCCGGGCACGCATCGGCGATCGCCTGGCGCAACGAGCCTGGGCCGCTGTCGGCATTGGTTGTGACAACCGGATTCGAGATGCACGCGGCACCTTCTATAGCGAAACTGCCTGGTTGATCTCTTGCGACCGACTGAGCTTGCCCCATCTGCGAGGCGAAGAATTGGCAACCAAGAAAGACAACTGCAGCCAGGAGGGTTCGGGGGAATTGTGTCATAGAGAGAACGCTTGCGGGCTGGATTTTTACGCTCAAAACAGGTCCACCGCAACCCTTTTCGCCGCCCCGCCAACCCGCCATTCACCTGCCGCCGAGCCCTACTAGTGCCGGCCGGTGCGCTCCAAGTGGTTCCGCCAAACATACATCAACCCTGTCGGATGCGTCGCGATCGCTATGGCCGTTGCCCGGGTCTCCCATAAAATGGTCAATCTGACGCAGGAGCCACGGCGGGTGCGCCGAACCTGGACGTACATCGATCTTCGCGTCGCCGCCGGCCGCTGGGTTCGCCGCAATCATCTTTTTTACTCAGGCGCATTCCAGGAACTGGGCCCAACCATGTTTCTAGCGGAAGCCAAACTCTGTGTCCCCTCGAGCAACTTCGGCCAAAGTCTGTAGAGGTTTCTCCCCATCCCACCACGGCTCCTTGGGGCGTTTATTGACCGACGGGGCATTGCGTATCGAGGACTACAGTACGGCAACCGGAAGCTGGAGTCGTCGCCTGAGATCAGCACGATCATCCGCTTACTGTAGCGGAGTAACTTCGATTTGGTTCCGCTAGTCAGGCGAAGCGCGCGTCACGTTGTTCTGTCACGAGGGCTTCCGTCCTTTCCTTCCTCGGCAGCCCACGAGGGACGGCCGTCGTCGCATCGGCGTTAATAAGAAACGAAGTTGCGCCGGGTCCCTCCGATGAGACCAAGACATTCCGAAAGGAGAGTAGGACGAGCGCGACATGCACTTGCAGCGTTAAGTCGTGCGCTAATCCAAGGCATACATTTCTACAAGTCCCACCCCGCTTCTCGCGTAGTAATCCTTGACGATGGCTGTGTACTGACCGGGAGCCAGGGTCGTAATGAGAACCGATTCCGCGTCGCTCAGCGGCGCGAGGCCGGCTGCCACGATTTTGCCTTCGTACTCCGAATGAAGCCAACCGTTGATCGCTCCCAGGAGGATTCCATTGACGTCGCGTAGCTCAAGCCCTGGATCGGGCACTACTCGCTCAACGGGTAAAGATGGTCCCATGGCGCGAACGGCGACGGTCTGGGCTTCAGGCCCCGCGATGATGAAGCCACCGATCATGACATTGTCGCCAGTTTGCACGAAACTGCGCGTCGAGATATTCGCGATGCGGGAGTTCGCGCGGGGGTCCAGGTCATAGACTTCGGCCAATGCGATTCCGCTGGTGTTATTAGCGCCACGCACGACTGCCGTGTAGGCGCCGGGCGCTAAAGTAATCAGAATGGCGGACTCGAGATTGTGAGTGGGAGCGATGCTACTCGCAATTATGTCCTGGCGATTGGAGGCGTCGTTCCAATCGTCATTGAGCGCGATTCCCGCACCCGACGCATCATGCAATTCCAAAATGGGATTGTTGAGGTGGGTTGAGCCCGGAAGGGAAGGCCCAATTGCACGGACTAAAACCTTTTTATCCTCCTGTCCGGTGATGATAAAACCGGCGATCATCGCATTCTCACCGGTCAAACATTTGGCCCGAGTGGAAATGTTAGCCAAACGTGTCGCCGATGGGGCGCCACCAAATTCGTACGAACCGATGTCACTGTTACTCTGTCGTCCATTGCCTCGCTGGTCGCGCGGTGTTGCAGCGGCGATATCCCCGGCATCAATCGCCGGGCTCCCGGGTGAGAGAGCATGCGTCATAGTGGCCCCGCCGTTGTCGGCCAGGGGGGCGAGGAGGGGGTCGGTGTTTCGAATGTCCCCGGGCGCATTCAGAATTCCGCCGGGACCGGTCCCTCCGTCGCCCCCGGCAGGATCGTCAGTGAGGTTGTGTCCGCGCGAAATGATTCCTCCTCCGGCGGGAGGGTAAAGGTTGCTACTACTGCCGAGTTTCCGGAACACAGTGTTACTGACTTCAACCTTTGTGTTTGCGCCCGCCGCGAGGATGGCGCTGCCGATTGATGTTGGCTGGCCTTCACGGCCAATGACAAAATTCTCGCTGAACGTACAGTTATTGATCGTTAGCTTCGCTTTGCCAGTAGTGACGTATTGGTAATTGGCGTAAACGGCAGGGCCACCGTCAGTGACCGTGTTGCCGCTAAAAGTGCAGTTACTCAGCACGGAGGGCCGCGTCGTCGAACCGTTATCCCAAATCGCACCCCCGAATTGACCTTTGTTATTTACGAAGGTGCATTTGTCGGCCGTAAGGCTGCCGATAGTGTAGATCGCGCCACCGCCCCATGCGTCAACACGATTATTGCTGAAGGTACAGTTGCTCAAACCAGCCAGGGCCCCATTCAAAAGACCGGCGCCCCCCTGCGTATTTGCGAATGAATCGGTGGTGGTATTATCGCTCACGATCGAGTCGATCAACGAAAGGTAACCCAAGCCTGCGTTGTAGATTCCGCCGCCAGACCAAACGGCCGTATTATCGCTGATCACACAGTGCTGCACGGTCATTCGGCCCCCGTTGTTGTAGAGACCGCCGCCCTCTAACGCAGCTCGGTTCTTGGTGATCAAGCAATTGGTCAGGATTGCCTGCCCAGTGTTGTAAACACCGCCGCCCTGCGTGCCATTGTTGCCGATGAGGGTGCAATTACGGAGGGCGAGGTAACCGCGTAAATTACGGATCCCGCTGGACTGGTTTAGGCGGCCCGGTGGCGGTCCCGTTATGATTAGTCCGGACATCACCAGACGCCCGGAGGAAGTCACGTCGAAGGCTGGATAAAGGAAGCTCGGTTCCACATTAACCCGGACGGTCACGGGCACGTCCCCCGGACGATCGTTCAGGATAGTAATGTTGGTGACAACCGAAAACCCGATGCCAGCCAGCTGGATGGTGGGTTCGGGGGTCCCATCCAGTGCAAAGACGATCGTATCGTCTCCGGCGGCCGTGTTGGCGGCTTTCACAGCCTCGCGCAGGGACCCAGCTCCTGATTCATTCGTATTCGTTACGGTAAAGGTCGCACCGGTCGCAGATGCGGCCAAAAGCGCGCCGGCAACAAAAATCGACGCAACGCAGCCCAGGGCCCGGGACAAGCAATTCCGACTATGCCTCCGTGGTGGATTGAGATGCGGGTTCTGGCAGGGTTTCACGGCAACCTTATTAACACCGGTCGGCGCACAAATCGAGAAAAACAGATTGGGGACACTTGCTTTGCCCCAAATCTGTAGAAAAGTTTCCTACTTCTCAGTTCCTACTTCATCGAGCCAATCGAACGAGCTCTTGATTTGTTTGCCGTTGATTGAGAGGACGGCCTTCTTCTTTTTGACCGAAAGGGTGAATGAAGGCGGCAAATCCGGCTTTTTCTCCTTGTTCGAGAAGCGCATCAATAAGACCTGCTTGCCCATGTCGAACTTCTCGATTTTTAGCTGCTCGCGAGGGACATGGATCCACTCCGTGGCTCCGGGCGGGGTATAGCGAACCTGGGCAATGACTGGTTTATCCAGCGACCCAACCAGGATGTAGAGGTTGTAGCCCCCCTCGTCGAAGATCAGGGCTTCGGTGGCATGCAGATTCGAAGCCGCGACAAAGAGCAGAGCTACGGAAAGAAGAATGGAACGCATAAGTAACTCCTAAGATAACAACATTATCTACGGCCCACCCAGGGGCCCGGCCCGCAGACCAGTCGCGATGGTAAACAGCCCAGCTTCTCGATCGCAAGCTGTTCCTGATCGAGCACCTCACGCAAAGGCGGGAAGGAAAAAGGAGGGCTGACGGCGATTTGGAAATCGCCGCTCCTTGGATTGAATCAGCGAGCGTCCAGCCGAGCGCGCTCCCTTTTGCTCCTTAGAATTTGGAATTTACCTGGGATTTGGGTTTTGGGATTTGGGATTTCCCGATGCGACCGACCAGGCGCAAATGAGGAAGATGAAAACGAAAACAGGCGGCGATTTGAAAATCGCCGCTCCTTGATTGTTTAATGCCGGCCGGTGCGGGCGAGAAGCGGTTCCCACCAGGCCCGGTTGCCCGCGTACCAATCGATCGTTGAATCCAGGCCATCCCGGAAATTGTGGAGCGGTTTCCAATTCAGCTCGCTCTGAGCAAACGAGGAATCGATGGCGTAACGGCGGTCGTGGCCAAGACGGTCGGTCACGTAAGAGATCAGGCTCTCGGGTTTGCCGAGTTTCCGCAGGATCGCTTTCATAGTCTCGATGTTCGGCATCTCGCTGTCGCCCCCAAAATTGTAAACGGCGCCCGGTTTACCTTCGAAAAGCGCCGCCACAATCCCGGCGCAATGGTCCTCGACGTGGATCCAGTCGCGGACGTTCATGCCGTCGCCGTAAACCGGAAGCTTATCGTCGCGCATCGCGTTGATGATCATGAGCGGGATCAATTTCTCGGGGAACTGATAGGGCCCGTAATTGTTCGAGCAGCGGGTCACGATTACTTCCTGGCCGAAGGTTTTGTGGCAGGCGAGCGCGATCAGGTCGGCCCCGGCTTTGCTCGCGGAATAGGGCGAGCTCGGCTCGATCGGCGATTGCTCGGTGAATTTCCCAGTCTCCCCGAGCGACCCGTAAACTTCGTCCGTCGAGATCTGGATGAAGCGTTTGACGCCGTGGCGCCGGGCGCAATCGAGCAGGATGCTGGTGCCGACGACGTTGGTGTGAATGAAGTTCTGCGGATCGTTGATGCTGCGGTCAACGTGGGATTCAGCCGCGAAATTGACGACCGCGAAAAACGAATGCTCGGTCATGAGCGCGTCCATCTGGTCGGCATTGGCGATATCGCCTTTGAAAAACTCGTAGCGCTCGCCATGTTCCTCGGCGATTCCGTCCAGGTTCGCGAGGTTTCCGGCGTAAGTCAGCACATCCACATTGCTGACCGAGGCCGGCTTGTAATGTTGCAGAATATACCGAATAAAGTTGCTCCCGATGAAGCCACAGCCACCGGTTACCAGGATGCGCATCGATCCGCGTACTAGCAGCGACGCTGAGGCCGCGCCACTAGTTTCTCCGCCAACGGTCGGGAGCCGGATCGACGCCCTCCTCGGGCGGGCCAGCACGATGGATTGGACGCCGTGGCTGATTATCGGGCTGGGCGCCTTCCTCCGCCTGTTCCTCCTCGGGATCAAGCCGCCGCACTTCGACGAGGGGATCAACGGCTGGTTCGTCGATCAGATGGTCAAGAACGGGTTCTATCGCTACGACCCGACGAACTACCACGGGCCGCTTCACTTTTATATCCTGTTTCTGGCCCAGACCCTGTTCGGCCGAAACGTCTGGGCCATCCGGCTGCCGGTCGTGCTGGCCAGCATCTTTTCGATCCATCTCACGACGAAGTTCGAGCCGTTCGTGGGGCGCAACGTCAGCCGGTTGGCAGCGCTCGCCATGGCGGTCTCGCCCGGTTTCGTCTTCTACGGCCGCTACTCGATCCACGAAGTCTGGCTCCTTCTTTTCTCGATGCTTTTCATCCTCGGACTGCTGGGACTGTGGCAGAAAGGCACCGTCAATTATCTTTGGTGCACCGGGATGGGCCTGGCCGGGATGATCCTGACCAAGGAGACTTATATCATCCACGTTGGGTGCGCGGCCATCGCCGTCGTCGTCGCCTGGGTTTCGCACAAGATCAATCCGATGAAGGAAACGCAGCGGGTGCGGCAAACCTGGACTTCGATTGATCTGCTGGTGGTCGCGGCCGCGGGCCTGGCTGCCATCATCTTCTTTTACTCGGGCGCGTTCCTGAACTGGCCCGGCGTAGCAGGCCTGTTTAAGACCTTTGCCGCCTGGTTCAAAACCGGGAGCGAAGGCGCCGGGCACGAAAAAGACTGGTGGTACTGGCTCATGCTGATCGCGCGCTACGAACAACCGATCCTGGTCGGAACGGTCGTGTGCGTTGTGTGCCAGTTCTTTCTCCGGAACCTGGCGATCCGATACCTGGCGATTTACGGCGTAGGAACACTCATCGCTTACAGCATTGTGAAATATAAGACGCCCTGGTGCATAATCAGCATCGTCTGGCCGATGATCTTCACCTTTGGCGCGTTGCTGGCGCTGGCCCGCGCGGAGTTCCAGCGCGCGGTCAGCATCGGGGCCGCCATTCTCCTGGCTGCTTCGCTCTGGATGTGCGTCCGTCTGAACTATTTCCGGTGCACCACCGACACCGAGCCTTACGTTTATGTCCAGACTTATAACGACGTCTGGAAGCTGACCGGCCCGCTCCTGCGCCTGGCCAGGGCCAACCCAACCTACTACCAGCTCGTCGGCCATCTCATCCGAACCAGCACTTATCCCCTGCCCTGGATGCTGGGCGACTTCACCAAGGTCGGCTACTACGAGCACAACAACATGCCGGATAAGCTGGACGCCGATTTCCTGGTCGTGCAGGAGGACAAGATCGAGGAAGTGGAAGGGAAACTGCGGGACACCTACTTTACCGAGCCCTTTACCATTCGCCCGTACCAGGATCCATCGAAGCTCTACCTGAGCGCCAGGGTCTTTTCCCGTTTATTCCCGGGCCGCGCTCCCGAATTCTCGGGAAAGCAGCCGAACTGATCGCAGACGAAGAAGATGAAGTGGCTGGCCGCGGGACTTACTTTCTTCAACGTCTCCACGATGGCCGCCCTGCTCATCGGCTTGATGGCCGATGGGTTATCGCGGGGCGTAGCTCGCCTTGCCATCCTTGCGGGGATCGCCGGAGCGATCGCAGCTTATCGGTTGACCTCCGACTCTGAACCGCCGCGTCCGCAGGCGATTGCGGGCCCTGCTCCGGAGGAACTTCCAGGACGCAGGCGACGCAGGCGTGCCAAGGAAGCTGAAGTTATTGTTCCGGCAAGGGAACGTTACCGGTCGATCTGGTTTTGGCTTCTCGCTTTTTGCTTTGCCGTCTTCGCCGTCCGCTCCTTTGCCTGGCTGCTCTACTACGATGGCAATGAGCTAAAGGTGCAATCACCGAACAATCTCGGGGACCTTTCGCTGCACCTGACATACATCAAACAATTCGCCAGTGGCATTCCGCTTTGGCCCGATAACCCCATCCATCCTTTCAGCAAGCTCAGGTATCCGGCCGGCGTCGATCTTTTCAATGCCATCTTCACTGCCTTGGGAGTTGAAGTCACCCGCAGCCTCGTCTGGACTGGATTGCTCGGCTCTGTGGTTACCTGCTACGCTTTCTACAGGTGGGCGGGCACTTTCGGTATCGCCGCCTTCCTCTTCAACGGCGGGGTAGCCGGTTTCCCGGTCCTCAAGACTTTTGCCTTCCTTGATTACCAGGGCGTGCCTTCGATTGCGTGGAAGAGTCTGCCGCTAGCAATGTTCGTTACCCAGCGTGGCTTGCTCTACGCATTGCCTGTCGGTCTGCTTCTCTTATACCAGTGGCGAGCGAAGTTTTTCCCAGAATACGTTGAACCCGCCAGGCTGAGAGCTGAGGAAAGGACCGACAATACCGGGTCAGGCGAAAGACGCGCGCCACTGCCTCTGTGGCTGGAACTATCGTTCTACGCAACTCTGCCTCTCTACCACGCACATACCTTTATGGCTCTGTCGGTCGTCCTCGCGTTCCTCTTTGTTCTTGGGAATAAAGGAGGGCGCAGGCATGCCATCACGCTCGTTCTGCTGGCCGTGCTGCCCGCGACTTTCTGCGTCTGGATTACGACTGATTACTTCCACGCCAGCTCGTTCATCAAATGGCAGCCCGGCTGGGTCCAGCAGCAAGGCGATTTTGCCATGCCCTTTATCCAATTCTGGATCGTCAACTTCGGCGCCTGGGTTCCAGTGGTCCTGTTCTTCATCGGGATCACCGCGTGGAACGTTTGGAAACAGGCAAGGACTCCTACCTTTCGAATCACGGCTAGTGTCGCTTTCCTTATTCCTGTGATCGCGATCTTCCTCGTCGGTTACCTTATCAAGCTTGCGCCCTGGGAATGGGACAACATCAAGATCATTGTCTGGGCTTATATTGTCATTCTGCCGTTTCTTTGGACCGACCTGATGGTTCACTGGTCGCTCCCGCTCAGGGTCATTGTCTGTGTGGCGTTGTTCTTCTCCGGCTTTGTAACTCTCCTTGGCGGGCTCGCTGCCGGGCGAACTGGTTTCGGCATCGCCGATCGCACGGAGCTGGATGCGGTTGGGGCGGTCGTCAAAAAATTACCGATTGAAGCGCGTTACGCGGGTTTCCCGACTTACAACCATCCTGTCCTGCTTCAGGGGCGCAAGATGGTCCTGGGTTATCCCGGGCATTTGTGGACCCAGGGATTCGACTACGGACCGGTGATGGAGAAACTCCAGGCCTTGATGCAGGGCGCCCCGAATTGGAAGGAGATCGCTCGCTCACTCAAAGCGCGCTACCTCTTTTGGGGACGTGAAGAGAAATTGAATTACACGACCAGCCGGCGGCCGTGGGAACGTGAAGCAACCTTGGTCGCGGGCGGTGATTGGGGCGCCATCTACGATCTCGAAACGGCCCGGCCTCAGACCGTCCCCGCCCCTGCTCCCAGCCAGCCAGTTCGCGCTGTTACCGCAAGTCCGAGCGTGGCGGTTTCTACTCCCAGTCCAACCCCAAGTGAGCCGGTCCCTACTCCCACTCTAACGCCGAGCCAGTAATCCTGGGCCCTGTTCCCGGTGCCGCCGGGGATTGAGAATGAGCTGCCGCGCCTTGGTCTTTTGCGCCACCAAGTAAGGCACTCCGTGATCCATTCCCAAACGTTCGCGACGGAGAAAGACCAGCATCTTGTCGCTCCGATGCTCGCGAAAATAGGTAGCGATCTCATCGGCTACGGCTTGCTCCGGCGACCAGCCTGTTTCTCCGGCCTGCGACTTGAGCTCGTTTAAGGCGAGGGTTGCCCCCCCAGCACGGCCCGCTTCCTCGAGATATCGGCGGCGGTGGTTGTCATTTGAAGCCCAGTCCCATCCGATCGCGAATCCGCCGCCACCGCGCCGGAGCGCTTCCAGCAGCCGCCAGGCGGCCTCGGAACGCGATTCCAGGTCGGCTACCTCACTTGGGAAGTAAACGATGTCGGCATCTTCGAGCAGTTTCGCGAACTTCTCCTCGCTTCCAGTTGGCTCAATAGCTTCGCGCCGCGGCAGCGCCGGTGGGCGCGAAAAGAAGGCGCAGCTCGAAAATTGCGCGAGAACAAGGACTAGGATGACGCGCCCGAGAGTGCTGTGTTTCACAATCCGCGTTGGGGTTGGGCCAGCAGGGGTTTGTCCGGCAGACACGGAGCGAACTGCGGTTTGCTCCGGAAACGAAGACGCGTCCGAAGTCCGGCGGCGAGAATCCGGCACCCGATTGTGAACGTCCGGTACCAGGATACGCCTGACACTTTTTGCTTTCCTGCAAGCCGCGGGCGCTCTGTGGCGCACACTTCACAGATCGGAGCGCCGAGCCGGGCGGCAGCTATTTGTGGCTCGATCGTCCAGCCGAATGTCATTTCCTGGGGCGCGATCGATTCGAAAAGATCCCGGTCGATCAGCCGCAGCGGGGCGAGGTCCCGATAGGGGCGGCCGGCGAGAATGCCGCACCAGAGCGCCACGGCAAAATTGGCGATGACGTGTGAGAACCGCATCGCCCGCCAGTTCCGAACCATCCCCGTCCGCGCTCCCAGGACCAGCGTGTAGCCTTGTTCGTAAGCGGTGACGAGCGCGGCAATATCGCGCGGGTCGCTCGCTGCATCGCCGGCGACAAAGATGTAGGCGCGCACTCCAGGGATAGTCTGGCGGACAAGGTCAATGGCCGCCTGGCAGCCGTAACCGTATCCACGTTGCGGCGTCTCTGCGACGAGGGCGCCGTGGGCTCGCGCCACGGCTGCGGTTCGGTCTTGGGAATCGTTCACGCCGACGGCAACCACAAATCGGTCGCGATCGAGGACTGCCGATAACTCGTCGAGCACAACGCCGATACACTCTTCTTCGTCACAGGCCGGGATGATAATGGCGATGGGACCGGAACAATGATGAGTGGCGTGTGACAATTGATCGGATCCTGGATTCGGCCGCGCTATCCCAACCATCCGATAGTTACGAGTTTTCGCCAAATCCCGTCGATACGCTGAGGACCAGCTGGCCTTCCGCCGCCACTGCCCCGTTGACGCGCGCTTCCACTTTAAACTGGAGCAACGTTTCCGTGCCGGCGATTTTTTCGGCGCGCAATTCGATTTGCTCCCCCGGGCGAACCGGCCGGAGAAATTTCATTCTCCGAATGGCGGAGAGAAGGAAAAAGGGGCGCGCATTCTCCGGATAACCTGACGCCGCGGCGATCCCGGAGGTTTGGGCGAGCGCCTCGGTCAGGATCACACCGGGGACGATTGGGTTGCCGGGAAAATGGCCGGCAAACATCGGGTCGTCCGGCTCGAACACTGTTCGCGCCTCGAGTGCGTGCCCGGCCTCGCAACGCACAACTTCACGGACGAATACGAATGGCGGCCGGTGGGGAAGACCGAGGAAGTGGGACCGTGAATCGTGACTGGTGACTTGTGAATCGCTTTCCATTGCTCGACGCGGGTGACGAACCCGTTTCACGATTCACGGATCACTATCCACGTCTGACTTACCCATTGACGAAATAGACGAACTTCCAGCTGCCTTTGACGCGCCTGATGCCGACGCGATATCCGTCGTAATTCAACGTCGGATCGGCCCACTGCGGCGGGGCCACCCAGAAATCGCCCTTCTTCGCGAACTTCTCCGTCAGGATTCCTTCCAGCTCAGGCCAGAGATTGTTTTCATCCCAATACTTGAACACACCGTCGCCTGAGCGGTCGGGATTGATGGCATAACCGAAGTCCTCCGTCATCATTCCCGCGAGCGTATTCATGTCCCGAGAGGAAACGGCTTTCTTCAGGCGCCCGACAAAAGCCTGGAAATCGACGTCGTCATTTTCGTCGCGAAGCGCTGCATCCGCGCGTTTGGCCGGTTTCTTGTCGTCTTTTTTCTTCGATTTGAAGAGATCGCAACCGCCGAAGGCGAGCGCACCAATCAGGAAAAGGAAGGCGAATTTTCTCATGTCGGATTCATCTTGTGTCAGGTTTGGAGCGCCGACTCAAGGGTGGAAGCGAGCGGTGCCTGTAGCCGGCATCGTCGATCCCGGCCCGGCGAGGGGCAGCCAGGCCGGCATCGGCGATGCCGGCTACAATCACGTCAATCCCCGCTTTCGCCTCCGCCATGGATGCGCAACGAACACGAAATAAATCGTGCTCACGAGGTCCCCGAGGGAGCAGGCCGGATTCGTGACCTTCAGCGGACCGTGCAGGGCCGCGAGCACGCTGTCGACCGTCAACTCCGCCGGCCGCGGGATGCTGGTGTAATTCGACCCGAAAGCGTGAAGCCGATGTGCGTCTGAGGTCGCGATCAGCGGTTTCTGAAAGCGCTCTGCGATTTCGGCCGCGCGCTTGTTGGGATTGAAAAGCCGATTCCAAAAATGGCACAGCTCGATGGCGTCAAACAGCTCTGGTCTTTCAATCAGCTTGTCGCCCATTGAGCCACCCAGGACATAGAAAGGATGCGGCGCGATCGTGAAGAGCGACGGCCCGCGCCGTTGCCGCAACGCGGCCAGGTCATCGAAGGTCCGCAAATCGGAGACCTCGTCCGGCCTCACGTTGAGGAGGATGACATCCGCTCCCTCAAGGCGCATTTCGGCTGCCGGGATCAACAGGATTCCCATCGCCGCCGCGTCGGCGAAGACCTCGGGTCGATCGAAGACCGCGTCGTGCAGGGTGATCGCGAGAACCCGGAAGCGGAGGGTGCGGGCCCGCTCGAGAAGCTGATGAGCGGAGTAATCCAGCGCGTCCTTGGGATCGTCGAGGGTATGAATGTGAAGATCGAGCTTGATCCAATCTTCTTCCCCCTCCATCGCCGCAATCTCCGAAGCAGCCGGCGGGAATCAACTGCATTGCCTTGGTCATGCTCCTGATCCTGATCCTGATCCTGACCACGATCTTTCCGGAAAGATTACGATCATGATCATGAGCATGAGCACGAGCACGAGATGTAACTTGCGAGGCAGCATCTTCTATTTACCATCCCCTATCCTCGCTTTCTCTCCCCACGCTCGGGTGGTGAAATGGCAGACACGTACGTTTGAGGGGCGTATGCCGCAAGGCATGGGGGTTCAAGTCCCCCCCCGAGCACTTCTGCTCTTGCTCTTGCTCTGTCGCCCGTCGCCCCACTAAGCTGCTCCTATAAGCGGTCGCGACCACTTTCTTCGTAATCTGCTGGCGCTTTTGCGGAATTCGTAAGCAACGACAGGAGCCGCATGACCAAGACCGAACGCTTTCTCCTCACGGCCACTCCGATTCTTCTGATCTTCGAATTCTTGAGCAGGCTCTTCTCTGGGCCAGCCGTCGAGCGGCCCTCGGCCGGACTCAACTTTCTCACCATCATGTTCCAGATCATGATGGTGGTCGCTCTTGTCGGGCTCGCAGTAAGGCGCTTGAAATCTAAGGATCCGAAGGACGGCGCGGGACCATGGCTGGTCCTGACTGGACTCGGACTCCTGGCGGGCCTGGGCCTGTTTGGCTTTCGAATCAGCGGCGCGCAGGATACCCGGCTGCCGCCGCGATCAACCGAGTCGGCGTCTGATCTGACCCCGCCAACCGAGCTGGTGGAATTCGCCGGGCGACTCGAGCGCGCCGGAACCGCTTACCAAAAAGCCGAGGAGGCGATGTTTGCCGCCACCTGGGCCAAAACGGCAGACGAAGATCGCGCGAAGCTCCCCCGGAGGGAGCTTCAACACTTCCTGGCGAAAGAGCGAGAGGCGATTGCCGCGGCCGATAAAGTCATCGAGTTGCTGAAAGAACCGGATGCTGAAATAAAAGTCGCGCGCCTCTATAGTACGATAGCGGCGAAAGGCGATCGGGTGCCGCCCGATGAAATACGGATGGATGCCTGGGAGGTCCGCCGCCGTTTCTTGACTGTAAATGAAAAACGCTGGGCGCTCGTCGACGCCCATTGGGACGAATGGCGCGCCGGCCCCGCCTCTTCCGAAGCGGAATCGAAGCCCTGGCAAAAGGACCTACTCGAGCTCGACCGCGCGGGTGAGGTCGCGCAGAAGGAGTACGCGGCCCTTGCCGCGATTGCCACCGCTCCTCCGATCGAGGCCCCCATGCTCACGCAACGATCAGGGCGACTGACCGCGGTAGTGCACGATATTCGGCGGCAATTCGGCGCCGCGCGTGTTCTCAAGGAAATCAGGATCACCCGCGATGATGTTGGAGTGGTTGTCCGTGACGCAAAAAACCCAGCGCGCACGGTGAGCGGACGCCGCAACTACAAAAGCCTCGCAAAGGAGGAGAATTTCCAGCTTACCGCCAACATCCTCTCCGCAGGCGAAGTTCGGGAGACGGAGCTCTTCGGAGTGGACGAGGCTGATTGGGCGCGGGTGCCCACGGTCGCGCGCGTCGCCCTCGAAAAACTGCCCCTCGCGGGTGGCCGTATCATCGAGGTCGCGCTCGTTCGCCGATCTCATCCACTCCAGGAGAATGCGCCGGAGTGGAAGGTCCAGGTTAAGAACGGCGGCCTCTTCGACGGAGAAAACGGCACGGCTTTTTTCGACGCCCGGAGCGGGGAACTCACCGACCTCGAGTTGCCCAAGAGCCTCGTAAAACCGGCCGCGTATCTCCAGCCTGAGAATACCCGGGCACTTCTCTCAAGGATCCTGGAGGATTTCGGTCCGGAGACACGTTTCATCGAATTCTCGATCGAGGACGAGCGCGCCTTGCTCACCGCGACCCGGCCCAAACATCCGGACGACCTACGGCGTTACGGCTACACCGCCACCGAAAGAGCGAAGCTGGGGCGGCACGACCCCATTCGGCTCGAGGATCCAAAAGCGCGCAACGGGATCTTCACCGGGGCCGAAGTTCGGGAGTTTGTGCCGCAGCTCGATCGGCTCCGGCAGCGTGCCTTCGAGCGCTTGAAGATGAAGGACGGGCGGGTCACCCGGATGGCTTTCTGGCGCCAGAATATGGTGCATGGGACAAACAAGAAGCTGCTCCTCGAACTGCACTGCGTCAGTCCCACGACCAAGGATGGCACTGTCATTTACGAAGTGACCGGTAGGGAGTTCTACGTCGCGCTTCCGTAGATTCGCTGCGGGGAATGGGGCGGCATCGCGGCTTCCTCCAAGTTTCCGCCGCCCCTTCCAGGGGCTTCCTTCGTTTTGATCGACAGACCCGGAGTTCCGCTGCGCTCCACTCCGGGCTTTAGGCCGACGCCCCCTCTTCGGGGGGCTAAGGATCGATTACGCGGCCTGGAGGGCGGGTGTGAAAGGAATTGAAGCGAAACCGAGTTCAACCGCTGATTGCGCGAATGACACGGATGGTTCCGGGGACAGCGCCGGCGGAGCGCGGGAATAGAGCCCGGCGTGAAGCGCAGCGAAACTCCGGACAGCGCCGGCGGCGCGCAGGAATAGAGCCCGGAGTGGAGCGCAGCGAAACTCCGGGATAACGCAAACATCAATCCAACCCCTGGCAAGGGGTGACGGAAACCGTGTTGCGCGATCGCAGCGTCCTCCAACGTTCCGCCGCCCCTTGTTAGGGGCTTCGTTCTTCTTCCACGAGACACCCCGAGTTCCGCTGGGCTCCAGTCCGGGCTTTAGTCCGACGGCCCCGTCCGGGGCTCCCGGGTTGTCCCCTGGAGCAGTGCAATAGCCTTACGATCACTTTTTTCGTAATCGCTCGCCGGCTTTCCGGAATTCTCTGGCATGAGCATGCTTTCACGGAGTTCCGCTTGCCTTCTGGTCGCTGCCGTAATCCTTGCCGGCACCACCGCGGTCGTCTCGGCGGGAACGGTGACTTACACGAAGAACGCGCAGCAGACGTTAGCCGACGCAACCGGCGGCGCCGGGCCGCACACGGCGGCCACAACCACCTCGACACTTTCAATCAACGTCCCCGGGAGTCTCGGCCAGGTCATCGACGTCGATGTCCGGGTGCGGTTGACCCACCCTAACCTGCGGCAATTGCGGATCGTGCTCGCCGCCCCGAACGGCACCACCGTGACGTTGCTGGAGAACGGCGTGAGCGCGTCCGGGAACTTTTTCCTCGGGACCAATAACGCGACCGGCGCGAATCTCGAAGACACCTATTTCGACCGGGACACGCTGCGCCCCATCACCAACGGCGAGGCTCCATATTCCGCCCGATTCGAGGCCGCTCTGGACGCGGTGGAAAACCGGACGCCGGCGCAGTCGAGCGGTTCATGGGAATTGCGGATCACGGATTACCGCGCGGGAGACGCCGGGACCCTGGTCAACTGGTCGATCACTTTGAAAAGCGAGGATGGCCCGAAAACCATTACAATCACGAATCGCAACGACAGCGGAGCCGGTTCGCTGCGGGACGCGATCACCCAGGCGAACGCGAACGTCGGTCCAAACACGATTGAAATCGGTCCGGCGGTCGAGCCGGGATCCATCGTGCTCCAGGCGCCGATGGATTTGATTGCCAGCCACGGCGCGACGACCCTCGATTTCGGCGATCCCCGACGCATCGCGATCCTGGGCAACAGCAAGCGCATCTTCACCGTCTCCGCGGGCACGGTGAACATACGAAACGTGACGCTGCAACACGGTCTCACCCACGCGACCGAGGGCGGCGCGGCCATTTTCAACGCGGCGCGGGTAAACGTGGCGCAGTGCACATTTCGCGGCAACATCGCCCATAATTCGGCGGGGGCGCCACGCGGCGGCGCCATCTCGAACGTCGGCGACCTCTTTCTGAATCGTTGCGCTCTAATCTCAAACTCCGCGGGCCTGGGCGGGGCCATTTATACCGCGCGCGGGCAGGCGATCATCGCCGGCTCCACCTTGAGTTCGAACTACGCCAACTATGGGCCCGATGGCTCGGGCGGCGCGATCTACGCAGCCAGCGGCGTTCTCAGTATTCATCACACCACTATCAGCGGTAATGCCTCAACCGGAAAAGGCGGTGGGGTCACCGCAGGTGCCGCCACGACCCAGCACTCCTTGCAGAACAGCATCGTGGCGAAGAACGACGCACCGGCCGGGCCTGACCTCTCCGGGGAGTTTGACGCCATCGGTTGCCTCATCGGCAATGACTCTGGGGCGACTGGCTCGGCAACCGCCAGCCAGGTCGGCACGGCCTCGGCGCCTATCGATCCGCTCCTGGGGCCTGTCGCCAACAATGGTGGGCCAACCGATACAATGGCTTTGTCGTTCGGAAGCCCGGCCCTCGATCGCGGCTTTTGCCCGGCGATCAACGGATTTCCCCCTAACGACCAGCGTGATAGCGGTGTGGTCGACCTCCTTTCCGTGGGAACTTCGAACGAGTATGAATACGGCTGCGACTGCGGCGCCTTCGAATTGAACCCGGCCGTCTTCGCGAATATTTCGACGCGCCTACCGGTGGAGACAGGCGAGAACGTGCTGATCGCGGGGTTCATTGTCACATCGCCCACGAACAGCGGGACCAAGGACGTTATCGTTCGCGGCCTCGGTCCCTCGCTGCAGGCGGCAGGCCTGACCGGAACACTGGCCGATCCAGTCGTCGAACTTTACAACAGCAGCGGGCTCCTGGTTACGAATAACAATTGGCGGGATTCGCAGGCGCAGGAAATTCAGGCGACGGGCGTCCCGCCGGCGAGCGATCTCGAAGCGGCGGTCGTCCGTCCACTCGACACGACCTCGCACACCGCAATTCTGCGCGGCAACAACGGCGGCACCGGACTTGGCCTGGTGGAACTTTACGATCTCGCCACGAACCGGGGTGCCGTGGTCGCCAATATCAGCACCCGCGGTTTCGTTCGCACCGGCCAAAACGTGATGATCGGCGGGTTCATCCTGGTCGGTTTCGATCCAGCGAAGATTTTGCTGCGCGCCATCGGACCATCGCTGAGCGCCGCGGGAGTGCAGCAGCCGCTCCAAAACCCATACCTCGAGCTCTTCGACGGACAGGGAACAAAGATCGCGCAGAACGACAACTGGCAGGAGACCCAGGGAAACGTGATCGCAGCGACGGGCGCAGCTCCGTCGAATCCGGCCGAGTCCGCCATTCTCATTAACCTGCTGCCTGGCAGCTACACCGCAGTCGTGAGCGGCGTCGGTGGCAGCTCTGGGGTCGCGGTGGTCGAAGCTTACAACATCCGGTAAAGCGGGTCGCCGGACCGCGGAGTTTTTCGAGCTTTGTCTTTAAATCTCCGGGTCTTAGAATCGCGCCCGTGGATTCTCCGCGGGAACGCCCGGGTAGCAACGCCAGCTTCAATACCACTCATTGGAGCATCGTCCTGGCCTGCGGTGAAGAGGTCGATTCCGACCGCGCCCGGCAAGCGCTCGCCAGCCTTTTCCAAACCTATTGGTATCCGCTCTACGCCTATGTGCGCCGGCGCGGATACGACGAACAGGATGCCAAGGACCTGGTCCAGGGCTTTTGCCTGCACCTTCAGGAAAAGCACGCGCTCGCCAAGGCGGACCGGGACCGCGGAAAATTCCGGACGTTCCTGCTTTCTTCGCTCCAGAATTTTCTGGGGCACGAATACGAACGCTCGCGCGCGCAGAAACGCGGCGGCGGCCGGGAATTGATTCGTCTCGATGCGGAAGAGGCCGATGCCCGCTATCGCCTCGAGCCGGTCGAATCCACAACGCCGGAAACCATTTTCGAAAAGCGCTGGGCACACGCGCTTCTGGAACAAACCGTCTCCGATTTGCGCGCGGAATTTGTGTCGCGCGGCAAAGCACGGCTCTTCGATGGCCTCTCGCCCTTCCTTACGTCCGATGTGCGCGAGACCTCCTACCAGACCGCAGCCGAGCAGCTCGGGCTCCCATTGAGCGCGGTCAAAACAACGATCCACCGGCTGCGCCGTGATTATCGTTCCAAACTGCGTGAAGAAATTGGCCGAACGGTTTCGAGCCCGGAAGAGATCGACGACGAGCTTCTGCATCTTCGCAAGGTCCTGGCCGCCCCCGCCTGACGAGCAATGCCCTGCATTAAGTGCGGCGCGGAATTGCTCTCGGAATCGGCCGGAAGCCTGTGCCCCGTCTGTCTGTTGGATGCAGCGTTCGCTGACGAAACCGACAAAGGCACCGCGTTTCATTACGACCTGATCGAAGAAATCGCGCGCGGCGGGATGGGCGTGGTTTATCGCGCGGTCCAGCACGGTTCGAATCGGCAGGTCGCGATCAAAATGATCCTGGTTGAGCAGGCCGCGACTCCTGGAATGATGGAACGGTTTCGGGCGGAAGCTGAAGCGGTCGCCAGTCTCGACGATCCCCACATCCTGCCGATCTACGAAATCGGGGAGACCGAAGGCCGGCCCTTCTACAGCATGAAGTTCGCGAATGGCGGCACCCTGCGGGAGTGCGCGGCAGATTTTTCCGAGCCGCGTGACGCTGCCCGCCTGGTCGCGACAATCGCGCGTGCCGTCCATCACGCGCATGACCGTGGCATTTTGCATCGCGACCTCAAACCGGGCAACGTTCTCCTCGACGGTCCGGAACGTAAGCCGTATGTCGCCGACTTCGGCCTGGCGAGGTGGATCGGCCGCGAAAGCCGGCTCACCCTCGCGCAAAGTGCGCTCGGCACGCCGCACTACATCGCTCCGGAACAAGCCGAGGGAAGCTCGCGTAAACTGACCCCGGCGGCGGACGTCTACAGTCTTGGCGCAATCCTTTACGAACTGCTGACCGACGGTCCGCCTTTCATTGCCGACACGCCGCTGGAAACACTCCGGCTCTCACGCGAGACCGAACCTGCGCCACTCCGGAGCCTGAAGCCGAGTGTGCCCCGCGACCTTGAGGTGATCTGCCTTAAGTGTCTCGCGAAAGAACCAACCGCCCGTTATTCCTCCGCCGCCGCGCTCGCCGACGATTTAGCAAGATGGCTGGAAGGCCGGACAATCCTTGCGCGCCCGGCTACCGCGTTGGAACGGGGGTGGAGCTGGGCCCGACGGAATCGCGCCCTGGCCGGCCTCTCGGCTGCCTTCGCCGCCGCGCTGCTTTTGCTGGTCGTGTTTCTGCGCCCGTCAGCGGTCTCACGCGGGCCACTCGCCGCCTCACCTGCGCCGGCAAAAAGCGTCGCGCTCCTTCCTTTCGAAAACCTCAGCCGAGACCCGGACAACGCCTATTTCATTCAAGGCGTGGAAGAAGAGATCCTCGGGCGCCTGGGCAAAATCGCGGACCTGAAAGTGATTTCGCGAACCTCGACCCAGCGGTTTAAGAGCGCGCGGGAAAACCTTTCCGACATCGGCAGGCAACTGGCCGTAGCGAATGTCATCCAGGGCAGCGTCCAGAAGCAGGGCGACCAGGTGCGCGTTCGAGTCCAGCTCATCAACGCCACGAACGGTGCGCATCTCTGGGCCGATTCCTACGACTACAAATCGACCGATCTTTTCCGGGTCGAGAGCGAGGTGGCGCAGACCGTGGCCGAGAAACTTCAGGCCAGACTCAGCGGATCGGAGGTCCACGCGATCGCGGTGCGGCCCACCCAGAACTCGGCAGCGCACCAGGCGTACCTCAAGGGGCGCTATTTCTGGAACAAAACCACCGCCGACGATCTGCGAAAGGCGATCGATTACTTTACCCAATCGACCGCCGCCGATCCGAGTTATGCGCCCGCCTACGCGGGCCTCGCCGATGCCTACCTCATGCTCCCCTTCATCACCGGCGGAAGACCGCAGGAATGCTATCCGAAGGCGAAGGAAGCAGCGAGAAAAGCTCTCCAGCTCGACGACTCTCTGGCCGAGGCGCACATCGCCTACGCCCAAGCGGTCCAGGTCTACGATTTCGATTACGTTCAGGCGGCCGTTGAATTCCAACGGGGGCTGGAACTGAATCCGAACTACGCCAGCGGACGCTGGCGGCACAGCTGGCTCCTGGGCGCGCTGGGAAAGTTTGATGAGGCCTTTGCCGAGATGAAGCGCGCCGTAGAACTCGATCCGCTTTCTCTCCTGATCAACACGGATCTCGCGTACCTGTACATCGTTACGGGCCGTTACGATGAGGCCATCGAGCAATTGCGCCGTACCCTCGAGATCGATCCGAACTACTACTACGCCCGCGGCAACCTTGGTGAGGCGTTGGAGTTCAAAGGCGAACGCGAGGCGGCACTGGCTGAGTGGTTAAAAATGCGGGAACTGAATGATGACCCCTTCGGTCTCGCGGAAATCGCCCACGTCCAGGCTGCGCTCGGAAGAAAGGCTGAAGCGACCAGGACCCTCAACGAGATGATTGAACTGGCGAAGACCCGGTACGTGCAGGCTTACGCGTTCTCGTTGGTTTACGCCGCTCTCGGCCAGAAAGACGAGGCGCTGCGCTGGCTGGAAAAAAGCTACGAAGACCGGGCCGGAGCGGATCTCGCGTTCATCCGGGTGGACCCGTTTCTGATCCCGCTTCGGGGGGAACCGCGTTTCGAAGCGCTCGCCGATAAGATCGTGCCGCGCCCGAACTCCTCGGTTGCCCTTCCGCCCGAGAAAAGCATTGCCGTGCTCCCGTTCCTCGATTTGAGCCAGGCCAAAGACCAGGAATATTTTTGCGACGGGATGAGCGAGGCCATCCTGGACTCCCTCGCCCAGATCAAGGATCTCCAGGTAGCGGCGCGCACCTCGTCGTTCTCCTTCAAAGGCACCAATCTCGGCGTCAAAGAGATCGCGGCCAAGCTCGGCGTCCGCCACGTCCTGGAAGGAAGTCTGCGGCGCGACGGGGACCGGATTCGCATCACCGTCCAGTTAATCAAGGCAACCGACGGATTCCATATCTGGTCGAAGACGTACGAACGACAGCTGCAAGGCGTTTTCGGCGTTCAGGATGAAATTACCCAGGCGGTAACCGCCGCGTTGAAGCTGAAGCTGGTCGATAGCCGGCCGGCGCGGAGTGAAAATACCGAGGCGTATGAGCTCTACCTGCAAGGGGTGTTCTTCTCGAACAAGAGCAGCGAAGAAGGCCTCCGAAAGAGTCTGGATTTCTTTCAACGCTCAATCGAAAAGGACCCGACTTCGGCCAGGCCGTGGGTCGGTATCGCCAAAGTATGGAATTGGCTCGCTGACCTCTATGTCAGGCCGATGGAAGCCTACCCGAAAATGAAAGCCGCAGCGGAGAAAGCTGTCGCCCTCGATCCGGACAACGGTGAAGCCCACATGTGGATGGGCGAGGCGAAGCGCATCTTCGATTGGGATCTGCCAGGGTTTAAGGTGGAGCTGGACCGCGCGCTCCAGCTCGATCCGAATTCCGCTACCGCCCACATTTTTATGGCTCTTTATTGGTTGACCCACGGAGACAAGGAAAAGGGTGTCGCCTACGCAAGGGAATCCATCCGGCTCGATCCGCTTTCCCCAATCGTCAGCAACTTCGCAGCGATGGCTTATATGTCCGCCGACCGCGTGGATGACGCGCTGGTGGAAGCAAAACGCACCGCCGAAATCGATCCGACTTACATTTACCAAGGACCGCTCCTGGCCAACATCTATCGGGAGAAAGGGATGTTTCCCGAAGCGATCGCGCTTTTCCTTAAGGCCCGCGAGATAACGGGCCTCCCCCAGCCCGGTCTGGCCATTACCTACGCGAAAACCGGCCGGGAGCAGGAGGCGCGACTAATTCTCGCGGAGCTGCTCGAGATCGCCGAGAAAAAGTATATGGCCGGGGAGGAAATTGCGTCCGTTTACGTGGCGCTGGGGGAGAAGGAGGAGGCTTACAAGTGGCTGGAACGCGCTTGCGACGACCACGGCGGGGCCATCCACGCGGTTCCGATCCGGCCGGTTTTCAAGGCACTTCATTCCGAACCGCGATTTCATGCGTTAATGCGCCGGATTGGGCTGGACCCTTCACTCTTGTTCGATCGGGCGGCTCCGCTGTAGAAAGGAACCGTGACCCCGAACCTGGCGGGCCGTTGCGAACGGTGCGGGAGCGAGCTCGGCGAAACTGCGCTCGGCGGACTCTGCCCGGTTTGCTTGCTTGGCGCGAGTCTGCTCGCCGACGAAGCGGCAGGCGCCACTCAGTTTCATTACGATCTGATCGAAGAAATCGCGCGCGGCGGAATGGGCGTGATTTATCGCGCGCTCCAACATGGCTCGCAGCGTCAGGTCGCCATCAAGATGATCCTGGGCGAGCAGGTGGCGACCCCCGGAATGATGGAACGCTTTCGAGCCGAAGCCGAAGCCATCGCAGCCCTCGATCATCCGAATATTCTGCCGATGTACGAGACCGGCGATTACGAGGGCCGTCCGTTCTACAGTATGAAACTTGTCGAGGGCGGCTCCCTTCGGGATCGCATGGCGAATTTTCGGCAGCGGCCGCGCGAGGCTGCCCGGCTCATCGCGACGATTGCGCGCGCCGTCCATCACGCGCATCAACGCGGGATCCTTCATCGCGATCTGAAACCAGGCAACATTCTGCTCGAGGAGGCGGAAGAAATTCCGTATGTGAGCGACTTTGGCCTCGCGAAATGGATCGGGCGCGATCTCGGGTTGACCTTGTTGCCGACCGCGCTCGGGACGCCACAATACATGGCGCCGGAGCAGGTGGCCGGGGCTTCCGCCGGCCTAACGACTGCCACGGACATCTACAGTCTCGGGGTCATTTTCTACGAAATGCTGACGGGTCGGCTGCCATTCATGGGTGACAGCGCGCTCGAAACTCTGCGTTTGGTAGCGGAGGCCAGTGCCGAGTCGCCGCGCCATCTGGATTCAACGGTTCCTCGCGATCTCGAGGTCATTTGTTTGAAATGCCTCGCGAAGGAACCTTCCGCGCGCTACGCCTCGGCCGGTGCCCTCGCGGATGATCTCGAGCGTTGGCTCGAAGGCCGGACGATCCTGGCACGACCCTCCACGCCACCCGAACGGCTTTGGCGCTGGGCAAAAAGAAACGCCGCGCTCGCCACGCTTTCTTTGGTCCTTTTGCTTGCTCTCATTGCCTTCGCGGTGGGATCGACGATTGCGGCCGCGCGGCTTCGCGTTTCCAACAGCCGGGCGTTGGCCGCGGAACGGGACGCGTTGGAGAAACTTCACGGATCCTACCTCGCCCAGGCGCGGGCCTCGCGCCGCACGGGTCGCGCGGGCCAGCGCTTCGAGGCCCTCGCCGCGCTTGAAAAGGCGGCCCGGATTCGATCCACCCCGGAGCTTCGTAACGAAGCCATCGCGGCCCTTGCCCTGACCGATCTGCAGGTGGAAAAAACGTGGCCGGTCCGCAAGACTTCGAACGCCCCCATCGCCTTTGACCGGGACCTGGAGCTTTACGCCGTGGAGGCGGATTCGGGCGCGATCGCCATTCGACGGGTCACAGACCAATCGGAGGTGGCGCGGCTGCCCGCACCCGAGGGCGCGCCCCGCGCGACATTCGTCACGCCGTTCAGCAAAGACGGCAAATGGCTTGCCGTCCGGCATGCCGACGCGCGCCTCCGTGTCTGGGAACTCGGCGGGACGCCACGCCTCGCCGTCGATTTGACCGATCATCCCACCGGCGGCGCGTTTCCCCTGTTTCCGTTCGATTGCGCTTTCGATGAGACCGGTTTGCGCGTTGCGGTCGGTCTGCGGGACGGCATCGCCATACACGATCTCACGACTGGCCGCGAGATCGCCCGCCTTGCCTCGGAAGGTCCACCCTCCTGCCTGGCGTTTGATCCGAGGGGCCAGCGCCTCGCGGCGGTCGGCAGAACAAAAAATAATGTTCAGATTTTCGATGTCGCAACGGGAATGGCGACAGTCACTTTGGTCCACCCAAAGTTCGTCACCCCGGTGGCCTGGAGTAATGACGGGCTCTGGCTCGCAGCCGGTTGCGAAGATTTCGGGATCTACCTTTGGGATGCGCACAACGGCGAACGCCGCGCCGTGCTTACCGGGCATCGCCAACCACCCACCCAGTTGATTTTTGACAGTTCCGGCCAAACCCTCGTGTCCACAGCGCGCGACAAGACGATCAGAATCTGGAATCTGCTTACCACCACGCAGTCGGTTCTTTTGGCCGCATTCGGAACCGAGCCTGTCCTTCGTTTATCGGCCGATGGCCAACGCCTCGCCTGCACCTCCTGGGACGTGGACGCCACCATTCTTCACCTCACGCGCTCCGATGTCTGGCGACAGCTTCGCGGTTCGACCGGCGGGGAACGAGCGAGTCTCTTCGGCGCCCTGGATTTTTCGCCGGACGGCAGCCTGGTCGTCACCTCATCGAGAACTACCGTTCGGCTTTTTGATGCGGAAGACGGCGCCGAACTTGCCGCGCTCCCTTTTGACGGCGAACAGGAAAAAGCAGCGCTCTTCCAGCCGGATGGCTCGGCCCTCCTGGTTTCCAGCCGGGATTGCGCCCTCAGCCGGATCCCTCTCCAGCGCGACGGGGACAGGAAAAAGGTGTCGTTAGGCGGGCGCGAGGTAATCGATCCGGCCAAGGCATTTCTCCTCGTTTCGATTGCGCCCGATGGAAGCAGACTGGCGCTCACTTCCCGCGCCCAGGGGGAAACGCACCTTGTTTCCCTGAGCGATCCCACCGCAAAGCGCACCGTCCTGGGTGGACAACCCGAGGCGTGGTATGCCGCCTTCAGCAAGGATGGTCGCTGGGTTGCGACGTCGAGCAGCGGGCACAGCACTTCGCTGAACGAGGACGTGAAAATTTGGAACGCCACCACCGGCGAACTCGCGCGTGCCGTCGACACCGGTGGTTCCGGAATGGGCGCTTTCAGTCCGGACAGCCGCCAGTTTTTCGCCAACGGCAGCAAGGGGGCGCAAGTCCTGGAGGCAGGGTCCTGGAAAGCCGGCCCCGAATTGAGCAAGGAGATTCGGGACCTCGCTGTTTACCCCACCTATTCGCCTGCCGGCGGACTCCTTTTCGCCACCGTCGGCGAATCGGTAAGAGTGTACCGCACCGACACCTTCGAGCCGGTGGCGACGCTCGAGCCGCCGGCGCCGCTGAGCAGTGGACGTTTGCGTTTCAATGCCGATGGCTCGCGCCTCGGCGTTCTCGGATCCGATGGCTCATTGCAGGTGTGGGATCTGAAAAAACTGCGAAGCGCTCTCACTCGTCTCGGACTGGACTGGGAGCCTTAATCCGGCCGTCCCCACCGGTTCCGACCGCCGGTGAAACATAAGCTGAAACCTTCCCGCAGCTTTCCGTTAGCAGGAGTTGAAAGGCTACCCTTATGACTCCTCCAAACTACAAACTTCTCTTTGCCGTCGCTCTCACCGGCGCGGTCTTGATCGCGTTTCTCCCGGCCAAAAGCCAGGCCGCGGCCGGAGACCTTTACGACGCCGATTTTAATAACGGAGCAATCTATAAGTTCTCCCAGGCAGGAGTGCGAACGACGTTTGCCAGCGGCCTGGGTGGCCCGATCGACGTGGCCTTCGATCAGGCAGGCAATCTGTACGAAGCAGACTATAAAACCGGCACCGTCTTCAAATTCACGCCAGCCGGCGCCAAGACCGCTTTCGCCACCGGATTGAACCACCCGTACGCACTCGCGTTCGATTCCGCAGGCAATCTTTTCGTGGTGGAGAACCAAACCGACTCGTTCACGCCCAACAAAGACATCCTGAAGATCACTCCCACTGGGACGAAGACAGTGTTCGCCGGGGGGTTGGACAGCCCGCGTGGACTCGCTTTCGACAGCGCGGGAAACCTTTTCGTTTCAGAAAGCCGCCTCTCTTTCGCCATCTTAAAGTTCACCCCCTCGGGGACGAAAAGCACGTTTGCCACGCCCTCCGCTTTCCCGTGGCGGCTGGCGTTTAGCCGCCAGGGCGATCTTTACCTCGCGGCCGGGGACACCATTGAGAAATATACTCCTGATGGAACGAAAACGACATTCGCATCGGCACCCGACGCCACCGCGCTGGCCTTCGACGCCGCAGGCAATCTATTTGTCTCGAACGGCCTAAACAAGATTTTCAAATTCGCGCCCGATGGAACCCAAAGCGTTTTCGTCAGCTCCTATATTAGCTTTCCGCTGGGGCTTGCCGTCGAGCCTGCCCGCGGCAAATCGATCAACATCGCGACGCGCCTGAACGTCCAGACGGGGGAAAACGTTCTCATTGGCGGTTTCATTATCACCGGCACCGGCGGCAAATCCGTGGTTATCCGCGGTATAGGACCGTCGCTGGCTTCCGCCGGGGTTCAGGGGGTTATCGAAGATCCGATCATCGAGCTTCACTATCCCGGCGGATTTTTTAACTCGAACGACAATTGGAGAGATACCCAGGCCAGCCAGATCCAGGCGACCGGACTCGCTCCCACGGACGATCGGGAAGCCGCTTTCACTTACAACCTCCCGCCGGGCAATTACACCGTCGTGATGAAAGGAAAAAACAACAGCACCGGCATAGGCCTCATCGAAGTCTACGACATCCTCCAATCCGCCGGGAAACTCGCGAACATCAGCACGCGCGGTCAGGTCGGCACCGGTGCGAACGTCATGATTGGAGGTTTCATTCTGGGCGGAAACGGAGCCAGGGTAATTGTGCGCGGCATCGGTCCCTCCCTCGGGAGCGCCGGAATCGCCGGAGCTCTCAGTGACCCCAGTCTTTCGCTGCGCAATGCCAATGGCGCCGAGATCGCGACGAATAATAACTGGAAAGAGACGCAAGCGGCCGAGATCCAGGCCACGGGAATTCCGCCCAGCAACGATCTCGAGGCGGCCATTGTCGCCACCCTCCCCAATGGGAATTACACGGCAATTCTGGAGGGAGTGAACGGCGCGACGGGGGTTGGTTTGGTGGAAGTTTACAACGTCCAGTAGCCCACGGTTCCGCTTGATCACGCCGGGGGAAGCCGTTCGCTGAATTTCTCTGAAGGCCTTGCCTTCAGGCCGTGTTGATGGAGCCAGGAATTCCCCCACCGGCACGAGGCCTGCCAGCTTCATACGGCTACAACTGGAAAACAAAGGTGAAACTTTTCCGCGCGTCTTCCGTTAGCAGCAGTGAACGGAAATTTCATTATGAAAAAATCCCTTTGCCTTCAACTCATCCTCGGTCGCCCGGCTCTTGCGGTCGCGCTGGCCGTGTTCGCTCTTCCGCGCATGGCTCTCGCGGCGGCCGGCCTGCAAACACCGCCGTTTCGAAGATTGCGGTCGACGGCACGATGACCACTTTTGCGAGCAACATCATCCGTCCCGTCTGCTCGCGGTTCGACCGCAGCGGAAACCTCTACGTTCTCGAGGACGGCACCAGCCCGATCTTTGGAAAAATATATAAAATCACGCCCAGCGGCGATCGGACAGTTTTCATCAATACCCAAAGCGGCGGGTGGGACCCTCAGTCTTTCGCGTTCGATAGCTCCGGCAATGTCTTCGTCGCAAATAACGCATCGACCAACGCAGTAAGGAAGTTCGACAGCACGGGCGCACCGCTGGGCGATTTCGCGACGCTGCCGGCCTACATATGGGAGCTCGCCTACGACAAAAAGTCGGGGAACTTCTTCGCCTCTTCCGGCAATTCCATTTATCGCATTACATTCACCGGAATCGTGTCGCCCGTCGGCACGACCAGTAGCACGATGCGCGGCGTCGCCGTCGATGATGCCGGTAACGTTTTTGTCAGTAACGACGCTGGTGACGTTCTCAAGTACACCAATGGCGCGGGCACTCCCTCCCCGCTTACGACAGGCCTGGTCGCTCCGAACCATCTCGGTGTCGACACGGCACGAAACGTCTACGTCTCTGTCCTTACCGGTTCGTTCAACAACGGCCAGGCGATCCTCTACAAAATCTCGCCCGTCGGCAGCATCAGTACAGTCGTATCGGCCCCGCGCACCAGCGGCGGCAGCGATGGATTCCACGGAATGGATTTCGAACCGTCGCTCGGCAAGTCGCTCAATATCTCGACCCGCCTGCGTGTGGAAACCGGCGACAATGCTCTCATCGGCGGCTTTATCATCACCGGGAACGCAGGCAAAAAGGTGATCCTGCGCGCGATCGGGCCCTCGCTCGGAACCCTCGGCGTCCAGGATGCGCTCCTCGATCCGACGCTCCAGCTCTACAACAGCGCAGGCGGTCTTGTGAATTCGAACGATGATTGGAAGACGACGAACCAGGCCGGCATTCAGGCGACCGGCGTGGCACCGAGTGACGACCGCGAATCCGCTCTCGTCATCACTCTCGGCACCGAGCCATACACCGTCGTCGTCCGCGGCAAGAACAATACCAGTGGTGTAGGCTTGGTAGAGGTCTACGACCTCGATCAAGCCGCCAACTCGCGCCTCGCCAACATCTCCACCCGCGGCCGAATTCAAACAGGGGAGAACGTGATGATCGGCGGCTTCATCATCGGAGGGAATGGCACCCGCGGTATCGTCCGTGCCCTCGGCCCATCCATCGCCGTCTCCGGCGCGCTAAGCGATCCGGTGCTCTCGATCCGCAACGGCAATGGCGCCGAAATCGCCAGCAATGACAACTGGAAGACCAGTCAGCGCACTGAAATTGAAGCGACCGATGTCCCGCCGCAGAACGACCTGGAATCTGCCTATGTGGGTTACTTGCCTCCCGGCCCGAACACCGTCATCGTCAGCGGCTCCCAGGGCGGAACGGGTGTGGGTCTGGTTGAGTTCTACAATCTCCAGTGATGGAGGATCTCATCGCTGGGCCCCCTCCGCTGTCGCCGGGCGATTACACTGCCCAGTTCACTCGAAATGCCTGCGGCGTCTCCAAAGGCAAGATTTGAAACCTTTTCGCACTTTTCCGTTAGCAGGAGGTGAAAGGCCATTATGAACTTCACCAAACAACCTCTGCTCCTCCTTACTGCAACGTGCGCCCTTGGGGTCCTTCTCTCCGCCGACGCCCATGCCGCCGCGGGCGACCTCTACCAGGTATCGGCCCTACACCAGTCGATTTTCAAATACAGCCCGGGCAACGGAACGCCGACAACGTTCGCGAGCGGTCTGCTAAGCACCCCGAACCACCTTGCTTTCAACAAGGCGGGCGAGCTTTACGTGGACGAAGGCAGCGGGAACACCGCGAAGATCCTGAAATTTTCGCCTGCCGGCGTAAAGACGACGTTCGCGACGGGCATCGAGGCGACCGGAATGGTCTGCGATGGCGCGGGCAATCTTTTCGTTTCCGATAGTCTCAGCCAATCGATCATCAAAATAACGCCGGCGGGCGTGAAGACGACTTTCGTGCCCAACGTGAGTGTGCTGGATCTGAAGTTCGATCGCGATGGATACCTGCTGGCTTTGGATTACGGCGGAGGCATCGACGGCCAGGCCAAGACCTACCGGATCGCCCCGGATAGCTCGAAAACTGTCAGTCCCGGGTACAACCGGCAAAAGCGTTACGCGGCCGATCACATGGACAACACGTATGTCGGAACCAGCGACGGCTTGATCCGACTCAGTTCGTTCACCTACGACCCGGAATCCGGATTCAGCTTTGGCGGGACCACTCAGTATGCCGGCGGCATGGGAAACATCCAGGGAATGGCGTGCGACCTGGCAGGCAACCTTTTTGTGTCCAGCTCGTCCGGCATCATCCGGTTCGACAAGAAGAGCGGCGCCAAGACTACCTTTACCACTGTGCCCGGCGACGGGATCGCGTTCGAGCCACCGCGCGCCCAGGCGCTTAATATCGCGACGCGCCTTCAAGTCCAGAGCGGCGACAACGCCCTCTTCGCCGGCTTTATTGTTACGGGCAGCGCACCCAAGAAGGTGCTCATTCGTGGCATCGGCCCATCGTTAGGCGGACTCGGAATTACCGGCGCGCTCCAGGATCCAAACATCGAGTTAAGGAATAGCTCAGGCGCCTACGTAAACGGTAACAACAACTGGAAAGACACCCAGCAAGCGGCCATCGAAGCCACGGGCGCGGCGCCTACCGATAATCGCGAATCAGCCCTTGTGATTACTCTCGGCCCGGGAAGCTGGACTGTCGTCATGCGCGGCATCGGGAACCCGACCGGTGTGGGAGTGGTCGAGGTTTACGACCTGGACACAGCGGCGAAATCACAATTGGCAAACATCAGTTCGCGCGGGGTCGTCCAGGGTGGGGAGAACGTGATGATTGGAGGTTTCATCCTCGGCAGTGGCAACGGCGTAGCTCGTGTCGCCATCCGCGCGATCGGACCGTCCCTCGCCGCGGCGGGGATCTCGAATCCGCTCCCGGACCCCTTTTTAAGCCTGCGGGACGCAAATGGCAGTGTCGTCACCATCAATGATAACTGGGGCGACACCAACGCGACGGAGATCTACGAATCAAATGTCAACCCGTCGGATCTCGCTGAATCGGCGATCGTCATCATATTGCTGCCGGGCAACTACACCGCGATCGTCTCCGGCAAAAACGGAGGGACCGGTGTGGCCCTGGTCGAAGTCTACAACATTCAGTAGCCAGGTTACCGGATGGAATATAAACCCCGCCCGCCTTTCCCCGGCTTGTATTTCAAAACTTGCAACCAGTCGATGAACCGCCACTGCCGCGAATCTCTATGGCCAGCATGAACATTCCCACACGCCTACCGCTCACTCTTCTCGCGGCGACCTGCTCTTTGCTCGGCGCGCTTTCTCCTGCGCCGGCGCACGCCGCGGCCGGCGATCTTTACGAAAGCGATTTGATGAGCGGGACAATCTTTAAATTCACGCCCGACGGAACGAAAACGATCTTTGCTTCGAGCCTTACCCAGCCCGATGGAATCGTTTTCGACCGGGTTGGCAATCTCTACGTCGCAAGCGAAAGCGCCGGCACGATCACGAAGATTTCGCCGTCGGGGACGCAGACCCCGTTCGCGTCGGGACTGAATCATCCTTCCGCGCTGGCGTTCGATGCGAGCGGCACCCTCTACGTGGCCGAAACTTTCGCGAACCAAATCGTCCAATTCAGTCCGGCAGGAACAAAGACAACTTATACGACGAGTGTCGTCCAACCGGTCGGCCTCGCGTTTGATGTAGCTGGAAACCTCTTCGTAACGGAACAGGGGGGCAGCCAGGTCATTTCGAAGTTCGGCACCGGCAAGACCAAGACCACCTTTGCTTCGAATGTGGACACTCCCAACGTTCTCGTTTTTGATGCAGCCGGCAATCTCTACGTCTCGACCTACACTCCGCTGGGAGGAACGACCGGCAAAATCCTCAAGTTCAAGCCGGACGGCTCCCGCACCACTTTCGCGTCCCTTCTGAACGCTCCCTACGGGATGGCGTTCGATTCCGACCGCAACCTTTTCGTGACCGAGCGGGGCACGAACTTGATCCTGAAGTTCGATCCCGTCGGGAACCGAACCACCTTCGCCTCGAGCCTCTCATTCCCGCAGTTTCTCGCCTTCGAGCCGCCTCTGAGCCGGCCGGTGAATATTTCGACCCGGCTCAATGTGCAAAGCGGAGAAAATGTCCTCATTGGGGGCGTGATCATTACCGGGACCGCGCCGAAGAAAGTGGTCGTCCGCGCGATTGGTCCGTCCCTGTCGAATTTTGGAATAGGGAGTCCCCTCCTCGACCCCACCCTCGAGCTACGCGCGGCCAACGGAGCGCTGATCGGTTCCAATGACAATTGGAAAATCAACGACCAGAACGGGCAATCGCAGCAGGCCGCCGTCCAGGCGACTGGCCTCGCCCCCGGCGACGACCGGGAGTCGGTCCTGATGGCCGAATTCGCTCCGACCCAATTCACCGCAATTGTGCGCGGGAAAAACAACACGGCCGGCGTCGCCCTCGTTGAGGTTTATGACGTAGGCCAGGCGGCAGACTCGCGGCTCGCCAACATCAGCACCCGCGGATTCGTCGACACCGGGAATAACGTCATGATTGCCGGTTTCATCATCGGGAGCGGTAACGGCGCCGCGAAAGTAGTTGCACGCGCCCTTGGACCGTCCCTCACGGCGCTCGGGATTAGCAACGCCCTGGCGGATCCCACCCTGGAGTTGCGCAATGCCAACGGTGGTACCGTTGAGGTGAACGACGATTGGAAACTCTCCAATCACTTCGACGAGGGACAGGAAGTGGCTCAAGTCGGCCTCGCCCCGGCGAACGACCGTGAGTCCGCGGTGCTCGCGACCCTGCCGAATGGAAACTACACCGTGGTTGTGGCGGGCTACAACGGGGGCACAGGGGTGGGATTGGTCGAAGTCTACAACATCCGTTAGGCCAGGCGCGGCGCAGGTGCGGGATTACTGATCGCTCAGTTTATAAACCTCGATGATCCCCACCCCGGTCGCGTCGTTCGCGTCCCGCAGGATGGCGGTATAGGCGCCGGGAGCAAAGTTACCGACGTATGCGGCTTCGAGGTCGTTGCTGGGCGCGAGGAAGGTGCTGCTGATTTCGCTTTGCTGGTTGCTCCTCCAATTGTCGTTGGAGGCGATGGCGCCCTGGGCGTCAAACACAGTGAGAAAAGGATTCGGCAGTGGTGACGCTATTCCAAAAGCGGCCAGGCTCGGCCCGAGACCGCGGATCAAAAGGCGAGAAGTAGCGCCGCCTGAGATGGTGAACCCGGCGATCATGACGTCCTCCCCTGTACCCACTCGGGTGCGCGTAGCGATGTTGAGCAGCCGGGTCGGTAGAACGACTGAGATGTCAACCAGAGTTACGCCGATTTGCTGGAATTGCCCGCCGATCACGCCCACGTTGGTCGCCGTGCCAGTCCCAAGATTTACGGTGTAAAGCGTGGTGCCTTCGCCGGAGCTCAGTGCGGCGTAGGCAGTGCCGGTCGCCCCAGAAATATCAAAGCCGCAACGCGTTCCGGTGGCTGCTCCCAGCGGCCCGACGGTGTTTAATTCACCTGTGGAATAATTGACCACCACCAATGAATCTGGAGCTGCATCAATGCCGTAGAGCACTGCGGATTTCGCTCCCGGAAAGTTGTTCGAGAAAGCGAGCGCAGTTATCGCCGGGTTATCGCCGGCATGCTGGTCCACCGGGTCTCCGTCGCTGGTGCTGTTGTCATAAGACATCGTATCGGGAGCGCTGAAACTGCTATCGAAATCCGACCGCCTGAGCCGATCGGCGTCGTCGGCGATAACAGTTCCGGCTGGACCGATCGAGATCGGCGCGGCCTCAAAGCCGAAGGAAGTCCCCGACCAACTGCCGGATGCCTGCCCGGCGGTGGCGGCGCCGGTCGCCGGATCAACCCGGTAGAACCGGACCGACATGTCTTTGCGGGTAAGGACATACAAGTCGCCGGCTTTGGGATCGAAATCCATCGCGACAAGGGCTTCGTCCGTGGGGATGCCGGTCATATCCACGGTT
The DNA here is from genome assembly GCA_035536995.1 of Chthoniobacterales bacterium. Taxonomy (GTDB): domain Bacteria; phylum Verrucomicrobiota; class Verrucomicrobiia; order Chthoniobacterales; family UBA10450; genus AV80. Next base: position 26,835 of record DATLNB010000013.1, on the reverse strand, counting down.
TTCGTGAAAGTCCCCGGCGCTGCACTGTCAAAGGAACGCAACCGGTAGTTGGAGTAGAGAGCGACAATCGTTTCCCCGGAGCAAGGCATGACCGCCGCGCTGAGGAGATAAACGATGGCGAGATGGACTTTTTTCATGACCAGCAATTTCAGGCGTATTCCGCGGCGCTTATTCGTTCGGTTTTCTCACTGCGCTTCGAACGCACCGATGTCGCTGATCCCGGAACGCGCGAGGCCGCGCTGATCGGTCGCGGGGGCAAGCGCGTCATCCCCGGCGTTGATAGCCGGGCTGGTCGATTGCAGAGCGCATGTCAGGGTCAACCCGCCATTGTCGGCGAGCGCGTTCAGTTTCGGCTCGGTAATGCGCCGATCGCCGGCTGCATTCAGCCACCCGCCGGGAGCGGTCGAAAGCGGACCGCCGGCATTGTCGTTACACAGGTTGTGCCCTCGCGAGATGAACGTCCCGGCGTTGGCGAAATTGACCCCGGGACTGACCGCGCGGTAAAGCGCATTGCCGGTGCTGAAGGTCGCGCCGGCTTTGTTAAACACACTCTGCCCGCGCGCGTCCCCGGTCAGCCGGTTGTCGGAGAATGTGCAATTAGTTACGGTTGTCGTGCCGGTCGCGTTCAGAATTGCGCCGCCACCCGTGTCCGATGTTGTCGCGGTCGCAGAATTCTGGCTAAGCGTGCAATTGGTCAGACTGAGCATTCCCGAATTCACAATCGCCCCGCCGGCGCCGGATTGGTTGCCCGACAGCGTACAATTCTCGAGGCTCACAATCGTGTTCCCGATGTTCGACGTGTAGTAGGCGTAGTTGTGAATGCCGGTACGGGAATTATTGCGGATCGTGCAGTCCAGTAGAGTCAATTCCGCGACGCCGGTTTGAGCCGAAGTGGCGTTGTAAAGACCGCCGCCCACGATGCCCTCGCTGGTGTTATTCTCGACCGTGCTGCCGCTCATGTAGACGCTCGCCTTCCCACCCGAGGAATAATTTGCGATCGCCCCGCCGGGGCAGCCAATGATCTGGGCTGCGCCGGAAGTGTTCTGCCGGAAAACGCAATTGGTAATCGTCACCGTAGCCGCCCAGTTTGCTCCCGCGACATTCTGAAGTGCGCCCCCGCCAGGAGTCGCAAAAGGGGCGACGTACTCGCGGACGATCCGGTTCTCCGTGAAGAGGCAATTTTCCAGGGTCAGCTCCGCGGAAGCATTGCTCGCGCTTGAGTTGGTCACTCCGGCGCTCCCACTATTTTGGTGCACAGTACAATCGCGCATCGTCAGGGTGGCGCCGTAATTGGACACTCCGCCCGCAGTCCCCTTCCTGATAGTCAGTCCCTCGAGCGTCACGACGTTGCCCGGGGTGATGCTGAAGATGTTAAAGTCCCCTTCTCCGCGTAATGGAAAGGCGCTGCGCTCGATGGTCACGCGCGCACCGGTATTGTTGATCCACATGTTCGAGGTCAGGTTCGGCAAAGGGCTGCGAAGCGAAATGACGCGGACGGCGTCTGGTCGAAGCTCGAAGACGATCGTGTCCGTGCCGAAAAGCGCGTTGGCATTGTCGATCGCTGCCCGGAGCGAGCCTGTGCCGCTGTCGGCCGTGTTTGTCACCTTAAATGTTGCTGCCAGAGCGACCGGTGAGCCGAGGAACAGTGAGGCGCCGACGATCGTGAACAAGGCACCGAACCGAAACCGAAGGAATCTTTTTTTCATGGTTACCTAAGACTTCCGAAAAAACCGGGGCCGATTACACGCGGAGACGATTTTTTCTCGCTTTGCGGAATGCGAGCCCGCCATGCTAAGGAGGATGGCCGCCGCCGCTGACAAACCGGACGCTTTCGCGCCGAGCGGGTTCAATACTACCCACTGGAGCCTGATCTCCCGCGCCACGACCCCTTCGCCGGAAGGCCGGGCAGCGTTAGAGTCGTTGTGCCGGGCTTACTGGTTCCCGGTCTACGCGTTTGCCCGAAAACAAGGCTGCTCGCCGACCGATGCAGAAGACATCACCCAGGACTTTTTCGCCGAGATCGTTCAATCGGAATTCCTGGAACGGGCCGATCCCCAGCGGGGCCGGTTCCGCAGTTATCTGCTCACCGCTGTGCGTCGCCGGATTATCAATGCGCGTGACTCCGCCCGAGCGCAGAAGCGGGGCGGCGGCTCAACGGTGGTCTCAATCAACGAGCCGAATGCAGAAAAGATGTTCCTCGAGATCGACGATCCCGGGCTCGATCCGAGCCAGACTTATGAGCGCGGCTGGGCCTTGACTGTGCTGCAGCGTGCGCGGCAGCGCCTGCGCGATGAGCAAACGAAAATCGGACGGTTGTCCGAGTTTGAGCTCCTCGAGCCTTATCTCAGTGCGCCCCCCGGAGAAGGCGAATACGCCACCCTCGCATCCACCTTGAACATCGCGCGAAACAACGTCGCCGTAGCGGTCCATCGCCTCGGTAAATCGTACCGCAAGCTCGTCCACGAGGAGATCGCCGATACCGTGGACGACCCCGCCGAAGTCGGCGATGAGCTGAATTATTTGCTGAAAGTTCTCAGCGTTTAACTCGAATCCGCTTCTACGGCGCGACGGCCGCGAGTTTGCCGAAGAAGACGTAGTGAGCCTTGTCGCCGGAAACGGAAAGCCGCCAATGGGTAAAGTCACTGGCGTTATCGCACCGGTTGCCCCGGCCTTGCAACACCAGGCTGAAGCGCGCGGGCGCGTTGAGGCCTTCCTGAAAAATTCCGTCTCCCTCGGCCGGGCCTTCGAAACGCCATTCCTTGTAGAGAAGCGGTCCGTTGCCCGCGCTTTTTTTTCCATCGTGAATATCGGCCTCAAAGACGGTCATCGCCGCAGGAAACGGCAGCGTTAACGTCCCGGGTTCACCGGCCTTGGATCGAAAGGTCATTCGCCAGCGGCCCGCTTCGATTGTGACCGCGAGCTTGTATTGATCCGACACGCTGCTGATGCCTTTCGCGTCTTCTTCCTCGCCCGCCTCCGTGAGATACAACTGCGACGCCGCCGCGAACCGCATTCCCTGGAGCTGGGTTAACTGGTAATCCTCGATCGAGTCATCGCTCCTCAGAACGTAATCTCCCGGTTCCGAGCAACACGCGCAGGCGGATAGATCTGCGACCGGAAATAAGAGCAGGAGCCCGGCAACTACAGGCGCGAGGTAACGGCGATCGTTTCTATTCATTCTATCCGCGAACGGTTATCGCGCTGGCTTTCCCACGATGATCCTGAATTCATCGTCGTCGGCGACGTAAATCCAACCCTTGTCATCGACTGCGACAGCAACCGGGCTTTTAAACTTAAAACCCCCACGGTCGCGGATGGTTTTCACTCGCCCTTCCGGAGTAATTTTCCGAATGTTTCGATTCCCATCGTCGGCCACATAGAGGTTCCCTTTGCCGTCAACGGCCACGGCCTTTGGGTTTTGAAACCGCGCCGCCGGGCCGACTCCGTCGGTCGTCCCGATATCCTCCTCTGAGCCCGCCAGCGTCGTAACCATTCCTCGCGGGTCGATCTTTCGAACGGTGGTCTTGTCGGTGACGTAAGCGTTTCCTGCCCCGTCCACCGCGATGCCAAACGGGATGATAAAACGAGCGGACTTTGCATCGCCATCGACCGCCCCTGATTCTTTAGCAGCGCCTGCAACTGTCGTCACGGTTCCGTCCGGCCCGATCTTGCGAACGATGTAATTGTTCGAGTCAGCCACGTAAACGTCTCCGGCCTTATCCACTGCCACCCCAGTCGGAGAATGAAAAAACGCGGTCTTGCCGCGGCCTTCTGAAAAACCTCCGATGCCACGGGTGCCCGCGCCGGTATCGGGCGAGCCAGCGACCGTGGTCACGCTACCGTCCGGGCTGACCTTTCGGATCGTCTGGCTGTTCGAATCCGCTACGTAAACATTCAAAGCCGCGTCTACGGCCACTCCCTTTGGAGACCAAAAAAGCGCCGCCGAACTGACGCCGTCTTCATAACCGTGTTTTCCGGCCGATCCAGCCAAGGTACTGACTGATCCACCCGGCGTGATCTTCCGAATCAAATTGTTGCCGGTATCGCCTACGTAAACATTCCCGGCGGCGTCGACGGCCACGCCACTCGGCCATTTGAATTGCGCAGCTGCCCCCTGCCCGTCCTTGCTCCCGCTCGTTCCGCCCGCGAGAACGCTGAAAACATAATCCTCGTAGTCCAACTTCGGTTTGGGCTCAGGGGTCGGGGCGATAGTTTCTACGAAGACGAACCTTGGCTTCTTGCCGGTGCGATCGAGCCGATAAATCAGCTCGAAGACTTCGCCGGTATTTCCCTGGACCGACATCTTGAGGCCATCATTTGGGAGCCACTCCGTCGCCGAGATATATTCCTGTTCCTTCCCGCCCGGCTTGCTGGCCTTCTTCCGCACCCGATTGACTTCCTTGTCCGGCGCCTGGGCCTCCTTCCACGACCCATCTGTTTTAACATGCACCTCGCAGTAGGTAATATTTCGACCCGAGCTGATGTTCAAAGCGAACGCGGTCGAATCTTCTTTCCACAGCGCCTCAATGTGGTGGCGGACATCGTCCGCGCGGAAACCCTCGATCGAAATCGTCGCAGCGACTTTATCGTCCGGAAGAGATTTCACCTCGACTCGACAGGTCTCGTCCGTATCCGCAAAGGCTTCGAGCAGGTATTTTCCATCTGGCGACGCCGCAGCCTCGATCTCAACCGAAGGTTCCGAGCGCCCTTCGAGGGCGATGAAGGCGGAGAGCAAACTCGCAAAGAAGTGGGCTCGATATCGTTTCATTCCAATTTTCCGAACCTCGTTCTCTCCGGGTTGTCTCTTTGCAGAAAAATTTCCGAAGAACGCTCCGCCGATTACAACAATTCGATGTCCGCAGTCGAGAAACTTGATTGCTTGCTGAAAGTATTGCGGAGATAACCGGAATGTTGCGGCAGGAAGCGGCGCCGCTGCCTGCGCCGCCATTTCGCGATGACCTTTACGCACCTAAATTACTGTATCGGTGAGCGGATGGGACGACGGGAGGACCCCACCATATGAAGGCGGGAGCATCGACCTGTCCCCGCTGCGGCACCCGTCTTCATGGAGCGTTTCTCGGCAGTATCTGCCCGCGTTGCGCCCTGGAAGGCGCGGGATCGTGGGGCGAGGAATCGACCGCCGCCGAAGAGGGCGATGATTTATCGGGAGGGTGGAAGCTTGGCGATCGGATTGGCGATTACGAGTTGATTGATCTGCTCGGCCGCGGCGGGATGGCGGTCGTTTATCTTGCGCGACAGATCAGCCTCGATCGGCTCGTCGCTCTGAAGACGGTTTCAGGCGCGCTCGCTTCCGAGTCCCATGGCCGCGAGCGGTTCCGCCGGGAAGCGCGCGCCATCGCGCAGTTGGAACATCCGCGGATCGTTTCGATTTACGACATCGGAACAAGCGGCGGCTCAATGTATTACACGATGGACTACATCGCCGGCGCCGATCTCGGGCGAGTCATGCGTACGCGCGCCATTCCCATGCGCGAAGCCGCGTCGATTGTCCAAAAAGTCGCAGAGGCAGTCGCCTACGCGAACGAGCGCGGCGTTCTTCACCGCGATCTCAAACCGGGAAACATTTTGCTCGATGAGCGGACCGAGCCGTACGTCACCGATTTCGGAATTGCGCTGGAAGCAGAAGGCGCTGCTGCCCTGACTCTCACCGGCGACGTGATGGGAACCCCGCCCTACATGGCGCCGGAAGCGCTGGCCGGTGGTGCCGGAAAGAGCGGACCAGCTTCCGAAGTTTATGCGCTCGGCGCGATTCTCTTTCATCTCCTTACGGGCCGAACGCCTTTTACCGGAAATTCAGCGTCGGAGATTTTACATCTCGCTCTGAATTCTGCGCCACCGTCACCGCGTCTGCTTAATCCGGGCCTGCCGCGCGACCTGGAAACCATTTGCCTGAAGTGCCTAGAAAAATCTCCCGAGTCGCGTTACACGACGGCCGGCGCATTAGCCGACGATCTGCGCCGTTTTCTGGCCGGCGAGAATATCGTGGCCCGACCGATCCTCGCGCCGGTGCGTCTTGTCCGCTGGGCCCGGCGACGCCCCGCGCCCGCCGCCCTGCTCGCGTTGCTTGTCGTTAGTGCGCTCGGGGCGACGTTCGCCGCGATCGCTTTCGAACGGTCGCGGGAACGTGCGGTCCGCGCCGAGACGCAGGCTCGCGAGCAACTATTCGAGGCCCAGCTTGCGCGCGCCGAGAGCTTGCGCGGTTCCAAACGGCTGGGGCAACGGACTGATGCGCTCGCCGCCTTGAGCGCAGCGGCAAAGATAAAGGTCACACCCGCCTTGCGGGGGGCCACCATCGCCGCGCTCGCCCAGATCGATCTGCGCCTGGAAAAGCCGGGGCCCCCTCGACCAGGCGGAAACTTCGCCTTCTCCTTCGCGCCCGGGCTCGAGACCATCGTGACCGAACGGAAAGCAGGCGTGCTGGAATGGTGGACGGGCCAGGAAGGCCCGATGAAAGCGCGCCTCGATGGAAGCGCTGGCGGTCGCGTCGCATCGCCACCCACCTTCAGTCCGGACGGGCGTTTCCTCCTGGCCAGGCATGCCGATAATTCGATTCGATTCTGGTCGTTAGGCGATGGTCGTTTGGTTGCGACTCTGCCGGCTAATCCTCCGACCGAACCGGAACTGGCGTTTGATCTCGCGTGGCGGCCCGACTCCGGCGAGTTCGCCCTGCCGCGGCCCGGGGGCGGCCTTGTCTTTTATTCACTCGAGGGGCAGGAGACGCGGCGATGGGAAAATGTCCTCGCCCCCGAACTGGTTCGCTTCTCACCCGATGGCACCCTCATCGCCGCCGTCCTGAACAAACAGGTTGTCGTGATCGATGCCGCAACTTTCCAGCAGCGGGCCGCAGTCGAATTGGGCGCCCACTCGCGCGTAATGGATTGGCACCCTGACTCTAAAAGCCTGGCCATCGGTTGCGCCGATGGGCGCGTCCGGGTGCTCGACGCGGCGAGCGGAAACCTGATCCAGGAATTCATCGGCCATCGGAACGCCCTCATCTCATTCGCGTATTTTCCCGACGGTGAACTTGCCATCAGCTACGGCAAAGATACTTCCACGCGGGTCTGGGACACTCGCACCGGTGACGCCCTGATCGTTCTCCCGGTGATCGGTGGCACGGGCGACGTCAAATTCTCCCGCGACGGCACCAAGGCCGGTCTACCGCAGCTCACGATCTGCGGACAGATCGTCGAGGTGATTCGTCCCACTGTGGTCCGGCAACGCGCGGCCACGCGCCCGAGCGACCTGGGAAGCCTGGTCGGGGCGCTCGATTTCAGCGCGGACGGATCACGGCTGGCCGTGGCTACGTGGGGTGGCATCGAAGTGATCGACGTCGCGTCCCGTCGGGTGCAGGCGTTGTTTCCCGTGCCGGACAATAAGCGCGAGGAAACGTCCGTTATCTTCGCGCCCGATGGCTCCGCGCTTTACACGAGCAGTGTGATAAGCGGATTGCGGCGGCACCGGCCGATCGAAGGCGGCGGTTTCGATGCGGGCGACGTCCTCGACGCAGACAAAGATTGCCTTGTTGCGGATATTACCCCGGACGGGACGCAGCTCGTGTTGGTAAACCGCGAAAAAGGCGAAGTGAAGATCACCGATACCGCCGGGGCAACGGTGCGCAGTTTTACCAAACATCCGAGCGCGATGTTCGCGGCGCTTAGCCCGGATAAAAAGTGGCTTGTTACACAGGCGAGTGGCCGCGGTGATTCGAGCAAGTTCGGCGCGCGGGTCTGGTCGATGGCGGACGAAACGCTGGCCAAAGAATTCGATACCGGTCCGCTCGGGTTTGTGACCTTCAGCCGGGACGGGCGCTGGCTGGGAGCAGGCGGCGTCAAAGGCTTCAATCTGGTCCGCACCGGCGATTGGAGCGCGCCGCACAATGGATTGCCCGCCGCGGTCGCAAAATCGGAAGGCGCCGTCGTCAGCTTCTCAGCCGATGGCGAACTGGCCGCGGTAACCGCGAACGAGAAAGTTTATCTTATCCATCCTGCAACCGGCGTTGAACGCGGCCTGATCGTTTCGCCTTCCGGGAATACGTCAACGGCCCGGGTTCGCCTGAGCCCTGATGGCCTCCGCCTTGCGGTTATGTGGGACGACGCCAGCCTCGATCTTTGGGATCTTGCGACGTTGCGCCGTGAGCTGGCAGCACTCGGGATGGAAAAATAGCGCGCGGCGGCCTGAGGAACGGCGGGCGTCGATCAATTACTTTGCAATCTCAGCAACGACGGCCTCGATCGCATGCAAACCTTCCATCGCTTCAGCCCGGGTCAGGTTGAGCGGCGGCAATAACCGGACAACGTCATCGCCGGCCGCGATAGTGAGAACCGCCGCCGCATGAAGACGCTCGACGACCTGGAGGGCCGCGGCTTTCTCTGAAGCGGCAAAACCCGGCGCCTCCCTTCTAAACTCGATCCCGATCATCAACCCGACTCCGCGGACTTCCTTCAGGACGCCTGGAAATTTCCGGATCAGGCGTTGGAGCTCCCCTACAATAAAGGCGCCGATCTCTCGCGCATTTTCGGCAAGGTGATCGCGCTCGATGATTTCAAGGACCTTGAGCGCGACCACGCACCCGAGCGGGTCGCCGCCAAAGGTGCTCACGTCAGTTCCGCTGGAAAGCAGGCCCGCGTATTTTTCGCTGACCCAGCACGCGCCGATGGGGAATCCCCCGCCCAACGCGTTCGCCATCGAAACGGCATCCGGGAGAAAACCGGAATGATCGGAATCTTCGAGAACTCGTTGCCAGCCTTGGAAATGCCCGGTCCGAAAATGGCCGGCCTGACTTTCATCGACGAGGAGAAGGAGTTCGCGCTCGCGGCAAAGGCTGCGGACGCCCGCGAGGTACCCCGGCGATGCCGAAATCATTGCGCCATCGCTTTGGATAGCTTGTATCCGGATCGCCGCAGTTCGGGGAGTGATCGCGGTGCGAATGGCCTCGAGGTCGTTGAATGGGACCTCAACACCGGCTGAAAGTGAGCGACCGGCCGTAGCCGTCGTCGTCAGGATTTCCATGCGATCCGCAGATGCTCCAAAGTTCCGCGCCAGCTCGAGGAGCCCGGAATTCGCTTCGGCCGCGCCCGAGTAAAAAAAGCAGCGGCCCGGTCCGACCAGTCTGACGAGCGCTTCGGCGAGCTGAGCCTGCGGTTTGCTGAAATAAAGATCGGAAACGCGGAGAAGCTTTCGCGATTGCTCGAGCAACGCATCGTTGATTTCGGGGTGGGCATGCCCCAGGACGCAGGCTCCCAGGCCGGCGCCCAGGTCCAGATAACGCCGCCCCGCAACATCGAAAACGCAGCTGCCTTCACCGTGATCGAGCGCAATGTCGAAGCGGGCGCGGGAAGACCCGACATTGCCTCGATACAGCTTCCGGATGTCGCTCAATCGGTCGACCTTCAGGCTCTTCATGTCGCCGGCCATCTCCATTTTCATAAGCGGGCAATGCGTATTCCGTCCCGGTGCGGTTGGAAAGCAAGATCGTCGGCGGGCGATGGAGCGCTGACGCCAAATATACTTCCCGCAGGTTCGCCTCTCCATTACCGTTCCCGGCATGGAGTCCCTTTATCTCGTCGGCGTCGCCGTCCTCGCGCTTCTCGCGTTTATCTTCTGTATCGTCCTCTTCAATTTTTTTGGGCTCTGGATCCGGGCCCGAATCGCGAATGCCCCAGTTGGCCTTGGCAAAATGGTCGGGATGCGTCTGCGGAAAGTGCCGGTTGGAATGATCGTGGATAACCGGATCACGGCGGTGAAAGCGGGGATCGACATCCCGAGCGATCCGCTGGAAGCGCATTATCTGGCGGGCGGCGATGTTTCGCAGGTCATCCTCGCATTGATCGCGGCTGACAAGGCCGGGATCTCGCTCGATTTCAATCGCGCCTGCGCCATCGACCTGGCCACGAAAGGCACCGGCAAAACCGTGCTCGAGGCGGTGCGGACCAGTATTAACCCGAAAGTCATCGACGTGCCGAATCCGAGCATGGGCCGCCAGACCATCGATGGCGTGGCCAAGGACGGGATCGGCGCGAAGGTGAAAGCGCGGGTGACGGTGCGTTCGCATCTCGATCGTTTTGTCGGCGGCGCGACGGAAGAGACGATCATTGCACGCGTCGGCGAAGGGATCGTGAGCGCGATCGGTTCGGCCGATTCCTACAAAGACGTGCTGGAAAATCCGGACCGAATTTCGAAAGCGGTGCTCGCCAAGGGACTGGACAGCAACACCGCGTTTGAAATTCTTTCGATTGATATCGCCGACGTGGATGTGGGCGACAACATCGGCGCGAAGTTACAGAGCGAACAGGCGGATGCTGACAAGCGCATTGCCCAGGCCAAAGCAGAAGTGCGGCGGGCGGCGGCTGTGGCGGTCGAACAGGAGATGCGGGCGAAGACCCAGGAGATGCGGGCAAAAGTGGTGGAAGCGGAGTCGCTCGTGCCCCAGGCCATGGCGGATGCATTTCGGTCCGGCAACCTCGGGATCATGGACTACGTCCGGATGAAAAATGTCCAGGCGGACACGACCATGAGGGAATCGATCGCGGGCGGCGACAAGCCGCGCACCGAAAGTTGATAGCACGACGCAGAACATGATTGCAGTGGGGCTCTTCGATCACCCGGCGGTCCTGATCCTTATCGCGCTGGTCGGGCTGGTCCGGTGGCTGGTTCAAAAGGCCAGGGAAGGACAACAGAACGTCCCGCCGCCTCCGCCGACGGCGCCGATTCAACGCGGCGGCGAAGCTAATACCGAGGAAGAACGAATCCGGCGTTTCCTGGAAGCACTCGGCCAGCCGAAGGGGACCCCGCCACCGAAAGTGGCGCCGCGTCCTCGTCCGGCTCGGCCACAGGTCTTTCCGAGTCCCCTGCCCCCGCTAACAACGGCGCCGCCGCCGTTGCCCAAATCAGTGACCGCGGCCCGACCACCGCCACCTCCACCGCCACTGCCAGCGACGGAGCCGCGATTCACGCCCGCGACCGCGCCCGGCGCGACCTTCGAGATTGAGGAAATAGCCAAGCCAGATGCATCGGGACCAGCCGATGAAACGCGCCGCCCTCTTCCCGCGGCAGCTGGGCAGCTCAAGGCCAGGTTCGGATCGATCCAGAATGTCCGCGACGCGATCGTGCTGCGCGAGATATTCGGCCCGCCGCGGAGCCTGCAATCGTTCGACCTAACGAACGTTTAGTCCGAATCGCCCCTAATCCCCGAAGGCCGATACACAAATTGTGACCCGGCCGTCGCCGTTGAACTTTTTGCAGTTCGCAAGAGCCTTGCTGCGCGCTTCCGATTTCGACTCGGACCATGCCCATCCGAAACCACCGGGCTTCCGATCGGAAATCGCCAGCGCGATCCACGCATTTTTACACCAGAAAGCTTCCGAATCCTGCGCGCCGCATTCTTTGCGTGCGCGTGCCACCGCGGCTTCCTCGCTGTCAAAACCCCTGCCATAGCCGCCCTTGCCGGTACTGGTGTTTACCGCGATGGCGGCGTACTTATCGTCCCCTGCCTGGACCGTCGGCGCGAGCCGCAGAGAGATCGCCATAACTAGGAGGAGGATACCGCGGGTAATATTCTTCATTGGCGGCGAGCTTGGGGCCCGGGCAGTCCAGGGCAAGCTTTATTTCAGGAAGGAAAGTAACAACATCTACTACAAATAGCGGATTGTGATCCGCGTCTGGGCTTGGCGGCCCGTCGCCGGATCGATCACCACAATCTGATGCTCGCCTTCCGCGGCGTCCGCATAATCCCCGGCGCGCTCGCTCCGACAGGTCAACGAGTCGCTTCGCCACTCCACTTGTGAAGCGCCATTTACGATCAATGGAATGCGGCCGCTCGAAGGAATGTCGGGATCAACGACGTAAACGCTTCCCGGCAACGGCGAAGTGATTTGCAAATCGCCTCGGTCCAGATCAAGCACAGCCCGATCGGCAACGCTGTTCTCTGCGCTCTGGAACCAGTCGCCATATTCAGGAGCGAGACGGACTCTGCCGGCGTCATCATAGTCCGCGGGCGATTCGGCCGGAGGCAGGTGGCCGGTCACGAACTTTTCGCCGACGCCGCGCGGATCATCGTCGGCTAACAGTTTACCGGTCAACGGGTGGATCGTGCGTTCGATAATCGTGTCCGGAGTCCGATACCAGCTTGTGCCGAACTTCGCGTGGAGATGATCGAAAACCGCGTGCAAAATCGGGCCGGCCCCCGTGACGCCGGAGACTTCGCGCATGGGCGCACCATCAAAATTGCCGACCCAAACGCCAACCGAAAACTCCGGCGTAAACCCGATGGTCCAATTATCGCGGAAGTCGGTGCTCGTGCCGGTTTTGCAGGCCACACGATAATCGAACCGCAATGCCGAATTCATTCCAAAGGCGAGGGTGCGCGCGGAGTTGTCGCTCAGGACGTCCGCGATCTGCCAGACGAGCTCGGGTTTGGAATAACGATGCGAAGAGGTCACGGTCGAAGGCAGAACGCGCCAGGGACGGTATTCACCGAGGCGGGCGAGGCTCGCGTAGGCATTCGTGAGCTCGAGGAGACGAGCCTCGCAATTGCCGAGAGTAAGCCCGAGCCCATAAACCTCCGGCGACCGCGTCAAAGTCGTTAGGCCGACTTCATTCAAACGCTCATGAAGGGCCGAGGGGCCGCCCGCGTCCATCAGCACCTTGACGGCCGGAATGTTCAGCGAGCTGGCCAGCGCCGTCCGATAACGGACCGGTCCGTAACACCGTCGATTGTAGTTCTCCGGCCGGTAAAAACCGTCGGCTGAAGCGAAGCTCGTCCGGACATCCGCGATCATGGTCGCCGGTGTCGCTCCGCGTTCGAGCGCCAGGAGATAGGTGAATGGCTTCAGGGCCGAACCGGCGGATCGCTGCGCCCAGGCGCCGTTTACCTGGCCGGTTTCGGGCGCGAAATAATTCTCGGAACCAACCAATGAAACGATGTCGCCGGTCGTATTGTCGATGACGACAACGGCAGCGTTGCCAACGTTTTGTTCGCGCAGCTGGGCGAGTCGTTCGCGGACGATTTTCTCCACCTCATCGTTGAGCCGGATATCGAGCGTGGTCTTGAATTCGTTCGGGGGCCTCTCCGGTAATTGGCGCAATACCATCTCGACAAAGTGCGGCGCCCGGAAACGCCGTTGCGGCGGACGCAGGGTGAGCGATTCAGCGAGGGCTCGCTCGTGGCGCGCCGCATCGAGGCGGCCGTTGGAGCGCATCCTCTCGAGGACAACGACCTGCCGGCGGCGCGCCGCTTCCGGCGAGACGTGTGGGTTCAACCGGCGCGGGTTCCTCGGAAGCCCCGCTAAGAAAGCGGCTTCGGCGTCGCTCAGGTCGCACACGGGTTTCGCAAAATAGTAATCCGCTGCGGCCGCGACGCCGATGTTGAGGTTTCCAAAATCGAGCCGGTTGAGGTAGGCGGCGAGGATCCGGTCTTTCGACCACGTCTGCTCGAGGTGGAGCGCGGTAAGCGCCTCAACAAATTTCACGCGCAACGTTCGCGGACGTGGCTCCGAGATTTTGACGAACTGTTGGGTAATGGTGGAGGCGCCCGAGACGACACGACCGTGAGTGATTCCAGCAAGGATGGCGCGGGCCGTGGCAAACCAATCGACGCCGCGATGGGAATAGAACCGCTTGTCTTCCGCCGCGAGGATCGCATCGATCAAATGAGCGGGAACGGTCTCCAGCGCGACCTGATGGCTGAAACGTTCAGCGACACGGCTCTCCCGGAGCGGGATCCCGTTCCGATCCAGTAAAGCGATGCTTTGGACCGGCGGACGAAGGAGCGCGGGCGGGATCGGCGCAAGGCGCGGGGCGAACTCGACTACGATTATGAGCGCGGCGAGCGACGCGACAATCGAGCCTGGATAAAATCGCCGGACCATTCCGATTCGCCTACGGCAGCGACTCCGTGTGAACCCGGGTCACTTCGGTGGTCCCCATTCGCTCGGGATGATACATCTCTTCGATCTTGGCCGAGGGCGCGAGGGCGTCACCCGCGGAAATCACGCGCGCCAGATATCGAAGGGTGTATTGCCCCGGATAAAGCACGTCCGCGAAAAAGAGTGCTCGATCGGTCCGGAGCTCCTTGTAATCGCTGACCCATTCCGTCCCCAGGGTCTCGCCCGCGAGGACCTCCTGCGATTTGAATACTGGATTGATCGGCTCGAAGACCGCGGGTAACGGGTCAACCAACGCCAGGTAGGTCGCACGCCGCGTCACCGCGATATCGAGTGTGACCAGGATCCGATCGCCGACACGCAAGTTTTCGGCGGGGCCCAGTTTCCCATCGTCACCCAGCTTCGAGTAGCGCCGCGTAATGGTGTAACCGCGATTCTGCCGCGGTTGATCGATTAGTTTCGGCCGCGCTTCGGCGGTCATTTCCGTGTAAACCGTTCCACCGGTCTTCGTCAGGTGAATTGGCTCCGCGCCGCCCCTGGCGTCAATGGGAAAACGGGCAGTGGCCAGCGGCTTCGCCTCACTCACCGCGAACGATTCTTTCGCGCTGCTCCAGCGGACTTCGCCGGCCGCATTCCGATCGCCGGTCTCGATCTTTCGCATGTAGGAAGAAAGAGAGAGGACCGCCCACGCATTCGCCTGGGTCGTGCTCCAGTGGCCGTTGCTCCGCCGCGAGAATAATTCAGTGGCCAGCTCATCGACTCGCGGTGAGGCCGGTTGATGCAGCGTCCACGCCATCAGGTGAAGCGCGTTTTCGCGAGCGACCGATCCGAAAAATTGGTCGAGGTAACCGTCATTCCCGGCCGGAGGCTTGAGCAACTCATCAACCATCGCCTTGGGGCCGTTGCTCTCGATCACGGCCAGGGCAAGAAGGGCCCGATCTTCCGCGCTCAGCTTCGCGCGTTTCTGGAAAAGAAGGTCGTGATAAGCCGGCTCCGGTTTCCCGGCGACCGCCAGCGTATAAACCGCCAGGCAACGGTCGGACAATCCGTAACCGGTCGCGTCCAGAGCGGTGCCGCGCAGTTGCTCACTCAAATACCCAAGCAGCTTTTTAAACTCGGCGTCGGGCACAGCGAATTTTTGCTTTTGCGCGAGGGCGAGTGCGAAGCCGCCGTAAGCGCTTCCCCACAGCATCGGTTCGCGTCCCCCGGGCCAATAGCTCAAACCTCCCGAGCTGGTCTGCATCGAGAGCAGAAGATTCACCCCGCGCCGGACCGCTTCGGCAACTTCGGCGTCGCTCTTCGCCAATTCCGGCAGGGCGGCGCGCAAATCACGAACAGTCAGCCATGGCAACAGGCTTGATGTCGTTTGCTCGACACAGCCGTACGGGTACTGGAGGAGTTGCCGGAGTGACTCGCGGATCTCGGTCACGCGCGTGTTCGAGACGTCCACGTTCAGCTGGCCGGTCCCCTCCAGAATTTGCGGATCGGAAACCCGCGCCACTTCAGTGTCGTTCGTTTCAATCCGCTTCGTTTGGACTTCACGGATGAGGGGCGCAGGATAATGGACATCGATTTCGGATTGGAGCGCGTCGGTCAAAGCCTCTTGCCCGGGAGCGGTGAAGCGCACACTCCAACGCCACTGGCCGCGACCGGTTGCAACCAGCTCCGCTGGAAAATCCAGCGGGACGGAGCCGCGCGCCGGAATGCTGACGCGGCGTTTCGTTTCGCTCGCCTTGGCGGTCACATCGAGCTGCAATTCAACATCCGCTTCACCGGCAACGTCCGTGTTGTTATGGAGAACCGCGCGGAGAACGAGCTTGTCGCCCTGGTTGCCGAAACGCGGGAGCGACGCTTCGAGCATGATTGGTTTGTTGATTTCGATCGCTGATTCGCCGGAGCCGAATTGGTTGAGGCGGGAGGCTGCAATCGCGATCACGCGGTATCGTGTCAGGCTGTCGGGGGCATCAAACTCTGCGTGGACCCGGCCCTGCGCGTCCGTCCGCAGGGTCGCGTTCCAAAAGGCGCAGGCAATGAAGTTTTTCCGAAGTCCATCGACTGCAGGCGGCCCGCCCTTCGCATCGCCAATTAAATATCCCTTATTCGCGAAGTCCGATTCCTCCGCTTCCTCCTTCAAGAGTGTCGGCAGGGTAAGACTCGTCTGGACGCTGAGACGGCGCCGCTGGTTGAAGAACGTGAGCGGATCGGGCGTCTTGTATCCGGTCAGGGAAAGGACTCCTTCGTCTACCGCGAAGAGGACAACCTCCGAATCCGCGGCGACTTTGCCGGCCGCGTCACGCACTTCGGCATCGAGCTGCACTTTTTCCCCGGGTTTTGCCGTCGGCGCGCTGGTCCTCACCGAGACCGCCAGCTTCTCGTCGGGCCGCGCAACCCGGATTTCACAATAACCAATGCGATATTCCGGCGCCTTGATCTTGCGCGGACTGTCGTTCGCGCCGCGTAGAAGCATGACCGAGACGAAAACATTCGGGGCGTCGCCTTCCAGAAGCGGCACCTGGATGGACGGCGTGTTCCCGCTCAATTTCGTAACGAACGAGCGCAGCAAACGGTCTCGTTCCACGGTGACCAGCGCTTCGCCCGCGATCGGGGTCTTCACCATGATGGTCGCGGTCTGCCCCGGAGCGTAACTCTCCTTGTCGGTCACAAGATCGATCGCAAAGGGGTTCCGATAATTCCAGACGGTCTCGCCCGGTCCGGCGACTTCGAACGTTACTGCGGTGAGGATGTCGTGGCCGTGGTCGTCCTTGCCCGTTGCTTCGAGCAAATACTGGCCGGGTTTTCCCGCCACTGCGTCAGCTAGCGTCGCGACCTTGGGCTTGCGATCGGTCCCCAAACCGGGCGTCGTCGTCAATTCACGTTCCCATTCGACGTGAAGCTCCGCTTTGCTCTCGAACTCCGTCGTGTCGCCGGCCGCGGCCAGCCGGTTCGTCTGCCAGATGATCCGGGTTAACCGAATCCTGGCCGTCACGGCTGAGCTCAACACCTTGCCGTCCGCGCCGACTGCGATCAGCTCAATCGGCAACTGCGCGCCTTCCTTGAAAAGTGGGTCGAGCCGGCGCAGCCCGAAGTAATAATCGGAGCTGTGCTGGACGAAGGAGCGGGACTCGGAAACGGTCTGCTGGCTGAGATCCGTCACTTCGCAGAGCAGCTTGGTTGCGCGCGGTTGCGGCGCCTTCGGGTTGACCGGCAATTGCGCCGCGATCTTGGCCGTGCCAGTCGCATCTACCTCCGAGTCTCCCTGCGCATTGAACTGCGAAAGGCGGTCGAGCGCCTTGTTCAATCGGAAATCGTCGATCGCATTGTTGAACGCGAAGTCAGCCATTCCATCCGGGCGAAAAGCATCGTCTCGCGCGACCAGCGACCACGTCAGCTTCGCTTTCACGAGCGGTTTGCCCATGAAATATTTCGCCGTCACTGGAAGCTCGAGAGAAAGTGGACCGGTCGCCGCCGACGGAGTTGGAATCGTAATCTCGAACGCGTTCGGCCGATATTCCTGGACCTGGAAATCGATGGTCCCCGAGAGCTTGCGCTCCTTCTCGTCGTCCGCGACGGCCACCCGATATTTTCCGACTGTTCCGGACGGAATCTGGATATCTTCCGCGAACGAGCCGAACTCCGAGAGCGTCACGGTCTTGTTAAAGAACTGACGATCTTTCGCGTCGCTCACCTTGATCGTCACGGTTTTCCCAGCCGGAAGGGTCGATTGGTTTGCGTTCAGGTTCCGCGCGATGCCCTTCAGATGGACCGTGTCGCCCGGCTTATAGACGCCACGCTCGGTGAAGAGGAAGATCGAGCTGAGATTTGATTCTTCCTCGCCGTAGTCGTCTGTCACCCCGAGGCGATAAAGCGGGACCAATGCTTCGCCTGAATTAATCGAAATAAGGTGTTCGTCCCCGTCTCCCTGCGCGAACACCCAGCGCACTTCCGTCGTGTAAGGCAAGTGCGCGCCGCCTTGGGCGTCCGTCACCGCCTCCGCCATCTGTTTTTGTTCGGTATCGAGTAGTCGCAACCGGACGCCAGAAAGACTGGCCCCGGTCCTGAGCGAAAAGAGATGGAGCGTGATACCGTCGTCATCCCGCTTCCAAACCGAGCCGATGTCGGTTAACTGAATGACAGCCTGTGTCCCAACCCGTTTCTTGTCCCCGGTAACGGGATCAACCGATTCCGCCGTCAGCAAGATTGCGCCAGTCTTGTGTTGCCCGAGAATTTCATCCCAGCTCAGCGGCAGCGTCTCTGGCTTGTCGATTTCAGCGGCTGTCTTGAGCTCGCGTTCCCAGATCACCTCCCCCGGAAGCTTCTCGACGTCGATTCGGTTATACATCTCGTCTGGCGGCCGCTCCTCGTTGCTGTAGTCCTCGTAGCGATCGTAGGCCTTCACCGCGACCGGCGTCGTATCGCCGGTGAACCGCCGGGCGGTCACGCGGATCCGAGGAATGTTCACCGCGAGGAGGCGGAAACGCCGGCTCCCGGAGAGATGCTGTTGGGTTGCGAAGTCCTCGAAGTAGAGGCGGGGTGCAATCTGTTTGAAGACGAGATCGTTGGTCTGCGCCCGTTCGAACTTGAACGGTTGTGATGCCGGCAAACCGGGTTTAATCGCGACGCGGTACTGCGGCCCAAGGGCAAAATCCCCTTTCAGGGTGATCGTCTCGTCCTCGACCTCGAACTTAAACTTATCCGGCGCCGGTGTGACGCTGATCCACCGTGACACCGTTTCCGCCGTCACTTCGGGCGACAAGTTTTTCGTAAACCGGATGACGATTCGCCGCCCCGCGATCCGGTTACTCTCCGCCGCTACGCTGATGACGGCGAACGGCTTGACCTTTCCGATGACGACCTCTTTCCGTGCAGCCAGGGTGGTCTTCCACTCGGCCGCCGGCAGCCCCGGGTCGATCGTCAATTTCCAATCGGTGCCGGGAGGCAACGGTTTGCTCGCGGAAACGAGGAGAACATTCTTGCGGATTGGCCGCGGCTTATCGCTCTCCTTCTCAGCATCGTTTTCGTCTTCAACCGGCGCCGGCTTTTCGCCCCATACCGTCACCGTCCGGTCTTCACTTTGGTATGAAGGAAAAACGTGGTCGCGGTTCTTGGGGTCATCCGCCTGCTCAACCTTCGCGTCGATCCTGGTGCCGGCGGAATTCGTGAACCGGAAGAACTTCCCGGCCGCGCTCGCGCTCACATTTGCATTAAAAAGGACGAGGTATCGTGGATTCGCGGGCGCGTCTTCCGGATCAGAGCCACCCAGCGCCATTGTCCCCTTGAGGCGAAAAGGCTGGGTCTCGGCGGATTCGCGCAGATTGGATTTCACGTCGCGCCCGGCCGCGTCCTTCACCCCGCTCCGCAGCGTGATTTGGTACTTAGTGCCGAGCGGAAGAATGCCTTTGGGCGCGAAGGTCCCACTCCGGGTGCTGAGCCAGACGAACTGGCCTTCGATTGCCGGAGAAAAAACCAGTGGAGAAACAGGCGCGACCTTTCCAATCTCACTCGGAGGAACCATTTCCGTGGCAAACCGGAGCTCGAAGGTGCTGGTCGGCTCCAATTGGCGCGACGGAATCAGGAGCTGAACCGCGCGCTCCTGAGCGAGGGTGGTAGTCGCAAGACAGAGCGTGAAAGCTAACCAAAATGATCGCATCATCTTGGATAGCGAGCCTAGCACGCGAACTTGCTAAGAATTCAAATCAATTCGCTCGCGCGCCCTACTTCCCCTTTCTTCAAGTAGCCGTCGCCCAGGCGCCGTGCGATGCGGCTCGGGGAAGAGTGTCGACGCAGGTCGCGACCGAACGGTACTCAGGCAGCTCGAAAACCTGACCTTTTCACTTGCGCGGTTCTCGCCAAGGGCGAAACGTCAGCGGTCACCAGCCGGCGTGGCGGAATTGGCAGACGCGCTGGACTCAAAATCCAGTGATCGCAAGATCGTGTGGGTTCGATCCCCTCCGCCGGCACAAATCATCTGGCGCCCGACCTTGAGGTCAGGCCCGCGGGTTCCGCTTCGCCTTCCGCCCAGACCTACCTTGCTACCGGCCCCTGGGTTTGCTCCTTGATGGCGTTCACATTCTCATTGCTCATCGTCCGGGTTGTCCGCGAGGTCTTGGCCTCGGCGGAATCTTCCTCCACCCATTTCCCCGGCATGTTGCTGCCGATAATTGGCGGGATCCAAACCATCTTCTTGCCGTTCTTCATCGCGGTTTTCGATTCCTCCGCCACCTGCCCAGTGATGTTCAACCCGGCTCCGACTTCCACCTTCAAGGCCACTCCGCCCGCGGTGAACTTTTCTCCGGGAACGGAGTTCGCCGCCACCTTCTTCTTTCCGGCCGACACGACGATCGCGTAATTGTGGCCCTTCAAAGCCCCGCCTTTCGCGTTGAGCTGCACGACGTAATTGCCGGGCTGAAGCTTCGGAGTCGCGAACACGCCAGTGTTGTTGGTGCCGCCCTTGTAGGCCGCTTTACCGCTCGCGTCCGACACGGTCACGCTCATCGGAGGGACCGCTGCCGCCGCGGTTGCGATGGAGACGGCGACCACCAGGAAACATAAAAAACTGATGCGAATAATGGTCTTCATAAAACCAAGATAGGTACGCGTTTGGTCCGCGTCGAGCGCAAAAGCCGCTCTCCTCCGGGCAGCCGCCTGAGCCGATCTACCTGGGGTTGTCGTTCCTGCGCTCCATGGGATCGAGCATGTTCGCGTTCGCGCGCGGCATCATTTCCCGCATGTCATCGCCCGTATGCGTCTGGGTGCTGAATCTTTTGGCTTCAAGCGAGTTGGCCTCGACCCAATGTCCCGGGATGTTGCTCCCGAGTTCTTTCGGAATCCAAACCATTTTCTTGCTCCCGCCCGCCAGGACTTGGCCTCGAATCCTGGCACCTGCTCCCAACTCGACGCGGACATCGACTCCGCCCAGGAGCTTGTCGCTGGTCAGCCCGCTTTGCGTAATCGGCCGCTTTGTTCCGTCGATCTTGATCGAATAGGAGGTCGCCACGGTCACCTTATCCGTATTGGCGGATTTTGTGTCCCCCCGTGATTTCGGGGCGCGGAACGACACGACATAGGCACCCGGGGCCAGGCCGTCGAAGGCGAAGTTGCCGCCGGCATCAGTCACCGCGCGCTTGCTCGGGTTTTGTTTTACGACTACATCGACGCCTGCTACACCTCGCGCCTGCGCTCCTCCAAAACTGGAAGAAACGGCAAACGCGGCGAATAAGAATGCGACACTGACTTTAGTCATGGCCTTCATGACTTCAGAGGGTATCAGGCGCGTTTCTTAAAGACGAGCCTTTTCCGGCGGTGGCGGACTAACCAGCGCTCTTCGATTTTACCCAGGCATCGACCAGTTGTTCCAGCATGTCGAGCGGCACCGGTCCGTTAGTCAGGACGACGTCATGAAACTGCCGGAGATCGAACTTCGCGCCCAACTGCTTTTTCGCCTTCTCGCGCAATTCCAGGATTCGCAGCATACCGATCTTGTAGGCCGTCGCCTGGCTTGGCATGACTATGTAGCGATTGATCGAATCGACGCAGTCCTCTTCGGAGTTAGGCGTGTTCTGTTTCAGGTAATCGATGGCCTGCTGCCGGGTCCACTTCTTCTCGGAATGCAACCCGGTGTCCACTACGAGCCGGCCGGCTCGCCAAAGCTCGAGCGATAACCGCCCGAAATCTGAATAGGGATCCTTATACATTCCGATCTCTTTCGGCGTCAGCTCGCTGTAAAGTCCCCACCCTTCGCTGTAGGCCGTGTAACGCCCGCCGAACCTGCGGAACTTTGGAATACCCTTTAGCTCCTGCGCGATCGCAATCTGCATGTGGTGCCCGGGAATTCCCTCATGGTGGGCCAGCGACTCCAGCTCGTAGATCGGCGTGCTCTTCATATCGGAGAGGTTCACGTAGAACATTCCCGGCCGCGATCCGTCGGGAGCCGGTTGGTTGTAAAAGGCCTTCCCGGCCGAGCTCTCCCGGAACTGTTCCACCGCCTTGACCACGCAATCGGCCTTGGGCTTGGTCAGGAAAAGCTCGTCGAGCCGCCCCTTCATCGTGTCGATGATCTTCGTGGCCATGGCGAGATACTTCTGTTGACCTTCCTCGGTCTGCGGAAAGTAGAACTGCGGATCCTCCCGCATGAACTTGAAGAAAGCCTGCAGGTCGCCCTTGAACTTCACCTGCTCCATGATCTTGCGCATTTCGCCGTGGATCCGCGCCACCTCTTTCAGGCCGGTCTCGTGAATCTGGTCGGCCGTCAGGTTCGTGGTTGTCGTCCGGCGCAGAGCGAATTCGTAGAATTCTTTGCCGTCCCGGAACTTCCAAACCCCGGCGTCGTCGTTGGCTTTTTTCTCCTGCTCTCGCAACGCTGCAATCAACTTTGTGTAAGCGGGTTTGACTGACTCAGTCAGCGCCTTGCGAGCATCGGCGATGAGTGCGTCCCGTGCCGGCTGGTCCAGGTCTTTTAACCCGGCGACTTTCTTAGTGAAATCTTCCAGGAGAGGACTCACCGGGCCGGACTCCTCGTAAGGCTGGCCTTTGATCACCTTTTCGCAGGCCTCGAGGACGAGCGGGAAAACAAACTTCGGTGGGATCACGCCGCGCTCTTCCCGCTCCTTTAGGTTAAGGAGGAGCTGGTCGAATAACTTCGGGATCCCGTTGAGACGCGCGACGTAGGCCTGGGCATCCTTCTGACTGTCTACCTTGTGAATGTTGATAAGAAAGGTCGGGATCTCGGAGTGCACCCCAAACATCTGGTTCACCGGGTAATTATTTAACCGGTATTTGAATCCCTCCGTATCGCGTTGGACCTGGAACTCGTAGAGATCGCAGCTCAGCTGGGTTTGCTTATCGAGTTTCTCCTTTGGGAACTGGCGTCTGAGCTCCGCCAGATTTTTCTGGGCCGTCTCCAGGTCGCGCTTGCCGGCCTCTTCCGAGATGTCGTTCCACTGGTCGTTGTGGGTCTTGATCCCGAGGGACGATTCAATCTGCGGATGGGTCGCGACAAATTCGTCGAAACACTTATCGAGAAATTCGTTCGCGCGCTTCGATTCGTCGGAGGCTTGCGGAGCCGGTGTCTGGCTTAAAGAAGTGGCCGCCCCTGCGAGAATGAGCGCAAAGAAGAGATGAGCCTTTTGCATCCGCGAATCTAAAGGCACTCGCTCGCGCGGGCACCTGTTTCTTTCGGTGGAATCTATCGCCCGAGCAAGGGCTCCGGACGCGATTTAAGCCGCGACCCGAGCCGAGCACCAAAGGTCCGATTCAACTTAGCCTGGGGCAACGCCCCAGGGAACTTCGCACCTCAAATGTCACAGCGCTGAAAGCGCTGGATCACATTAACGTCACGGCATCCTGGGGCGTTGCCCCAGGCTAAGTTGAATTCGCGCCGTTGGCGCTCGAGACGGGGACGCGGAGCAGCAGCTATTCTACCGTCGCCTTCTCGGCGCCTAGTCCGGTGTTGGCCCGGACGCTCAGCTCGGCAAATCGCGCTTCCGCCTGCGGCTCCCGGCGCAGCAACGTCCCGATGAGGGCCCCCAGGAAACCAAGGGGAATGCTAACGATACCGGGATTTCGCAAGGGGAAGATCGGTTGCCCTGAGATGAGGGCTTTCGCGTCGGTTCCCATGACACTCGGACTTATCATGATCAGCGCAATCGAGCTAATCAGCCCCACCAGCAGACCGGCGACTGCCCCGGCGGTGTTGAAGCGGCGCCAGAAAATACTCAGCACGATGACCGGCAGATTGGCGCTTGCCGCCACCGCGAACGCAAGGCCAACCAGAAACGCGACGTTTACGGTTTGAAGTTTGATCGCGAGGAGAATGGCCACTGCGCCGACAACAAACGCGGTGATGCGCGCCACCCGAACCTCTTCGCCAGGCCGCCGTTCCCGGCCGTGGTGGATCACGTTGGTGTAGAAATCGTGGGCGAAACTGGTGGAGGCACTGATCGTCAGGCCGGCCACTACCGCCAGGATGGTGGCGAACGCGACCGCGCTGATGAACGCGAAAAATACTTCGCCGCCCAGCGCTTCCGCCAGGAGAGGCGCGCTCATGTTCTCGATAGTGATCTTGCCGGGTGTCAGAATCGTGGCCGCCCCAAACCCGAGGAAGGTCGTCATGATGTAGAAGAGGCCGATGATCAACATCGCCCAGACAACCGAATGCCGCGCCGTTTTCGCGTCGGGAACCGTGTAAAACCGGACCAGGATATGGGGGAGTCCAGCAGTCCCGAAAATAAGCGCAAGCCCTAGCGAGATCAGATCGATCGCTCCCCAGGGCGGTTTAAAGAGCAGGCCAGGCTGGAAAAAATTACGGGTGACAGTCGCCCCGTTCGCATTGGTCCAGGTCACGTGACTGATTGCCTCAAAAAAGGCGGAGAAGCTGAATCCGAAATGTTTCATCACCAGGACCGAGAGAAAGATGCTGCCGCTCATGAGCAACACGGCCTTGATGATCTGGACCCAGGTCGTGGCCAGCATTCCGCCGAAAACGACATAAACGATCATGAGAATTCCGACGCCAATCACGGCGGTCTCATAGTTCACACCGGGGAGAAGAAGTTTGACCAGGGCGCCGGCCCCGACCATTTGCGCGATCATGTAGAAGGTCGAAACCGTCAACGTGCTGAGTGAGGCGACCGCGCGGACCGGGCGTGCATTCAGCCGGTAGGCCAGGAGATCCGCCATCGTGTATTTGCCGGCGTTGCGGAGCGGCTCAGCCACGATGAGCAGCACCGTCAGGTAGGCAACCAGCCAGCCAACCGAATACATGAAGCCGTCATAGCCGTTGAAGGCAATCATGCCGGCGATCCCGAGAAAGCTGGCCGCGCTCATGTAGTCGCCCGCAACCGCCAGGCCGTTTTGCCATGCTGTGATCCTCCGGCCCGCCGCGAAGTAAGCTACGTCGCCGCTTGAACGCCGCGCCGCCCAGTAGGTGATCCCCAGCGTCACCAGCACAAACCCAAGAAACATCGCCAGCGCCGCTGTCATCCCCTCCCCCTCTTCCTCATGCTCTTACTCTTGCTCTTGCTCATAATCATGAACCACGCACACCGAGCATGAGCATGAGCACGATCACGATTCAGAACGATCATTCCTCCCCGACACCACCTCGTTCGCCATCCGATCGAACCGCGCCGCCGCCCGCACATACAAAGCAGCAATGATCCAGGCGACGAAGAACTGCGAAAGCGCAAACAAATAAGCCAGGTTAACCGGACCGAACACGGTCTTTTCCATCAGCGGCCGGGCGTATCCGATCAGGACCGGTAGCGCGAAATAATAAACCACGAAGAAAATGGTGGCCGGCACAATGAAACGGCGTTTCGCCTTCAAGAGGCTGCGAAAGCCCTCGCTTGCCGCCAGCCTTTCCCAATCGATTACATCCGGCTCTTCGTCCGCGGTGCGCTCATGCCCGGGTTTGGGCGAACGATGAGACAAGGGCGCGACATCGGTCGGCGCAGCTATAATCGGGGTGGGATCGTCCGGAGTTTTTGGTTCGTCGCCCGACATTTGGGAAACTTACGAGTAGCGCAGCTCAAAAGGCCAACGAAAAGTCTGGATGGCTCAGGCCCCCGACTTCCACGATCAAACGATGACAGCGCAGAAAACGGCCGCGCCACCCGGGCGGCTCCGGTTTGTCCAAGCCTGGGTCCTCCTCCTGATCCTGCTATCTCCATCGGCCTGGATGATCGCGACGATTCCGCCCCTCTGGCGAGACAGCGACGCCTATAATCAACTCGTTCAGGATCCGCTTGTCGCGACGTTCTGGGGCCATGGGGCCGCGTATTGCCATCTTGCGAAGGTTCCGCTCTTGCTCGGTGAGCTTCTCGAAAATTCCGCTCCCCCCTCAACTACATCGACGCCGCGAACGGGCCAGCCCGGCCTGACCGACACTGGAGTTGCGCTTCTCATTCTCGGCCAACATCTGGCCCTGGCCGGCGCCGCCTTTTATTTTCTGACCGCGATTACCTCGATTTTCTGGGTCCGCCTGGCCATGGCTTTGGCGTGGGGGACCATCTCATTGTTTTACACTTTCGCGCACTGCGTGGGCTCGGAAAGCTTGAGTCTTATCCTGATCGTTCTCCTGGTCGGGGCTGCGATTCGTTTGGTGGCAAGCCGCGATGAGGGTTCCTGGCGTGATTGGTGGGTCTTTGCCTCCGCTCTAACCGGCTGCCTTCTTTCACGCCACATCAATCTCTGCCTGGTCGCGCTTCTTCCCGGTGCGTTGGTTCTGTCCTGGATTCTGAAGGGAATCCAGCGGCGCTTTTTTGTTCGAACGTTGTCACCCGGGTCAGCCGGAACGGACCTGCGGAAAGTATTTCTCGCCGTGATTATCGTGCTGGCCGCTTTCGCCACCGCGCACTTCACCGTCCAGGGTCTGGCCCGGAAAACCCGCTATCATCCTCATTCTCGCCTTGGCTACACCTTTCTCTGGCGCCTCCGATTCATCGACGACTTAGCACCTCAGTCACGCAGTGCTCTCCTGCAAAGGTTGACCACCGAGACTAAATCGGAGGACGCGCGCAAGCTCCTCTCCCTCCTCAACCAAATGCAGGCGGAAGGTTCCACTTTTCAAGATTGGGGATCGTTCATGAGAAGGGGCATCGAGTTTTTCGGTGGCTCAATGCATTGGGAGAAACTCGATGGCGCGCTCAATCAGATGGCTTACACATTTCTTATTCCGCCCGGTCCCGAAATCAAGGCGGTTGCCTTCCGGGATTTGCGCTTTGGATTGGGAGCTTCGTCAGCTGACGTCACTTCCTATCTCTTTGATACAACCAGTTATTACTTCTCCCATAAGGCAGACATGATTGGTTGCGAGAAGCTCACCCCTTTTCGCGACCATACCTCCGAACAGATCTCCTCGCTGCCGTCGCGATACAGTTATTTTCAGTTCGGGGCGAAATGGACCTATGACAAGGTCTTTGCAGCATGGTCCATCGCG